>NZ_LZJF01000120.1 GCF_001666835.1 Mycobacterium sp. E3251 | reverse complement strand
CCCGACCAGCGCAGTTGCGGGCTCAGCGTGTGGGACTTGTCGTCGAACCCGCCGTGGGCGCCGTGGTCGCTGCCCGCCTCCTGGTCGAGCGGGTGCCACAGGTTGTGCGGCCGCCCCGGGCGCACATGCTGCTCGGTCTGCTGCGAGTCGTAACCGGTGCGGCCCAGGTAGCGGTCCAGCAGCGGCGCGACGAACTTCTGCGCCAGCAGCGTCACCATGGTGCTGTCGCCGACCCAATATTGTTTGCGCTCCGGATGATCGGCGGCATACACGACGCCGCGGGCAGCGACCACGGCGCCCACGGCGGGTTCGACGACAAGTCCCACACGCTGAGCCCGCAACTGTGGGCGTCGCAACACCCCGTCATCAGCGGCACGGGCGCGCTCGGCGCGGCCGGACTTGGCGCGTGGCTCGCCGCGCGCCGGTGGACGCGATGACCCTCGACGCACGCATCGACGAGGTCACCGCGCGGGTCTACGAAATCCCCACCGACGCACCGGAAGCCGACGGAACCCTGCCCTGGTCGTCGACCACCCTGGTGCTGGCCGAGGTTGCCGCGGGCGGGCGGCGCGGGATCGGCTACACCTACGCCGACGGCGCGTGCGGCGCGCTGATCAACGGGCCGCTCGCCGGCACGGTCACCGGGCGCAGCGCCCTCGACATCCCCGGCGGGTGGCAGGCGATGGTCCGGTCGATGCGCAACAACGGGCGCCCGGGTCTGGTGTCGTGCGCGATCTCGGCGGTCGACACCGCGCTGTGGGACCTCAAGGGCAAACTCGTGGGCCTACCGGTATGCCGCCTGCTCGGCATGGCGCACGACCGGGTTCCGATCTACGGCAGCGGCGGCTTCACCACCTATGACGAACGCACCACCCGCGCCCAACTCGAACGCTGGGTGCAGGAGTGGAAGATCCCACGAGTCAAGATCAAGATCGGCGAGTCGTGGGGCTCCGACGAGCGCCGTGACCTTGACCGCATCGCGCTCTCGCGCAAGGTGATCGGGCCGGACGTCGAGCTATATGTGGACGCCAACGGCGCCTACCGCCGCAAGCAGGCCATTCGGATGGCCCACGCGATGTCCGCCCACGACGTCACATGGTTCGAGGAACCCGTCTCCTCCGACGACCTGGCCGGGTTGCGGGAAGTGCGCGACCAGGTCACCCCGGACGTCACCGCGGGCGAGTACGGCTACGACCTGGCCTACTTCAACCGGATGCTCGCCGCCGACGCGATCGACTGCCTGCAAATCGACGTCACCCGCTGCGGCGGGATCACCGACTGGCTGCGCGCCGCCGCCGTGGCCGCCGCCCGCAACGTCGACGTGTCCGGCCACTGCGCCCCCAACCTGCACGCGCACGTGGCCAGCGCCATCCCGAACCTGCGGCACCTGGAGTACTTCCACGATCACCACCGCATCGAGCACATGCTGTTCGACGGCGCCCTGCCGCCCGAGGGTGGGGCGCTGCGGCCGGACCGGGACCGGCCCGGGCTGGGCCTCGAGTTCAAACACGCTGATGCCGAGCCGTATCGAAAAGCCTGATGCATGAATGGACCCGCGCGAAAGTGGGCATTGATATGCAGAGGACATAGTTACGGATCTGAAGGGCAGTGCGCGATGACCGTGAACTTCGAAGACGAGGCCGTCCACGGCCGCAACGGGGACTCCCCCGACGACGGTTCGGCCGACTCGGCGTGCGAGGTGTTCATGTCCGATGCCGTCGACGAGCAAGACCTGAACGCGGTCGACTTGGTCCTGGGCCTCGGCGAGCCGCAGAGTGTCGGCCGGTTCCGGTTCTTCCTGGACGGCCACCGCTGGGAGTGGTCGGCGGCGGTCGCCCGCATGCACGGATACAAGCCGGGACAGGTGCAGCCCACCACGGAACTGCTGCTCAAGCACAAGCACCCAGACGACCGCGAGCGCGTCGCCGCCGTCCTGGAACGCGTAATGCACGGCAAGCCGTTCAGCAGCCGCCACCGCATCATCGACACCGGCGGGCGCACCCACTGCGTCGTCGTCGCGGGCGACCGGATGCTCGACGACCACGGCACCCCGCTCGGGACGTCCGGCTTCTACGTCGACGTCACCGACTCGCTGCAGACCGACATCAACAACGTGCTGTCGGCGGTCGCCGACGCCCGGGCCCGGATCGAACAGGCGAAGGGCGTCCTCATGGCCGCCTATGGCATCTCCGCGGAGCGGGCGTTCGACATCCTGGTCTGGCGATCCCAGGAAACCAACCTGAAACTGCGCGAACTCGCCAGCCGCTTCCTGGACGCGGTGGCCAGCAAGGCATCGGCGGAGACCCAGAGCGAAGTCGACCGGGCGCTGCTGACCCTCGAATAGCCGCAGTAGGGTCGGGCCGGTGGCACACCTATTGGGAGCCGAGGCCATCCACCTCGAATACCCGACCCAGCTGGTATTCGAATCGGTGACGCTGGGCGTGAACGACGGCGCCCGCATCGGCATCGTCGGGCGCAACGGGGACGGCAAATCCAGCCTGCTGCGGTTGCTGACCGGCCAGCTGCAGCCCGACTCCGGCCGCGTCACCCGCCGCAGCGGCTTGCGGGTGGGCGCGCTGAGCCAGGCGGACACCCTGGACCCGGACCACACCGTGGGCTGGACGCTGGTCGGCGATGCGGCCGAACACCAATGGGCCGGTGACGCGCGGGTGCGCGACGTGGTCGGCGGCCTGGTCTCCGACATCGGCTGGGACGCCGCGATCTCGACGCTGAGCGGCGGCCAGCGCAGGCGCGTCCAGCTGGCTAGGCTGCTGGTCGGCGAGTGGGACGTCATCGCGCTCGACGAGCCCACCAACCACCTGGACATCGAGGGCATCGCCTGGCTCGCGGAACACCTACGCCAACGCTGGGCACGCAATACCGGCGGGCTGCTGCTGGTCACGCACGACCGCTGGTTCCTGGACGAGGTCGCCACCACGACGTGGGAGGTGCACGACGGGATCGTGGAGCCGTTCGAGGGCGGTTACGCGGCCTACGTGCTGCAGCGCGTCGAGCGCGACCGGATGGCGGCCGCCACCGAAGCCAAGCGGCAGAACCTGATGCGCAAGGAGCTGGCCTGGCTGCGGCGCGGCGCGCCGGCCCGCACCTCGAAGCCCAAGTTCCGCATCGAGGCGGCCAACCAGCTGATCGCCGACGTGCCCCCGCTGCGGAACAACGTCGAGCTGGCCAAGCTGGCGACCGCTCGGCTCGGCAAGGACGTCATTGATCTGCTCGACGTGTCGGTCGCGTTCGACGGCCACCCGGTGCTGCGCGACGTCGAATGGCGGATCGCCCCGGGCGAACGCACCGGCATCGTCGGCGCCAACGGCGCCGGGAAGTCGACGCTGCTGGGGCTGATCGCCGGGAGCATCTTGCCGGACACCGGACGCGTCAAGCGCGGCAAAACCGTCCAGCTGGCCGTGCTCGACCAGCAGGGCGACGCCCTGGCCGGGCTCGCTGACGACCGCATCGCCGACGTGCTGGGCCGGCTCTCCGGCGGGTACGAGGTCGAGGGCCGCGAGGTGACGCCCGCCCAACTGCTGGAGCGGCTCGGCTTCGGCCGGGGACAGCTCTCGGCCCGGATCGGCGAACTCTCCGGCGGGCAGCGTCGGCGCCTGCAGCTGATGCTCACGCTGCTCTCCGAGCCCAACGTGCTGCTCCTCGACGAGCCGACCAACGACGTCGACACCGACATGCTCACCGCCATGGAAGACCTGCTCGACTCCTGGCCCGGCACCCTGATCGTCGTCTCCCACGACCGCTACCTGCTCGAGCGGATCACCGACCAGCAGTACGCCGTTCTCGACGGCCGGTTGCGGCACCTGCCCGGCGGCATCGACGAGTACCTGCGGCTGGCGCGGCGGGAAGCCGGCGCGGCCGCGCCGCCTGCCGCCGCCGCTCCGGTTGAGCCGGCGGGGATTTCGGGAGCCGAGCGGCGGGCCGCGGAGAAGGAGCTGGCCGGCGTCGACCGCCAGCTCGCGCGGCTGGCCGACCGGATCGCGGCCAAACACCACGAGCTGGCCGAGCACGACCAGGCGGACCACGTCGGCATCACCCGGCTCACCCAGGAGTTGCGCGCGCTCGAAGACGAGGTCGCGGCGACGGAGAGCCGCTGGCTGAACCTCTCGGAGGCGCTGGAATAGTCGGAGACCCGACCGTAAGCGCGCGACTTCATTCCTTTCCACCCAGCGCGCGCGGTACCAGCATGCCCGCCAGATGTGTACCGCTTTTTCAGACAGTCCGGTGGCGGTTACTTTCCGCGCTTGGCGATGACGAGCCTTCCAAGGATTGCGACGGCGGCGAATGATCCACCGATATAAGCCTTGGCCATGTCGCGGGCCGAGACGTCGGCGCGGACCGGGAGCGAGGTCAGCCAGGCCACCGCGTCGTCGCGCTCACCGTCGCAGTAAAGCCGCATCGAGCAAGGCATAAACCTGCCGATGCCGCGAGCCGGTGCGCGGATCCAGTCGACGTCGCTGACGACAGCGCAGCCATCGAGCAGCCGCACGTAACCCGACCCCAGTCGAGCGTCCGCCCACAGCGCACCCGGCGTGATGCACTCGAAGTCCGGCCCGAACTGGTAAAGCAGTCGCATCCGATGCCCGTCTTCTCGCGCTCGATCGATGAGCGGCGCAAAGACCCGCTCGTAGTCGTCGGTTGTCACCGTCCCGATCGCCTCCAAGGCTTGAACACCCGCGGGCATGTCCGAAAGTTCTTTCAGCACAACGACCCCTCTCGGGCATCGACGGTGGGATCAACGCGTCGTACCGGTTGCCGGAGCTGTTACTCCCTTACCTTGATCAGCATCAATATTACTTCCTACTGCAACTATTGCATAGTGCAATGATGGTCAACTCGGCTCAGAGGGAAGGTGCGCATGAGGGTCGTCGTCGTTGGGGACTGAGCTGTGAGGCGCGCGCTCAGCGCCAGCGCAAGAGCACGAGCTCGGAGCTGAATCCCGGGCCCATCGCGAGCATCAGCCCGGGGCTGCCGCCGGGCGGCGGCTTGGCGATGGTGTCGCGCAGGATGTGCAGCACCGAGGCCGACGACAGGTTCGCGATCTCGCCCAGCGAGCGCCAGGTCAGCTCGAGGGCGTCCGGTGCCAGCCCGAGACTGTTGCCGATCGCGTTGATGACCTTGGGTCCGCCGGGATGCGCCACCCAGGCGCCGACGTCGTCCGTCGTCAACCCGTGGGCGCCCAGGAACCTGCTCACGTCGCCCGCCAGGTGGCGGTCGATGAGGTTCGTCAGCTCGGGCGACATCACCAGGTGCAACCCGGTCGAGCTGACGTTCCAGGACATGATGTGCAGCGATTCGGGATAGAGCCGACTGCGGGAGTCGACGATGTCGGGCCCGCCGGGGCTCATGCGGTCGGCGCGACGGTCGCCGACGGCGACCACGGCGGCGGCCCCATCGCCGAACATGGCGGTTCCCACCAGACCGGAGACGGTCGGCTTGACCGCGGGGAAGGTGAGGGAGCACAGCTCGACCGACACCAGGACCGCGACGCCGTCCGGCGCGCCGCGCAGGTAGTCGTGCAGTTGGCCCACGCCCGCCGCCCCGGCCGCGCAGCCCAGACCGAACAGCGGAACCCGGCGCACGTCCGAGCGCAGTCCGAGCCGGCCGGCGATCCTCGCGTCGAGTGACGGCACGGCAACGCCGGTGACCGTGGTGGTGGCGATCATGTCGATGTCCTGCGGCCGCAGGCCCGCCTCGTCCAGCGCGCCCAGCAACGCTTCGCAGCCGAGTTCGACGGCGCGTTCGATGAAGACCTCGTTCGCCTCGCCGAAATCGGTCAGCGACGGGTACCGCTCCAGCGGCAGGACCAAGTGGCGGCTGTTGACCTTGGCGGCGGCGTGCAACCGCCGAACGACCTCTTCGTGCTCCTTCAATGCGGGGAATTCGACGATCTGGTCGGTGATTTCGGCCTGGCTGTAACGATGCGGCGGCAACGCTCCGCACACGCCCGCGATGACGCTCATGCCCAACCCTCTTGCTTGCGTCCCAGCTCAAAAGGGACTTTCATCAATTCCCGAAGTCTAGGCCGTTCCGAGTGGCCCGGCAAAAAAACGGCGTATTCGACATGTGTTGTATTGCATCGAGATTCCGTCATTCGGCGTCCTCGTCGTCGCCGGAATTCAGCGCCATCGCGATCAGGGCGTCGGGGCTCAACGAGTCGATCATGTCGATGACCGGTTCGGCGACAACGCTTTCCGGGCCCCCGGCGAGCAGCAGAAGTTTGTCGAGCAATCCCGTTCTTCGAAGCTCGGCGAGCGGGATGCCGCGCAGCGTCGACCACACCTTTTCCTCGTCCGATTCGTCGTCTTCGCCGCGGAACAATTGCCGGCGCAGATGATCGGCCAGCGCCGCGGGGGTGGGATAGTCGAAGATCAGGGTCCGCGAAAGCGCCAGCCCGGTCGCCGTGGTCAGCCGGTTGCGCAGTTCGACGCCGGTCAGCGAGTCGAACCCGAGGTCGGCGAAGGCACGATCGCGGTCGATGGCTCGGCCGTCCGGATGACCCGACACGGCGGCCGTGTGCTCGCAGACCAGCTCGGCAAGCCGGCTCTGCCGCTGCGCGGGGTCCAGGGCGTGCAATTGTTCGGCCAGCCCCGGCGACCGGGTTACCTTGCCGGGCAACGCATTATGCTCGTCACCGAGCCAGAACCGTTGCCGGGCAAAGCCATACGTGGGCAGGTCGACCCGGCGCGCACGCGAGCCGTCGAACACGGCCGGCCAGCTCACGCCCACTCCGGCGGTGAAGAGCCGGCCCGCCGCGCTGAGCACCGACTCGATCTCCGGAGCATCCTTGGGCACGGTGACCACCGAGATCGGCCGGTCGGTGGCCAGCGATTGGTCGACCGCCGCGCTGAGCCCACCGCCTGGGCCCACCTCGACGAACACCGTCGCCCCCAAGGCCTCGGCGGTGCGCACGCCGTCGAGAAAACGCACCTGCCGGCGCACATGCTCGACCCAGTAGTCGGCGGACCCGTACCCGGTTCCGGCCGGCTCTCCGGAGACGTTGGACACCAGGCAGATTCGCGGCCGTCGCGGCTCGATGCCGGCCACCCGATGCGCGAACTCCTCGAGCATCGGCTCCATCGACGCCGAGTGAAACGCGTGCGAGACCGCCAACCGGTGCGTCCGCCGGCCGGTGCCCGCCAGCCGGTCGGCCACGGTTTCCACCGCGGCCCGCTCACCGGACAGGACCACCGAATTGGGCCCGTTGACCGCCGCGATGCTCACGCCGTCGTTCAGCAGCGGCGCGACCTCGGCCTCGCCGGCGCTCACCGCCACCATCGCCCCGCCGGCCGGCAGCGCCGCCATCAATTCGCCGCGGACCGCCACGATGCGCGCCGCGTCGTCCAGCGACAACACGTCCGCCACGCAGGCCGCGACGATCTCCCCCACCGAATGACCCAGCACCAGTTCGGGTGTCACGCCCCAGGACCGCCACAACGCGGCCAGGGCGATCTCGAAGACGAACAGTGCCGGCTGCGCGAACTCCGTGCCCTGCAACAGCTCGGCGTCGGTGCCCCACATCACCTCGCGCACCGGCGACCGCAGGTGGGCGTCGATCGCCGCCGCGGCCTCGTCGAAGGCGTGGGCGAAGGCCGGAAAGCGTTGATGCAGTTGGCGGCCCATGCCCGGCCATTGCGAGCCTTGGCCGGGAAACACGAAGGCCGTCTGGCCCGCCGGCCCGGCCCGGCCCACCACCACACCGGGGGCCGGCCCTCCGGCCGCCAGTCCGGCCAGGCCGCGCGTCAGCACGTCGCGATCTGAGCCCACCAGCACCGCCCGATGCTCGAACACCGAGCGCGTGGTCGCCAACGACCAGCCCACGTCCGCCGCGGTCACGCCCGAGTGGGCCACCCGCTCCGCCAGCCGCCGCGCCTGGTTGGCCAGGGCCTGCTCCGAGCGGGCCGACAGCACCCACGCCACTGACCCGTCACACCTATCCGCGTGCGGATCCTGTTGCGCGGGAGCCTGTTCCACGACGACATGCGCGTTCGTGCCGCCCATGCCGAACGACGACACCCCGGCACGGCGCGGACGGCCCGCCGCCGGCCAGCGCAGCGCGTCGACGTTGACCCGCAGGTATTCGAGGTCGGGATTTCCGTCGGCGTAGTTGAGGCTCGGCGGAAGCACCGAATGCCGCACCGCCAGCACGGTCTTGAGCAGGCCCGCAATTCCCGCGGCGCCCCCGGCGTGGCCGATGTTGGTCTTCACCGACCCCACCCGCAGCAGATGCTCGCGCGCACCGAACACCTCGCCCAGCGCCCGTGCCTCGACCGCGTCGCCGACCTTCGTGCCGGTGCCGTGCGCCTCCACGTAGTCGATATCGCCGCTGCCCAGGCCGGCGGCGGCAAGCGCCCGCCGGATCACGTCGGCCTCACCGGAAACCGAGGGCACCGTCTGGCCGGCGGCCGTGTGCCCGGAATTACCAGCCGCGCTGCCCCGGATGACCGCGTGAATGCGGTCACCGTCCCGCATGGCCGCCGGCAGCGGCTTGAGCAGCACCAGTCCCCCACCCTCGCCGCGGACGTAGCCGTCCGCGCGCCGATCGAACGCGTAGGTGTGACCCGACGTCGACAGCGCGCCGAATTCGCGTTCCAGCATTGCCGTTTCGTCAGCCAGGTTCAGGTGAACCCCGCCGGCGATCGCCAGCGCCGACTCGCCCGTGCGCAGGCTTTCGCAGGCCAGGTGCACAGCGACCAACGACGACGATTGACCGGAGTCGACGGTCATGCTGGGACCCTGCAACCCGAAGGCGTACGAGACCCGGTTGGCGATCATGCCGCGGCTGATGCCGGCGAACGAGTGGTGGTCGAGGTGGTCGGCGATGTCGCGCAGGGTGAGGACGGCGTAATCGTCGGCCATCGCCCCGAAGTACACCGAAATCGCCGTTCCGCGAACGGTTTCGGGAACCACGAAAGCGTCTTCGAAGGCTTCCCAAGTCAGTTCGAGCGCCAATCGTTGCCGGGGGTCCATCGCGGACGCCTCCCGCGGCGAGAGGTTGAAGAAGTCGGCGTCGAACTCCGCGACGTCCCCGGGCAGTTGCGTCGCCTCGCGGCCGTCGCGGATGAGATCCCAGAACTCGCGGGGGCTTGCCGCGCCGGGGAATCGGCACGCGAGACCGATGACCGCGACGTCCGTCATGTTAGGGGCCCATCTCTTCGTCGAGGATGGCGAAGAGCTGACTTTCGGTGGCGGTGGCGATGTCGTCGTCGAACGGGTCGTCGGAGTACTCCGGGTAGGGCACTTCCGCCGGCCCGGTGAGGGTGTTCAGCAGGCCTTCCAGCCGGGCGACGAGCTTTGCTTTGTCGTCGGGGCTCCAGTCGGACCGGCCGAGCAGTGCCTGCAACTCGCGGGCCACGTCGTTGAAGCGGGCCATGCGGTCGGGCGGCTCTCCGCTTGCCCCGGTGCTCAGCTGGCCGTCGAGATGCTCGGCCAAGGCCGCCGGGGTGGGGTGATCGAAAATCAGCGTGGGCGAAAGGGTCAGTCCGGTCGCGATTTTGAGCCTGTTGCGCAGCTCCACCGCGGTCAGCGAGTCGAAGCCGAGGTCTCCGAAGGCCTGCTCGCCGTCGACGTCCGCGGTGCTGTGGCCCAACACCGTGGCGGCGTTGCCGCAGACCAGCTCCACCAGCTCGCGTCTGCGCTGTTCGGGGGCCAGGCCGTCCAGCCGCGCGCGCAGGCCCGTCAGCGACACCATGTCGGTCGGGTCGAGAACCCGCCGCGCGGGCCGGGTGGCCAGCTGGCTCAGCAGCGGCGGTAGCGCGGCGCCGGCGTGCGCCAGCGCGGCGGTGTCGAGGCGGGTGGCCACGACCACCGGCGGCTCGGCCAGCAGCGCGGCGTCGAGCAGGTCGAGCGCCTGGCGCGTGGACAGCGGGGCCAGCCCGGCGCGGCTCATCCGCGCCTTGTCGCGGTCGGTGAGGTTGCGGGTCATGGCCGACTCCTCTTCCCACATCCCCCAGGCGATCGACAAGCCGGGCAGGCGGTGGGCGTGGCGGTACGCCGCCAGGGCGTCCAGGAAGCTGTTGGCGGCCGCGTAGTTGCCCTGACCCGGGGCGCCCACGATCCCCGCCATCGACGAAAACATCACGAACGCCGAAAGATCCAGCCCCCGGGTCAGCTCGTGCAGGTGCCATGCCCCGTCGACCTTGGAGCGCAGCACCGCGTCGATGCGCTCCGGGGTCAGGGACGCGATCACCGCGTCGTCGAGCACTCCGGCGGCATGGAACACGCCGCGCAGCGGGAAGCGCGCCGGTACCTGCGCCAGCAACCGCGCCACGGCGTCGCGGTCACCGACATCGCAGGCGATCACGGACACCTGGGCCCCGGCCTCGCGCAGCTCGGCGACCAGTCCGGACAGCCCGTCCGCCCGCTCACCGCCGCGGCTGACCAGCATGACGTGCGGCACGCGGTAGCGCTCGACCAGGTGACGCGCCGCCGCCGAGCCGGCCATGCCGGTCCCCCCGGTGATCAACGCGGTGCCGCCGGCCAGCCCGGCAGCCCCGTCGGGCATGGTGAGCACGACCTTGCCGACGTGGCGGGCCTGGCTGACGAACCGGTAGGCGTCCGCGGCGCGACGCACATCGAAGGCCTTGACGGGCAATGGCTTCAGAGCTCCGGCCGCGAACAACCGCATCAATTCCGCCCACATCTCCGCGATGCGGTCCGGGCCCGCCTCCATCAGATCGAACGCGCGATAGGTGTGGGCGATCGCATCCGGGTCGCGCAGGTCGGTCTTGCCCATCTCGATGAAACGCCCGCCGGGGCCCAGCAACCGCAGCGAGGCGTCGGTGAACTCGCCGGCCAGCGAGTTGAGCACGACGTCCATGCCGGCGCCGCCCGTCGCGGCCGAGAACTTTTCCTCGAAGTCGAGGGTTCGCGAATCCGCGATGTGGTCGTCGTCGAAACCCATGGCGCGCAGGGTGTCCCACTTGCCGCGGCTGGCGGTCGCGAACACCTCGGCGCCCCAATGCCGGGCCAGCTGCACCGCCGCCATGCCCACCCCGCCGGCCGCGGCGTGCACCAGCACGCGCTCGCCGGACCGCAGGCCGCCGAGGTCCGACAGCCCGTAATACGCCGTCAGGAACACCACCGGCACACCGGCCGCCTGGGTGAACGACCAGCCCGGCGGCATCCGGGTCACCAGCCGGCGGTCGACGGCCGCCTCCGAACCCGTCAGGCCCAGGATGCCCATGACCGCGTCGCCGACGGCCAAATCGGTTACGCCGGGCCCGATCTCGGTCACCACCCCGGCGCCCTCGGCGCCCAACTGCGCGAGGCCCGGATACATGCCCAGGGCCACCAGCACGTCGCGGAAGTTCACCCCGGCCGCGGCCACCGCCACCCGCACCTGACCGGCGGCCAGTTCCGCCGGCGGGCCGGATACCACCGCCAGGTCCTCCAGCGTCCCGGCATCACCGGCGGCCAGCCGCCAGACCGACGGCGCTTCGGGGAACCGCAGCACCGGGTGCGCCTTGACCGGCTTCAGCCGGGCACCGTACGCGACGCCCTCGCGCACGATCAATTGCGGTTCCCCGCAGCCGATTACGGACACGAGGTCGAGGGAACCATCGGAGTCGACCAGCACCGCCCGCCCGGGATGCTCGGCCTGCGCCGACCGCACCAGCCCCCACACCGCTGCACCGGCCAGGTCCGACACGTCCTCACCGGGCAGCGCGACCGCCCCCCGGGTCAGCACCACCAGAGGCCCGGACCCGTCGCCCCGGGACTGCAACACGCCCAACGCCTCGTGTGTGGCGGCGTAGACCGAGCCGACCACGCCCGGGCCGTTCGACGCCGGCTGCCACACCTCGGGGGCCGCTTCGAGGCCGTTGTCCGACAACGGAACCGGGGACCACACCGCCTCCAGCAGTTCGCCGCCGCCGGAACGCGCCGCCGCGGCCGCCGACAGCTGTGCGGCCGAGACCGGACGCGTCACCAGCTCGCGCACCGACAGCACGGGCAAGCCCGACGTGTCGGCCAGCTCGACCGCCACGGCACCCGTGCCCACCGGCGCCAGCCGCACCCGGACCCGCGACGCCCCGGCCGCATGCAGACACACCCCTTGCCAGGAGAACGGCAGGACGGTCTCGGCCCGCTCGTCGGCCACCCCCAAAGCGTGCAGGGCCGCGTCCAGTACCACCGGATGAATCCCGAAGCCGCCCACCGTGACACCGGCCTGCTGTGGGGCCTCGACCTCAGCGAAGGTCTCGTCGCCCCGCCGCCACACCTTCCGCAGCCCGTGGAAGGCCGGACCATACCCGTAGCCGCGCGCCGCCAAATCGTCGTAGGCGCCGGACACATCGACCGCCGTGGCGCCGACCGGCGGCCACACCGACAGGTCCGCGGCCGGTGCCGGCGAGCCTTCGCTCAACACACCCTGGGCGTGCAGCGCCCACTCCGGGCCGGCCTGCGAGTACACCGCGACCGCCCGGGATCCCCCTTCGCCGGCGGCGTCCACCACCACCTGCACCCGCACCGTGCCGGCGGGCGGCAGCGGCAACGGCGCCGATAGCGTCAGCTCCTCGATCACCGGACAGCCGACCTCGTCGCCGGCCCGCAGCATCAGCTCCACGAACCCGGCGCCCGGGAACAACACCGTGCCGGTCACCGCGTGATCGGCCAGCCAGGGCTGGGCCGCCGTCGACAGCCGGCCCGTCAGCACCACCCCGCCCGAATCGGGGCGTTCGACCACGGCGCCCAACAGCGCGTGCCCGGACGCGGTCAGACCCAGGCCGGCGGTGTCCCGCCCGCCCACCGACTCGCTCGGCAGCCAAAACCTGCGCCGCTGAAAGGCATACGTCGGCAGGCCGACCCGGTGGGCGTCCAGGCCGTCGAAGGCCGCGGCCCAGTCCACGTCGGCGCCGGAGACGAACAGCTGCCCGGCCGCCAGCAGCACCGAGTCGACTTCGGGGCGGTCCTTGGGCATCGACACCGCCGAAACGGCCGGCTCGGTCGCCAGGGACTGTTCCACCGCGGCCGTCAACGCCGCGCCCGGCCCCACTTCCACGAACGCGCCGGCACCAAGCGATTCGGCCGACCGCACCCCGTCGACGAACCGCACCGGCCGGCGCACGTGCTCGACCCAGTAGTCGGCGGACCCGTATCCGGGTCCGGCCAATTGCCCGGTCACGTTGGAAATCAAGTCGATTCGCGGCGCCCCGGGCGATATCCCGGCCAGCACCGCGGAGAACTCCCCGATCATGGGCTCCATGAGCGGCGAGTGGAATGCGTGCGAGACGGCCAGCTGCCGCACCCGCCTGCCGCAGTCGGCCAGCCGGTCGGCCGCGGCCGTCACGGCGGCCCGCTCGCCCGACAGCACGACCGCGTCGGGGCCGTTGACCGCCGCGACGCTCACATTCTCGTTCAGCAGCGGTGCGACCTCGGCCTCGGTGGCCGTCACCGCCACCATGACCCCGCCCGCCGGCAGCGCCGCCATCAACCGGCCGCGGGCCGTCACCACCCGCGCGGCGTCTGCCAGCGACAGCACCCCGGCCACGCAGGCCGCGGCGATCTCCCCCACGGAGTGGCCGATCACCACATCGGGCGTCACACCCCAGGACTGCCACAGCGCCGCCAGGGCGACCTCGAGCACGAACAACGCCGGCTGGGCAAACTCCGTGCTCTCCAACAACTCCGGGTCGTTGCCCCACATCACGCCGCGCAGCGGTAGCCGCGCGTGGACGTCCACCGCCGCAACGGCCTCGTCGAAGGCCTGGGCGAACACCGGGAAGCGCTCATGCAGTTGGCGTCCCATCCCGAGTCGCTGCGAGCCCTGGCCGGGAAACACGAACGCGCGCTTGCCGACTGGGCGGGTGCGCCCGACCATCACACCGGGGCCCGGTTCCCCGGACGCCACGCCGGCCAGCCCGGACAGCAGGCTGTCGCGGTCGCCGCCCACCAGCACCGCGCGGTGCTCCAGGGCCGCCCGCGTGGTGGCCAGCGACCAGCCCACGTCCACGGCGCCCAGTTCCGGGTCGGCGTCCAGGTGGGCCAGCAGCCGCCCCGCCTGGGCGGCCAGCGCGTCGGCCGACCGAGCCGACACCAGCCACGGGATCGCCGCGTCTTGCCGATCGCGTTGCGGCGCAGCATGTTCCGGCTCCGCCGGTGGCTGCTCGACGATCACGTGGGCATTCGTCCCGCTGATCCCGAACGACGACACCCCCGCGCGGCGCTGCCCGTCCCGCGCCGGCCACGGCTGGGGTTCGGTCAACACCGACACCGCACCCGCCGACCAATCCACGTGCGGCGACGGCACATCCACATGCAGCGTCTGGGGCATCACCCCATGCCGCATCGCCTGCACCATCTTGATCACCCCGGCCACTCCGGCCGCCGCCGACGTGTGACCGATGTTGGACTTGATCGACCCCAGCCACAGCGGCCGGTCCGCCGGCCGGTCCTGCCCGTAGGTCGCCAGCAGGGCCTGAGCCTCGATGGGGTCGCCCAAAACCGTTCCCGTGCCGTGGCCCTCGACCACGTCGACGTCCGCCGCCGTCAACCCGGCGTTGGCCAGGGCGGCGCGAATCACCCGCTGCTGCGAGGGCCCGTTGGGCGCGGTCAGTCCGTTCGAGGCGCCGTCCTGGTTCACCGCCGAACCCCGCAGCACCGCGACCACCGGATGGCCCAACCGCCGCGCGTCGGCCAGCCGCTCCAGCACCAGGACGCCCGCGCCTTCCGACCACGACGTCCCGTCCGCCGCGCCGGCGTACACCTTGCACCGGCCGTCCGGGGCCAGCGCCCGCTGCCGGCTGAACTCCACGAACGCGGCGGGCGTGGCCATCACGGTCACACCACCGGCAAGCGCCAGGTCACATTCACCGGAACGCAGCGACTGCGCCGCCAGGTGCATGGCCACCAACGACGACGAACACGCCGTATCCACCGACACCGCAGGGCCTTCCAGGCCCAACACGTAGGACACCCGGCCCGAGGCCACGCTCAGTGTGGAACCGGTCAGCCCGTAGCCCTCCAGCTCGCCCTTCACCTCTCCGCCGTAGCCGGCGTGGATGACACCGGCGAACACTCCGGTCGCCGAGCCGCGCAGTCCCAGCGGGTCAATGCCGGCGCGCTCCAACGCTTCCCACGAGATCTCCAGCATCAACCGCTGCTGCGGATCCATCGCCAGGGCCTCGCTCGGCCCGACCCCGAAGAATCCGGCGTCGAAGTCCGCCGCGTCGCGCAGGAAGCTGCCCTGCCGGGTGTACATCTTCCCGGCCGCGTCCGGGTCCGGGTCGTACAGCCCCTCGACATCCCAGCCGCGGTCCGCCGGAAAGTCCGACACCGCGTCGCGGCCCGCGTTCACCATTTCCCAGAGCGTCTCCGGCGAATCGACCCCGCCCGCGTAGCGGCAGGCCATGCCCACCACCGCGATTGGTTCGGACAGCCGGCCTTCCAGCTCCGAGACGCGTCGCCGGGCCCGCCGGAGATCCGCCGTCAGGCGCTTCAGATAGTCGACGTGCTGCGTGGTATCCGGCATGGTCTCAGTTGCCGAGTTCTTCGTCGAGGATGGCAAAGAGTTCGCTTTCGGTCGCGGCATCGAGGTCGGCGTCGAGGCCCTCGGGGGCGGGGTGGTCGGCGGGGCCCAGGGCGGCGAGCAGGTTGTGCAGGCGGGCCCGCAGCGCCGATCTGTCGCCGGCGGCCCAGTCGGGCCGGCTGAGCAGCGCCTGCAATTCCCGGGTGATGTCGGTGAAGCGGGCCATCAGGTCCGGCTGGTCGCTCGCCGCCGTGCCGGCCAGTTGGGTGTCCAGGTGCCCGGCCAGCACCGCCGGCGTCGGGTAGTCGAAGATCAGCGTGGGTGAAAGCGTCAGCCCGGTAGCCGTTTTCAGCCGGTTGCGCAGTTCGACGGCGGTGAGCGAATCGAAGCCCAGGTCACCGAATGCGCGGCCGGCGTTGATGTCGGCGGGATTGGGCAACCCCAGCACGGTCGCCGCGTTGCCGCAGACCAGGTCGACCAGCTCGCGCTGGCGCGCCTCGGGAGACAGACCGTGCAGGCGCGCGGTGAGACCCGTCATCAGGGCGGTCGCATCGGCGTCGTCGATGACGCGCCGGGTGGTCCGGGCGGCCAGTTCGCTCAGCAGCGGGGGCAGCGCGGCGGCGTTGTCGGACAACGCAACCCGATCCACCCGGGCGGCCATCAGCACCGGGGTGTCGACCAGCATGGCGGCGTCGAACGACTCCAGCGCCTGCTCGGTGGACAGTGGCGCGATGCCGAGCCTGCTCATCCGGGCCTTGTCGCGCTCGCCGAGGTGGGCCGTCATCGCCGAGGCCTGCTCCCAAAGGCCCCACGCCAGCGACAAGCCCGGGAGCCCGTGCGATCGCCGGTAGGCGACCAGCCCGTCGAGGAAACTGTTGGCCGCCGCGTAATTGGCCTGGCCCGGGGTGCCGACGATGCCGGCCATCGACGAAAACACCACGAACGCCGACAGATCAAGCTCCCGGGTCAGCTCGTGCAGGTGCCAGGCCCCGTCGACCTTGGCCCGCAGCACCGCGTCCACCCGGTCCGGGGTCAATGACAGCACCAGCCCGTCGTCGAGGATGCCGGCCGCGTGCACCACACCGCGCAGCGGATACTCCGCCGGTATCCGCGCCAGCATTGCCGCGACCGCGTCACGGTCGGAGACGTCGCACGCCACCACCGACACCCGGGCGCCGGCCTGCTGCAGGCGATCAACCACCTCCGCCACCCCCGCGGCCTCAGCGCCGGCGCGGCTGGCCAGGACCACATGGGCGACGCCATAGCGCTCGACGAGGTGATGCGCCAGCGCCGAGCCGGCCATGCCGGTGCCGCCGGTGATCACCACGCTGCCGCCGGCCAGGCCGCCACACCCGCTCAGCATCGCACCGGGCCCGGACGGGATGGTCAACGCGACCTTGCCGATGTGGCGGGCCTGGCTGACGAACCGATACGCCGCCGAGGCGCATCGCACGTCAAAGGCTCTGAGCGGCAACGGCGTCACGGCACCGTCCCGCAGCAGCCCGACGATCTGGGCCAGCATCGCCGCGGTGCGGTCGGCGCCGGCCTCCAGCAGATCGAAGGCGCAATACCGCGCGCCCCGATACCGTTCGGCGATGACGCGCGGGTCGCGGACGTCGGTCTTGCCCATCTCGATGAACCGCCCGCCGGGGGCCAGCAGCCGCAGCGAGGCGTCGGTGAACTCACCGGCCAGGGAGTTGAGCACCACGTCGACCCCGGCCCCGCCGGTGGCCGCCGAGAACTTCTCCTCGAAGTCCAGCGTCCGGGAGTCGCCGATGTGGTCCTCGTCGAAGCCCATCGCGCGCAGGGTGTCCCACTTGCCGCGGCTTGCGGTGGCGAAGACCTCGGCGCCCCAATGCCGCGCCAGCTGGACCGCGGCCATGCCGACCCCGCCGGTGGCGGCGTGCACCAGCACCCGCTCGCCGGCGCGCAGCCCGGCCAATACCGACAACCCGTAGAGCGCGGTGAGGAACACCACCGGCACTCCCGCGGCCGTCACCAGCGACCAGCCCTCCGGCACCCGCGTGACCAACCGCTGATCCACCACCGCCTCGGAACCGACCACCCCCAGCAACCCCATCACCGCATCGCCGACCGTCAGCCCCGCCACGCCGGGGCCGACCTCGACGACGACGCCCGCGCCCTCGGCCCCCAACTGCCCGCCGCCGGGATACATGCCCAAGGCCACCAACACATCCCGGAAGTTCACCCCTACCGCGGCCACCGCCACCCGGACCTGCCCGGCCTCCAATTCCACCTGCGGGCACGGGCTGACCACCAGGTCTTCCAGCGTGCCCCCGCCGCCGGCATCCAGCCGCCAGCCCCCGGAGGGCAGCCGCAGCACCGCTCCCCGTCGCGCGGGCCGCATCCGGGGGGCGTAGGCCACTCCCCCGCGCACCGCCAATTGCGGTTCGCCGCAGCCGATAACCGCGCGCGTGTCCAGCGATCCGTCGGAGTCGATCAGCACCACCCGGCCCGGGTGCTCGGCCTGGGCCGACCGCACCAGCCCCCACACCGCCGCACCGGCCAGGTCCGCGACGTCCTCACCGGCGAGCGCGACCGCCCCACGGGTCTGCACCGCCAGTGTTCCGGACCCCTCGTCGCGCAACCACGATTGCAGCTCACCCAGCGCCTCGGTGGTGGCCGCGTGCACCGACCGGACCACGTCGCCGCCGTGGGCGCCCGGCTCCCACAGCGTGGCGTCGGAATCATTGCCGCTCAACGCTATCGGTGCCCACGCCACCTCGAACAACCCCTCGGCGGGTGCGGCCGCGAGCGACAGCTGCTCGGCCGAGACGGGGCGCATCGCCAGCGAACGCGCCGAAAACACCGGCAGCCCGGAGCCGTCGGCCAATTCCACCGACACCGCCCCGGCGCCGGAGGGCGCCAGCCGGACCCGCGCCCGCGATGCGCCCGCCGCGTGCAACGACACCCCCTGCCAGGAGAACGGCAGCATGGTCTGGCCCTGCCCCGCGGCGACACCGAGCGCGTGCAGCGCCGCGTCCAACAGCACCGGGTGTATGCCGAAGCCGCCGTCTTGCGCACCGGCGTCGTCCGGCAGCGCGATGTCGGCGAAGATCTCGTCGCCCCGGCGCCACATCGCCCGCAGGCCGCGGAAGGCCCGGCCGTACTCGTAGCCCCGCTCCGCGAGCCGCGCGTAGGCGTCGGCCACGTCCACCGGCGCCGCGCCCGGCGGCGGCCACACTGACAGATCCCCGGCCGGCGGCACCGCCGCGGGGCGCACCACGCCCTGGGCGTGCAGCACCCAATCCGACTGAGCGGCGGCCGAATACACCGACAGCTCGCGCTGCCCCGACTCGGTGGCGGCGCCGACCACCACCTGCACCTGCACGCCGTCCGCCACGGGCAGCACCAACGGGGCCGACAACGTCAGCTCCTCGAGCGCCGCACAACCGACCTCGTCACCGGCCCGGATGGCCAGCTCCACGAACCCCGCACCGGGGAACAACACCGTGCCGCCCACCGCGTGATCGGCCAGCCACGGCTGCGCGGCCGTCGACAGTCGGCCCGTCAGGACCACCCCGCCGGAATCGGGCCGCTGCACCACCGCGCCCAGCAGGGCGTGCCGCGCCCCGGCCAGCCCCAGGGTGGCCACGTCCCCCGAACCCGTCGACCCGCCGGGCAGCCAAAACCGCTGCCGCACGAACCCGTACGTCGGCAGGTCCACGCGCCGCCCGCCGAGACCGGCGATCGCGGCCCGCCAGTCCACCGGTAATCCGGCCACGTGGGCCTGGCCCGCCGAGAGCCAAAACCGTTGCAGCGAACCGTCGTCGCGACCCAGCGACGGGACCACGAACGCGTCGCCACCGCAGTCGGCCACCGTCTCCTCGACGGCGGCGAGCAGCACGGGGTGCGGGCTGGACTCGACGAACACGCCATACCCGGCCCCGCACGCGTTGCGCACCGCCCGTTCGAACTGGACCGATTGCCGGATGCTGCGGTACCAGTAGTCGGCGTCCAGGCCCGCGGTGTCGATCAGGTCACCGGTGACGGTGGAATACAGGGCAACCGGGGACGACCGCGGCGCGATGCCGGCCAGCGCTTCGCCCAGCTCCGCGCGGATCGCGTCGACGTGCCGGGAGTGGGAAGCGTAGTCGACGTCGATCCTGCGGGCACGCACGCCGGCGGCCTCGCAGTGCCGCATCAACTCCTCGAGCGCGTCCACCTCGCCGGACACCACCACCGCGGAAACACCGTTGACGGCGGCAACATTCAACCGATCGCCCCACCCGGCGATCAATTCCTCGGCGCGGGCCAGGCCGCAGGCCAGCGACACCATGCCGCCCGCACCCGACAATCCCACCAGCAACCGGCTCCGCAGCGCCACCACCCTGGCGGCGTCCTCCAGCGAAAGCGCTCCCGCCACATAGGCGGCCGCGATCTCGCCCTGCGAATGACCGATCACCGCATCGGGGACCACGCCCACCGAGCGCCACAACTCGGCCAGCGACACCATCACCGCCCACAGCGCCGGCTGCACCACGTCCACCCGGTCCAACCCGGGCGCACCCGGCGCCCCGCGGAGGACGTCGATCAACGACCACTCCACGTGTTCGGCGAGCGCCTTCTCGCAGCGCTGCAGGTGTTCGGCGAAAACCGCCGAACTGTCCAGCAATTCGGCCCCCATGCCGAGCCATTGCGAGCCCTGCCCGGGAAACACGAACACCGTCTTGCCCACCGGTTGCGCCCGGCCCACCACCGCACCCGCGCCCGGCGCGCCGGCGGCCACCCCGGCCAGCTCCGCCAGCAAGCGCTCGCGGTCCGCACCCACCAGCACGGCTCGGTGCTCGAACAGCGACCGCGTCGAGACCAGCGACCACGCCACGTCGACCGTCCGCAGGCCCGGGTCGTCGTTCGCCCGCGCCAGCAGCCGGGCCGCCTGGTTGGCCAGGGCGTCGGCCGACCGGGCCGACAGCACCCACGGCGCCGGCGCGTCATCGCCCGCGGGCGTGGAGCTTTCGGTCTCCGGCGGCGGCTGCTCCACGATGACGTGGGCGTTGGTGCCGCTGATCCCGAACGACGACACCCCCGCTCGGCGCGGCCGGTCCAGCGCCGGCCACTCCCGCGCCTCGGTCAGCAGCGACACCGCCCCCGCCGACCAATCCACATGCGGGGTGGGCACATCCACGTGCAACGTCTTGGGCATCACCCCATGCCGGATCGCCTGCACCATCTTGATCACGCCGCCGGCGCCCGCGGCCGCCGAGGTGTGGCCCATGTTGGACTTGATCGACCCCAGCCACAGCGGCCGGTCCGCCGGCCGGTCCTGCCCGTACGTCGCCAGAACCGCTTGCGCCTCAATCGGATCCCCGAGGGTGGTGCCCGTGCCGTGGCCCTCCACCAGATCCACGTCGGCCGTCCGCAGCCGCGCATCGGCCAACGCGGCGCGGATCACCCGCTGCTGCGACGGCCCGTTCGGCGTCGCCAGTCCGTTCGAGGCACCGTCCTGATTGACCGCCGACCCGCGCAGCAGCGCCAGCACCGGATGCCCGAAACGACGCGCGTCGGAAAGCCTTTCCAGCACCAGCACGCCGACGCCTTCGGAGAAGCCCGTCCCGTCGGCCGCGCCCGCGTAGGCTTTGCACCGCCCGTCGGCGGCCAGTGCCCGCTGCCGGCTGAACTCGATGAACATCGCCGGCGTCGCCATCACCGTCACGCCGCCGGCCAGCGCCAGGTCACATTCGCCGGCGCGCAGCGACCGGGCCGCCAGATGCAAGGCCACCAACGACGACGAACAGGCCGTGTCGACCGAAACGGCGGGACCCTCCAAGCCCAGCGCGTAGGCCACCCGCCCCGAGGCCACACTCAGCGTCGACCCGCGCAGGCCGTAGCGCTCCAGGTGTCCCGGCACCCGCCCCTGGCCGCCGTACGAACCGTGGAAGATCCCCGCGAACACACCCGTCGCCGAGCCCCGCAGGTCGGCGGGGTCAATCCCGGCCCGCTCCAACGCCTCCCAGGACACCTCCAGCAACAGGCGTTGCTGTGGATCCATCGCCAGCGCCTCGCTGGGCGCGATGGAAAAGAACGCGGCGTCGAAGTCGGCCACGTCGGGCAGAAAGCCGCCGCACCGGGCGTAGGACTTTCCCACCGCGTCGGGGTCGGGATCGAACAGCCCCGACAGGTTCCAGCCGCGATCCGCCGGGAAATCGGAGACCACGTCGCGGCCCTCGACCACCATCTGCCACAAGGCCTCCGGAGAATCCACGCCCCCGGGGTACCGGCAACCCATTCCGACCACCGCCACGGGTTCGGTTGCCGCGGCGAGGTATTCGCGCGCCTCGCGCTTCAGCCGCTCGTTTTCCTTCAGCGAAGCGCGCAGGGCCCTGACGAGCTCCTCGGGGTTGCTGTTCACGGGACGTGACCTGGGCGAGAAAACACGGAGTACAAGAGGTAATGCCTTAGCTCAATGCCAGCGCAACAGTACGAGTTCGGAACAGAATCCCGGACCCATCGCGATCATCAAGCCGGGGCTCCCGCTGGGTGGCGGCTTGGCCCGGGTGTCCCGCAACACGTGCAGCACGGACGCCGACGAAAGATTGCCGATCTCACCCAATGAGCGCCAGGTCAGTTCCAGGGCATCCGGCGGCAGGCCCAGGCTCGCGTTGATCGCCTCGATGATCTTCGGGCCGCCGGGATGGCTCACCCAGGCCCCGATGTCGGTCGTCGTCAGCCCGTGCGCACCGAGGAAACCCGTGACGTCCCGCTCGATGTGCTCCTCGACTACTTGGGCCAGGTCCTTGGCCAGCACCAGCTCGAACCCCGCGGCGCCGACGTCGTAACCCATGGTCCGCAGCGAATCGGGATAGAGCGTGCTGCGCGAGTCGAGGATGGCGGGCCCGCCGGCGCCCACCTGTTCGGCGCGGCGGTCGCCGACGGCAACCACGGCGCCGGCCCCGTCGGCGAACAGCGCGCTGCCGACCATGCCCTGCAGCGTCGGCTTGTAGCCCGGATAGGTGAGCGAACAGAGCTCGACCGAGATCAGGGCCGCGGCGCCGTCGGGCGCCCCGCGCAGGTAGTCGTTGAGCCGGGCCACGCCCGCGGCCCCGGCCACGCAGCCCAGGCCGAACAGCGGCACCCGGCGCACGTCCTCGCGCAGCCCCAGCCGCCCGGCGATCCGGGCGTCCAGGGAGGGCACCGCGAGGCCGGTGACCGTCGTCGTGATGAGCACGTCCAGGTCCTGGGGCCGCAGGCCGGCCTCGTCGAGCGCGCCCGAAAGGGCCTCGCAGCCCAGGTTGACCGCGTTTTCGATGAAGATCCGGTTGGCCAGGCCGAAGTCGTTCAGGCTGGGATACCGCTCCAGCGGCAGCACCAGGTGCCGGCTGTTGACCTTTGCGCTGGTGTGCAACTGCCGGACGATGTCCTCGTAGCCCTCGAACTCCGGGATGCTGACGAAGAAGTCGGTGAGCTCGCGCTGGGAATAGCGGTACGGCGGCAAAGCGCCGGAAACGCCAGCGACGACGCTCATTGGTCCCACCCCTTGACGACGAAGATCAGGGCCGAAATGTTCACCCGGATCACTTTCTGCGGGCAGTTTAGTCGGCATGCCGCCGCGCGGCACAGAAACGAAAGTCCTCTCATTCCCCGCCGCCGAGCCGCGCCCTGAGCTCTTCGGACTCGGCCAGGACGGCTTCGAGCTGCTCGGCGACCCGGACCGGCGCGGTCCCGCCGCGACGGTCGCGCGACGACACCGAGCCCTCGATCGTCAACACCTCACGGACCTGCGGTGTCAGCTCGGGGCTGATGGCGGCCAGCTCGTCGTCGGTCAGCTCGTCGAGCCCGACGGAACGCCCCTCGGCCGCCCGGACGGCGGCCCCGGCGGCCTCGTGCGCGGCTCGGAACGGCACCCCCCGCCGCACCAGCCACTCGGCGATGTCGGTGGCCAGCGTGTAACCGGCCGGGGCCAGGGCCGCCATCCGCTCGACGTCGAACGTCAGGCTGGCCACCAGGCCGGCCATCGCCGGCAGCACCAGCTCCAGCTGGGCGACCGAGTCGAACACCGGCTCCTTGTCCTCCTGCAGGTCGCGGTTGTAGGCCAGCGGCTGCGCCTTGAGCGTCGCCAGCAGCCCGGCCAGGTTGCCGATCAGCCGCCCGGACTTGCCGCGGGCCAGCTCGGCGATGTCCGGGTTCTTCTTCTGCGGCATGATCGAGCTGCCGGTGGACCACGAATCGTGCAGCCTGACGTAGCCGAACTCCGTCGAACTCCACAGGATGATGTCCTCGGCCAGCCGTGACAGGTCCACCGCGATCATCGCGAAGATGAAGGCGGCCTCGGCGGCGAAATCCCGGGCGGCGGTCGCGTCGATGGAGTTGTCGGCGGCCTCCGCGAAACCCAGCTTGGTGGCGATCGCGTCCGGGTCCAGCCCCAGCGACGAGCCCGCCAGCGCCCCCGAGCCGTACGGGGACACCGCGGCGCGCCGGTCGAAGTCGACGATGCGGTCGACGTCGCGCAGTAGCGGGTGTGCGTGCGCAAGCAGGTGGTGGGCCAGCAGGACCGGCTGCGCGGACTGCAGGTGCGTCTTGCCCGGCATGATCGCCGTCGGGTGCTCGGCGGCCTGGCCCGCCAGCGCGGCCACCACCTCCAGCGCCCCGTCGGCGACCCGGCGCACCGCGTCGCGCAGCCACATCCGGAACAGGGTGGCCACCTGGTCGTTTCGCGACCGCCCGGCCCGCAGCCGGCCACCCAGGTCGGGGCCGACCCGGTCGATCAGCCCGCGCTCCAGCGCGGCGTGCACGTCCTCGTCGGTCACCAGCGGGGTGAAGCTGCCGTCGGCCACGTCCTCGGCGAGGCTGTCCAGGCCGGCCAGCAGCCCGTCGCGCTGCTCCTCGTCGAGCAATCCGGCGTGAAACAGAATCACGGTGTGCGCCCGCGAGGCGACGATGTCGTAGGGGGCCAGGACCCAGTCGAAGTGGGTGGACTTGCTCAGGGCGGCCAGCGCGTCCGACGGGCCGTCGGCGAACCGCCCGCCCCACAGCGAGCCCTCGCGCGTGCTCACGTCGCGGTCGGACCTTCGTCGGCGGCCAGGTCTCGGCGGGACGCGATCTTGGACGACAGCCCGTGCACGTAGACGAAGCCCTTCGCGGCCGACTGGTCGAAGCTGTCGCCCTCGTCGTAGGTGGCGAGGTTGAAGTCGTAGAGCGACTGGGCGCTGCGCCTGCCGTTGACGGCGATGTGCCCGCCGTGCAACACCATTCGGATCTCGCCCGTGACGTGCTCCTGGGTCTTCGCGACGAACGCTTCCAGCGCGGTCTTCAGCGGCGAATACCAGAGTCCGTCGTAGACCAGCTCCGCCCAGCGCTGGTCGGTGTGGCGCTTGAAGCGGCCCAGTTCGCGCTCCAGGGTGACGTGCTCGAGCTCGGTGTGGGCGGTGATCAGCACCATCGCCCCGGGGGCCTCGTAGATCTCGCGGCTCTTGATGCCCACCAGCCGGTCCTCGACCACGTCCAGGCGCCCGACGCCCTGGCTACCGGCACGACGGTTGAGCTCCTCGATGGCCTGTAGCACGGACACCGGTTTGCCGTCGATGGACACCGGGACGCCGCGCTCGAACCCGACGATCACCTCGTCGGGGGTGTTCCAGTTGATGGTGGGGTCTTCGGTGTAGGCGTAGATGTCCTTGGTGGGCGCGTTCCAAAGGTGTTCCAGGAAACCGGTTTCCACGGCGCGGCCCCACACGTTCTGGTCGATGGAGAACGGCGAGCGTTTGGTGACGTTAATCGGGATCGCGTTCTCCTCGGCGAACGCGATCGCCTTCTCGCGCGTCCACGCGTAGTCGCGGACCGGCGCCAGCACCTCCAAATCCGGTGCCAGCGAAGCGAATCCGACCTCGAACCGGACCTGGTCGTTGCCCTTGCCGGTGCAACCGTGCGCGACGATGCTGCCGCCGTGCTCGCGGGCCGCCGCCACCAGGTGCTTGGCGATCAGCGGCCGGCTGATGGCCGAAACCAGCGGGTAGCGGTCCATGTAGAGCGCGTTGTTCAAGATGGTGGGCAGGCAGTAGCCCTCGGCGAACTCGTCGCGGGCATCGACGACGACGGCTTCCACCGCGCCGCAGTCCAGGGCGCGCTGGCGGACGACCTCCATGTCCTCGCCGCCCTGGCCGAGGTCGATCGCCACCGCCACCACCTCGCGGCCGGTCTCCTTGCCGATCCAGCTGATCGCGACCGAGGTGTCCAGCCCGCCGGAAT
This sequence comes from Mycobacterium sp. E3251, assembly GCF_001666835.1. GTDB lineage: Bacteria > Actinomycetota > Actinomycetes > Mycobacteriales > Mycobacteriaceae > Mycobacterium. The sequence continues at coordinate 88,459 of NZ_LZJF01000120.1, read as the reverse complement.
AAGCCAGGATGACGCGATCTGACATGAACCAATCTCCTTTTTTAGGTGAGCTCTTCCAGGGTGCGGGCCAGCTCGGCGCCGGTCATCGGCTCTCGGGCGGCCACGAAGACCGTGTCGTCGCCGGCGATGGTGCCGACGACGTACGGTAGCGCCGCGCGGTCGATCGCGCTGGCCAAATAGTTGGCACCGCCGGGCGGGGTGCGCAGCACCGCGAGATTGGCGCTCGCGTCGGCGGAGACCAGGAGTTCGCTCAGCAGCCGGGACAGCCGAGCGGTCCCGCCGGATACGCCGCGCACCGGGCTGCCGTCCTCGGGGACGATGTAGACGCCCACGCCGCCGTCGGCGCCGCGCAGCTTCACCGCGCCGAGCTCCTCGAGGTCGCGTGACAGCGTGGCCTGGGTGACCTCGATGCCCTCGTCGGCCAGCCGGGCCGCCAGTTCGCTCTGGCTGCTGATCGACGCCGACGACAGGATCGCGACGATGCGGTCCTGCCGGCCGGCCCGGGTGGTCTCGGCGGCCGCCTTCGAGCGGGTCATCGGGACCGCTCCAGCAGCCACACCAGCAACGCCTTCTGGGCGTGCAGCCGGTTCTCGGCCTCGTCCCACACCACGCTGGCCGGCCCGTCCATCACCTCGTCGGTGATCTCGTCGCCGCGGTGCGCCGGAAGGCAGTGCAGCACAATGGCTTCCGGGTCGGCCAGGCCCAGCAGCCGCTGGTTGACCTGGAACGGCCGGAACGGGGTGCGGCGGTCCAGGCCGTCGCCTTCCTGCCCCATCGACGTCCACGTGTCGGTCACCAGGACGTCGGCGCCGGCCGCGGCGGCGTCCGCGTCCGCGGTCAGGGTGACCGAGCCGCCGGTGGCTTCGGCGCGCTCGAGCGCCGCCGCCGTGAAGGCGGGGGCGGGAGCGAAGCCGTCCGGCGCCGCGATGGTGACGTGCATGCCGGCGGTCACGCCGCCGAGCAGCAGCGAGTGGGCCATGTTGTTGGCGCCGTCGCCGAAGTACGACATCCGCAGTCCGGCAAGCGATCCCTTGCGTTCGGCGATGGTCTGCAGGTCGGCGAGCACCTGGCAGGGGTGGAAATCGTCGGAGAGCGCGTTGACCACCGGCACGCTGGCCACCTCGGCCATGGCCTCGAGCCGGTCCTGCTCGAACGTCCGCCACACGATGGCCTCGACGTAGCGGGACAGCACCCGCGCGGTGTCGGCCAGCGTCTCGTCGCGGCCCAGCTGCGTGCTGCGGGCGTCGACGACGACGGCGTGGCCGCCGAGCTGGGCGATGCCCACCTCGAAGGAGAACCGGGTGCGGGTGGAGTTCTTGTCGAAGATCACCGCGACCCCGCGGGGCCCCTCCAGCGGGCGGTAGCTGAACGGGTCCTTCTTCAGGTCCGCGGCCAGTTGCAGCACCTCGGCCTGTTCCTGGGGTGACAGGTCGTCGTCGCGCAGAAAGTGCCTAGGCGTCATCCGCGGCCCTGTCCAGGATGCCCGGCAACGCGGCGACGAAGCTGTCGAGCTGGGCTTCGGTGACGATCAGCGGCGGAGCCAGCCGGATGACATCGGGTGCGGCGGCGTTGACCAGGAAACCGGCCGCCCGCGCGGCGTTTTCGGCTTCCTTGGCGCGCGGCGCGGTCAGCACCATGCCTTGCAGCAGGCCACGCCCGCGCACGTGGTCGATCATGGGGTGGTTGAGGGACTCGATCCCGTCGCGCACCGACTTGCCCAGCACGTCGGCGTGCCGGACCAGGTCCTCGTCGGCGATCACCCGCAGCACCGCCCGTGCCGCCGCGGCGCAGATGGGGTTGCCGCCGAACGTGCTGCCATGCAGGCCGGGCGCCATCAGGTCGGCGGCCCGGCCGACGGCCAGGCACGCGCCGATGGGCAGCCCGCCGCCGAGCCCCTTGGCCATGGTCACGACGTCCGGGGTGATGCCGTCGTGCTGGTGGGCGAAAAACGCTCCGGTGCGGCCCATCCCGGTCTGCACCTCGTCGAGCACCAGCAGCGCGCCGTGCCGCGCGGTGATCTCGCGCGCGGCTGTCAGGTAGCCCTCTGGTGGGACGACGACGCCGCCCTCCCCCATGATCGGTTCGAGGAACACCGCGGCGGTGGCGTCGTCGACCGCGGCCGCCAGCGCGTCGGTGTCGCCGTAGGGCACGTGGGTGACGTAACCCGGCAACGGCTCGAACGGCGCCCGCTTGCTCGGCTGACCGGTCAGCGCCAGCGAACCCATGGTGCGGCCGTGGAAACCGCCCTGCGCGGCAACGAGATTGGTGCGTCCGGTCAGCCGCGACAGCTTGAACGCCACCTCGTTGGCCTCGGTCCCCGAGTTGCAGAAGAACACCCGCGTCGGCGCTCCGGTCTTGTCGGCGCCCAGCAGGGCCGACAACTCCTCGGCCAGCGCGATGCCCGGTTCGCTCGCATACAGGTTGGAGGTGTGGCCCAGCGTCGTCATCTGCCGTGTGACGGCCTCGATGACCGCGGGGTGGCGATGGCCGAGGACGTTGACCGCGATGCCGCCGAGCAGGTCGAGGTAGGTGTTGCCGTCCACGTCGGTGACCACGACGCCGTCACCGCTGGCCAGCGCAAGCGGCGGGGTGCCGTAGTTGTTCATCATCACGGCTTCCCAGCGCTGCTTCATCGCCACGGACTCAGTCACTTGCTCACCACCTTGGTGCCGGTGCCCGCATCGGTGAAAAGCTCGACCAACACGCAGTGTTCGACCCTGCCGTCGATGACGTGTGCGCTGGGCACACCCGCTGTCACGGCTCGCAGACACGCTTCGACCTTGGGAATCATGCCCGCCTCCAGCGTGGGTAGCAGTTGTGCGAGGGTGGCGGTGTCGATTTCGCTGACCAGCGATTCGCGGTCCGGCCAGCTGGTGTACAGACCCTCGACATCGGTGAGCATCAACAGCTTTTCGGCGCGCAGGGCCTCGGCTAGCGCCGCCGCGGCGGTGTCGGCGTTGATATTGTGCACCACGCCCTCGGCGTCCGGGGCGAGCGTCGACACCACCGGAATGCGGCCCGCCGCAATCAGATCCAGCACGGCGGCGGTGTTGACCCGCTCCACGTCCCCGACCAGTCCGATGTCGGTGGCCACGCCGTCCACGGTGACGCTGCGCCGCACGGCGGTGAACAGCTGCGCGTCCTCGCCGGTGATGCCGACGGCGTAGGGGCCGTGCGCGTTGATCAGGTTGACCAGTTCGCGGCCCACTTGGCCGAACAGCACCATCCGCGCCACGTCGAGCACTTCGGGTGTGGTGACCCGGAAGCCGCCCTTGAAACCGCCCGCGATGCCGAGGCGCCGCAGCATGGCGGTGATCTGCGGGCCCCCGCCGTGCACGACGACGGGGTGGATGCCGCAGTTGCGCAGGAAGGCCATGTCGGCGGCGAAGGCGTGCCGCAGCGTGTCGTCGGTCATGGCATTGCCGCCGTACTTGATGACGACGATCTTGCCGTGCAGCTGCTTGAGCCAGGGCAGCGCCTCGGCCAGCACCTGCGCCTTGACCGCGGTGGACAGCTCTCCCGTGCGCAACGATATGCGCCGCTCTCCCCCGCAAGCGGGAGGTGCCCCCACCTCATCACTGCGTTCTGCATCGTCGCCGGCGCGCGTCATGAGCTGTATGCCGAGTTCTCTTCGACGTAGGCGTGCGACAGGTCGGTGGTGCGTACGGCCGCGGAGGCGTCACCCACGCCCAGGTCGACGGTGATGTCGATGTCGGCGCCGGACAGGTCCACCTCGCGCGCGCCGGGCGCCCCGACGCCGTCGACGCACACGGCGAACCCGTTGAAGGACACGGTGATTCGATCCGGGTCGAGCGTGACCGGCGCCATGCCGACGGCGGCCAGCACGCGGCCCCAGTTGGGGTCGGACCCGAACACCGCGGTCTTGACCAGGCTGTCGCGGGCGATCACCCGGGCGGCGGTCAGCGCGTCGTCGTCCGAGGTGGCCCCGGTGACGGTGACGGTGACGCGCTTGGTGACGCCCTCGGCGTCGGCCTGCAGCTGCGCGCACAGGTCGTCGCAGACCCGCAGCACGGCATCGTCGAGATCGGCCTGGCTCGGCGTGATTTCGCTGGCCCCCGACGCCAGCAGCAGCACCGTGTCGTTGGTCGAGCAGCTGCCGTCGATGTCGAGCCGGTCGAAGGTGCGCGCGGAGGCCCGGCGCAGCGCCCGGTCGAGCGCGGCGGCATCGACGGCCGCGTCGGTGGTGAGCACGCAGAGCATGGTGGCCAGCGACGGCGCCAGCATGCCCGCGCCCTTGGCCATTCCGCCGACGGTCCAGTTGCCCGGGTGGTGCAGCGCAACCTGTTTCGGCACGGTGTCGGTGGTCATGATCGCGCGCGCGGCCTCGTCGCCGCCCGACAGCCCGCCGGCCATGTCTTGGACGATCGTGCGCACCCCGGCCAGCACCTTGTCCATCGGCAACCGGTCGCCGATCAACCCGGTGGAGCAGACCGCGACCTCGATGGCGCCGGTCTCGGTGCCCCAGTCGGACAACGCGGCCGCGACGGCCTCGGCGGTGGCGTGGGCGTCCTGGAAGCCGCCCGGGCCGGTGCAGGCGTTGGCACCGCCGGAGTTCAGGATCACCGCGCGCAGCGCCCCGGTGGTCAGCACCTGCTGGGTCCACAGCACCGGCGCCGCCTTGACCTTGTTGCGGGTGAACACGCCGGCCGCCGCGTAGTCGGGTCCCTCGTTGAAAACCAGGGCCAGGTCGCGGTTGCCCGACGCCTTGATGCCGGCGGCGATGCCGGCGGCCCGGAACCCGGCCGGCGCGGTGACGCCCTGTTCGCGCACCAGGCGCGCCTCGGCTGCGCGAGTCACGGCGCGACTCCGACCACCGAAAGGCCTTGCGTCTCTGGCCATCCCAGCGCCAGGTTCATCGACTGCACCGCCGCGCCGCCGGTGCCCTTGACCAGGTTGTCGATGGCGGCGATGGCCACGAACGTCTCCGCGGCCGCGTCCACCGCGACGGCCAGGTGCGCCGCGTTGCTGCCGATCACCGATCCGGTGCGGGGCAGCTGGCCCTCGGGCAGCAGGTGAATGAAAGGTTCGGCGTCATAAGCCTTTTCGTAGGCCGCCCGCAGCTGCGAGAGCGGCGCACGGGTGCGCGCGGTACAGGTGGCCAAGATGCCGCGTGAGGTCGGGATCAACACCGGGGTGAACGACACCGTGACGTCGCGGTCGGTGACGGCCCGCAGGCCCTGGGCGATCTCGGGGGTGTGCCGGTGGCCGCCCGCGATGTTGTAGGCCCGCGCGGATCCGATGACCTCGGAGCCGAGCAGATCGGTCTTGGCGGCCCGGCCCGCCCCGGAGGTCCCGCTCACGGCGACCACCGTGACGGCGGGCTCGATCAGATCCTCGGCCACCGCGGGCAGCAACGCCAGTAGCGCCGCAGTCGGGTAGCAACCCGGGACGGCGATGCGCCGCGCGCCGCGCAACCGCTCCCGCGCGCCCGGCAGTTCGGGCAGCCCGTAGGGCCAGCTGCCGGCGTGCGGGGAGCCGTAGAACCGTTCCCAGGCGCCGGCGTCCGTAAGCCGGAAGTCGGCGCCGCAGTCGATGATCAGGGTGTCCGGGCCGAGCTGTTCGGCCAGCGCGGCCGAATGCCCGTGCGGCAGGGCCAGGAACACCACGTCGTGGCCGGCCAGCACGGCGAGTTCGGTGGGCTCGACCACCCGCTGGGCCAGCGGCGTCAGGTGCGGGTGGTGCTCGCCGAGCGTGCTGCCGGCGCTGGTCGCGGCGGTCAGCGAACCGATCGCGAGGCGGCCGTCGGCATAGGCCGGATGGCCGAGCAACAGGCGCAGGATTTCACCGCCGGCGTAGCCGCTGGCCCCGGCGATCGCCACCCTCAATACGTCGGCCATTCCGCCGATTCTGCATGGTTATGCAGTCTTTTGCAAATCCATTCTCCAGGGGGGCTCGGGGGCCAGAAGTGCTCACCCGCCGCCCTTTCCGCCCTCGGCGGCTTGCAGTTGCCGTGGGCAGTAGGACTTCGCCGATATCGTCGCGAACTGGGCGGCGCCGTTTGTCGTCAGCTCGGGATTGTTGTCCCGCAGGTCATTGAGGAGCTGAAGACCGGATACGCCGCGAGAGATCAAGCCGCACACCGCTTTTCCGGCGGTGATGGCCTGATCCGGGTCCGCAAAGCTGATTCCCACCTTGTGCAGGTCAGCGATGAAGACCTCGTTGTTCTCGTCGGTCGCCGCTTCGTCCTCCCCGGGTATGGCGTGCGCGGGCGCCGCGGCGACGATGCCCAGTGACACACCGAGAAGCGCTAACAGCAGTTTCATCACTCCTCCTTCGATGCGACTCATCACGGCGGCTTTCCCGACCGGGCCTGGCTATGCCCGTGATCACGCCGCGAAACCCCTGCGCTGCGGTCATTTAACCCATCTTCGATTCGGCGCCGCCCACCGCCAGCTCGGCGCCGTCCGTCACGTGCACGGCGTGCACGCCCGGTGTCGTTCTGAGCTTGGCGACCAGGTCATCGAGACCTGTCTCGTCGACGTTCCAGTGCTGAACCTGGTCGGGCATCTCCTGCAGTTGGGCGATGATGCGGTCGAGCTTGACCGGTGCGGTGCGGCGCTCGCCGGTGGCGACGCGGGCCTGCTGGATGCCGGGTGAGCTGACCACGCGCGCCGCCGGGCTGCCCAGCGCGCCGCCCGCCAGGCTGCCCAACGTCGCCTCGTTGACCAGGCCCGAGAAATCCGTGGCCGCGGCCGCGCCCACGCTGGTGCCCGGCAGCGAGGCCAGCCGGATGGCCGGCGCGGCGGTCGCCCAGCTGGGCGGCACCGAAAGCTTCCCCACCGTCGGCGCGTTACCCGCTACCGCCGACACGGGCTTGGCCGCGACGCCCGCGGCGACATGCCCCGGCGACGCCAGACCGGCGCCCAGCGAGGTTTTGGCCATCGCGGCGCTCCACGGTGCGTAGATGAAGAAGTTCTTCCACTGCGAGACGCCCAGGCCGATGGTGGCGTTGGTGACGTTCGTCCACGTCGCCTGCGTGCCGATTTGGGAAATGCTGGAATACAGCGTCTCCCAGAACGGTGCGATCTCCGTGCTCCCCGTCGTCCCCGCGATCAAGTCCTGCCAAAACTTGGTGTATTGGCCGGTGAGCGAGGTCAGATAGTCCTCGATCTGCTTGAGCCACGACGACAACGACTGGGGCGACGCCGCCGCCACGGCCGCGGTCTGGGTGGCCGGTCCTGTGTCGTTGGTGGTGGCCGGCGCCTCCTCGAACGGGGTCAGCTCGCCGGCCGACTCCGACGCGCTGGCGTAACTGAACATGGCGGCTACATCTTGGGCCCACATCTGTCCGTAATCGTCTTCAGTCGCCGCGATCGCCGCGTCGTTCTGGCCCAGGAGGTTCGTCTCCAACAGTTCCGCCAACTGAATGCGGTTCGCCGCGACGAGCTGTGGCGGCACGGTGGCCGCCAGGGCGGCCTCGTAGGCGCCGGCCGCGGCCCGGGCCTGGGTGGCGGTCTGCTCGGCTTGGCCCGCCATGGTCGACATCCACGCCAGATACGGTGCCACCGACGCGGCCATCGACTCCGACGACGGACCCTGCCACGACTCGCCGACCAGGTCCGAAATGACCGTGCCGTAGGAGGCCGCGGTGGAGTGCAACTCGGCGGCCAGCGTCTCCCAGGCCGCGGCGGCCGCGAGCAGCGGCCCGGCGCCCGGGCCCGCATAGATCTGGGTGGAGATCACCTCAGGTGGCAGCGTTGCGAAATCGCTGAAAACCATTGCCGCACCCTTTCTTATTTGGTGTTCGGCGGGATCACGATGACGGTGGACGTGGTCGCGAGGTCGTCGACGGCGACGGCACCGGGCACCCGAAACGCCGGCCCGGCGACCGCGCGGGTGGCGCTCGCGCCGACGGCGCGCCCGGCCAGGCTTGACAGAGCCGTCGGGCCGAACATGCCTTGTTGGCCGGTCGCGGCCATCGCGGGAGCGGCTTGCGCCATCGTCTCCGGCAGCTCGGCGGCCACCGTTCGGATCGCGGGAACGGCAGCAGCCCAATTCGCCGGCACCGACAACGACCCGACCAGGCCGGCCTGGCCCGTCGCGGCCGAAACCGAACTCGCAGTCGACACCGCGGTCGCGCCGCTCAGCAGGTCGCTGCGCAGCAGCGGCGCCAAGACCCCGGTGAGCGCTTTGGGGTGCAGTAGGGGTCCGATCCCTTGGATGCCCGTCCCCACGCTCGGGATACTGAGGGCGATCTGGTACCAGTTCTTCGCCAGGTTCGCCACGCCGAGCGGGGTGTACGGCCCGGAGATCGTGCCCATGACGCTGTTGAACGTCTTCAGGATCCCCGTGATGTCCGTCAGGCTCAGCGGGAGACCGCTCGCCGCCGTCGTCACCGCATTCGCGTTCACGGCGAGGGTTTGCAGGCCGGCCGGACCCTGCGAGACCGCCTGTGACAGCGCAGATTCCACGCCGGAGGCGCTCGACGGCCCGATCGCCGAGGTGACCGCGGCCAACTGGTCGGCCTCCCCGCTGCCGTCGGTGGTCGCGGGTGGCGCGGCGAACGGGGTCAGTTGCGCCGCCGCAGCCGACGAGGCGGCGTAGCCATACATGGCGCCCGCGTCCTGGGCCCACATCTCGGCGTACTGCGCCTCGGTGGCCGCGATCGCGGGGGTGTTCTGACCCAGGATGTTGGTCGCGATCAGCGAGGCCAGCAAGGCCCGGTTGGCCGCGATCACCGGCGGCGGCACGGTGGCCGCGAAAGCGGCCTCGTAGGCCGCCGCCGCCGCCCTGGCCCGCGCCGCGGTCTGCTCCGCCCGCAGGGCGCCACTGCCAAGCCACCCGATGTAGGGGGCCGCCGCGCCAGCCATCGATATCGACGAGGGCCCGTGCCAGGTGGTTGTCAGCTCCGCGATCGCAGCGGCGTAGGACGCCGCCGCGGAATTCAGTTCGCCGGCTAACCCGTCCCACGCGGCCGCAGCAGCCAGCAGCGGCGCCGATCCCGGTCCAGAGTAGATCCGGCCGGAGTTGACCTCCGGCGGTAACGCCCCGAAATCCATCCGCTTCCTCCACCCGGCCGATCGCCATCGGCCTCTCACTCACGCCGCCGATAGCGCTGTACGTCAACGACATTGAGCGCCTTCCGACTACCGCCACCCGATGGATGCGAGATCGGCTGGCGGTCGCTGGGGTGCTCTCGTGCCCAGGACACTAGCCAGGAGTTACGCAAAGACATTCGGCGCCGCCGGCCGAGCCTGGCACCTTCCGAGCGGCGATCAGCAAAGGCCTGAGTGTGGCGATCGGCGGTCCGGGCGGCGGTGACCCGCGTCTAGCTCGGCGGAACGCGGCCCCAGACAGGGTGAACACAAATGAATCACACAATGAACACAGGGGAAACGACGATCCGCCGCCGACGATCCGAAAATAAATCTCGCCCGGCAAAATTACGAGGGCGTCACCCGGCGCCCGATCGGACCCCGGTAGGTCGGCCGCGCGGCGTCAGGCCCGCAGTTCGGCGCCGACCGCCTCGGCGGCGCGCCGCACCGCGGCGTCGCGGGCCGCGCTGGCGTCGTCCTCGGTCAGCGTGCGATCCGGGGCGCGGAACCGCAGTGCGAAGGTCAGCGATCTGCGGTCTTCCCCGAGCTGCGGGCCGGTGAAGACGTCGAAGAGTTGCAGGTCTTCCAGCAGCTCGCCGGCGCCCTCCCGGACCGCGTCGGCCACCGCCTGGGCGGGCACGTGCGCGGGCACGACCAGGCTGAGGTCCTGGAAGACGGCCGGGAACGGCGACACCCTGGGCGCCGGCAGCGCCTGGACGATCGGGATCGCGTCGAGGTTCAGTTCGACGGCGCAGGTGCCCTTCGGCAGGTTGGACCGCTCGATCACGGCGGGGTGCAATTGCCCGGCGTGACCGACGACGGTCTCCCCGACGAGCACCTCGGCGCACCGGCCCGGATGCCAGGGCAGGAGTTGGGCCGCCCGCAGGCTCACCTCGACGCCGCTGGCGCGGGCGATGATGCGCGCCGCGTCGAACGCGTCGGCGGCCTCGGCCCGGCGGCCGGGCCCCCAGGGGCCCCGGCGTTCGCGCAGGCCCGCCAGCACCACCGCGGCGTGCTGCGGCTGGCGGGGCAGCGAGGCGTCCAGCAGCGCGATCTCGTGATCGGTCGGCCGGCGGTGCACGGGAATGGGCTGCACGCCGCGGGTCTGCTCGGTCGGTTGCACCACCTGGGCCAGGGCATACAGCCCGACGTCCACCAGCCCGCGGGATACGTTGCGCACCAACGCTTCCAGCAGCGCGGGCAGCAGCGTGGTGGCCAGGTGCGGACGGTCGGCCTCCAGCGGGTTGAGCACCCGCGTGGTGGCGCGTCGCGGGTCGTCTTCCGGCAGGCCCCACAGGTCGAACACCCCCGCGGGCAGGAACGGCGTCGGCAGGATCTCGACGTACCCCGATTCCGCGAGCGCTCTGCCGATGGCGCGGCGGCGTTTCTGCCCCGCGGTGAGGCCCCGGCCCGCCGGGGCCGCGGGCAGCACCGACGGAATGGCCTCCAGCCCCTCCAGCCGCAGCACCTCCTCGACGAGGTCGGCGGGCTGCAACAGATCGGGTCGCCAGCTCGGCGGCGTCACGGTCAGGACCCCGCCGCCGTCGCTCACCGAAGCCCCGATCTGCGTCAGGCGCCGCGCGGTGGCGCCCGCGGGGTAGGCCACCCCGGCGACACGGTCGGGCAGGTCGGCCGGCATCCGGATCGGCGGTAGCGACCAGTCGTCGGTCGGCGGGTCGCCCCGCCAATCGGTCAGCTTCTCCTCCACCGCTCCCCCGGCGATCTCGACGAGCAGCGCCGCGCAGCGGTCCAGTGCGGCCACCGAGACGGCCGGGTCCACGCCGCGCTCGTAGCGCCGGGCCGCCTCGCTGGGCAGGTGCAACCGGCGCTGGGTGCGCGAGACGGCCGCCGGGTCCCAGACGGCGGCCTCCAGCAGCACGTCGGTGGAGTCGGCGCGCACCTCGGTGCTCGCCGCGCCCATCACGCCACCGATCGCCGCGGTCGCCCGGTCGTCGACGATCAGGACGTCGGCCGGATCGAGCCGGCGCTCGATGTCGTCCAGGGTGACGACCGTCTCGCCGGGACGGGCGAACCGCACGACCAGGCCCCCGGAGATGCGGTCGCGGTCATGGGCGTGCATGGGGTGACCGAGTTCGAGCATCACGTAGTTGGTGACGTCCACCGCCGGCGACGTCGCACGGATCCCGGCCAGCAGCAGCCGCCGTTGCAGCCACCACGGCGACACCGCCGCCGGGTCGATCCCGGTGACGGGCCGCAGGGCGAATCGGCGCACGCCGGTCTCGGCGTCCACCGTGAGCGGCCACGCCTCGCCCTCGGCCGGCAACGGCTTGATGTCCGCCGGATCGACGAAGTTCAGGTCGAAGGCGCAGGCGATCTCGCGGGCGAGCCCGCGCACCGACATGCCGTAGCCCCGGTCGGGGGTGATCGCGAGGTGAAAGACCACGTCGTCCAGGCCCAGGACCGTGGCGCCCTCGGCGCCCGGCTCGGCGGTGCCGGGCGGCAGCACCAGGATCCCGGAATGGTCGGCGCCCAAACCGAGTTCGGCCGCCGAGCAGATCATGCCGTCGGAGTCGCGGCCGTAGGTCTTGCGTGCGGTGATAGCGAACCCGCCCGGCAGCGTGGTGCCGGGCAGCGCCACGACCACCAGATCGCCGACGGCGAAATTCGTTGCACCGCAAACGATGTCGCGCTCCGCGCCGTCGCCGACGTCCACTCGGCAGGCGCGGATCGGTTTTTTGAAGCCGGTGAGCTCCTCGATGTCCGTCACCCGTCCCACGGTCAGCGGCCCGTCGACCGGGCCGAGGGTGACGACCTCCTCGACCTCGTGGCCGATGCGGATCAACGCCTGCTCGAGATCGCCGGGCGCGACGTCCCAGCCCGGGGCGCCCGCCGCTACCACTTCTTGCAGCCAGCTGTAGGGGATGCGCATCAGGCACCCACCCCGAACGGCAACGAGAACCGGACGTCGCCCTCGACCATGTCGCGCATGTCGGGTATGCCGTTACGGAACTGCAGGGTGCGTTCCAGGCCCATGCCGAACGCGAACCCGGAGTAGACGTCGGGGTCAATCCCGGCCGCCCGCAACACGTTTGGGTGCACCATGCCGCAGCCGCCCCACTCCACCCAGCCGGCGCCACCCTTCTTGCCGACGAACCACACGTCGACCTCGGCGGAGGGTTCGGTGAACGGGAAGAAGTGCGGGCGGATCCGGGTGCGCGCCTCCGGGCCGAACTCGGCCCGGGCGAACGCGTCGAGGGTGCCCCGCAGATGCGCCATGGACAGGCCGCGGTCCACCGCCAGCCCCTCGACCTGGTGGAAGACCGGCGTGTGGGTGGCGTCGAGCTCGTCGGTGCGGAAGGTGCGGCCGATCGAGATGATGTAGACGGGCAGCTCGTGGGCCAGCAGGGTGCGCACCTGCACCGGCGACGTGTGGGTGCGCAGCAGCTGCCGGGAATCGTCCGGCGCGATGTAGAAGGTGTCCTGCTCGCTGCGCGCCGGGTGGTCCGCGGGGAAGTTGAGGGCGTCGAAGTTGAACTGCTCGGTCTCGACTTCCGGCCCCTCCGCCAGCTCCCACCCCATCGCGATGAAGGTGTCGGCGATGTGATCGGCCAGCTGGGTGATCGGGTGTCGGGCGCCGGTCGGCTGCCGGCCCGACGGCAGGGTGACGTCGATGCCCTCGGCGGCCAGCACCGCCGCGTCGCGTTCGGCCCGCAGCGCCGCCAGCCGATCGTCGTAGCTGCGCTGCACTTCGGTTCGCGCGGAGTTGACCCGCTTGCCGGCGTCGGCCCGCTCGTCCTTGGGGACGCTGCCCAGCGCCTGGCGGGCCAGCGCCAGCGGTGAGCGGTCACCGAGGTGCTCGGTCTTCACGCGCGCCAGCGCGTCCAGATCGCCGGCGAGCGCGATCGCCTCCCGGGCGGCGCCGACCGCCTCGGCCAAGGCATCCGGTGACAGGTCGACGGGCTGAGCACCCACGCGGCGACACGCTCCTTGCTGATGAGGGGCTGGGAGGAAGGTCCCCAGCGGCAAGTGCCGATCATAGTGATGCGGTGCGCGCGGCCCGGCGGGCGCTTCGGGGTAAGGGCGAGCCGGTGTCTAGCCGGCCGCGACCGGCTGCGCGCCGGCCAGGGCGGCGTCGTCCGACACCGCGCGCCCGGTGGCGAACCGCACGAGCTTGTGCGCGGCCAGCGCGCCCAGGACGCCGAAGGCGGGCGCCGCGGCCATCGTGCCCCAGTGGTGGGCCAGCAGCAGAAAGCCGAAGCCCGACGAGGCGGCCAGCATCATGATGCGCACCGGCGTCCAGTGGATGGGCTGGCGGAGCCGGGCGGAGACCAGCACGCCCAGCACCACGGCGACGGTATGGCCGGCATCGGTGAAATCGCCGCCGATGATCGCCGAGGCGATGCCGGCCGACACCCACCAACCGACCCAGGCGGCCCGCCAGCGCTGGGGAATCACCGCCGTCATCGCCCCGAGCACCGCCAGGGCGCCGTAGCTCATCCCGACGTCGCTGGCCCGGGTGATCGACAGCGGCATCCACTCGAACTCGACCGCGGCGGCCAGGGCGGCGGCCACGAGCAGCGTCGCGCCGACGTGCCCGACGAGGAACGCGACCACCAGCCGGATGGTGCGCAGGTGCAGTTCGCCGAGCGCGAGCAGGCAGGTGAGGAACGGCAACCAGAAGTAGAGCGGACCGGCGTCGACGACCAGCGCGCTGCCCAGCAGCGTGCCCACGTGGCCATGGGCCAGATTGTGCAGGTTGGTGCTGGCCCGCTCGACCAGCACGTCGTGCGCGTGCGGGCCGAGCGCCAAGATGGCACAGCTGACGGCAAGCAGCATCGCCACGTATCCCACCGTGAACTGGACCCGGGCGAGCCGGGCGAAGACGCCCCCAAACATTGCGTCCATTATGTCGATTAATTTGTTTCGGAAGTGTGATCGGGCGCTGTCAACTCCCTATGAGTCCTCAAACGATATATCGCCAAGTCGGCCGGGACGCCCGTCGTCTTGCCCGCAAAAACCGGTTTACGTGCACGTTTGGCGACCACGCCCATTGCGTCCAGTTCGCTCTGGGCGATCAGGTCGAGTGTCGAACCTGACACCATGACCCCGCCTTTGGTGGCCCGTTCCATCACCCGCGCGGCGATGTTGACGTCGACACCGAGCCAGTCCGCCGCCAACCGCTGGGGCCGCCCGGTGTGAATCCCGACCCGCATCCGCGGCGTGTAGCCGGCCACCTCGACGGACTTCAGCGCATCCTTGGCTGCCAGGACGGCCCGCAGCGCGACCGTGGGATCGCCGAAGACGGCCATCAGGCCGTCACCCATCCGTTTGACGATGTGGCCACCGGCGTCCAACAGCGGCGGCTCGACGGCCCGCGCCACCTGTCGCAGCAGGGTGAGCGCCGCCTCGTCACCGGCCCGCAAGGACCACGACGAGAAGCCGACCAGGTCGGTGAACACCAGCGTCACCTCGGGATTCGCGGGGCGCCGGGCGACCGACTCGGTCAGCGCCTGCCACACCTGCAACAGCCCGAGGCTGACTTCCCGCGACACCGCGTCGCGATCCCCCAGCAGCCGGTCGGCGGCACGCGCCGCGGCGCGCGGTCCACCGTCGCCGGCCGTGGACAGCGGGTCGCCGAACTCGGGGTCGCCGGGCAGCAGACGCCGCGCCCGGCGGATGAACGCCACCGCGCCGGGACTGTGATTCCGGTTGTGCAACCACTGCGAGGCGCCGTGCGCCGAGACCGCGGAACGCGGCGGCGAATCGGACGACGTCGCCGTCGGTTGTCCGGGCTCGCCCGAGTCCGGGTCGCGACGCGCGAGTTCCACCTGGCCAGGTTATTTGGTTGCGCCGGAGGCGGGCAATGAAGGCTTCGCGGTTTGTGTCACAGCTCGCAACGTATCGCCTGATCACAGGGACGCCACACCGCTATGGACGCTGCGTAACACCCACCGGCGCGCACGGCCGAAATCGTAGACAACGCGCGTTGTCAAAGTTATCGTGAGCCGAGGAGGCCGAGATGACTGCCATTCCAACGAGATCCGACGATCCGCTCGGGCCCGATTCCCTGACCTGGAAGTACTTCGGCGATCTACGCACGGGAATGATGGGCGTCTGGATCGGCGCGATCCAGAACATGTATCCGGAGCTGGGCGCGGGCGTCGAGGAGCATTCGATCCTGCTGCGCGAGCCCCTGCAGCGGGTGGCCCGCTCGGTGTACCCGATCATGGGCGTCGTCTACGACGGTGACCGGGCGGCCCAGACGGGACGGCAGATCACGAGCTACCACCACACCATCAAGGGCGTCGACGCGTCCGGGCGCCGGTATCACGCGCTGAACCCCGAAACCTTCTATTGGGCCCACGCCACCTTCTTCATGCTGGTGATCAAGGTGGCCGAGTACTTCTGCGGGGGCTTGACGGAGGCCGAGAAGCGGCAGCTGTTCGACGAGCACGTCCGGTGGTACCGGATGTACGGGATGAGCATGCGACCGGTGCCCACCTCCTGGGAGGAGTTCCAGGAGTATTGGGACCGGGTCTGCCGCGAGCAATTGGAAATCAACCAGGCGACGCTGGACATCTTCCGAATCCGGATCCCCAAGCCGAAATTCGTGCTGATGCCGACGCCGGTCTGGGACCAGATGTTCAGGCCGCTGGTCGCCTGCCAGCGCTGGATCGCGGCGGGGCTGTTCGAGCCCGCGGTTCGCGAGAAGGCGGGCATGCGCTGGACGCCCGGCGACGAGGTGCTGCTGCGGCTGTTCGGCAAGTTCGTCGAACTGGCCTTCCTGGCGGTTCCCGACGAGATTCGGCTGCACCCCCGGGCGCTGGCCGCGTACCGCCGGGCCGAGGGGCGGCTGCCCGACAACGCGCCGTTGGTGGAGGCTCCGCCGTTCATGGCGCCGCCGCGCGACCGGCGCGGGCTGCCCATGCACTACTTCCCCCCAAAGCCCCGCTCGCCGCTCGACCCGGCCAAGGCGCTCATGGAGCGCGCCGGCTCGCTGGTACACGGGACGCTGTCGCTGGCGGGTCTGCGGCCCGCCCGGGGTCGCGTCAGGGCCGCTTGAACAAGCCGAGCGCCTGCGCGCTCTGGTAGAGGCAGATGGCCGCGGCGGAGGCCACGTTCAGGCTCTCGGCACCGCCGGCCATCGGGATGCGCATGCGGTGATCGGCCGCGGCCGCGATTTCGGTTGGCAGACCCTGTGATTCGGGCCCGAACAACCACGCGGTGGGCCTGGCGAGCAGCGCTGGGGCGTCGTCGAGGCGGGTCTCGCCGTCCACCGTGGTCGCCAACACCTGCAGCCCGGCGGCGCGCACGGCGCCCAGCGCGGCGGCCGCGTCGGGCTCGGCGACCACCGGAATCGAGAAGATGCTGCCGGTCGAGGCGCGCAGACACTTGCCGTTGTACGGGTCGACGCTGTGCCCGCCGAGGATCACGCCCTGTGCGCCCATGGCGTCGGCGATGCGAATGACCGTGCCCGCGTTGCCCGGTTCGCCGAGCTCGACGGCGACCGCGATCAGCCGGGGTGAGCCGGCCAGCACGTCCGCCAGGCCGGTCGCGGGCATCTCGCAGACGGCCACCAGCCCGGCGGGGGTGACGGTGTCCGACAGCGCCTTTGCGGCCCGCTCGCTGACCAGATGGACCGGACAGCGCTGCGCGCCAAGCAAAGCCGCATACCGCTGCGACGCGGCTTCGGTGACGAAGACATCGCGGACCAGGCCGCGGGCGGCCGCCGCCTCGACCAGGTTGGGGCCTTCGGCCAGGAATCGGCCCGCCCGCCGCCGGCCGACGTGGCGATGCAGTTTGACCGCCGCGGCGACCCGGGCCGAACGTTCGGTCAGCAGGGGCTAGGCGGCCTCTCCGGAATCCGAGGGCGCGTTGACGTCCTCGGGCAGTGCGGCCCGGGCGACGTCAACCAGCGCGGTGAACGCCGCGGGATCGGTGATCGCGATGTCGGCGAGGTTCTTGCGGTCCACTTCCACACCGGCGGCCTTCAGACCCTGGATCAGCCGGTTGTAGGTGATGTCGTTGGCGCGCGCCGCCGCGTTGATCCGCGAGATCCACAGCTTCCGGAACTCGCCCTTGCGCGCGCGGCGGTCGCGGTAGGCGTAGTTCAACGAATGCAGCTGCTGCTCTTTGGCTTTGCGGTAGAGCCGCGAGCGCTGGCCGCGATAGCCCTTTGAGGCCTTGAGAATGCTGCGCCTCTTCTTGTGGGCGTTGACCGCCCGCTTCACGCGTGCCATGGGTGTTCCTACTCTCGTTCTAAGTAAATGGGTCGGGTGCCGGCACCGACGGGCCCCGGCGCTCGGCTTGGTGAAGATCAGCCGTTCAGCAGCTTGTTGATCCGCTTGGTGTCGTTGGCCGCCACGGTCGTGCGGCCTTCCAGCCGGCGAGTCCGGGTGGACGGCTTGTGCTCGAACAGGTGGCGACGGTTCGCCTTCTCGCGCAGGATCTTGCCGGTTCCGGTGCGCCGGAACCGCTTCGAAGCCCCGCTGTGGGTCTTGGCCTTGGGCATGTTTCCTCTACTTCTGAAATTCTCGCTAGTTGGTCTCGGGTCAGTTGGGTGAAGGGGTGTCGGCGCCCGCGTCGGCGTCCGATGCCGCGCCGTCCCCGGGTCCTTCGGGGTGCCGCGCCCTGGCACGAGTCTTCGCGCCGCGGTGCGGGGCCAGCACCATCGTCATGTTGCGGCCGTCCTGCTTGGCGGACGTCTCGACGAAGCCGTATTCGGCGACGTCCGCGCCCAGCCGCTGCAGCAAGCGGTAGCCCAACTCGGGCCGCGACTGCTCACGTCCGCGGAACATGATGGTGACCTTCACCTTCGAACCCGCCTCCAGGAAGCGGATCACGTGACCCTTCTTGGTCTCGTAATCGTGATCGTCGATCTTTGGTCGCAGTTTTTGCTCTTTGACGACGGTCTGCTGCTGGTTCCGGCGGGATTCGCGCGCCTTTTGCGCCGCCTCGTATTTGAACTTGCCGTAGTCCATGATCTTGCAGACCGGGGGTCTGGCGTTCGGGGCGACTTCGACGAGGTCGAGATCGGCGTCCGCAGCGACGCGCAGTGCGTCTTCGATGCGCACTATGCCTACCTGCTCTCCCCCGGGGCCGATCAATCTGACTTCAGGTACGCGGATGCGCTCGTTGACGCGGGTCTCAGTGCTGATGGGGCCTCCCTTGTTGGGCTTATAGATATCCTGCGCTCACGGCCAGGGCCTCGGTCGGGATCCAGCGGCGGAAACACCACACCACCAGCAAAAAAGCCCTGCAATAGCAGGGCCCAATGCCGACCGATCACGGCTTGCAACTAGTCAAGCCGCCCGCGTTGCTCGCGGAACAGACATGCGCGATGTCTGTGACCGGACCGCCAAGCCTTGAAGGAAACTTCGTGGCACGCGGTGGGAGTGGGACTCCACTTACTGATCCTGGCCTTCGCCGGGATGGTCGCGGCCGCCAGTTTAGCAGCCACCGGGGCGGCTTTTTGCACTTCGCCCCGGACCCCCGTCCGGCGCGCACGAGCACGCTTGGGCGACCGGACCAATTATTGCCAGCCGCTCTTCGCGCTTCGCCAAGCTTTTCACGGATTGAGGGCATATCCTCGCGGTCTGTGACTCTCGCTTCATCTCGTTCGGGGTCCCGTTCGGGGGCTCGCGGCCGGTCGCAATCCCGGTATCGCTGGGTACCGGCGGCGGCCGGGTGGATTGTGGGCGTCATCGCCACCGTGTCGCTGCTGGCCAGCGTCTCCCCGGCGATCCGGTGGCTGATCAAGGTCCCCCGGGAGTTCATCAACAACTACCTGTTCAACTTCCCCGACACCAGCATCGCGTGGTCTTTCGTGCTGGCATTGCTGGCCGCGGCCCTGACCGCCCGGAAACGGATCGCCTGGCTGGTGCTGCTCGGCCAGATGATCCTTTCCGCCGGCCTGAACGTCGCCGACATGGCTGCGGGCGACAACACCGCGGCCGAAACCTTCGGGGAGAACCTCGGGTTCGCGGTGCACATCGTGGCGATCGTGCTGCTGGTGCTGGCGTACCGGGAGTTCTGGGCCAAGGTCCGCAAAGGCGCTCTGGTCAAGGCGGCCGCGGTGCTGGTCGCGGGGGACGTGGTCGGGATCCTGCTCTCGTGGGGCCTGGTGGAGTTGTGGCCCGGAACGCTGGCGCGCCAGGACCGGCTGCCCTACGTGGCCAACCGGGTGGTCGGATTCGCCCTGGCCGATCCGGACCTGTTCACCGGCAAGCCGCACGTGTTCCTCAACGCGATCTTCGGCCTGTTCGGAGCGCTGGCGCTGATCCTGGCGACCATCGTGCTCTTCCAATCCCAGCGCGCCGAGAACGCGCTCACCGGTGAGGACGAGTCGGCAATCCGCGGGCTGCTCGAGCTGTACGGCAAGCACGACTCGCTCGGATACTTCGCGACCCGCCGCGACAAGTCGGTGGTGTTCGCGCAAAGCGGCCGCGCCGCCATCACCTACCGCGTCGAAGTCGGCGTCTGCCTGGCCAGCGGCGACCCCATCGGCGACCCGCGGGCGTGGCCGCAGGCCATCGACGCGTGGCTGGGGCTGTGCCAGACCTACGGCTGGGCGCCGGGCGTCATGGGTGCCAGCACGCAGGGGGCGCGCGTCTATCGGGAAGCGGGGCTCAACGCGCTCGAGTTGGGCGACGAGGCCATCCTGCGGACCGCCGATTTCCGGCTGTCCGGCCCCGACATGCGCGGGGTGCGCCAAGCCGTGACCCGGGCCCGCCGGGCGGGGCTGACCGTGCGCATCCGCCGGCACCGCGACATCTCGGCCGAGGAGATGACCCAGACGATCACCCGCGCCGACGCCTGGCGCGACACGCAGACCGAGCGCGGCTTCTCCATGGCGCTGGGCCGGCTGGGCGATCCGGCGGATGGCGACTGCCTGCTGGTCGAAGCGCTGGACCGCGACGGCGCCGTCGTGGCGATGCTGTCGCTGGTCCCGTGGGGAACCACCGGGGTCTCCCTGGACTTGATGCGCCGCTCGCCGCAGTCCCCCAACGGCACCATCGAGCTCATGGTCAGCGAGCTCGCGCTGACCGCCGAAACCCTTGGCATCAGCCGCATTTCGCTGAACTTCGCGATGTTCCGCTCGGCGTTCGAACAGGGCGCCCAGCTCGGCGCGGGCCCGGTCGCCCGGCTGTGGCGGGGGCTGCTGCTGTTCTTCTCGCGGTGGTGGCAGCTGGAGACGCTGTACCGGTCGAACATGAAGTACCAACCGGAATGGGTCCCGCGCTACGCCTGCTACGAGGACGCGCGGCTGATCCCGCGGGTCGGCGTCGCCTCGGTGATCGCCGAGGGCTTCCTGGTGCTGCCGTTCACCCGGCGCGAGAAGGTGCACACCGGCCATCACCCCGCCGTGCCGCCCAGGCTGGTGGAGTCGGGCCTGCTGCATCACGACGGCTCGGCGCCCGACGTCAGCGAACTTCAGCAGCGACGGGACGACGCGGAACTCGAAGAGTCGAGAGCCCGCCTGCCCGAGCAGGTACGGGTGCGCCTGGCCAAGCTGAAGATATTGCGGCGCAACGGCATTGACGCATACCCGGTGGGATCACCACCCAGCCACACGATCGCCCGGGCGCTGGACGCCGACGATCAGGAAAACATCTCGGTGGCGGGCCGGATACTGCGGATACGCGATTACGGCGGGGTGCTGTTCGCCCAGCTGCGGGACTGGTCGGGCGAATTGCAGGTGCTGCTGGACAATTCACGCCTGGAACACAGCCGCACCGCGGACTTCACCGCGGCCATCGACCTCGGCGACCTGGTCGAGATGACCGGGCACATGGGCTTTTCCAAGAACGGCACCCGCTCGTTGATCGTGCGCGACTGGCGGATGATCGGTAAGTGCCTGCGGCCGCTGCCGAACAAGTGGAAGGGGCTGACCGACCCCGAGGCGCGGGTGCGGACCCGCTACGTCGACCTGGCGGTCAATCCCGAGTCGCGCGAGCTGGTCACCGCCCGCAGCAGCGTCTTGCGCTCCGTCCGGGAAACCTTGTTCGCCAAGGGGTTCATCGAAGTCGAGACACCGATCCTGCAGCAGATCCACGGCGGAGCCACCGCCCGGCCGTTCGTCACCCACATCAACACCTACGACATGGACCTGTTCCTGCGCATCGCGCCGGAGCTGTACCTGAAGCGGCTATGCGTCGGCGGCGTGGAGCGGGTGTTCGAGCTGGGCCGGGCCTTCCGCAACGAGGGGGTCGACTTCAGCCACAACCCGGAGTTCACGCTGCTGGAGGCCTACCAGGCGCACGCCGACTACATGGTCTGGATCGACGGCAGCCGGGAGCTCATTCAAAACGCCGCGCAGGCCGCCAACGGCGAGCAGACCGTGCTGCGGCCCGGCGCCGACGGCCGCCTCGAACCGATCGACATCTCCGGGGACTGGCCCGTGAAGACCGTGCACGACGCGGTGTCCGAGGCGCTCGGGGACCACATCGATCCCGACACCCCGCTGTCCGTTTTGCGCAAACTTTCCGACGCGGCCCACATTCCGTATCGCGCGCAGTGGGATGCCGGCGCCGTGGTGCTGGAGCTGTACGAGCACCTGGTCGAGGACCGGACCGAGCGGCCGACCTTCTACATCGACTTCCCGACGTCCGTCTCGCCGCTGACCCGGCCGCACCGCAGCCGGCGCGGCGTCGCCGAAAGGTGGGACCTGGTGGCCTGGGGCGTCGAGCTGGGGACCGCCTACAGCGAGCTCACCGATCCGGTCGAGCAGCGCCGCCGCCTGCAGGAGCAGTCGCTGCTGGCCGCCGGCGGCGACCCCGAGGCCATGGAGCTCGACGAAGACTTCCTGCAGGCCATGGAGTACGCGATGCCGCCCACCGGCGGGCTCGGCATGGGCATCGATCGGCTCGTCATGCTCATAACCGGCCGTAGCATCCGTGAAACGCTGCCATTTCCGCTGGCCAAGCCCCACTAGGCGGCCCCGGACACGCGGGCGGCCCACCGGCGAACATTCGGTGAATATGTTCCAGGCCGGTTAACAATGGCTCACAATGAATGCCGTGACCGCGTCGACGACCAATGCCGCGACGCAGTTGCTGGCAAGTAGTCACACGTCGCTGATGCACGGCTGGGTGCCCACCACGATCCAGGTGGTGACCGCGGTCGTGCTGACGCTGGCCGTCGGCTGGCGGTCGCGTCGGTGGCGGACGGTGTGGTTGCCGGCGGCTGCGCTGGCCGGCGCTGCCGTGGCCTACCTGACGCACTGGTACATCGTCGACCGCGGCCTGTCCGACGAACCCGCGCCGGCGGCGCTGTGGCTCTGGATCACGTTGACCGGCATGGCGGTGGCCGTGCTGCTCCTGGGTTGGCGCGGCGCGCGCCGCTGGCGGCGCGGGGCGGGCCTGCTGGCCGTGCCGTTGTGCGCGCTGTGTGCCGCGCTGGTCCTCAACCTGTGGGTCGGCTATTTCCCGACCGTGCAGGCCGCGTGGAGCCAGATCACGTCCGGTCCCCTGCCCGATCAAACCGACCCGGCCACCGTCACCGCGATGGCCGCCAAACGGGCGCGGCCGCCGCACGGCAGCGTGGTTCCGGTCGCGATCCCCTCTGACGCCTCACATTTCAAGCACCGCGGTGAGCTGGTTTACCTGCCGCCCGAATGGTTCACCAGCAGCCCGCCGCCGGCGCTGCCGACCGTCATGATGATCGGCGGCCAGTTCAACACCCCGGCGGACTGGACCCGCGCGGGCAACGCGGTCAAGACGATCGACGACTTCGCGGCCGCCCACGACGGCAAGGCACCGGTGCTGGTGTTCGTCGACTCCGGCGGGGCCTTCAACAACGACACCGAATGCGTCAACGGAGTCCGCGGTAACGCCGCCGACCATCTGACCAAAGACGTTGTGCCGTACCTGGTTTCCAAGTTCGGCGTCAGCCGCGACCGGTCGCAGTGGGGCATCGCCGGCTGGTCGATGGGCGGGACCTGCGCCGTGGACCTGACCGTCATGCACCCCGACATGTTCAGCGCGTTCGTCGACGTCGCCGGCGACTTCTTCCCGAATGCCGGAAACAAGACGCAAACCATCGCGCGGCTCTTCGGCGGAAACGCCGACGCGTGGGCGGCATTCGACCCGACCACGGTGATCAGCCGGCACGGGCGGTACAGCGACGTCGCGGGCTGGTTCGCCATCTCCTCCGACGGCCCGCCCGCATTGCGCCACGACCCGATGATGACCGACGGCGGCGCGATACGGCTCGCCGCCCGGGAAGCGGCCGCCGACCCCGGCAACCAGACGGCGGCCGCTTATTCGCTGTGTTCACTCGGGCGCGCCAACGGAATCGACTGCGCGGTGCTGGCGCAGCCGGGCAAGCACGATTGGCCGTTCGCCGACCGGGTCTTCGCCGCCGCGCTGCCGTGGCTGGCCGGCCGGCTGGGCACGCCGGGAATTCCGCGGACCGCGCTGCCCGGCGCTGCGCCACCCGCGCCCGCCACCCCGGTCGTCATCCCGGCCGACCATTCCAATCCCGCCAGGCGGTAGCCGGCCGGTGTTTGCTGTTGCGCGGGTTCGGCGCGCGATCTTTGCGCGGCACTGCAATCCGTGGAGCGCCTGGACCCGCTGGGCGAGCACCCCGCTGATCCTGGTGCCGCCGTGGACGCGGCGCTGGAGCCATGCGGCGTGGCTCGGGCTGTGGCTGGCCGTCAACCCGTTCGTTTTCGGCAAGCCGGCGCACGAGCGGGCATGGTCGACGCGGGCGATGCTGGGCGAGGAGCTGTGGATCAGCCGTCGCCCCCGGGACGCGGCCATGGTCATCAGCGTGCTGACTTCGGTGGCCGCGCTCGCCGCCGTCGCCGCCGCGCGTCGCCGCCGCCTGCTGCCCGCGGCGGCGGCCATCGCGGTGCAGATGGCGTTGACGCTGGTGTATTGGGAACAAATGGTGCGCTATCTGGAGCGCGAGCGGCGGGCCGCCGCCGGGCTTTTAGTAGCGTGACCTTCATGCCCGACGAACCCACCCCGCCCGATCCCGGGTACGACAGCGCCGGCGTGCCGACCTTCGATTCCGTCCGCGAGAAGATCGAAAACCGCTACGCGACTTCCTTGGGCGACGCGGAATTGGACGCCGAATCCCCCGAGGGCCGCACCGTCGCCGAGCAATACGACGAGCGCGAGCGCGCCGCGGCCGAACGGTTGGCCGAAATCCGCGAGTCGATGCGCACGGATGAGGGCTAGGGCGGCTGGCTTAGCGTCGGGGGGACGTCGATGAGTGAAACGCAGCCCGGTTCGCGGATCGGGAGCCGGTTCGGGCCGTACCAGCTGCGCCGCCTGCTGGGCCGCGGCGGGATGGGCGAGGTTTACGAGGCCTACGACACCGTCAAGGACCGCGTGGTCGCGCTCAAGCTGGTCTCCGAGGAAGTCAGCTCCGACGACGTGTTTCGCCGGCGCATGCAGCGCGAGGCGCGGACCGCCGGCCGGCTGCAGGAACCCCATATCGTGCCGATTCACGACTTCGGGGAGCTCGACGGTCAAGTGTTCATCGACATGCGCCTGATCGAAGGGCGTCACGTGGGCACGGAGCTGAGCCGCACCGGGCCGCTACCACCACCGCGCGCGGTCGCGATCGTCGAACAGGTCGCCTCCGCGCTCGATGCCGCGCACCGCGCCGGGGTCATTCATCGCGACATAAAACCCGAGAACATCCTGCTCACCGAGGGCGACTTCGCCTACCTGGTCGACTTCGGCATCGCCGCGGCGGCCACCGATCAGCGGGCGACCAGGATGACGAAAACCGGTGCCGCCATTGGCAGCTGGAACTACATGGCCCCCGAGCGATTCGGCAACGACGACCCGACCTACCGCGTCGACATCTACGCTCTCGCCTGCCTGCTTTTCGAATGCCTCACGGGGACAACACCTTTCCAGGCCACCAGCCTCAGCAGCCTGATGGCCGCACACCTGGTGGAGCCGATCCCGCGCCCCAGCCAACGCAATCCCGCCGTCCCGGCGGCGTTCGACGAGGTCGTCGCCCGCGGGATGGCCAAAGACCCGAACGACCGCTACCCGACAGCGGGTGATCTGGCGAAGGCGGCCCTGCACGCGCTGAGCACGCCGGACCAACGCGAGGCGACCGAGCTGATCCAGCACAGCCGGCATTTCGCGCCGCCGCCGCGCATTGAGCCGTTTGCCGCCCAGCCCGCGCCGCCGCCTCCGGCGTGGTTCACGGCCCCGCCCGGCGGGCCGTGGGCGCCGCCCGCACCCCCTCGGCGCAGGCTGGGGCTGGTCATCGGCGCGCTCGCGCTCGTCGTCGCGGTCATCGCGGGCACCGGGGTGTGGTTGGCGGTCGGCAAGTCCGGTGATCCCCCGCCGGACGCCTCCCCAACGACGACCACCGCGGCTCCCTCCACCACGAGTGCGGCGACCAGCAGCGCGGCCCCCACAGTGGGTCCCGCACAACTGGATTCGCTCCTGCTTCCGGTCGACCAGATCAACGCCCTGGTCGGCACCACCGGGATCATCGTCGAGGGCAGCACGCGCGAGATGACGGACCCCGACCCGACCAGCACCGTGTCCGACGACAAGTGCACCGGGGCGTTCATCGGTCTCCAAACCCGGACGTACAAGAGCAGCGGCTACACCGCGATGCTCGCCCAGGTGATGAAGAAACCGCAAAGCGACCCTCCCAACGTCGTGGTCCAGGGGGCGGTGATCTTCGCGTCCGCCGACCAGGCCCGGGGGTTCGTGAACAACCAATGGCCGCAATGGCGGGACTGCGGCGGGAAGACCGTGACCCAGCTCGGCGAGAAAGGGTCACTCCAATGGACCTTCGGGCAGATCAGCGGCAATCCGCCCAACATCGCCCTGCAGCACACGTTGGCCAACAGCCTGGTGGTGTGCCAGCACGTCCTCGAGGCAGCGTCCAACGTGGTTTTCGACGTGGACGTGTGCGGGCTCGGAGTCATAAACCAGGCGAGGTTGATCGCCAACCAGATGGCGACCAAGATCCCCGGCTGAGAATCAGGCGGTGGCTTTGCGTCGCCGCTTCGGCCGCTGCGGCGGGGCGGCGCGGCCGATCACCTCCGCGAGGAACTTACCGGTGTAGCTTTCCGGCACGGCGGCGATGTCCTCCGGGGTGCCTTCGGCCACAACGGTTCCGCCCTCGGCGCCACCCTCGGGCCCCATGTCGACGATCCAGTCCGACGTCTTGATGACGTCCAGGTTGTGCTCGATGAGGATGACCGTGTTGCCCTTGTCCACCAGCCCGTTGATCACGGTGAGCAGCTTGCGGATGTCGTCGAAATGCAGCCCGGTGGTGGGCTCGTCGAGGATGTAGACGGTGCGCCCCGTCGAACGCTTCTGCAGTTCGGCGGCCAGCTTGACGCGCTGCGCCTCACCGCCGGACAGCGTCGGGGCGGGCTGGCCCAGCCGGACATAGCCCAGGCCGACGTCGACGAGCGTGCGCAGGTACCGGTGGATGCCGGTGATCGGCTCGAAGAACTCCGCCGCCTCCTCGATCGACATGTCCAGCACCTCGGAGATGGTCTTGCCCTTGTAGTGCACTTCCAGGGTTTCGCGGTTGTAGCGCGCGCCGTGGCAGACCTCGCAGGGCACGTACACATCCGGCAGGAAGTTCATCTCGATCTTGATGGTGCCGTCGCCCGTGCACGCCTCGCAGCGGCCGCCCTTGACGTTGAACGAGAACCGGCCCGGTTGGTAGCCGCGGACTTTGGCCTCGGTGGTGGCCGCGAACAGGGTGCGGATCTTGTCGAACACGCCGGTGTAGGTGGCCGGGTTGGACCGCGGTGTGCGCCCGATCGGCGACTGGTCGACGCGCACCAGCTTGTCCAGGTGGTCCAGGCCCGTCACCCGGGTGTGCCGGCCAGGGACGAGCCGGGCGCCGTTCAGCCGGTTGGCGAGCACCGTGGCCAGGATGTCGTTGACGAGTGTCGACTTTCCGGAGCCGGACACGCCGGTCACCGAGGTCAGCACGCCGAGCGGGAACGAGACGTCGATGCCGCGCAGGTTGTGCTCGCGGGCGCCGACGACGGTGAGCTGACGCTTGCGGTCTATCGCACGCCGGATCGCCGGCATCTCGATGGCCTCCTTCCCCGACAGGAAGGCGCCGGTGATCGAGTCGTCGTTGGCCAGCAGCTCGGCGTACGTCCCGCTGTGCACGATCTGCCCGCCGTGCTCGCCGGCCCGGGGCCCGATGTCGACGATCCAGTCCGCGTGGGCGATGGTGTCCTCGTCGTGCTCGACGACGATCAGCGTATTGCCCAAATCCCTTAGCCGTGTGAGGGTTTCGATGAGGCGACGGTTGTCGCGCTGGTGCAGCCCGATCGACGGCTCGTCGAGCACGTAGAGCACGCCCACCAGCCCGGACCCGATCTGGGTCGCCAACCGGATGCGTTGCGCCTCACCGCCGGACAGCGTGGCCGCCGCGCGCGACAGCGACAGGTAGTCCAGCCCCACGTCGAGCAGAAAGCCGAGCCGAGACTGGATCTCCTTGAGCACCTGCCCGGCGATGGCCTGCTCCCGGTGCCCCAGGGTGAGCGCGTTCAGGAAGTCCGAGCAGTCCGAGATCGACAGCTCGGAGACCTCGGCGATGGACTTGGCGCCCCGGTCCCCCGCGCTGAGTGTCACCGCCAGGATCTCCGGCTTCAGCCGGGTGCCCTCGCACTCCGGGCAGGGCACGTCGCGCATGAAGCCCTCGTAGCGTTCCTTCATCTGCTCGGATTCGGTCTGCGCCATCTTGCGCTGCAGGAACGCCAGCACACCCTCGAAATCGGCATAGTACGAACGGGTTCGGCCGTACCGGTTGCGGTAGCGCACATGCACCTGGTGATCCGAGCCCTCGAGAATCGCCTTGCGCGCCTTGGCCGGCAGCTTGCGCCACGGCGTGTCGACGTCGAAGCCCATCTCGTCGCCGAGCCCGGCCATCATCCGGGTGAAGTACTCCGCGGTGTGGCCCGTCGACCAAGGGGCCACCGCACCCTCCGCCAAGGTGCGTTCGGGATCGGGCACCACCAGGTCGGGGTCGACCTCCTTGCGGATGCCCAGGCCGGTGCACTCGGGGCAGGCGCCGTACGGCGAGTTGAAGGAGAACGATCGCGGCTCCAGGTCGTCGACCGCCAGCGCGTGCCCGTTGGGACACGCCAGCTTCTCGGAGAACCGCTGCTCGCGGTTGTGCGCGTCGTGCTCGTGATCGACGAACTCCAGCACGACGATGCCGTCGGCCAGGTTCAGCGCGGTCTCCACGGAATCGGTGAGCCGCTGCTTGGCGCTCGCCTTGACGGTGAGGCGGTCCACCACCACCTCGATGTCGTGCTTCTCCTGCTTCTTCAGCTTGGGCGGGTCGGTCAGCGAGTGCACCACGCCGTCGACCCGGACCCGGCTGTAGCCCTGCGCGTTCAGCTTCTCGAACAGGTCGGCGAACTCGCCCTTGCGGGTGCGCACCACCGGCGCGAGCACCAGGAAGCGGGTGCCCTCCGGCATCGCCAGGACCTGGTCGACGATTTGCTGGGGAGTCTGGCGGGCAATCCGCTCGCCGCACACCGGGCAGTGCGGCGTGCCGGCGCGCGCGTAGAGCAGCCGCAGGTAGTCGTACACCTCGGTGATCGTCCCGACGGTCGATCTCGGGTTGCGGTTGGTCGACTTCTGGTCGATCGACACCGCCGGGGACAGACCCTCGATGAAGTCGACGTCCGGCTTGTCCATCTGGCCCAGGAACTGGCGGGCATACGCGGACAGCGACTCGACGTACCGGCGCTGGCCCTCGGCGAAAATCGTGTCGAAAGCCAGCGACGATTTGCCCGACCCCGACAGCCCGGTGAAGACGATCAGCGCGTCGCGCGGTAGGTCGAGGTCGACGCCCCGCAGGTTGTGTTCGCGGGCGCCCTTGACGATCAGGCGGTCAGCCACGCTGCCCTCTCTCAGTGGATCTTTTACGTTCTGCGGCCGGTAATGCGCACGGCGCATTCCATGCTATGTGCCCGTACCGACAAGAAACGTTTGACCAGTAACGTGGCCGCTATGACTGCCCCCGACAAGGTGAGCGACAACTACACCGGACACGTCGACCCTGGTACTGCGGCCCGCCGGACCCTACCCGGCGCCACGATCCTAAAGGTGTCGGTGGGCCCTATGGACAACAATGCGTATCTGGTGACGTGTTCGGAGACCGGGGAGACGTTGTTGATCGACGCCGCCAATGACGCGGACGTCCTGATCGGCTTGATCCGGCGGAACGCACCCAAGGTGTCGCTGATCGTGACCAGCCATCAGCACTTCGACCACTGGCAGGCGCTGGAGGCCGTGGCCGCGGCCACCGGGGCGCCGACCGCCGCCAACGAGATCGACGCCGCGGCGTTGCCGGTCAAACCGGACCGTTTGCTGGCGGGCGGCGACACCGTGCGGATCGGCGAGCTGCAGTTCGAGGTCATCCACCTGCGCGGGCACACGCCCGGCTCGATCGCGCTTGCCCTCGACGGGCCCGCCACGGGCGGGGTCACCCAGCTGTTCACCGGCGACTGCCTCTTCCCGGGCGGCGTCGGCAAGACATGGCAGCCCGGCGATTTCGCGCAGCTACTGGACGACGTCACCACCCGGGTGTTCGACGTGTGCGACGACTCCACCGTCATCTACCCCGGCCACGGCGACGACACGGTGCTCGGCGCCGAGCGCCCTCACCTGGGCGAATGGCGCGAGCGGGGCTGGTAGGCCCCCGCTACGACGTGGTGTGGACGATCAGCACGTCCACCTTGGCGCGCCGCGACACGTTGGCCGGCACCGATCCGAGCAGCCGGCCCGCGATTGTGCTGAGTCCGACGTTTCCGACCACCAGCAGGTCGGCCTTCTCGTCCTCGGCCAGCTTGACCAGCGCGTCGACCGGGGCGCCTTCGATCGGGCGCTCCTCGACGTTCTTGGCCCCGGCCTTGTGCGCCCGCTCCTTCGCGTCCTGCAGGATCGCGTAGATCGGCGCGGTGCCGGACACCTTGTAGCTTTCGTTGCGCAGCGCGTCGGCGGCCCGGGTGTCCTCATGCTGGGGCAGGTACGCCGATGCGACGATCAGCCTGGCGTCCGGCCCGGCGATCTGCGCCGCCTTGTCCACCGCACGCATTGACGAGTCCGAGCCGTCGGTTCCCACCACTACAGTCTGATAGGCGCCCATTAACCCTCCCAGTTTCGGTTGGTCAGCCAACCCAAGACACTATCGCGTTTGCCCGTTGCAGAGGGAACAGATTAGCGACACCGCGTGGCGCGGCGTGTCGATAATTTGCGGGGCTGCGCTGCGCGGGCGGACAATATCGCCGATGGCAAAACAATCAAATGCTCAGGCCCTACGCGGAAAGCGTTGCATAACGCAGCTTTTCGCGGAATGCGGACGCCTGGGGCTAATGTGCGGGGCGCGATTTGTGAGCCGGCCCCGCGATTGCGCTTTACAGTGACAAGCATCATGTCCATGCCCACCGTCGAGCAGCGCGTCGCGGACCGAGTCGCAGAAACCGCGCCGGCGCGTTCGCCGGGGCGGTTGCTCGACCCGTGGGCGATCGCCGTGTTCGCGGCCGTGGTCAGCGGCGCGTGGGCGTGTAGGCCCTCCCTGTGGTTCGACGAGGGGGCGACGATCTCGGCCGCCGGGAGCCGGACGCTGGCGGAGCTGTGGCGGCTGCTGGGCCACATCGATGCCGTGCACGGGCTGTATTACCTGCTGATGCACGGTTGGTTCGCGCTGTTCCCGCCGACTGAGTTCTGGTCGCGAGCGCCCAGCGCCCTGGCGGTGGGCGCCGCCGCGGCGGGCGTCACCGTCTTCACCAGGCAGTTTTCGACACGTCCGGCCGCGGTGTGCGCCGGCGTCATGTTCGCCATCCTGCCGCGCACCACCTGGGCGGGCATGGAGGCGCGCCCCTACGCCTTCGCGGCCGCGGCGGCGGTCTGGCTGACCGTATTGCTCGTCGCCGCCGCCCGGCGCAACGGACTTCGATTGTGGGTTGGCTACGCGCTGGCCTTGATGCTCGCGATTCTGCTCAATCTGAACATGGTGCTGTTGGTACCGGTTTACGCCGTGATGGTGCCGCTATTGACGCCCGAGAAGGCGCGCAAATCCGCGGTTATTCGGTGGGCGATCACCTCATCCGTGGCGGTCGCGGCCATGGTGCCGTTCATCGTGTTCGCCCACGCGCAGGTATGGCAGGTCAACTGGATTTACCCGGTCAGCTGGCATTACGCGTTCGACATCATCCTGCGCCAGTATTTCGACCACAGCGTCCCGTTCGCCATTCTGTCCGCCGTGCTCATCGTGGCGGCGGTCGCGGCCCGGCTGGCCGGTGTCCGGCCCCCCACCGGCGACACGCGCCGGCTCCTGATCATCTGCTCCGCGTGGCTGGTCATCCCCACCGCGCTCGTGGTCATCTATTCGGCCGTCGGCGAGCCGATCTACTACCCGCGCTATCTGATCTTCACCGCGCCCGCGATGGCCGTGGTCCTTGCCCTTTGCATCGTCACGATCGCCCGCAAACCCTGGCCCATCGCCGGAGTGGTGCTGGCCTGCGCCGTTGCCGCGGTGCCGAACTACCTGTTCATCCAGCGCTGGCCGTACGCCAAGGAGGGCTGGGACTACAGCCAGGTGGCCGATCTGATCAGCTCCCACGCCGCGCCCGGTGACTGCCTGCTGGTGGACAACACCGTGCCGTGGCGGCCCGGGCCGATCCGCGCCCTGCTGGCCACCCGGCCCGCGGCGTTCCGGTCACTCATCGATGTCGAACGCGGCGCCTACGGGCCGAAGGTGGGGTCGCTATGGGACGGACACGTCGCCGTGTGGCTGACGACGGCCAAAATCAACAAATGCCCCGCGATCTGGACAATTACCAATAAAGAAACGTCGTTGCCCGATCATCAATCCGGACCGTCATTGCCGCCGGGACCTGCATTCGGGCGCGCCCCGGCTTATCGGTTCCCGAGTTATCTCGGTTTCCGCATTGTCGAACGTTGGCAGTTCCATTACTCGCAGGTGGTGAAGTCCACGCGGTGATTGCCGCTTTGCCGACGGCGTGAACCGCCAATTGTTGGGTAGTTGAACGGGTATGCAGAGTTGGCTGGCCGCGCCGCTGCTGGGCGGCAACGTACAAGGTGTCCGCCACCTCGTCGAACTGTTCGTCGCCTTCGGGTTGACCACGCTCATCGGCCTGGAACGCACCATCCAGGGCAAGAGCGCCGGATTGCGCACCCAGACGATCGTCGGGACCTCGGCGGCGCTGATCATGCTGGTCAGTAAGTACGGCTTCGCCGACGTCCTGTCGAGCGGCACGATCGTGCTGGACCCGTCTCGCGTCGCGGCCCAAATCGTTTCCGGCATCGGCTTTTTGGGCGCGGGCATCATCATCACCCGGCGCGGCGCGGTGCACGGGCTCACGACGGCGGCCGCGGTCTGGGAGTCGGCCGCGGTCGGCATGGCGGTGGGCGCCGGCTTGCTGCTGCTCGCCATCGCCGTCGTGGCCCTGCACTTCGTCAGTGCGCTGGTGTTCAAGGCGGTCGAGGGCCGCCTGACCGCCCAGCTGCGCGGCACGGTGCGGGTGCAGATCATCTACGAAAACGGCCGCGGCATGCTGCGGGAGGTGTTGCGGATCTGCGGGCAGCGCAACTGGCAGCTCACCGAGCTCGACGCGGATGCCCACGACATCGACGACGGCGAGGTCCGGGTGACGATGACGTTGTCGGGCGCCAAGATCGCGAACGCACGACAAGTCTTCGGCGACGTCGACGGGGTGGTCGCGGTCTTGCAGACCGCCGACAACCCCGACTGAGCTCAGCGCGGGCTAGCCGATCGGCAGCGCCTCGCGCACGCCGCGGGTCGCGCGGTAGGAGACCGCCACACCGGCGGCGCTCAGCGCGGTGAAAACCGTGAACAGCCAGTGCGCCGCCATCCCGTCGCCGCCCTTGGCGGTGTTGACCACCACCCCGGCCAAACCGGCGGCGATCGCCGCGGAGATCAGCTGGACGGTGTTGATGGCCGCGGAGGCGGCGCTGCCCTCGGCCGGATCGTCGACCGAGGCCATCGCGCGCGCCGACAAATGCGGCCAGGCCATACCGATCCCGGTCCCGGCCACCAGCAGCGCCACGGCCCACAGCGCGGCCGTCCAGGGCGACGTGTCGCCGCGCCTTGCCACCGCGGCCAGGGCCAGGCCGGAGGCGGCGACGATCGGCGCCGCCACGATCACCAGCCTGATCGAGCGCGGGCTCTCCAGCGACGCGCTGACGATCTCGCTCACCGTCCAGCCGAGCGCCAGCGCGGCTCCCAGGAACCCGGCCGCGATCGGGGTCAGGTGCGCCAACCGCTGCCCGAACAGCGGCACGTAGGTGTTCACCATCGCGGCGCCCATCAGCGCACCCATGGTCAGGTAGATCCACTTCAACGGCCCCGGACCGAACACGCTGGGCGGCAATATCGCCGCGTGCGTCCGCCAGTCGACGACCACGAACACCCCCACCAGCGCGATGCCTGCGGCGAGCAACGCGAACGTCGCCAGCGTGTTGTGTGGAATCTGGGCGACGCTGACCGCCAGTGCCGCCGCACCGATCAGCAGCAGCGACCGCACCGGCACCTTCTTCGACGGGATGGCGGTGCTGGGCTCGACGCGGGCCAGCGCGACCGGCACCAACATGGCCATCAGGCCCGTGAGCACCGCCATCGCCACGAAGGCCCAGCGCCACAGGCCGAGCTGCGCGAACAGGCCACCCGTCGTGGGGCCGACCACCGTCGCCACGCCCCACATCGCCGACACCAGTGCCGAGCCACGCGTCCACAGCACGCGCGGCAGGGCGGAATTGATCACGGCGTACCCGAGGCCGGCCAGCAGCCCACCGGCCACGCCCTGCAGGGCACGCCCAGCTATCAAAACCTGCATGTTCGGCGCCGCCGCGCAAACCAGGCTGGAGACACCGAACACGGCGAGTCCGGTCAGGTAGGACGAGCGCGCCCCCGCGCGCAGCAGCATCGGATTGACCATCGCCGCGGCCACCACCGACCCGACCAGGTACAAAGTCGTCACCCAGGCGTACAGCCGGCTGCCGCCGATTTCGGCGATGGTGTTCGGCAACAAGCTGGTGGTCAGGAACTCGTTGGTGGCGTACAGGGCCACTCCGCCGGCCAGCAGGATGGAAGTCCTCAGGTACCTGGCTCCCAGCAGCTGATCCCAGCCGCCGGTGACGGTCGCGGTGTCGGTCACCCCTCTACCGTATGGGGTGTCGCGAGAGTGACGATCCGAGATCCGCTGCCAGCAAACTCATTTCAGGCCGGCGGCGTCCATCCCCCGCAGTTCCTTCTTGAGGTCGGCGATCTCGTCGCGGAAGCGCGCGGCCAGCTCGAACTGCAAGTCCCGCGCGGCGGCCATCATCTGCTCGGTGAGGTCCTTGATCAGGTCGGCCAGTTCGGCGCGCGGCATGCTGGTCGTGTCGCGGCCCTCGAACACGCCGGCGCTGACGGCGCGGCCCGGCTCGCCCTGGGCGCGCCGTCCCCGGGAGGAGTTGCGTCCGGAGCCGCCGATCCCCACCTCGGTGGCCCCAGTATCAGCGGCCTCGCGATAGACCTGGTCGAGGATGTCGGCGATCTTCTTGCGCAGCGGCTGCGGGTCGATGCCGTGGGCCTCGTTGTAGGCGATCTGCTTGGCCCGCCGCCGTTCGGTCTCGTCGATCGCCTCCTTCATCGAGTCCGTGATGGAGTCCGCGTACATGTGCACTTCGCCGGAGACGTTGCGGGCGGCCCGGCCGATGGTCTGGATCAGGCTGCGCGAGGACCGCAGGAAGCCTTCCTTGTCGGCGTCCAGGATCGCCACCAGTGACACCTCGGGGAGGTCCAGACCCTCGCGGAGCAGGTTGATGCCGACGAGGACGTCGTAGTCGCCCAGCCGCAGCTGGCGCAGGAGTTCCACCCGGCGCAGGGTGTCGACCTCGGAGTGCAGGTAGCGCACCCGGATGCCCATCTCCAGCAGGTAGTCGGTCAGGTCTTCGGCCATCTTCTTGGTCAGCGTCGTGACCAGCACCCGCTCGTCGGCCTCGGTGCGCTTGCGGATCTCCCCGATCAGGTCGTCGATCTGGCCCTTGGTCGGCTTGACCACCACCTTCGGGTCCACCAATCCGGTCGGCCGGATCACCTGCTCGACGAACTCGCCGCCGGCCTGGCTGAGTTCGTAGGGGCCGGGGGTGGCCGACAGGTACACCGTCTGCCCGATCCGGTCGGCGAACTCCTCCCACGTCAGCGGCCGGTTATCGCACGCCGACGGCAGCCGGAAGCCGTATTCGACCAGGTTGCGCTTGCGGGACATGTCGCCCTCGTACATGCCGCCGATCTGCGGCACCGTGACGTGCGACTCGTCGATGACGAGCAGGAAGTCGTCCGGGAAGTAGTCCAGCAGGGTCGCCGGCGGCGAGCCCGGTCCGCGGCCGTCGATGTGCCGCGAGTAGTTCTCGATGCCCGAGCAGAAGCCGACCTGACGCATCATCTCGATGTCGTAGTTGGTGCGCATCCGCAGGCGCTGCGCCTCCAGCAGCTTGCCCTGGCCCTCCAGCTCGGCAAGCCGCGCGGCCAGCTCCTCCTCGATCGTGGAGATCGCGTGGGCCATCCGCTCCGGCCCGGCGACGTAGTGCGTCGCCGGGAAGATCCGCAGCGAGTCGACCTGCCGGATCACGTCGCCGGTCAGCGGGTGCAGGTAGTACAGCGCCTCGACCTCGTCTCCGAAGAACTCGATGCGCACCGCCAGCTCCTCGTAGGACGGGATGATCTCGACGGTGTCGCCGCGCACCCGGAACGAGCCGCGGGTGAAGGACAGGTCGTTGCGGGTGTACTGCACGTCGACCAGCAACCGCAGCAGCGCGTCGCGGGGCACCTCGGTGCCCACGCGCAGTTCCACGGAGCGGTCCAGATACGACTGGGGCGTGCCCAGGCCGTAGATGCACGACACCGAGGCCACCACGACGACGTCGCGCCGCGACAGCAGCGACGACGTCGCGGAATGCCTCAGCCGCTCCACGTCGTCGTTGATCGAGCTGTCCTTTTCGATGTAGGTGTCGGTCTGCGCGATGTACGCCTCGGGCTGGTAGTAGTCGTAGTACGAGACGAAGTACTCAACCGCGTTGTGCGGCAACATCTCTCGCAGTTCATTGGCCAGCTGGGCGGCCAGCGTCTTGTTCGGCGCCATGACCAGCGTGGGCCGCTGCAGCCGCTCGATGAGCCACGCGGTGGTGGCCGACTTCCCCGTGCCGGTGGCGCCGAGCAGCACAACGTCGCGCTCCCCCGCCCTGATGCGGCGTTCCAGCTCGTCGATGGCGGCCGGCTGGTCGCCGGCGGGCGCGTGCGGGCTGACCACCTCGAAGTGGCCGCCGACGCGCACGACCTCGTCGACCGCGCGGTATTCCGAATGGGCGAGTACCGGATGTTCCGTGGCGAAAGCCATGCCACCAGGGTAGAACCGTCCACCGACAAGTGTCCCGTGCCGGGCGAGCGCAGCCACATCCGTCACATGGGTCACCGAGTTGGAAGGACAAGACGATTCCCGAACTCGATAGCGCGGGCGATATCAAATCCGAGAAGCGCCTATTGGTTCCGACAGCCGCTATCCCGCGGGACGCGTCCAGGTCCGGGTGACGGGGTCGCACTGCAGCAGATAGCCGTCGTTAGAGGTGGTCATCGCGAACACCGAAGTGCCGGGACGGTCGCACGAGCTGCCGGAGGCGTGCACGCCCATGGTGATCGGCGCCTTGGCCCAGCTGTTGCCCTCGCAGACGATCTGCTCGCTGTTGGTGGGGTCGTAGGCCAGCTTGCCGGTGTCGCCGCACAACCCGCCGAGCACTGGCGGCGCCGGGGCCGACGCGGCCGTCGAGGTGCTGATGGCCTGGGCGGGGTCGCTCAGGTTCACGCCGGCCGGCACGTCGCCGACCCGGGTCGCCACCACCGGCACCCGCACCACCGCGCCCTGGGCGCCGCATTCGTTGCTGAGCACGGTCTCGGTCACGGTGCCGCGCAGGGTGCCGTCGGCCTGGGGCGCCAGCGACCAGGCCAGGGTCTCCTGCTGGGTGGCCCCGATCTGGCTGTTGGGTTGGGTGCAGCTCAGCCGGTCCTGCTGGGGGGCGCCCTGCCAGTAGCCGCCGACGAAGTGCAGCGTGTCCGTCTTGCCCCCGTCGGCCGTTTGGTGGGTGGCGTTGTCCAGCCGGGTC
Source organism: Mycobacterium sp. E3251 (assembly GCF_001666835.1). Classification (GTDB taxonomy): domain Bacteria; phylum Actinomycetota; class Actinomycetes; order Mycobacteriales; family Mycobacteriaceae; genus Mycobacterium. Next base: position 51,288 of record NZ_LZJF01000120.1, on the reverse strand, counting down.
CCGGTGGCCGCGCATCCGCTGGCGGTGCACGCCGAACGGAAGGCCCACCAGCCGGTGGCGGGGCCGTCGTGGCGGATGGCGACGCCGTTGGTGGTCCGCTTGCTCTGGTCGTAGTCCAGTTTGTAGCTCCCGTTGAGCACCGGTCCGCCGGGGCCGGCCGGCGCGGCACTCGGCGCGGGGACGGACGGCTTCGACGCGAGGGCCGGGTTGGCCGGCGGGGTATCGGGCTCGAACGAGTACAGCACCGACCAGGTGGCTGCCACGGCGATGAGCATCGCGCACACCAGCCCGACCGCCCACCGCGCCCGTGCGGAGAACCGGTGGTTCATCGCCGCCGCGACGGCGCGCGGGCCGCGCTGCCCGGCCGTCAACGCCGCGGTTCGGGGACCGGCTTCGGCGACGTCGTCAGACCGCTCGCTGACGGCGGCGGCAAACGCGCGGCACCGCTCGAACCTGTCCCCTGGCCGCTTGGCCAGGGCCCGGCGGAACACCTCATCGAGATGCGCCAGCTCCGGGCGGTAATCGCTGAGCCGGGGCGGCTCCTCGTGCAGGTGCTGGCTGATCACCGCGATCGGATTCGAGTGCTGAAACGGCGGCGTGCCGGTGAGTAGATGGAAAGCCGTTGCGGCCAAGGCGTATTGGTCCGCCCGCCCGTCGATGTTGGATCCCGTCAACTGTTCTGGGGCGGCATAGGCCACCGTCCCCACCGCGACATTGGTCTCGGTGATCCCGCTGATGTCGCCCAGGTGACGCGCGACACCGAAGTCCGCCAACAGGATTCGGCGTTCCCCGCCTTCCGGATGGGTGAGCAGGATGTTGGCCGGTTTGACGTCGCGGTGCAGCAGCCCGCGGTCGTGGGCGTAGTCGAGGGCGCCCGCGACGGCCTGGACGATGCCGCACACCTCCCGGATCGGCATCCCGTCGTGATAGCGCTCTTTCACCAGCCGGGAGGCGTCGGTGCCCTCGACGTAGTCCATGGAAATCCAGAGGTGGCCGTTGAATTCGCCGCGGTCGTGCACGCCGACGATGTGGGGATGCCACAGCGTCGCGGCGAGGTCGGCCTCGCGGTTGAACCTTTCGCGGAATTCGGGATCGGCCGTGACCGCCTCCGCCAGCACCTTGATCACGTCGCGACGCGGCAACCGGGGGTGCAGTGCCAGATACACCTCGGCCATGCCCCCGGCGCCCAGCTGCCGCAGGATCGTGTAGCCCGCGAACGGTGCCCCGCCGGTTATCGACGGGCGGGACCCGTCGGCCTGCCGCGCGGCCCCGGGCTCGACGCTCGGGGTCGAGCTGACCGGAGGAACGCGGCGGAACACATGGGAGATCGTCACCGCGGGCAGCGACTGAAAGCCCGCGCGCACCGCCGCACCGGCCTGACGCGGGTTGCTCAGCAGCCGCCGCCCGGCGCCGATGCGCCGGGTAGTCCCCTTGTGTTCATCCATCTATGGCTTCGCCCCCTCGTCCTTCGCCCATCAGGGCTTCGCGATTGGGCCTGCACCCCCTTACGTCTAGATCATGCCGGATCGCGGTGGGGCATTCGTCTCCGCAAGCTATGAACCGGTTATGAGTGGCGGCCTCGAAACATAGCGAAATCACAGGCGATCCCAATAGAGACCACTCACCGGGCGCACCGATACTTGAGTGGTGACCCGACCCGCCCCGCCCATCCTGACGATTAGGCACGACGGGTCCCAACGATCCTTCGCGGCCGGCCACGAGGTGGTCATCGGCCGCGACGTCGAGGCCGACGTGCGGATCGCCGATCCACGGATCTCGCGTGCACACCTGATCCTGCGTTTCGACCAGGGCCGCTGGCTGGCAATAGACAACGGGTCGCTGAACGGCACCTATCTCAACGGCTACCGGATGCCGGTCATCGACATCCACGACGGCCAGAGCATTCACGTCGGCAATCCGCGGGGACCCCGGCTGACGTTCGCCGTCGGACCGCAGCAGGGCTACACCAACCGGCCGGGCAGGACGCGGCCGAGCCCCGAGGCCGGTCCGCCGACGCTGGCGTGGTCGGCGCTTCCCGAGCGGACGAATCCCACGCGGCCGCCGGTCCGGCCGCGACCGCTGCCGCCCAGGCCGGCGGGATCGCCGAATTCGCCGCACAGGCAGCCGATTTCGCCGCCACGCCAGGCGCCACCGCCGCCCCCGAACGTGCCGCGCGGCACACCACCCGACGAGCTGACCGTCGTGCACGCCCCGGCGCCTCAGCCGGTCGCGACGCCGCCGGCCGAACTCACCGTGGTCGACGCCAAGACGGCCGACGTGTCGAACCTCGCTACGCGGTTTGTGAAGTTGCTTTCACCGCGCTCGTCGGCCGCCGCGGGCAGCCCGGGCGCCATGACGATCGGGCGCGCCGCGGAGAACGACATCGTGGTCTCCGACGTGTTGGCCTCACGGCGGCATGCGACGTTGGTGCGGACGCCGCTGGGCACCGAAATCCGGGACAACAGCATCAACGGAACGTTCGTCAACGGCACCCGGGTCGGGTCGGCGATCCTGTCCGACGACGACGTCGTCACCATCGGCAACGTCGACCTCGTTTTCCGCGACGGCACCCTGACCCCACGCAGCGAGGCCGCGACGCGCACCGGCGGCCTGGAGGTGCGCAACGTCCGCTACGTCGTCGACAACGGCAAACAACTCCTGGACGACATCTCGCTGATCGCGCGGCCGGGCACGCTGACCGCCGTCATCGGCGGATCGGGGGCCGGAAAGAGCACCCTGGCCAGGCTCATCGCCGGCTACACCACCCCCAGCTCCGGCTCGGTTACGTTCGAGGGCCACGACATTCACGCCGAATACGCGTCGTTGCGCAGCCGCATCGGCATGGTCCCGCAGGACGACGTGGTGCACCGGCAGCTGACCATCAACCAGGCCCTCGGCTACGCCGCCGAACTGCGCCTACCGCCCGACACCAGCAAATCCGACCGGGCGAAAATCGTCGCTCAGGTCCTCGAAGAGCTCGACCTGACCAAGCACGCCGAAACCCGGGTGGACAAGCTGTCCGGCGGTCAGCGCAAGCGCGCCTCGGTGGCGCTCGAGCTGCTCACCGGCCCGTCGCTGTTGATCCTCGACGAGCCGACCTCCGGCCTCGATCCGGCGCTCGACCACCAGGTCATGATGATGCTGCGGCAGCTGGCCGACGCCGGTCGCGTGGTGATCGTGGTAACGCACATGCTGTCCTACCTGGAGACCTGCGATCAGCTGCTGCTGGTGGCCCCGGGCGGCAAGACGGCCTACTGCGGCCCGCCGGATCAGATCGGCGAGGCCATGGGAACCACCAACTGGGCGAAGATCTTCACGAAGGTGGGCGCCGACCCCGATGAGGCCAACCGGCGCTTCGTGGAGCAACGTGACGCCGAGAAGCGGCCGCAGAAACTGGTGCCGGACAGGGCCGATGAGCCCGGCGCCCTGGGCGAACCGGTGCATACCAGTGTGCGGCGCCAGATTTCGACGGTCGCCCGCCGGCAGATCCGCCTGGTGGTCGCCGACCGGGCGTACTTCGTCTTCCTGGCGTTGTTGCCGTTCATCCTGGGCTCGCTGTCCCTGACCGTTCCCGGCGGCAACGGATTCCATCTGCCCGGCGCGAACGCGGGGACGCCCGACGAGGCGGCGCAGATCCTGGCCCTGCTGATGCCGGCCGCGGCGTTCATGGGTACCGCGCTGACGATCCGCGACCTGGTCGGCGAACGCCCCATCTTTCAGCGCGAGCAAGCGGTCGGGCTGTCGACCACGGCCTACCTGCTCGCGAAGACCGCCGTGTACTGCGGGTTCGCGGTCCTGCAGTCGGCGATCATCACCGCGATCGTGGTGATCGGCAAGAGCGCGCCGGCGCGCGGCGCCGTCCTGCTCGGCCATTCCACCCTCGGGGCGACCGTCGAACTGTTCGCCACCGTCGCGGCGACCTGTGTGGCCTCGGCGATTCTCGGCCTGGCGATTTCGTCGCTGGTCCGCTCCAGCGAGCAGATCATGCCGCTGTTCGTGGTGACGGTCATGGCCCAGCTGGTGCTGTGCGGCGGAATGGTTCCCGTGACCGGCCGCCTCGGGCTGGACCAGCTGTCGTTCGGGATGCCGGCGCGGTGGGGCTACGCCGCGGCGGCGTCGACGGTCGATCTGCGGCACCTGGTGCCCGATTCGCTGCTGTCCCAGGACCGGTTCTGGCAGCACACGTCGAAGGTCTGGCTGCTCGACATGGGCATGCTCGCGGCGTTGTCGCTGTTCTATGCCGGTTTTGTGCGGTGGAGAATCCGCCTTCGGCGTTAGAGTGGCAGCATCCATCCGCCGAAGCACGAGACGTTCGACCTCATCGCCCGCACCAACACCGATCCCAAAGGCATCGTGCGGGCCGTGGACGACTATGCGGTGCATCCGTGGGGCCTCTACGTGGCCCGGCCCACCCCCGGCCGCGCCCAGTTCCACTACCTCGAGTCGTGGCTGCTGCCGTCGCTCGGCTTGCGCGCCACGGTCTTTCACTTCAACCCCGGCCATGAACGCGACCACGACTACTACCTCGACGTCGGCGAATACACGCCCGGCCGCGACGTCTGGCGTTCCGAAGATCACTACCTCGACATCGAGGTCCGCACCGGCGACGGCGCGGACCTGACCGACGTCGACGAGTTGCTGGATGCGGTCCGCCACGGCTTGCTGGCCCCCGAGGTCGCCGAGCGGGCGGTGCGGCGCGCCGTGGACGCCGTAGCGGGCCTGGCCCGCAACGGTTATGACCTGTCCCGCTGGCTGACCGGCCACGGGATGGAGCTCACCTGGCGCCAGCGGTAAGCCGCGGCGACGTTCGAACCAAGGTCTAACGGCCCTACCCCCGGCGCGCCCGCGGCCCTAATTTCGGCAGTGCCAAGCCACACCGCATAAGTCCGTCATGCGAACGGATTCGAGGAACCCGTGACCTTTTTCCAAGTGATAGCGGTCGACCTCGACGGCACGCTGACCTCCGACGGGCAGCTGTCACCTCAAACGCTGGACGCCATCTACGGGGCCCGGCGCAATGGCTTGACCGCCGTACTGGTCACCGGCCGCATCGGGGCGGAACTGCAGGCGGAATTCCCCCACATCGCCGACCATTTCGATGCGCTGGTACTGGAAAACGGCGCCGTGATGGTGGTCAAGGGGCACACCTGCAGGTTGGCCGAGCCGGTGGACAGCAGCCTCGACGGTGCGCTCGGTGAACGGTGGGTGCCGTCCCGCCGGGGCGAGGTCATGGTGGCCACCGACGGTGAGCATGCCGCGACCGTCGTGGAGGTGATCGGCGAACTAGAGCTGGACTGCCAAGTCATTCGGAACCGGTCCGCACTCATGGTGCTGCCGGCCGGTGTCACCAAAGGCACCGGCTTACGTGCGGTCCTGGCCGAACTGAATCTGTCGCCCCACAACACCGTCGCGATCGGAGATGCGGAGAACGACTTGTCGCTTTTCGGCATCGCGGAGATCGGGGCAGCGGTGGCCAATGCCATCTCGTCCGTGCGCCGGCGGGCCGACCTCGTGCTCGACGAACCGGACGGCGCCGGCGTCGCCGGGTTGCTGACCGGACCGTATTTGAGTGGGGCGCAACGCTGGTGCCCGCCGCGGCGGTGGGTCGACATCGGCACCTTCGACGACCACACTCCGACCCGGGTGCCGGGAAGCCAGGGCCGCATCCTCGTGACCGGCCCCGCCGCGTCGGGGAAAAGCTATCTCGCCGGCCTGCTGGCGGAGCGATGGATTTCTGCCGGCTATTGCGTCCTGGTCATCGATCCCGAAGGCGACCACGTGCAATTACGGGAGCTCAGCGGGGTCGAGGTGATCGATGGCCGCCAGCACCTTCCCGAACCCACCGAACTGGTCAACGGCCTCAGCCCGCGTTCCAGCGTGGTGGTGGACATGTCCGGGATCGCCGAGCCCGAAAAGGCCGAGTATTTGCACCTGCTGCGGTCGACCGCCGAGGCGCACCGCGAACAACACGGATTCCCGCACTGGGTGATCTACGACGAGGCGCACCTGCTCGGCACCGAGGAGGAAGCACGCTGGGCGCGACGCGGCGGCTACGTGTTGTCGTCGTTCGCGCCGGCCGCACTGCCCGCCCAGGAGATCGACAACAGCGACGTGGTGCTGACCCTCACCGCCAGCGCCGACGCGGCAACCCTGCCCCCGGTGCGCCGAGCCACGGTCAGTTTCGGCGGCGGCCCGTCTCGCGCGTTCACAATCGCCGACCGCCAGACCGGCCACGTAAGGCACCGCCACAAATACGCCGATGTCCGGCTGCCGGACGAGCGCCGGTTCTACTTCCACACGATCAATGGAAGGCCGGTCCGGCCGGCCGCAACGATGCATGAATTCCGTTCTGCGATAAGTCATATCGATTACCGAGCGCTGCAATACCATCTCGAACGCGGGGATTTCTCACGCTGGCTGGACTCGACCATTACCGACAGGGACTTGGCAAAGCAGGTCGCGGCCTGGGAGGACGAGGTGCTTGCCCGGCGCGCCGCCGACGTGGAACACATCCGGCACGAACTCATCCGCGCGGTGGAAGCCCGGTATCTGCTGCACGACGCGGCCGAGGGTCGCTAGCCACCCGCTCGAGGAGCGGCTAGTCCGGCGTGACCGGGAGGCCGGGGCAGACCGTGATGTAGGGGACATCGGGTGAGACCCAGTCGTTCCACTGCCGGTGGCTCATGTTCGCGGCGAGCTTGCCACATAGCAGCGAGGACCAGTCCGCCTCGGGCGGTGCGGGCCACAGCCGCAACGTCTTGTCGTGGCTGCCGGAGGCAATGCGCTGCCCGTCGGGGCTGAACGCCACACCGAACACCGCGTCGGTGTGGCCGGTCAGCGGGGCGCCGATGGGCTTGCCGGTGGCCGCGTTCCACAACCGCAGCGTCTTGTCTTGACTGCCGGACACGACGCGCTGCCCATCCGGGCTGAACGCCACGCTCCACACCATGTCGGTGTGGCCGGTCAGCGGGGCGCCAATGAGCTTGCCGGTGCCGGCATCCCATAACCGCAGCGAGGTGTCGGAGCCGCCGGACACGATGCGCTGCCCATCCGGGCTGAACGCCACAGTTCTCACCAAGCCGGTGTGGCCGGTCAGCGGGGCGCCGATCGGCTGGCCGGTGCCGGCATCCCACAATCGCAGCGTGGTGTCGAGGCTGCCGGAGACGACGCGCCGCCCATCCGGGCTAAACGCCACACCTTCTACTGCGCCGGTGTGTCCGGTCAGCGGGGCGCCGATCGGCTGGCCAGTGGCCGCATCCCACAACCGCACCGTCTCGTCGTCGCCGCCGGAGACGATGCGCTGCCCATCCGGGCTAAACGCGACGCTCCGCACCCAGTCGGTGTGGCCGGTCAGCGGGGCGCCGATCGGCTGGCCGGTGCCGGCGTCCCACAACCGCAGCGTCTTATCCCAGCCCCCGGAGACGATGCGCCGCCCGTCCGGGCTAAACGCCACGCTCCCCACCGCGTCGGTGTGTCCGGTCAGCGGGGCGCCGATCGGCTGGCCGGTGCCGGCATCCCACAACCGCAGCGTCTTATCCCAGCTGCCGGACGCGATGCGGCGCCCGTCCGGGCTGAACGCCACGCTGGTCACCACGTCCGTGTGGCCGGTCATGGACTGCTCCGCGTCTGGATCCCATAACCGCAGAGTGGTGTCGAGGCTGCCGGAGACGATCCGCCGCCCATCCGGGCTGAACGCCACGCTCCACACGTATGCGGTGTGGCCGGCCAGTGGCCTGCCGATCGGCGCACCCGTGCCGGCATCCCACACGCGCAACGTATCGTCCCAGCTCCCGGAGGCGACGCGCCGCCCATCCGGACTGAACGCCACAGACTCCACCGGGCTGGTGTGGCCTCTCAGCGGCGCGCCGACCGGCGCGCCGGTGCCGGCGTCCCACAACCGCACCGTGGTGTCGAGGCTGCCGGAGACGATGCGCCGCCCATCCGGGCTGAACGCCACAGACTCCACCGTGCTGGTGTGGCCTCTCAGCGGCGCGCCGGCCGGCGCGCCGGTGCCGGCATCCCACAACCGCAGCGTCTCGTCGTCGCTGCCGGAGACGATGCGCCGCCCGTCCGGACTGAACGCCACGCTGTTCACCTTGTCCGTGTGGCCGAGCAGGGGTGCGCCGATCGGTGCGCCGGTATCGGCGTCCCACATTCGCAGCGTGCGGTCGTCACCGCCGGAGACGATGCGCCGCCCATCCGGACTGAACGCCACACTTCGCGCCGCGTCGGTGTGGCCGAGCAGGGGTGCGCCGATCGGCTGGCCGGCACCGGCATCCCACAACCGCACGGTGCCGTCGCCGCCGCCGGAGGCGATGCGCCGCCCATCGGGGCTGAACGCCACACTCAACACCCCGCCGGTGTGCCCGGTCAGCGGCGCGCCGATCGGCGCGCCCGTGCCGGCGTCCCACAACCGCAGCGTCTTATCGCGGCTGCCGGAGACGATGCGCCGCCCATCCGGGCTGAACGCCACACTGATCACAAAGCCGGGAGTCTGGATGATCTTGGTAGTGCTCCGCTGCGCGACCACCCCGGTGAACAGCGCGCCCGTGTCGGCATTCGGGGAGATGTGCGGCGCGGCCAGGATCTGCTGCAGCGCCCGCACATCACCGCCACCTTCGACACCGGCAAGCATGGCTTGTCCTTGCGAGGTCAATTTGAGTGCTATCGCTTGGTTGCGTTGGGCTATCGCCTGATTGCGCTGAAGTAGGGCTTCTTGTCGTTGGTGATTCGCTTCTTGTTGCTTCACGACCGCGATTGACGCCGCCACCACCGCCAGGATGGTGAGGAAAACCAGTCCCGCGATGGCCGCTCGGCGAAAGCGCCGGAAGCGCCGCTGTTCACGGAGGTCGTCGCTGGCCAGCTCATACTTGGACTTCCCGTGGATGGGGGCGGCCAGATCGGTGACCTTGTCCCGGAAGGCGTGCCCGTGCGGATCCCATGGCGCGTCGCCGCTGATGTCGACATAGAGCGGTTCCGCGGGCAGCACCCCAGGAGCGGTCAGTACCGGCAACGCGACATCCGACCGGGCGGGATCAAACCGGCGGTTGTCGCCGTCCCAGCACAGGTGGCCCTCCACCACTACGACCAACAGCTGGTCGGGACCGCGTCGCTCCAACCAGTAGGCGACCTCCTGGTTGACCCAGTGAGAGCCTGCCGCCGACGACGAAAGCACCACGATCAGATAGCGCGACTGGTCCATCGCGTTGCTGACCTTGCCCCACAGGTTCGGATTGGCGGCCAGTTCGGTGCTGTCCCGAAACACCCGCAACGCGTTCAACTGGCCGACGCGACGGCCGATGTGGTGCAAGCCCTTCTGGATGCCGGCCACGGCCTCCCCGTCCTGGTGGCTGTAGGACAGGAAGGCGTCGTAGGTGAACGACGTTTCACGACGCCGAATTGGTGGCTCTGCACGTAGTGCGCTGCCGGTGGGCATTCGGACCCCCAATATCGACTGGTTGCTGCTGTATGTTCGATCGCATCGACCGATCGAGAACAGGGTCTTTCGACCCAAGTACGCCGGTCTGAGTACCTGATCAGAGGGATGCGCGACGCAAGGACGGAACATGGCTGCTCCGGAATGGGGTTTGCCCGAGGACGTTCGAAGCCTGCTGCACGACGAGCCGGTGCCCGACTGGCGATCTCCCACGCTGGCCACGCTGACCGACAAGCGGTTCTCCGATCCGCGGTGGGTCTTCGAGCGCAAGTTCGACGGGATGCGCTGCCTGGCCTTCCGGGACGGCGCCCGGGTGCGGCTGCTGTCGCGAAATCGCCAGCCGCTCAACGGGACCTACCCGGAACTGGTCGACGCGCTCGCGGCTCAGCACTCCACCCGCTTCGTGCTGGATGGCGAGGTGGTGGCATTTGAAGGCCGCCGCACCAGCTTCGCCCGGCTGCAGGGCCGCCTGGGCATCACCGACCCGGAGGCGGCCCGGGCATCGCCGGTCCGCGTCTTCTATTACGTCTTCGACCTGCTGCACCTCGACGGCAAGTCGACGGTCGGCGCGCCGCTGATGTGGCGGAAGCGGCTGCTACGCAACGCGATTGAATTCGGCGGTCCACTGCGCTACACCCCGCACCGGGTTGCCGAAGGCCTGGCCGCCTACCGCGCGGCCTGCGAGCGCGGCGACGAGGGGGTGATCGCCAAGCTGGCCGAATCGACCTACGACGGCGGCCGCTCGAAGAATTGGCTGAAGTTCAAGTGCGTGCGCGACCAGGAATTCGTGGTGGGCGGCTACACCAGCCCCAAGGGCAGCCGGGTCGAATTGGGCGCGCTGCTGCTGGGCTATTACCAGGGCCGCGACTTCGTCTACGCCGGCAAAGTGGGGACGGGCTTCGACGAGGCCACGCTGCACCGCCTGCACGAGCGGCTGTCGGCGATCCCGCGGGAGACGCCGCCCTTCACGCGTGGCCTGGTGCGCCAAGCCGGCGCCCATTGGGCGCGCCCCGAACTGGTGGTGCAGATCGGTTTCACCGAGTGGACCCGTGACGGGAAGCTGCGCCACCCGCGTTACCTCGGCGTCCGCACCGATAAGGACGCCGGCGACGTGGTGCGGGAGAGCGGGTAATGTCAGCGACTATGAGCTGCACCGGCCGCAGGCTGCTGCCCATCATCGCGGTGACGATCATCGCCGTTGGCTCCCAACTGAGTCCGGCGACCGCGCGGGCGGACCTGCACAACATCACCTACCGTGCCCGCATCGACGCGCTGACGACCGGCAGTCAGGCCACCTTCATCATCAATGGCGGTCAGACGAACACCACCAACCTTCCGTCCATGCCCGGCAACGCATTCGAGGCCAACACGGTGCTGCCCGACCCGCAGCAGGCCGGCATGCGGATAGTGCTTCGCTTCCCGTATTCGGCGAACGTGCATTGCGAGATCGACGTCGACGACAACGTTTTCACCCAGACCGACCAGGTGGTCAAACCGGCGCCCGGGAATGCCGACCCCAACAACGGCGCGCTGCAGTGCGGTGCACCACTGCCCGCCTGAGATCGATCGCCCGACCCCCACGAGGATCTCGCAGACCTTCGAGGCGTCGAAGACGAGAGCGTCGACCTGTTACCGGCTATCTAACAGGGCGTCCAGGTCGGCGATCGCGCGCAACGTGTCGTTGAGGTGGGTGCAGGTGCTGGTGCCGACGAATTCGCCGCGGATGCGGTCGCGTAACTCGGCGAGAGTCATACCGCGGATGCGGGACGCACTACCGATCGCCCCCGGGCATTCCTGCCAGGGCAACACCCGTACTTCGGCGTTCACCTCGGTGATTACCCGCCTCGAGGTGTCAAGCGTGCCGGCGACCGTGTACTCGTGCACGATCGTCTCCACCAAGTCGTCGTCCATGTGAGAGTCGCGGAAGTGGGCCTGGAAGTGCGCCGACCCGGTGTCGACTTCCGCCAGATCCAGCCGTCGGTACCTGCGCATCCCGCGCGCTCGGAGCGGCTCCACTTCGTGCAGCCCGTTCAGCGGCGGCGCCGACGGGCCGCGGCCCGTCGGGATGACATCGTGCCGTCGGGTGTACGCGATGAGCGAAGCGTCAGGTGCGAAACCGGCGCAGATGCCGGCCATCCGGTCGGCGATGCCCAGCGGCATCTTTTCTTCGACGCCCTCGATGATCGCCGCGTACTGGGTGGCGTATCCGGACACCAGCGTTGCACCGACCCAGTCGTCGAGCAGCAGATGCAGCAAGCTGGCGCGCTCTGCTTCCTCGGGGAACAGCCGGCCGACCTTCGCACGGAATCCGGCCCCGACACGACAGCCCAGCAGTGCGTCGAGACCGGCGGGGGAAGTGATGTCGTCGACGACCTGATCGGTGAGATGTGCCCGCATTCGGATCTCGCCGAGTACCTCGACGCGTCCGCCCTCGGCGCCCACCACGTCGCGTGCCCGCAGGTCGGCCAGGGAGCCGCCCGCCTCATCCGGATGGGTGTCGATGGTGCTGGTGCGCCGCCGTCGTCCGGCCGCCAGCTGCGGCGCCTCGTCCACGAAGGGCCGCCGCGGGCCCAGGATGTCGTTGACGAACGGCATGGCGGATCAGGGCTTCCAGCCAGTGGCGTCGGCCCATTCCCACGATCGCCGGTAGGCGTCACCAAACCACGGCTCTTTGGCGGTGGTATAGCGCACGGTGTCGCCGTCGGCGCCTGCATCCGCCTCCCGCTTGACCCGCCAATACTGCTCGCGCACATCGGCGTTGGCCGACAGCCAGTCGACGAACAACAGCGCGAACTGTTGGTTGGGCCAGCCATCGACCCGGATATGCACGTTGGTTGGGCGACCCGGATCGGCCGAGGCATGAAGCCGCTTGCCCCACAGCTCCGCATCGTCGCTGTGGTCGTAGCGCTCGACGGTGCTGCGCGCATCGGGCCTGGCGACGTCGGAGGTGATGCGCTCGATGCGGGGGTAGCCGGCGGCCAGCAGGGGCTCGACGAGTTCGTCGGCGGCAGCCAATGATTCGACGGTGATCTGCACGTCGATCACGTCCTTGGCGGGAAGGTCCGGCACGGCGGTCGAACCGATGTGGTCCACGCGAATCGCCCGGTGGCCACAGGCGGTCTGCAACCGGTTGACGATCCGCCGTGCCTGATCCGGCCAACTCGGATCGGGCGGCACCACCCGCGCCGGCGCCAGGGCGACCTGATGCCGAGTCAGGTTGTGCGCGAAGGGCAGTATCCGGTGGTCCCACACGTCATGGGCCCGCTGCACCAGGTCCTCCGGGGTGCCGGAGTTGTCCACCCAGATGTCGGCGACGGCACGGCGCTGCTCGTCGCTGGCCTGCGCGGCGATCCGGGCCCGGGCATCGGATTCGGGCATGCCCCGCTGATCGACCAGCCGTCGCAGCCGCACCTCGACGTCGGCATACACGATCACCACGACCGGAAACAGCGGCGCCATCCCCGACTCCACCAGCAGCGGGATGTCTTCGACGACAACCGAATCCTCGGGCACCGAGGCGATGATCTCGGCGCGGCGCTTGCCGACCAGCGGGTGGACGATGCCGTTCAGCCGTTGACGCGCCTCGTCGTCCCGGAAGGCCTTGGCGGCCAGCGCGGGACGATCCAGCGACCCGTCGGGCAGCAGTATGTCGTCACCGAACGCCTCGACAAGCGCCGCCAGCCCCTCGGTGCCCGGCTGGACCACCTCGCGCGCGATGACGTCACCGTCGACGATGACCGCACCGCATTTCGCGAAGGTGGTCGACAGCGCCGACTTGCCGGCGCCGATGCCACCGGTCAACCCGATACGCAGCATGCGTGAACGCGCTTAGGCGTTGCCGGCGAGCTTCTCCCGCAGGGCGGCCAATTGAGCGTCGCTGGCCAGCGACCCGCCGGCCGCCTTCTCCTGCGGCGCACCGCCGTTGCCCGACGACTGCTCGGCGTGCCCGGCCGCCTCGGCCGCGGCGAACTTCTCCATCTGCGCGGTGTGCATCTTGTGGCGGCGTTCGGCCTCGGCGTAGCGGGCCTCCCACTCGGTGCGCTGCTTGTCGAACCCCTCGAGCCATTCGTTGGTCTCGGCGTCGAAGCCTTCGGGGAAGATGTAGTTGCCCTGCTCGTCGTAGCTGTCGGCCATGCCGTACTTCGCCGGGTCGAACTCGTCGGTGTAGTCCTCGTTGGCTTGCTTGAGCGACAACGAGATTCGGCGGCGCTCCAGGTCGATGTCGATGACCTTGACCATGGCGTCGTCACCGACGGCCACCACCTGGTCGGGCACCTCGACGTGGCGCTCGGCCAGCTCGGAGATGTGCACCAGGCCCTCGATGCCCTCCTCGACGCGGACGAACGCACCGAACGGCACCAGCTTGGTGACCTTGCCGGGCACGATCTGGCCGATGGCGTGCGTGCGGGCGAAGTGGCGCCACGGGTCTTCCTGGGTTGCCTTGAGCGACAACGAAACCCGCTCGCGGTCCATGTCGACGTCGAGCACCTCGACGGTGACCTCGTCGCCGACCTGGACTACCTCGGACGGGTGGTCGATGTGCTTCCAGGACAGCTCGGAGACGTGCACCAGGCCGTCCACACCACCGAGGTCGACGAACGCGCCGAAGTTGACGATGGACGAGACGACACCCTTGCGGATGGCGCCCTTCTGCAGCTGGTTGAGGAACTCGCTGCGCACCTCGGACTGGGTCTGCTCCAGCCAGGCCCGGCGCGACAGCACGACGTTGTTGCGGTTCTTGTCCAGCTCGATGATCTTGGCCTCGATCTCCTTGCCGATGTACGGCTGCAGATCGCGGACCCGACGCATCTCGACCAGCGACGCGGGCAGGAAGCCACGCAGGCCGATGTCGAGGATCAGGCCACCCTTGACCACCTCGATGACGGTGCCCTTGACGGCCTCGTCCTTCTCCTTGAGCGCCTCGATGGTGCCCCAGGCGCGCTCGTATTGCGCGCGCTTCTTGGACAGGATCAGGCGGCCCTCTTTGTCCTCCTTGGTGAGAACAAGGGCTTCGACCTCATCACCGACGGAAACGACCTCGCTGGGGTCGACATCGTGCTTGATGGAGAGCTCGCGGGCGGGGATGACGCCCTCTGTCTTGTAGCCGATGTCGAGGAGCACCTCGTCCCGGTCCACTTTGACGATCGTCCCCTCGACGATGTCGCCATCGTTGAAGTACTTGATCGTTTTGTCTATTGCGGCAAGAAAGTCCTCGCTGGAGCCAATGTCGTTGACGGCTACTTGGGGCGAGGTGACGGTGGGACTCGGCATGTGGTGGGTTGCTCCGGACAGGTTGGGTCGTAGGGACAAAACTGGGATTTATCTATTGAGGTTACTCGACTGCGTACACGCTGGCCAAACCCGGGCGGCGCGCCACTTGCGCGACACCGGGTGAATGCCCACGGCGAAAGTGACCGCAACGCGAATTTCGCGATAAATTTTCTCTCCGCTAGATCATCCTCGGCGACTGACGCCCCCGTCAATGCGCCGCCGCGTCCCAGGAACGGCCGTAGCCCACCGAGACCTCCAACGGCACGTCGAGCGGATAGGCGCCGCCCATCTTCTCGCGGGCCAGCGCCTCGAGCTGGTCGCGCTCGCCCGGAGCGATTTCGAACAGCAGTTCGTCATGCACCTGCAGCAGCATCCGGGACTTCAGCCCGGCTTCTTTGATCGCCTTGTCGACCTCGATCATCGCGACCTTGATGATGTCGGCGGCGCTGCCCTGGATGGGCGCGTTGAGCGCCGCCCGCTCGGCCGCCTCCCGCACCTGGCGGTTGCTGCTGTCCAGCTCGGGAAGGTAGCGGCGGCGGCCCAGCACCGTCGAGGTGTAGCCGTCCTTGCGGGCCTGCTCCACGATGTTCATCAGGTAGTCGCGCACCCCGCCGAACCGGGCGAAGTAGGCGTCCATCTGTTCCTTCGCCTCTTCGGTGGAGATCTTCAACTGCTGCGACAGGCCGTAGGCGCTCAACCCGTAGGCCAGCCCGTACGACATCGCCTTGACCCGGCGGCGCAGCTCGCCGGTGACCTCCTCGATCGGCACGCCGAATGCTCGGGACGCGACGAACGAGTGCAGGTCCTCCCCCGTGTTGAACGCCTCGATCAGGCCCTCGTCCCGCGACAGATGCGCCATGATCCGCATTTCGATCTGGCTGTAATCGGCGGTCATCAGCTCGCTGTAGCCGTCGCCGACCACGAACGCGTCCCGGATCCGCCGGCCCGCCTCGGTGCGGATCGGGATGTTCTGCAGGTTCGGCTCGGTCGACGACAGCCGGCCCGTCGCCGCGATGGTCTGGTTGAACGTGGTGTGGATGCGCCCGTCGGAGGCCACCGAATTCAGCAAGCCGTCGACGGTCACCTTGAGCCGGGTGGCGTCGCGGTGGGTGAGCAGGTGCTGCAGGAACGGATGGCCGGTCTTGTCGAACAGCGACTGCAGGGCGTCGGCATCGGTGGTGTAGCCGGTCTTGGTGCGCTTGGTCTTCGGCATCTCCAGCTCGTCGAAGAGCACCGCCTGCAACTGCTTCGGCGAGCCCAGGTTGATCTGCTTGCCGATCACCGCGTAGGCCGCTTCGGCCGCGTCGCGGATCTGGTGGGCGAAATCGCTCTGCAGCTCGCCGAGCAGATCCAGATCGACTGCGATGCCGGTGTTTTCCATCCCGGCCAGCACCCGCTGCACCGGCAGCTCCATGCCGCCAAGCAGCGACGTGGAGTTGATGCGGGCCAGCTCCTCGTCGAGCGCGTCGGCCAGATCCAGCACCGCCACGGCCCGCAGGATCAGCGTCTGCACCGCCTGGTCGTCCGTCCCATCGGAATCGTCGAGCAGCGAAAGCTGTTGCTGCTCAGGACTTTCCGCGCGAAGCTCCCTGCGTAGGTAGCGCAGCGACAGGTCCTCGAGGGAGAAGCTGCGCTGCCCGGGCCGAACCAGGTAGGCGGCCAGCGCGGTATCGGAGGTGACGCCGGCCAGCGTCCAGCCCCGGCCGGCGAGGTCGTGCATCGCCAGCTTGGCTTCGTGCAGCGCCTTGGGTGGACCCGGGTCGGCCAACCAGGACGCCAGCGCCGCCTCGTCGTCGGGCTCCAGCGTTGAGGTGTCGATGTAGCGGCCCTCACCGTCGGCGGAGACGATGGCCAACGCGGTGGCGTCGGCGTCGTAGGCCAAATGCGTGCCGACGACGGCCAGACCGAACCGCTTGCCCGAGCTGTGCTCCGCCAGCCACACCGCCAGCTCGCCGGGCTGCAGCGCGCCCCCGCGGACGTCAAAACCGGCGTCGACCTCCGGCGCTGCCGCGGCCAGGGTGTCGAACAAGCGGTCGCGCAACACCCGGAACTCCAGGTCGTCGAACAGCCGGTGGATGTGGTCGCGGTCCCAGGGCTGCATGCGCAGCGTGTCCGGGGTCTGCGCCAGCGGCACGTCCTTGACCAGATCGGTGAGCTCGCGGTTGCGGATCACGCTGGCCAGGTTGGCCCGCAGCGCGTCGCCGACCTTGCCGCGCACCGAGTCGACGTTGTCGACCAGACCTTGCAGCGAGCCGTACTCGGCGATCCACTTGGACGCGGTCTTCTCCCCGACGCCGGGGATGCCGGGCAGGTTGTCGCTGGGATCGCCACGCAGGGCGGCGAAGTCGGGGTACTGCGTGGGGGTCAACCCGTACTTTTCGACGACGGCCTCGGGCGTGAACCGGGTGAGTTCGCTGACGCCCTTGCGCGGGTAGAGCACCGTGACGTCGTCGCTGACCAACTGCAGAGAGTCCCGGTCGCCGGTGACCACCAGCACGCGGTAGCCCTGGTGTTCGGCCTGGGTGGCCAGCGTCGCGATGAGGTCGTCGGCTTCGAAGCCCGGCTCGGCGAGCACCGTGATGCCCAGAGCGTTCAGCACTTCCTTGGTGATGTCGATCTGGCCGTGAAATTCGTCCGGCGTCGCCGAGCGATTGGCCTTGTACTCGGGGTACCGCTCGGAACGGAACGTCTGCCGGGACACGTCGAACGCCGCGGCGATGTGCGTCGGGGCCTCGTCGCGCAACAGATTGATCAGCATCGCCGTGAAGCCGTACACCGCGTTGGTGGTCAGGCCGCCGCGGGTCTTGAAATTCTCGGCGGGCAGCGCGTAGAAGGCGCGGAAGGCCAGCGAATTGCCGTCCAGCAGCATCAGCGTCGGCTTGGTCTGCTCCTCGCTGGCGATACTCACGGCTCACACTCTAGGCATCCGGTACGACGGGGCACGCGCCCCAACCACCCGGGGCCGGAACTGCAACACGTTTCAGTTTCGTATTGGGGCTGGGTAGTCTGGCCGAGTGCCAGAGGTCACCAGCCAAGAACCCGCGATCGACGGATGGTTCGCCACCGACGACACCGGAAGCGCCCACTTGATCGGCAGCAAGTGCCCCGAATGCGGCACCTATGTCTTCCCGCCGCGCGAGAACAACTGCCCCAACCCGGCCTGCGCCAGCGACACACTGGAACCCGTCGCGTTGTCGACCCGGGGAACGCTGTGGAGCTACACCGAGAACCGGTATCCACCCCCGCCGCCCTACCCCGCCCCGGATCCCTTCGAGCCGTTCGCCATCGCCGCGGTCGAGCTGGCCGACGAGGGAATCATCGTGCTGGGCAAGGTGGTCGAGGGCACGCTGGCCGCCGATTTGAAGGTCGGCATGGAGATGGAGCTGACCACCATGCCGCTGTTCACCGACGCCGACGGCGTGCAGCGCATCGTCTATGCGTGGAGGATCGCCTGATGCCCGAACCGCTTTACATCCTGGGCGCCGGAATGCACCCGTGGGGCAAGTGGGGCCGCGACTTCACCGAGTACGGGGTCGTCGCCGCGCGCGCCGCGCTGGCCGAGGCCGGCCTGGACTGGACGCAGATTCAGCTGGTCGCCGGCGCGGACACCATCCGCAACGGCTACCCGGGCTTCATCGCCGGGTCGACGTTCGCCCAGAAGCTGGGCTGGAACGGCGTGCCGGTCAGCTCGAGCTACGCCGCGTGTGCGAGCGGTTCCCAGGCGCTGCAGAGCGCGCGGGCTCAAATCCTGGCCGGTTTCTGCGACGTCGCGCTGGTGATCGGCGCCGACACCACCCCGAAGGGCGCGTTCGCTCCCGTTGGCGGAGAACGCAAGAACGACCCCGACTGGCAGCGGTTCCACCTGATCGGTGCGATGAACCCGGTGTACTTCGCGCTGCTGGCGCGCCGCCGGATGGACCTCTACGGCGCGACGGCCGAGGACTTCGCTCAGGTGAAGGTGAAGAACTCGCGGCATGGCCTGCAGAACCCGAACGCCCGCTACCGCAAGGAAGCTTCGGCCGACGACGTGTTCGCCAGCCCGGTGGTGGCCGACCCGTTGCGACAGCTCGACATCTGCGCCACCTCCGATGGTGCGGCGGCCCTGATCGTGGCCAGCGCCGAGTTCGCCCGCAAGCACCTCGGCTCGCTCGACGGCGTTCCATCGGTGCGGGCGGTCAGCACGGTCACCCCCCGCTACCCGCAGCACCTGCCCGAATTGCCCGACATCGCAACGGATTCCACCGCCGCGGTGCCCGCACCGGACCGGGTGTTCAAGGATCAGATCCTGGATGCGGCCTACGCCGAGGCGGGCATCGGGCCCGAGGATGTCAGCCTGGCCGAGGTCTACGACCTGTCCACCGCGCTGGAGCTCGACTGGTACGAGCATCTCGGGCTGTGCCCGAAGGGCGAGGCCGAGGCGCTGCTGCGCGGCGGCGCGACCACCATCGGCGGCAGGGTCCCGGTCAACCCGTCGGGCGGGCTGGCCTGCTTCGGCGAGGCCATCCCCGCCCAGGCCATCGCGCAGGTCTGCGAGCTGACCTGGCAGCTGCGCGGTCGGGCGACGGGCCGGCAGGTGGAGAACGCCACGGTCGGCGTCACGGCCAACCAGGGCCTGTTCGGTCACGGCTCGTCGGTGATCGTGGCGCGCTGAGGCTTTCAGCCTTCGCCCAGTGTGCAACTGCGGCGGCCTCATTCGGCGTGTCGTCTGCCTGAGCTCACACTCGACGGCCGCGACCTACTCGTCAGGTGTGTCGAGGGTTTCCAGGACGACTTCGGCGACCCGCTTCATCGTGGTACGGCGGTCCATGGCGGCGCGCTGAATCCACTTGAACGCCTCGGGCTCGGTCATGCCCTGCTTGGTCTGCAGCAGGCCCTTGGCGCGTTCGACGAGCTTGCGGGTCTCCAGCCGCTCGGACAACGTCGCCACTTCGCGTTCCAGCTCGGTGATCTCACTGAAGCGGCTGACCGCCAATTCGATCGCCGGAATCAGGTCGCTGATCGTGAAGGGCTTCACCAGGTAGGCCATCGCCCCGGCATCGCGGGCGCGCTCGACCAGGTCGCGCTGGCTGAACGCGGTCAGCACCACGATCGGCGCGATGCGCTTGCTGGCGATCTCGGACGCCGCGTCGATCCCGTCGCGGCGAGGCATCTTCACGTCCATGATCACGAGGTCGGGTTGATGTCGTTCGGCCAACTCGACGGCCTCCTGTCCGTCGCCGGCCTCCCCGACGATGTCGTACCCCTCCTCTCGCAGCATCTCGGCGAGGTCCATTCGGATCAGCGCTTCGTCTTCCGCGATCAGGACCCGGCGCGGCACAGCGGCGTCGGTGTCGGTCGTGGGGCCTGTCATGACGGACATTGTCTCGTGAACGTCCGAGGCCAGCGACCTCGGGGCGGTGAGATGGGTGTCTACACCGAATCCTCTATGGTGGGAGGCTGCCTCTAAGGTAGGAGGCCGGCAAGCCCTCGTATCCCAACTGGCAGAGGAAACGGACTCAAAACCCGTCCAGTGTGGGTTCGAATCCCACCGAGGGCACCACAGGCGGGACAGACAATCAACCGCCCGTCAGGGCGTACCGGTGGCCCGGATCGAGTTGCCTCGCATACCGATGCCGGCTGCCGCGACCCCGGCCCGGCATCCCCGCGAAACCGGTGCCTCCAAGCCCCAGGTTTGTTAAATGCGTGAAATCCGTGCCAAAGGTATGAACTCGCCCGAATTTAAATACCGCACGCAATAAAGGGCACAGTTGCATTCAAATAGAATCGCGCCGGTTACACGATGAATTCATGCCATTTTCGGGGCCCGTCGAGGCGCCATCCATCGACCTATGGCGCGCCGGGCGCGGCCGGGTTGCGACTGCCGCGTTAGCGGCTAATGCACACTTGTTCTTCCGAGTGCACCACGTTGACCTGCATCGGATCGTTCTGCATCGAGTCGGTGGCCACCCGCAACAACGAGCCCGCGCCGCCGCATCCGACCCCACAGGCGGGGGTTGCCGCCGCGGTGCACGCCAGCATTAGCGCGATCCCGATCCTGCTGCTGAGACTTGCCACACCGCACCCCCGCATTAGAGGAACACATGACCCACATCACAGCCCGACATATGTTTAATAACACGTCGGATAATTTTGTAAACCCCTTCAGCGGAAAATCTTTTTTTAATTTTCCGATGCCCCGAAGCGCCAGCCGTCGACGGGCATCCGGCGCGTCGTCGGGACCCATTGACTGGCCCACGAACCGAGCTCAGCGGTTACGCTTTTGAATGTGGCGGCTAAGAAGTGCAGCGCCCCACCCGTGTCAGCCGGCTCGGCGAGACGCCCGGACTGCGTAGCCGCAGTGCGGGCGCAGACCCGCGACCGTAATCAGCACTACGCCGCCAGCGCCGCCCGCCGGGCCCGGATCCTGACTATCACCTCGTGGCTGGCCGTGATGGTGAGCGTGAGCTTCGTGCTCGTGCAGATCCTGGGCGGCACCTGGCTGTGGCAGGTCAGCTCGATCAACATCCTCGGCGCGATGATCTTTGCGATGGTCCCGTGGCTGCAGCGCTTCGGCGAACTGGTTGCCCCGCTTACCTTTATGGGCGCGGCCTACGTGTCCGTCTTTGCCAGCTGCGTGGACGTGGGCACCGGGTCGGGGGCCCAGTTCTTCTTCCTGGTGGGCGCCTGCATCGTCGTGTTGTTGCTGGGGATCGAACACATCGTTCTGGCATCCGCGCTGGCTGCCGTCGCCGCCGGCCTCATAGTCGCCGTCGAGTTCCTGGTGCCGCGCGACACCGGGCTGCAGCCGGCCTGGGCCCAATCGACCGGATTCATCGTGACGGCGATTTCCAGCGTGGTGATGGTGGTCGTGACCGTCTGGTTCGCCCTGCGTGACACCGCGCGCGCCGAGGCCATGATGGAGACGCAGTACGAGCGCTCGGAGGCGCTGCTGACCAACATGTTGCCGGCCAGCATCGCCGAGCGGCTCAAGGAACCCGACCGCAGCGTCATCGCCGACAAGTTCGACGACGCCTCCGTTCTGTTCGCCGATATCGTCGGGTTCACCGAGCGGGCCAGCGGCACGGCCCCGGCCGACCTGGTGCGCTTCCTCGACCGGTTGTACAGCGCCTTCGACGCATTGGTGGACCGGCACGGACTCGAGAAGATCAAAGTCAGCGGCGACTCTTACATGGTGGTCAGCGGCGTTCCGCGCGCCCGGTCCGACCACGCGCAGGCCCTGGCGGACTTCGCACTCGACATGGCCAATGTTGCGGCCGGACTGCAGGATCCGCACGGCAACGCGGTTCCGCTGCGGGTGGGCATGGCATGCGGGCCGGTGGTCGCCGGCGTGGTGGGTTCCCGGCGGTTCTTCTATGACGTGTGGGGTGACGCGGTCAATGTCGCGTCCCGGATGGAATCCACCGACTCGGTGGGCCGAATTCAGGTGCCCGAGGCCATGTACGAGCGTCTCAAGGACGAATTCGTGCTGCACGAGCGCGGCCACATCGACGTCAAGGGCAAAGGCCTCATGCGCACCTGGTATCTGATCGGGCGCAAGGCGGCCAGCGAGACCACCGAGGAAACCACCGAGCTGCTCACGAGGGGTTCACGCACGGCCCACGTGTAGCCCAAAGTGCCCTATACCCAAGGCGGGGTTTGTGTCAGACTGCGGCCATGCAAACCACACCTGGACCTTCCCCCGCTCCAAGTTTGTTGCCGCATCTGTGGAAATCGACCCTATTGTCGGGACTCCTGTCGCTGGCCCTCGGCATTCTGGTGCTCGCGTGGCCCGGCATATCCATCGTGGTCGCCGCAACCGCCTTCGGCGTCTATCTGCTGATCACCGGCGCCGCACAGGTGTTCTTCGCGTTCAGCCTGCATGTCTCGGCGGGAAGCCGGATCCTGCTCTTCATCAGCGGTGCCGCGTCACTCATCCTGGCATTGTTGGCATTTCGCCACTTCGGTCAGGGATACGCAATCCTGTTGTTAGCCATCTGGATTGGCATCGGATTCATCTTCCGCGGCGTCGGCACGACGGTCTCTGCCATCCAGGACCCGCACCTGCCGGGGCGGGGATGGGCGATCTTCATCGGCCTGATCAGTCTGCTCGCCGGCATCGTCGTTCTGGCGTCGCCGCTCGAATCGATTGTCACGCTGGCGCTCGTGGTCGGGGTCTGGTTCGTGGTCCTCGGCATCTTCGAGATCGTGTCGTCCTTCGGCATCCGGAAGGCCTCGAAGACCCTTACCCCCTGAGGCGGCTCTGAAGTAGCGCCGCCCCGGGACCTTCTACTACACTTTGTAGTAGCCGCGTCGTGCGGCTCCGCAGTTTCGGGAGATGACAGATGAATGTCGTCGATATTTCGCGGTGGCAGTTCGGTATCACTACCGTCTACCACTTCATCTTCGTGCCGCTCACCATCGGTTTGGCGCCCCTGCTGGCGGTCATGCAGACGGTATGGGTGGTAACGGATAACACCGCGTGGTACCGGCTCACCAAGTTCTTCGGCAAGTTGTTCCTGATCAACTTCGCCATCGGCGTGGCGACGGGAATCGTCCAGGAATTCCAGTTCGGGATGAACTGGAGTGAGTATTCGCGCTTCGTCGGCGACATCTTCGGCGCGCCGCTGGCCATGGAGGGCTTGTTCGCCTTCTTCTTCGAGTCCACCTTCATCGGGTTGTGGATTTTCGGTTGGGGCCGGCTGCCGAAGCTGATCCACCTGGCCTGCATCTGGATCGTCGCGATCGGTGTGAACATGTCCGCGTTCTTCATCATTGTGGCGAACTCGTTCATGCAGCATCCAGTTGGCGCGCATTACAACCCGGCGACCCATCGTGCCGAGCTGGACAGCATCACCGCGCTGCTGGGCAATAACACTGCGCGGTGGGCGTTTACCCACACGGTCGGCGGCGCGCTGCTGACCGCCGCGACGTTCGTCGCGGCCATCAGCGCGTGGTTCCTGGTCCGTTCCCGCCGCCCGGCGACCGCCACCCCCGCCGCGGAATCGGACGCGCGCACCATGTTTCGTCCGGCGGCCATCCTCGGGTGCTGGGTGGTGCTGCTCGCGGCCGTCGGCCTGTTCTTCACCGGCGACCGCCAGGGCAAGCTGATGTTCGTTCAGCAACCGATGAAGATGGCGTCGGCGGAGTCGTTGTGCGGCACCGAGACCGACCCCGACTTCTCGATTCTCACCGTCGGCACGCACAACAACTGCGACAGCATCACCCGGGTCATCGAGGTCCCATACGTGCTGCCGTTCCTCGCGGAGGGCCGAACCAGCGGCGTGACGTTGCAGGGCGTACGCAATATCCAGCAGGACTTCGAGCAACGGTTCGGCCCAAACGACTACCGGCCCAACCTCTTTGTCACCTACTGGTCGTTCCGGGCGATGATCGGATTCCTGGCCGTTCCGATATTATTCGCGCTTGCCGCGTTGTGGCTCACCCGCGGCGGCCGGGTGCCCAACCAGCGGTGGTTCTCCTGGCTGGCGCTGCTGACCATCCCTACGCCGTTCCTGGCGAACATCTCCGGGTGGGTGTTCACCGAAATGGGGCGGCAACCCTGGATCGTCGCACCGAATCCGACCGGCGACCAACAGGTTCGGTTCACCGTCCATGAGGCCGTCTCGCACCATGCGCCCGGCATGGTGGTCACCTCCCTGGTGACGTTCACCCTCGTCTACGCGGTGCTGGCGGTGATCTGGTTCTTCCTGCTCAAGCGGTACGTCACCGAAGGGCCCCGGGAACACGACGCCGAACCGGCTGCCCCGACGGCACCCGGCGACGACGAGGTGGCGCCGCTGTCGTTCGCCTATTAAGGCCCAGCTGGAAAGGAGTTGACCGATGGGACTGCAGGAGTTGTGGTTCGGCATCATCGGGTTGCTGTTCCTCGGTTTCTTCGTTCTGGAGGGCTTCGACTTCGGCGTCGGCATGTTGATGGAACCGCTGGCCCGCGTCGGCATCGGTGAACCCGAGCCCATCCGGCGCACGGCGCTGAACACCATCGGCCCGATCTGGGACGGCAACGAGGTCTGGCTGATCGTCGGCGGCGCAGCGATGTTCGCCGCCTTCCCCGGCTGGTACGCGACCGTGTTCTCCACGCTGTACCTGCCACTGCTGGCCATCCTGTTCGGGATGATCCTGCGCGCCGTGGCGATCGAGTGGCGCGGCAAGATCGATGACACCAAGTGGCGCGGCTGGGCCGATTTCGGCATCGCGGCGGGATCCTGGCTGCCCGGGTTGTTGTGGGGCGTCGCCTTCGCCATCCTGGTCCGCGGCCTGCCGGTGGACGCCGACGGGCAGGTCAACCTCTCGATCACCGACGTGCTCAACGCCTACACCCTGCTGGGCGGCCTGGCCACCGCCGGGCTGTTTCTGCTCTACGGCGCGGTGTTCATCTCGCTGAAGACCTCCGGCGCCATCCGCGACGACGCCCACCGGCTGGCGGTCTGGCTCTCGCTGCCGGTGACCGCACTGGTTGCGGGCTTTGGGATCTGGACGCAGCTGGCCCACGGCAAGGACTGGACCTGGCTGGTGCTCGCCGTCGCGGTGGTGGCACAGCTGGCGGCGGTGTTGCTGGTGTGGCGGCGCGTGTCCGACGGCTGGGCGTTCGCCTGCACGGCCACGGTCGTGGTGGCGGTTGTGATCCTGTTGTTCGGCGCGCTGTACCCGAACTTGGTGCCGTCGACGCTGAACAAGCAGTGGAGCCTGACGATCTACAACGCCTCGTCGACGCCCTACACCCTCAAGGTCATGACGTGGGTGACCGCGTTCATGGCCCCGCTGACGGTGGTGTACCAAGCCTGGACGTATTGGGTTTTCCGGCAACGGATCTCGGCGGACCGGATACCGCCGTCCATCGGCCTGGCAAGGCGGCTGTCCTGAGCGCGAACAATCCGCCGCGCGACTCCAGAGCGCGGGGCCCGCTGGACCCGCGACTGTGGCGGGCATCGACCGCCCTGCGCCGCTACCTGGCCTCGACGGTGTGCTGCGGAGTGGTGATCTCCGGCTGCGCGATCGGCTCGGCGATCGTGCTCGCGGGCGTGGTTGCCCGCGCGGTCGGCGATCGCTCCGCGCACGGCCCGCGTGCCTGGCTCGGGCCGCTGTCGGTCCTATTGGGGCTGTGGGCCATTCGCACAGCGGCGCATTGGTTGCAGGCCCGGTTGAGTCAACGCGGCGCCAGCGCGGTCATCGCCGATCTGTCCGGTCAGGTGCTCACGGCGGTGACCGCCCGCCAGCCCGGTGAGCTCGCCGGCCAACGGGATGCCGCCGCGGTGGTGGTCACGCGCGGCCTCGACGGCCTGCGCCCCTACTTCACCGGGTATCTGCCGACGTTGCTGCTCGCCGGGATCCTCACCCCCGCGACCGTCGCCGTCATCGCTCTCTACGACCTGAAATCGGCGGCCATCGTGGCGATCACCTTGCCGCTCATACCGATTTTCATGGTCCTGATCGGCCTGGCCACCGCCGACCGGTCGGCGGCGGCCCTGGCCGCCATGACGACACTGCAGGGCCGGTTGCTCGATCTGATCGCCGGCATCCCCACCCTGCGGGCGCTGGGGCGCGGTCGGGGCCCGGAGCGCCGCATCGCCGAACTGGCCGCCGCGCACCGCCGCTCGGCCATGGCGACGCTCCGGATCGCCTTCCTGTCCGCGCTGGTGCTGGAACTGCTGGCGACGCTGGGCGTGGCGCTGATCGCGGTGGGCATCGGGTTCCGCCTGGTGTTCGGCGAGATGACGCTGGCGGCCGGCCTCACGGTGCTGTTGCTCGCGCCCGACGTGTACTGGCCGTTGCGCCGCATCGGCGTGGAATTCCACGCCGCGCAGGACGGAAGAACCGCCGTCGACAAGGCCTTCGCCCTCATCGGCGAGCCGACTCCAGCGCAGGCCCGGGACCAGACGGTCACCGCCCGCGGGGCACAGATCCGCCTCGACGGGCTCGGCGTCGCCGGTCGCGACGGCCACGCGCCGCGCGACCTCACCGCGCTCATCGAACCGGGCGCGGTTACGGTGCTGACCGGGCGCAACGGCGCCGGCAAAAGCACTACCCTGCAGGCGATCACCGGGGTCACCGTGCCGTCCTCGGGCCGGATCACCGTGGCCGGCATCGACGTCGCCGATCTGGAGCCGGGCGCCTGGTGGCGGCAGTTGTCGTGGCTGCCGCAGCGCCCGGCACTCGTCCCGGGCACGGTCCGGGACAACCTGGTCCTGTTCGGCGACCTGGACGACCTCGAAACTGCTTGTGCCGATTCCGATTTCGATAGGGTGCTGGCCGACCTGCCCGATGGGCTGGACACGGTGCTCGGCCGCGGCGGCGTCGGCCTGTCGCTCGGGCAGCGGCAACGGCTCGGCCTCGCCCGGGCGCTCGGATCGTCCGCGCCGGTGCTACTGCTCGACGAGCCCACCGCGCACCTCGATGCGCACGCCGAGGAACGCGTGTTGCGGGCCATCGTGGAGCGCGCCCGTTCGGGCGCGACCGTCGTCGTCGTCGGGCACCGCGCACCGGTTCTGGCGATCGGCGACCGGGTGGTCGAAGTGGTCGCCGACAGCGGGGCGCGTTATGTCCCGGCCTGATCCGCTGTTGGCTGCGGTGCCGCTGCTGCGGCCCCGACTCCCCCGGCTGTTTGCGGCCATCGCGCTGGGCGTGCTGTCGCTGGGCAGCGCGCTGGCACTCGCCGGTGTCTCGGCCTGGCTCATCACGAGGGCCTGGCAGATGCCACCGGTGCTGGACCTGTCGGTCGCGGCCGTCGCGGTGCGCGCTTTCGCGATTTCCCGGGGAGTGCTGCACTACTGCGAGCGACTGGTCACCCACGACGCCGCGCTGCGCGCGGCAGGCACCGCCCGGGCGGGGATCTATCACCGGCTGGCGCACGGGCCTGCGGCGGCAGCCGTCCGTCTGCACAGCGGCGAGCTCGTCACCCGCGTGGGCTCCGACGTCGAAGAACTGGCCAATGTGCTGGTGCGTGCCGTGGTGCCGATCGGGGTCGCGGCGGTGCTGGGGCTGGCGGCGACCGTGGTGGTCGCGGTCATCTCGCTGCCGGCCGCGGCGGTGCTGGTGATCTGCCTGCTGATCGCGGGCATCGTCGCACCGCGGTTCGCGGCCAGGGCCGCGGCCGGCCAGGAAAGCCTTGCCCGGCAGCATCATTCCGACCGCGATACCTCGGCGATGATCGCGCTGGAACACGCGCCCGAGCTCCGCGTCGCCGGCCTGCTCCCCCGCGTCATCGCCGAGTCGCAACGCCGCCAACGCGCGTGGGGCGCCGCGCTCGACGCGGCCGCCCGGCCGGCCGCCATCGCCGAGGCCGCGCCCACCGCCGCGATCGGGGCCAGCGTGCTCGGCGCGGTGATAGCCGGCCTCTGGCTTGCCCCTTCGGTCGCGCCAACCACGCTCGCCGTCCTGATGTTGTTGCCGCTGTCCGCGTTCGAGGCGATGACACCGTTGCCGGCCGCCGCGGTCCAGCTGACCCGATCGCGCATCGCCGCCGGCCGGTTGCTCGACCTGACGGCGAGCGACCGCCCGCATCAGCCCGAATCGCCCGCGGCCCCGCCGAACCCGCTCGCCGTGCTGTCCGCCGCCATCCGGTCCGGGCACGCCGGAGCCGCGCGCTCGAACCGCATCTCGCTGGACCTACCGCCGGGTGCCCGGCTGGCAATCACCGGCGCCAGCGGGTCCGGCAAGACCACGCTCTTGATGACGCTTGCCGGGCTGCTACCCCCGCTGGAGGGACGGGTGACGCTCGACGGCACCGATCTGACCGCCTTCCGTGAAGACGACTTGCGCGGCGCCGTCAGCTTTTTCGCGGAAGACGCGCACATCTTCGACACCACGGTTCGAGACAACCTGCTGGTGGCCCGCGGCGACTGCCGCGACGCCGAATTGGCGGACACGCTGGACGCGGTCGGGCTCGGCCCCTGGCTAGCCGGTCTGCCCGAGAACCTGTCGACGGTGTTGACCGGTGGCGCGCAGGCGCTTTCGGCCGGTCAGCGCAGGAGGCTGCTGCTGGCGCGGGCGATGCTCACATCCGCCCGGATCGTGCTGCTCGACGAGCCGACCGAACACCTCGACGCCGCCGACGCCGAACCGATACTCCGCGACCTGCTGGGGCCGAGTTCCGCTCTGATGTCGGCCGATCGAACCGTGGTGGTGGCTACCCACCACCTGCCCGAGGGCATTGGCTGTCGCGAACTGCAATTGGATGCGCTCAGAGGTGTCGCCGGCGCGGCATGAACTCCAGCGACAGCAGCACGATCAGCAACTGGACGATCTGAGTCATGGACACCAGCGCGTAGCGTCGGGTGTCCAGCGCGTGGAACTTGCGCACGTAGCGGTAGAGCGACTCGAGGGCGATCAGCGGGTCAAGAACGTGGATCAACCGATAGAAGACGCGCTGGGTGCGGCTGCGATTCTTCTCGTCGAAGATTTCCGGGAACGCCGCGAACGCGAGGGAAAGCCGTTGGGCGCCATTCTCTTTGCCGGCCATGATCATGTCGACGCTGAGGCGTTCGTCGATGCCGTTGGGGGCTCCGCGCCGGCGCCACGGCACGTCGAGGGTGATGTCGCTGCCGCCGCCGGCCGTCGCGTACCGGTGGAATGCCTGCACCTTGCCCGAGGCGTCCCGGGCGAGGATCAGCTGAATGCCGGGGAACCGGCCCTCCAGCACGCCGTCGAGGTTCATGTGGAATCCGCGCTCGGTGTGGGCCGCCTTGCTCGACGCTCGGACCACCTCGATCAGCTCGGCCAGTTGCTCATCGCCGAGTTCCTGCTCCCCCACGATCTCGGTGGTGATGCCGCAGTTGTGGGAGCGCTTCACCGCCTGGCGCAGGTTGCGGAACTTGCGTCCCACCATGTCGAAACCGGTGACGTCGACGACGACGTCGCGCCCGATCGGCACGGCGCGCAACGACTGTCCGACCACCGCGGCGTCGTTCCACAATTCGAGCCGTCGCTCGCCGCAACCGACCACCGCGATTCGCCAGCCGTGGGTGTGGCACATGGCGGCGAAGTCGGCGACCAGCTCGGGGAATCGAGATTCGTCACCGATCGGGTCACCGCCGACCACGGCGATACCCAGGCGCGTCCGGTAGGCGAGCGCGGCGCTGCCGTCCGCGGTGAAGTGGTAACTCTTGCCGGTCTGCATCGCGAAGGGCGCGAGCGGATCGTCCTGGGTGGCCTGGATCAATTTCCACACCCGGGGCAGATCCTCCGCACGCGCATGCGACGACGTCGGCCACATCAGCACCATGCCGGAGCCGGCGATGACCAGGTCGCCGAGCAGATCGAAAGACAGCACGTGCAGGCCCAGCCCGGCCAGCACGAAGAAGAAGGCCGCGACGGCGTGCGTGGCCGTAACGGGACGTCCCAGGAAGATGCCGCGTGCGATCCACGCCACGGCGACCAGGACGGTCAGCGACCAGGCCAACCGATCGGTGTAGTGCCACGCCGGGTGGTGGTGGTGGCGAACCAGGATTTCGGCCAACCAGCAGGTGGCGCTCAGCAGCGCCAGCGCACCGATCAGCCGGGCCGCGCGCGAATCGACCGACACGACCACGCGCTCCCGCGCGCGGGCCTTCGCTGAGACGTCGACCAACGGCCCGCTCACACTCACCTCCCGATGCGCTGAAATTCCAGCTGGGCGGCTGTTTGCCGCCTCTGCACCGAATACCCGGCAGCTAGAAACTTACGCGCGATACCGGCCCTGACGGGCCGATTTCACAGCGATGTCCCGCGGGTACTCCGCCCTGTCTATCGGCGGGCGGGCGGAAAGTATTTCAGCACTCCTTCTTGCACCACCGTCGCGAGGACCTGCCCGGAGCGGTCGAAGAAGTGCCCGGTGCCCAGCCCGCGCGAATCCGCGGCCACCGGCGACGACGTCGCGTACAAGACCCAGTCGTCGAAGTCGACCTGCCGGTGAAACCACACGGAATGGTTGGCGGACGCGGCGAAGATGCGGTCGAAACCCCACGACAGGCCGTGGGTGGTGATCACCGAGTCCAGCACCGTGGTGTCCGAGGAGTACACCATGGTCGCGGTGTGCAGCACGGGGTCATCGGGCATGCTGCCGCCGGCCTTCATCCAAACCCGGTTGTGCGGAAGCCGGTCGCCCTTCTCGCGCATCACCCAGGCCGGGTCGTTGGTGTAGCGCCACTCGATCGGCTGCAGCGCGTTGACGAAGTGCGGAACCGTCTCCTCGTAACCCCGGAGCAGATCGCTGATCGGCGGCTGCGTTTCGGGCGCGCCCACCTGCGGCGGATCGACGGCGTGTTCGAGGCCGCGGCCGCCGGACATGTAAGAAATCATCGCCGAGGACAACAGCATGCCGTCCTGCACCGCGTCCACGCGCCGGTTGGCGAAGCGCCGCTCGTCCCGCAGCCGGGTGACGTGGAATTCGATGTCCTTGGCGGTGTCACCGCCGTTGATGAAGTGCACCGACAGAGCGCCGGGCGGCAGGTCGTCCCGGACCAGCGAGCGGCTGGCGGCGACGAACGACTGAGCCATGAGCTGGCCACCGAAGGTTCGCATCGGGTTCTTGCTGGGATGAGACCCGACGAAACGGTCGTCGGCGACCCGAGTGAGGTCGAGGGTCGCAAGCAGTTCCTTGAAATCGGAATCCGTGCTGATCGCGGCCTCTCCTTGGCTCGAATGCTTAGACGTCGTCCTCACCGATCCGGTGCACGTGGATGAGGTTGGTCGACCCTACTGTGCCAGGTGGCGCGCCGGCCACGATCACCACCAGGTCACCGCGCTTGTAGCGACCGAGTTCCAGCAGCGACTTGTCGACCTGGCGGATCATGCCGTCGGTGGACGTCATCATCGGGACGATGAACGTCTCGGTGCCCCACGTCATGGCGAGCTGGCTGCGGACCTCGGGCCACGCGGTGAAGGCCAGCAGCGGCAGCGGGGTGTGCAGCCGCGCCAGCCGCTTGACGGTGTCGCCCGACTGGGTGAAGGCGACCAGCGCCTTGGCGTCCAGGCGCTCGCCGATGTCGCGGGCGGCGTAGGAGATCACCCCGCGCTTGGTGCGCGGCACGTGCGTCAGCGGCGGGGCGGCGGTCGAATTGTCCTCGACGGCGCAGATGATCCGCGACATGGTCCGCACTGCCGCCAGCGGGTACTTTCCGACCGACGTCTCGCCGGACAGCATCACCGCGTCGGCGCCGTCGAGCACGGCGTTGGCGACGTCGGAGGCCTCGGCACGCGTCGGCCGGGAATTCTCGATCATGGAGTCGAGCATCTGGGTCGCCACGATGACGGGTTTGGCGTTCTCCCGGGCCATCTGGATGGCCCGCTTCTGCACCAGCGGCACCTCTTCCAGCGGCAGCTCGACGCCGAGGTCGCCGCGAGCCACCATGATCGCGTCGAAGGCCAGCACGATCGCTTCCAGATTGTCCACGGCTTCCGGCTTTTCCAGCTTGGCGATCACCGGCACCCGCCGCCCGATCCGGTCCATCACCTCGTGCACCAGCTCGACGTCGGACGGCGAGCGCACGAAGGAGAGCGCGACCAGGTCGACACCGAGGTCCAGCGCGAACGTGAGGTCCTCGATGTCCTTCTCCGACAAGGCCGGTGCCGACACGTTCATGCCGGGCAACGAGATGCCCTTGTTGTTGCTGACCGGGCCGCCCTCGACGACCGTGCAGATGACATCGTCGCCGTCGATGCGGTCGATGATCAGGCCGACCTTGCCGTCGTCGATCAGCACCCGGTCGCCGACCGTCGCGTCCGCGGCCAGCTTCTTGTAGGTGGTCGACACGCGGTCGTGGGTGCCCTCGCAGTCGGCGACGGTGATGCACACGGTTTCGCCGTCGGCCCAGTACGTCGCCCCGGTGGCGAACCGGCCCAGCCTGATCTTCGGGCCCTGCAGGTCGGCGAGGACACCGACCGCGCGGCCGGTGGTGTCGGAAGCGGCCCGGACCCGCTCGTAGGCGGCTTTGTGGTCGGAGTAGTCGCCGTGACTGAAGTTCAACCGGGCGACGTCCATTCCCGCCTCGACCAGCGCCAGGATCAACTCGTCCGAATTTGTCGCAGGGCCAAGGGTGCAGACGATCTTCCCGCGTCTACTCACGCCGACCCAGCATAGTCGCGTGGGTCCGACCCGGTCCGACCAAACGGGGTGTCGTGCTGTGCGTGATTAACCACTCTGAATCGCCGGCAACAGTGGGAAGCCGGGCAGGTTACGCAGCACCGTCCAGGCGATGATGGCCAGCACCATCGTCAACCACGCCGGCGTGGAGAGCGCCGGTCTGCCGCTCCCGCGGCGAATCAGCAGCCATCCCGCCAGCATCGGGATGCCGACCAACAGAAAAACATTGTCGTTGACGGCGGCGAACAGGTCGCCGTGCAGCAGATCGTTCGTCATCCGCAGGCCACCGCAGAACGGGCAGTTCCAGCCGGTAAGCAATTTGAAGGGGCACTGGGGATACAACGAGTTCGTGTTGTGCGGGTCGACCAGGCCGACGTAGCCGAGCGCGCCGCCGAGCGCAACGGCGGTGCCGACCGCGACGTACCGGCGTGGGCGGTGACACTGTTCCGCCGCGTGCCCGGCGGAATTGGGTTGCGTCACCTGTTCAGCATGCCAGACCCGCGGCCACTAGGGGTTCGACGACCGATTCCTTCGCAGCCGCCACCGGCTGCGGGGTGTCTTATAAGGCTCGGCGGCCGAAGCCGGTTCGGCCGAGTCGTGTGGCGGCTCGGATTCTTCGTCCGCCTCGGCTTCGGGTTCTTCGGCCTCGGCCGCGGGCTCTTCCTCGTCGGCCTCTTCGGGTTCGGTTTCTTCGGCCTCGGGCTCTTCGGCTTCCGGCTCTTCGGCTTCCGGCTCTTCGACTTCGGCCGCGGGCTCTTCCGTTTCCGGCTCTTCGGCTTCCGGCTCTTCGACTTCGGCCGCGGGCTCTTCCGTTTCCGGCTCTTCGGCTTCCGCCTCGGGCCCTTCGGTTTCGTCCGGCCCGGGCTCCGTGGCCTCCGCTTTGACCGTCTCGGCCTCCGCGGTTTCCGGCTCGTCGACGGAGGCGGCCTCGCCGGTTTCCGACAAGTCGGCGGGCTTGTCGTCCTCGTCCTCGCCGCCACCTCCCGCGACCGCCACGGTCGCCGCCTCACCCGAGGCGACGGTCGCGAGTTCGCCCGCCGGCTCCGATTCCGGAGACTCCTCGGAAACGTAGTCTTTGCCGCGCAGGCTTTCCGGGGCCTCGCGTCCCTTCGGCGCCACCATGAGGTACACCACGGCCCCGATGAACACGAAAGTTGATGTGAACGAATTGATCCGGATGCCCGCGATGTGAGTGGCGGTATCGTCGCGCAGCAACTCGACACCGAAGCGCCCCACGCAGTAGCTGGCCACGTACAACGCGAACAGTCGCCCGTGGCCCAGCGCGAATCGCCGGTCCGCGTAGATCAACAGGGCGAAAACCAGGACGTTCCAAATCAATTCGTACAGGAACGTCGGCTGCACGACGAGTGCCACCTGGCCCGTCGACACACCGTCCAGCGAATGGGGGTCGATGTATCCCGACGGGTCGCGGCGGTAGAAGATCTCCAGCCCCCATGGCAGGGTGGTTTCCCGGCCGTAGAGCTCCTGGTTGAAATAGTTGCCCAGCCGGCCGATGGCCTGCGCCAGGATGATTCCCGGCGCGATCGCGTCGGCGAATGCCGGCAGCGGAATCCCGTGCCGCCGGCAGCCGATCCACGCGCCGACGCCGCCAAGGGCCACCGCGCCCCAGATGCCAAGGCCGCCATCCCAAATGCGTACGGCCGCGCTCAACCCGGCACCGCCCGGCCCCCAGTAGGTCCGCCAGTCGGTGGCCAGGTGGTAAAGCCGGCCGCCCACCAACCCGAACGGCACCACCCACAACGCGATGTCATAGATCACCCCGCGCTGCCCGCCGCGGGCTTCCCAGCGGCGGTCGCCGATCAGCAGCGCCGCGACGATGCCGGTGATGATGAACAGCGCGTAGGCGCGGATCGGCAGCGGCCCGAGGTGCCAAACGCCCTGGGGCGGGCTGGGAAAATACGTCGGCAACATCGTCATCCGGCGGACGCCTTCTCCCGGACGCCCGCGGCCAGTTCCTCGGTCAGCGCCCGCAACGCGGGCAACCCGCCCTCACCGAGCGCCGATACCAGCGCCGAGCCCACGATGACGCCGTCGGCGTAGCTGCCGATCTGCGCCGCCTGCTCTCGCGACCGCACCCCCAGGCCGACCCCGACGGGTATGTCCGACACCGCCTTTACCCGGTGCACCAGTTCGGGCGCGGCGTTCGACACCGCGTCACGCGCCCCGGTTACCCCCATCGTGGAAGCAGCGTAGACGAACCCGCGCGACGCCTCGACCGTCATCGCCAGCCGTTGCGGCGTCGACGAGGGCGCCACCAGAAAAATGCGATCCAACCGATGCTCCTCAGCTGCCGCCAGCCACTGGCCGGCTTCGTCGGGGATGAGGTCTGGAGTGATCATGCCCTGCCCACCGGCCGACGCGAGGTCCCGGGCGAAGCCGTCGACCCCATACCGCAGCACCGGATTCCAATAGGTCATCACCACCGCGCGGCCGCCGGCCGCACTGATCGCCTCGACCGCGGCCAGGGTGTCCCGCACCCGCACTCCCCCCTGCAACGCGACCTCGGTGGCCCGGGCGATGGTCGGCCCGTCCATGCCGGGATCCGAATAGGGAACCCCGACTTCGATGATGTCGCAGCCGGATTCGACCAGCGCGAGCATTCCGTCGACCGAACCCGGCACGTCGGGGTAACCGGTGGGCAGATAACCGATCAGCGCCGCGCGATTGTCTTTGCGGCACATGTCGAAGACCGGCCCGAGCCGGCTGGCTTGCTTTTGTTCCACGGTCATCGCTCGCTGGGCCCCATCAGGCCAAACCATTTCGCGGCCGTCTCGACGTCCTTGTCACCCCGGCCCGACAGGTTCACCACGATGATGGCGCCCTGCCCCAATTCGAGGCCGAGCTTGACCGCGCCCGCGATCGCGTGCGCGGATTCGATGGCCGGGATGATTCCTTCGGTGCGGCACAGCAGCGCGAACGCATCCATCGCCTCGGAGTCGGTGATCGGCCGGTATTCGGCACGCCCGATCTCCTTGAGATATGCGTGTTCGGGGCCTACCCCCGGATAATCGAGACCCGCTGAGATGGAATGGGATTCGATGGTCTGGCCATCCTGGTCCTGCAGCAGGTAAGAGAACGACCCCTGAAAAGCTCCCGGCGAACCGCCGGCGAATGTCGCGGCGTGCCTTCCCGTTTCGACGCCGTCGCCGGCCGCCTCGAAGCCGACCAGGCGCACCCCCGGGTCGTCGATGAACGGGTGGAAGATGCCGATGGCGTTGGATCCGCCCCCGACACAGGCCACGACCGCGTCGGGCAACCGGCCCGCCTGGGCCTGAATCTGCACACGCGCCTCCAAGCCGATGATGCGCTGAAAATCGCGCACCATCGCGGGAAAGGGGTGCGGCCCCGCCGCGGTGCCGAAGCAGTAGTAGGTGTTGTCGGCGTTGGTCACCCAGTCGCGAAACGCCTCATTGATCGCGTCCTTGAGCGTCTTCGACCCACTCTGGACCGACACGACCTCGGCGCCCAGCAGTCGCATCCGCGCCACGTTGAGCGCCTGGCGCGCGGTGTCGACGGCACCCATGTAGATGACACATTCCAGGCCGAGCAGCGCGCACGCGGTGGCTGTGGCGACACCGTGCTGGCCGGCGCCGGTCTCGGCGATGACCCGGCTCTTGCCCATTCTCTTGGCCAGCAAGGCCTGACCGAGGACGTTGTTGATCTTGTGAGAACCGGTGTGGTTCAGGTCTTCTCGCTTGAGGAAAATGCGCGCCGAGCCGGCATGCTCGGACAGCCGGGTGGCCTCGTACAGCGGCGACGGCCGGCCGGCGTAGTTGACCTGCAGGTCGTCCAGGGTGTCCAGAAAATCGGGGTTGATGCGTTCCTTCTCGTAGGCGGCGGTGACCTCCTCGATCACCGCCATCAACGCCTCCGCCACGTAGCGGCCGCCGTACACGCCGAAATGGCCACCCGCATCGGGTTCGTGGCGGGTGGGTTCGGCGACGGCTGCACTCGGAAGGGGAAGGTCCGGGCGGGACAGGTTGACCATCACCAAGGCTCTACGCGGGGACGGCTCATCGGGTTCAACGTTTCAGCGCCGGGGCTCTTCAACTGACTTGATGACTAGCGAGACGGTTTCGGGCAGGACGGGTGGGTACCCGCGGTGACCAGGTCGGCGACCGCGGCGCGCGGGTCACCGCTTTTGACCAGACCCTCGCCGACCAACACGGCGTCCGCGCCGGCGCCGGCATAGGCCAACAGGTCACCGGTGCCGCGGACGCCGGACTCGGCGATCCTGATCACATTGCTGGGCAGCCCGGGCGCGATCCGCGCGAAGCAGTCCCGGTCGACCTCCAGCGTGGCGAGGTCGCGCGCGTTGACACCGATTACGTTGGCCCCGGCCTTCAACGCCCGGTCGGCCTCCTCCTCGGTGTGCACCTCGACAAGGGCTGTCATGCCCAGGGATTCGGTGCGGTCGAGCATCGATACCAGAGCCGACTGGTCCAGCGCGGCCACGATGAGCAACAGCATGTCGGCGCCGTGGGCGCGGGCCTCGTGGATCTGATATGGCTGCACGACAAAGTCTTTGCGCAACACCGGTATCGAGACCGCGGCCCGAACGGCATCGAGGTCGTCGAGCGAGCCGTGGAAACGGCGCTCCTCGGTCAGAACGCTGATGATCCGGGCTCCGCCGTCCTCGTACGCCCGGGCCAGTTTTGCCGGATCGGCAATCGTCGCCAGGGATCCCGCCGACGGACTGGCGCGCTTGACTTCGGCGATGACGCCGATGCCGGGCTCGCGCAGGGCGGCCATCACGTCACGCGGCGGCGGAGCGGCGGCAGCGGCGGCCTTGATTTCGGAGAGACTGATGAGAGCTTCGCGCGCGGCAACGTCGGCCCGGACTCCCTCGAGGATGGAGTCAAGCACGGTAGCCGGACTCATGCCTGTTGCTTCCCTTCGCGCCGTTACCCATCGCCACCCCACGGCCTCCTGACGAACTCCAGCCGATCGCGACGACGTGAATGAAGGGTAGCGGCCCTCGGCTTGCGACCCGTCACCGACCCTCGGTGTCCGACCCGTGCGGCCGATCGGTGGGGTCCCGCGTTGGGTCAGCGCCCTCGTCAAGCGCGTCCCAGATCATCCGCTCCGACATTTCCGGCGTCTCCGGCTTCTCCAGCATCGCGCCATCGGTGTCCTCGCGTAGCGCATTTGAGCGGCGCGTCGCGGGCGCCGCATACTTTTCCGCGCTCAACCTGGCCGACCCGGAATCGCCGGCCGACCGAAGCAACAGGACGGCCGCGATCAGGGTGCACGCCGCCGCGGCCACCGCGATGCCCGCCCCCCAATAGCGTCGCTCGCTGCCCACCAGCGACGTCAGCGCAACGTGCGCCAGATCGGCCCCGCGCACGGCCACGTCCGGCAGCACCCACAAACTGACCCCGAGGTATCCGACCGCCAGGCTGGCCAGCGCCAGCAGCCCCGCCAGCACGCGCAGCGGCCAGCCGCGAACCGCGATCGCCGCCACGGCCGTCGCCAGCATGAGCACCGCCAGCGGCAACAGCGCCGTCGACCACGACGCGCCGGACAGCGTCACCTCGCGCGGCGGACTCAGCCCGTCGAACGACCGGATCACCACCCACGGCAACCGGGACGCCGCCCACAGCGCCGCCGCGGATCCCACCAGCAACACCTGGGCGACCCCGACGACCATCCGGGCCCGCCGAGCCGGGCGCGTCTCAGTCATGGCGGCCGGTCTCCGGCGCGGTCAACGTCTCGGCGGCGGCGATCGCGTTGAGCACCGCGCGCGCCTTGTTGGCGGCCTCGGTGTACTCGTACGGACCGTTCGAGTCGGCCACCACCCCGCCGCCGGCCTGCACATAGGCGGTGCCGCCGCGCATCAGTGCGGTGCGGATGGCGATCGCGAAGTCGGCGTTGCCGGCGAAGTCGAGGTAGCCGACCACGCCGCCGTAGAGGCCGCGACGTGTCTTCTCCACCTCCTCGATGAGCTCCATGGCCCGCACCTTCGGTGCGCCCGACAGCGTGCCGGCCGGGAAGCAGGCCGTGACCGCATCCAGCGCGGTCCGGCCCTCGGCGAGCATCCCGGTCACCGTCGACACCAGGTGCATGACGTGGCTGTAGCGCTCGATGTGGCTGTAGTCCTCGACGCGCACGGTGCCCGGGGCGCAGACCCGGCCGAGGTCGTTGCGGCCAAGGTCCACCAGCATCAGGTGCTCGGCGCGCTCCTTCTCGTCGGCGAGCAGTTCCTTCTCCAGCAGCTGATCCTCTTCGTCGGTCTGCCCGCGCCACCGGGTTCCCGCGATCGGGTGCGTCGTCGCCCAGCCGTCGTGGACGGTGACCAGCGCCTCCGGGCTGGAACCGACGACCGAAAAGTCCGTCCCGCCAATGCCGTTCGGGACGTGCAGCAGGTACATGTACGGGCTCGGGTTGGTGACCCGCAGCATCCGGTACACGTCGATCGGGTCGACGTCGGTGTCCATCTCGAAGCGCTGGGAGGGGACGACCTGGAAGGCTTCGCCCGCCGCGATCTGCTCGACGAGGTAGTCGACGATCTTCCCGTACTCCTCGACGGTGCGCTGCGAGCGGTACCGCGGCTCGGGCCGGTCGAACGTGGCGACCGTCGAAGGCAGCGGCTGGCCGAGCGCCGAGGTCATCACGTCCAGGCGCGCGACCGCGTCGTCGTAGGCCTCGTCGACCCGCTCGTCGGTGCCGTTCCAGTTCACCGCGTTGGCGATCAGCGTGATGGTGCCCTCGTGGTGGTCGACCGCGGCCACGTCGGTGGCCAGCAACAGCAGCATGTCCGGCAGATGCAGGTCGTCGACGGCCAGCTCGGGCAGGCGCTCCAGCCGCCGCACCATGTCGTAGGCGAACAAACCGACCATGCCGCCGGACAGCGGCGGCAGCCCGGGCTTGATGTCGTGGGGGGCGGCGGTGGCCAGCAGCTCGAGGGTGGCCCGCAGCGCGTGCAACGGGTCGCCGCCGGTGGGCGCGTCCTGCGGCACGGCGCCCAGCCAGACCGCTTCCCCGTCGCGGACGGTCAGCGCCGACGGCGCACCCGCGCCGATGAACGACCAGCGCGACCAGGATCGGCCGTGCTCGGCGGATTCCAGCAGGAACGTGCCCGGGCGATTGGCGGCGAGCTTGCGGTAGGCCGATAGCGGCGTCTCGCTGTCGGCCAGCACCTTGCGGGTCACCGGAACCACGCGGTGCTCGGCTGCGAGCTGACGGAAATCCTCTCGTGAGGTCGTCGCGGCGAGGTGGGCTTGCACCGAACCATCCTCGCAGATGGGCGGTGGGGGTTCGCGAGCGTAACGTGGCTGCGCTTTCCAGCCTCGAGATTCGCGGTGGCGTTACGCTCGCGGCATGAAAACTGGTGACACCGTCGCGGACTTCGAACTTCCCGATCAGACGGGGACGCCGCGCAAGCTCAGCGAGTTGCTCTCCAGCGGACCGGTGGTGCTGTTCTTCTACCCCGCCGCGATGACACCGGGCTGCACCAAGGAGGCCTGCCATTTCCGGGACCTGGCAGCGGAATTCGCCGCCGTGGGCGCCAATCGGGTCGGCATCAGTGCCGATCCCGTGCAGAAGCAGGCCAAGTTCGCCGACATGCAGAAGTTCGACTACCCGCTGCTGTCGGACACCGAGGGCACCGTTGCCGCGCAGTTCGGCGTCAAGCGTGGCCTGCTCAGCAAGCTGCTGCCGGTCAAGCGAACCACGTTCGTCATCGACACCGATCGCACGGTGCTCAACGTGATTTCCAGCGAGTTCAGCATGGACACCCACGCCGACAAGGCGTTGGAGACACTGCGCAGCCGGTCGGCGCCTACGGGCTGATCGCCAGGAAAACGTAGGCGGCGAGCAGCACCAGATGCAGCTCCCCCTGCAGCCTGGTGGCGCGCCCGGGAACGACCGTCAGCATGCTGATCACGACGGTCAGCGCCAGCAGCACCAGCTGAATGGGGCCCAGCCCGAGCACCAACGGTCCCTTGAGCCAGATGGAGGCCAGCGCGATCGCCGGGATGGTGAGCCCGATGCTGGCCATCGCCGAGCCGTACGCCAGGTTGAGGCTGGTCTGGATGCGGCCCTGGCGCGCCGTGCGCGCGGCCGCCAGGGTCTCCGGCAGCAGCACCAGCGCGGCGATCACCACGCCGACGAATGACTGCGGAAATCCGACCGCGGTCACGGCACGCTCGACCGCCGGCGATTCCTCCTCGGCCAGTCCCACCACCGCGACGAGGGCGACCAGCAGCAGCCCCAGACTCCCGAGCGCGGCGCCGCGGCTCGGCGGCTCGGCATGGCTTTCATCCTCGAACAGCCGCTTCTTCTGGCCCTTCTGCGCGACGGGCAGGAAGAAGTCGCGGTGGCGCACCGTCTGGGTGAAGGCGAAGACCAGATAGACCAGCAACGACGCCACCGCCGCGAACGTCAGTTGGCCCGGAGAGAACTCCCTGCCCACTTGGCTGGTGGTGAACGCGGGCAGCACCAGGCTCAGCGTCGCCAGCGTGGTGACGGTGGCCAGCGCGGCGCCGCTGCCCTCGGCGTTGAACAGCGTCACGCCGTAGCGCC
The DNA here is from genome assembly GCF_001666835.1 of Mycobacterium sp. E3251. Classification (GTDB taxonomy): domain Bacteria; phylum Actinomycetota; class Actinomycetes; order Mycobacteriales; family Mycobacteriaceae; genus Mycobacterium. Next base: position 9,982 of record NZ_LZJF01000120.1, on the reverse strand, counting down.
GCGAGCCGAGCAGCAGCGACAGCCCCGCGATGCCGTTGGTGGTGATCATCGCCGCCGCGAACACGGTGTCCCGGGCCAGGGTGGCGGCCTCGTTGCCCCCGGACGCCATCAGCGAGACGATGAGCGCCACCTCGATCACCGTCACCGCGGCCGCGAGCACCAGCGAGCCGAACGGCTCACCGACCCGGGCCGCGACCACCTCCGCGTGGTGCACCGCGGCCAGCACGGCTCCGATGAGCAATGCCGCCGTCAGCGCGACCATCGCCGGGCCCAGCTTCTCGCCCCAGATCACGGCCAGCACGGCGACGGCAAGCAGCGGCACGACCGCGGTCCACGACACCCGTCTCAACATCGACCGCCATTCTCATCCACGGCTCGCGATCGGGCGACTTCGGACCTCGGTCGTGATTCTCCCGGCCCGGCGACGGCGTTGCCGCGACGTCCTTGAGCCGAAGGTCCTCGGATGTCTGCGACCAAAGCCCCTACGTTTGCCCAACGGCGTTTCATACGGTCGCAACATTCGCCTCGTGTTTACACGGGCTCGGGCCGTAGAAAACCAAGACAGCCAGATATCCGAACGCTGAACTCTCAGCGCGGCCGGAGCAAAGGGGGAAGCGATGTCAGCTACCCGAACCGCCGCAGAAAGCGGCATCGACGGTCCGATTCGAAACCATCTGCGCAGTGTGCGGACTGAGGATCGCGACGGCTGGGTTTCCAAAGCACGCTGTCGCACCGGCGACCCGGACGAGATGTTCGTTCGCGGCGCCGCCCAGAGAAGGGCCGCGACGATCTGCCGGCACTGCCCGGTAATCCTGGAGTGCGGCGCCGACGCGCTCGAAAACCAGGTCGAGTGGGGAGTCTGGGGCGGCATGACCGAACGCCAGCGACGCGCCCTGCTCAGGCAGCACTCCGACGTGGTGTCCTGGGTCGAATTCCTGGCCGCCGCCCGGCTGCGGCGTCGCACCGCGATTTAACGCCTGGGTGCCCGCTCGGGCCGCAGCAACCTATGTCTCCGGTTCCAGCAGCACGTCGGCGTCGAAGCAGCTGTGGTCGCCGGTGTGGCAGGCGGCGCCCACCTGGTCGACCGTCAGCAGCACGGTGTCGCCGTCGCAATCCAGCCGCACCGAGTGCACGCGCTGGGTGTGGCCGGACGTCGCGCCCTTGACCCACTGCTCGCCGCGGGACCGCGAATAATAGGTCGCCTCACGGGTTTCCAGGGTGCGGGCCAGCGCCGCGTCGTCCATCCAGGCGACCATCAGCACGTCGCCCGTGCCGCGTTCCTGCACGACGGCGGTGAACAGGCCGTCGGCGTTGCGCTTCAGCCGCGCGGCGATCCGTGGGTCCAGCGTCATCGCACGGTGATCCCTTCGGCGGCCATCGCGGCCTTCACCTGACCGATGGTCAACTCCCGGAAGTGAAAGACGCTGGCCGCCAACACCGCATCGGCCCCGGCGGCGACGGCGGGCGCGAAGTGTTCAGCCGCGCCGGCGCCACCGCTGGCGATCACCGGCACCGTGACCGCCGAGCGCACCGCCTGCAGCATCGGCAGGTCGAACCCGGCCTTGGTGCCGTCGGCGTCCATCGAGTTCAGCAGGATCTCCCCCACGCCCAGATCGGCGCCGCGGGAAGCCCATTCGACGGCATCGATCCCGGTCCCGCGGCGCCCGCCGTGGGTGGTGACCTCCCAACCGGACGGCGTCGGCACCGATTCCGGCGGAACCGTGCGGGCGTCGACCGACAGCACGATGCATTGCGAGCCGAACTGCCGCGCCATTTCTTCCAGTAGGTCGGGCCGAGCGATCGCGGCGGTGTTGATCGAGACCTTGTCGGCCCCCGCGCGCAGCAAGACGTCGACGTCGGCCACCGTGCGAACCCCGCCGCCGACGGTCAGCGGAATGAAAACCTGTTCGGCCGTGCGGCGCACCACGTCGAGCATGGTGGCGCGGCCCGACGACGAGGCGGTGACGTCGAGAAAGGTCAGCTCGTCGGCACCCTCGGCGTCGTAGGCGGCGGCGAGCTCGACGGGATCGCCCGCATCCCGCAGGTTTTCGAAGTTGACCCCCTTGACGACTCGCCCGGCATCGACGTCCAGGCACGGAATCACCCGCACCGCAAGGCCATTGGCGTGCGACATCTCAGAAGTCCTCCGGACGGCCCGTGCTGCGCAGGATTTCGAGTATCTCGGCGTGTGCGCGGGGTCCCGCGGCCAGTGCGGAATCCGACGCGGGGCTCCACGGCTCACCGCGGATGTCGGTCACGACACCGCCCGCCGCCCGCACCAGCGCGACGCCGGCGGCGTGGTCCCACACGTGGCCGCCGAAACTGATCGAGCCACCGAGGACTCCGTCGGCGACGTAGGCCAGGTCGAGTCCGGTGGACCCGTGCATCCGCAGCCGCGACGACACGCGGCTCAGGTTCTCTAGCACGGCGATGCGGTACCGCCCGGGGAACCGGCCCCGCGCGTCGGCGCTGAACGAGCCGGCGCCGATCAGGGCGTCGGCCAGGTCGATGTCGGCCAGCGGGGGCTGCGCGACACCGTTTTTCATCAACGGACCGTCCACCACCGCGGTGTAGCGCTGGTCGACGAAGGGCAGCCAAGTCAACCCGGCGACCGGGTCGCCGCGGTGCAGCAGGCCCAGCAGGATCCCCGCCATCGGCGATCCGGCCGCGTAGTTGAACGTGCCGTCGACGGGGTCGAGCACCCACACCCATTCGGAGTCGACGTCGGTGCCGCCGAATTCCTCGCCGTGCACGCCGATTCCGGTCGCCTCCGTCAGCGCGCCGACCACCTGCCGCTCGATCGCCAGATCCACGTCGGTGGCGAAGTCGTTGCCCTTCTTCTGGACCGCCGAATCTGCGCGGTGGCCGGCGACGAACGGCTCGGTGGCATCGTCGAGGATCGCCGACGCCTGCTCCACCAACGCGTCCAGGTCCGTCACGGCCCTACCCCGCAACCGCTGCCAGCGCCTGCGGCAGGGTGAACCGCCCGGCGTAGAGGGCTTTGCCCACGATGGCGCCCTCGACCCCGCGGTCGGTGAGGGTCGCGATCGCGCGCAGGTCGTCCAGGCTGGACACGCCGCCGGAGGCGATCACCGGGGCCTCGGTGCGGTCGGCGACGGCGGCCAGCAGGTCGAGGTTGGGGCCGCCCAGCGTGCCGTCCTTGGTGACGTCGGTGACGACGAAGCGCGAACATCCTTCGCCGTCAAGGCGTTCCAGCACCTCCCACAGGTCGCCGCCGTCGGTCTCCCAGCCGCGCCCGCGCAGTCGGTGTTGCCCCGCTGGCCTGGTTTTGTCGATTTGCACGTCGAGCCCGACGGCGACCTTCTCGCCGTGCTCGGCGATGGCGCGGGCACACCACTGGGGGTTCTCCAAGGCCGCCGTGCCCAGGTTGACCCGGGCGCAGCCGGTGGCCAGCGCCGCGGCCAGCGAGTCGTCGTCCCGGATCCCGCCCGACAGCTCCACCTGCACGTCGAGCTTGCCCACCACCTCGGCCAGCAGTTCGCGGTTCGAGCCCCGCCCGAACGCCGCGTCCAGGTCGACCAGGTGGATCCATTCCGCCCCGTCGCGCTGCCAGTTCAGCGCCGCGTCCAGCGCCGAGCCGTATTCGGTCTCGCTGCCCGCCTTGCCCTGGACCAGCCGCACGGCGCGGCCTTCGACCACGTCGACCGCCGGCAACAAGATCAACACATTCCCTCCCAAGCCGCTCGTCACAGTGCCTCAATCCAGTTGCGCAGCACGGCCGCACCCGCATCCCCACTCTTTTCGGGGTGAAATTGCGTGGCCGACAGCGGACCCAGCTCGACGGCGGCTAGGAAGGGCACCCGGTGGGTGGCCCAGGTGAGCACGGCCTCCGGCGAACCCTCCCAGCGCTGCGCGGCGTAGGAGTGCACGAAGTAGAAGCGGGTGTCGGCGTCCAGCCCCTTGAACAGGGTGCTGCCCGCACCGGCGTCGACAACGTTCCATCCCATGTGCGGGATCACCGGGGCATCCAGCCGGGTGACCTCGCCCGGCCACTGGCCGCAACCCGTTGTCTGCACACCGAATTCGACGCCGCCGGCGAACAGGATCTGCATGCCCACGCAGACGCCCAGCACCGGGCGCCCGGCGGCGACGCGGTCGGCGATGATGCGGTCCCCCTTGACTCTGCGCAGGCCGGTCATGCAGGCCTCGAAGGCGCCGACCCCGGGCACCACCAGCCCGTCGGCGGCGGCCGCCGCATCGGCGTCGGCGGTCACCTCGACCGACGCGCCCGCCCGCTCGAGCGCGCGCTGTGCCGACCGTAGGTTGCCCGAGCCGTAATCCAGGACGACGACGGATGGTTTTGTCACAGAACACCTTTGGTGGACGGCACGTCCGACACCCGGGGATCGGGCTCGACGGCCTGACGCAACGCACGCGCCACCGCCTTGTACTGCGCCTCGGTGACGTGGTGCGGGTCGCGCCCGTACAGGACGCGCACGTGCAGCGCGATGCGGGCGTTCATGGCCAGCGACTCGAACACGTGCCGGTTGATCACGGTGTGGTACGGCACCGAACTGCCCGCAATGGTTGTGTGCCGCAGGTGATCCGGCTCACCGGTGTGCACGCAGTAGGGCCGGCCGGACACGTCGACCACGGCGTGGGCCAGCGTCTCGTCCATCGGAATGAAGGCGTCGCCGAACCGGCGGATGCCCCGCTTGTCGCCCAAAGCCTGGCCGAGCGCCTGCCCCAGCGCGATCGCGGTGTCCTCGATGGTGTGGTGGCCCTCGATCTCGACGTCGCCCTTGGTGCGCACGCTCAGGTCGAAGCTGGCGTGGGTGCCCAGCGCCGTGAGCATGTGGTCGTAGAACGGCACACCGGTGTCGACGTGGACCTGCCCGGTGCCGTCGAGATCGAGCTCGATGACGATGTCGGATTCCTTGGTGCGACGCTCGATACGCGCGCGCCGAGTCGCAAGAGTGGTCACGGGGCTCCTACTGGGGTGGCTGGTGCCAATTCGGTGGCGGCGATCCGGGCGCTGGCCCGCAGGAACGCATCGTTCTCTTCGGCCAGTCCCGTAGTGGCGCGCAGGTAGCCGGCAATCCCGACGTCGCGGATCAATACGCCGGCGTCCAGGTAGCGCTGCCAGGCGGCCGGGGCGTCGGCGAATTGGCCGAACAGCACGAAGTTCGCATCGCTGGGAATCACTCGAAAACCCATGCCGGTCAGGGCCGTTGTGACCCGTTCGCGTTCGGCGATCAGCGCCGCGACGCTACTCAGGGTGTCGTCGGCGTGCCGCAGCGCGGCCCGGGCCGCGGCCTGCGTGACCGACGACAGGTGATACGGCAGCCGGACCAGCAGCATCGCGTCGATCACCGCGGGCGTGGCGATCAGGTAGCCGAGCCGCCCCCCGGCGAAGGCGAACGCCTTGCTCATGGTGCGGGTGACGATGAGCTTGGTCGGATACTCCCGCACCAGTCCGACCGCACTGGGCTCGGAGGAGAACTCACCGTAGGCCTCGTCGACGATCAAGATCCCGGGCACCGCGTCGAGCAGCCGCCGCAGCGCCGGCAGCGAAACGCTCTGCCCCGACGGGTTGTTCGGGCTGGCGATGAAGACCACGTCGGGTTGATGTTCGGCGACGGCGGCGACCGCCCTGTCAACGTCGAGGCTGAAGTCGTCGGCGCGGACACCCTCCAGCCATTCCGTACGGGTGGCGCCGGCGATGATCGGGTGCATCGAGTAGGACGGGGCGAACCCGATCGCGGTGCGCCCGGGCCCGCCGAATGCCTGCAGCAACTGTTGCAGGATCTCGTTGGATCCGTTTGCCGCCCAAACGTTTTCCACACCGAGTTGCACGCCGGTCTGCGCGGTGAGGTAGCCGGCGAGATCGCGACGCAGGTCCACCGCGTCGCGATCGGGGTAGCGGTGCAGGTCGGCGGCCGCCTCGGCCACCGATCGCACCACATCGTCCACCAGAGCCCCGCTGGGCGGGTGTGGGTTCTCGTTGGTGTTCAGCCGCACCGGTACGGCCAATTGCGGTGCGCCGTAAGGTGATTTGCCGCGGAGGTCGTCCCGCAGCGGCAGGTCGTCCAGCGTGGGGTTCTCCGTCATCGCTCGAACCTCCGCCGGATCGCCTCGCCGTGTGCGGGCAGGTCTTCGGCCTTGGCCAGCGTGACCACGTGTCCCGAGACGTCCTTGAGGGCGGCCTCGGTGTAGTCGACGACGTGAATGCCGCGCAGGAAGGTCTGCACCGACAGGCCGCTGGAATGCCGGGCGGAGCCCGCCGTCGGCAGCACGTGATTGGATCCCGCGCAGTAGTCGCCGAGGCTCACCGGCGAGTACGGACCGACGAAAATGGCTCCGGCCGAACGTATTCGCCCGGCGACCTCCGGCGCGTCGGCGGTCTGGATCTCCAGGTGCTCGGCGGCGTAGGCGTTGACCACCTGGATGCCTGCGTCGAGATCGTCGACCAGGATGATCGCCGACTGCCGGCCGCCCAGCGCGGCGCTCACCCGGTCACGATGCACCGTGGTGCGCAGCTGGGCGGCCACCTCGGCGTCGGTCGCGGTGGCCAGGTCCTCGCTCGGGGTGACCAGCACGCTGCCCGCCATCTCGTCGTGCTCGGCCTGGCTGATCAGGTCGGCGGCCACGTGCGCCGGATCGGCGGTGTGGTCGGCGAGGATGGCGATCTCGGTGGGCCCGGCCTCGGCGTCGATGCCGACGCGCGAGCGGCACAGCCGCTTCGCGGCGGTGACGTAGATGTTGCCCGGCCCCGTGATCAGGTCGACGGGCGCCAGCTCGGAACCGTCCGTGTCGGCGCCGCCGTAGGCCAGCAGCGCCACCGCCTGCGCACCACCGACGGCCCACACCTCGTCGACCCCGAGCAGCCGGGCGGCGGCGAGGATCGTCGGGTGCGGCAGTCCGTCATAGCGGGCCTGCGGCGGGCTGGCCACCACCAGGGAGTCGACGCCGGCGGCCTGCGCGGGCACCACGTTCATCACCACGCTGGACGGGTACACCGCGTTGCCCCCGGGCACGTACAGGCCCACCCGTTCGACCGGCACCCAGCGCTCGGTGACCGTCGCGCCCGGGCCGAGCGTGGTGGTGACGTCGGCACGGCGCTGGTCGGCGTGTACCGCGCGGGTGCGGTCGATCATCACCCGCAGGGCGTCCACGACGTCGGGCTCCAACCCGGCCAGCGCCGCCTGAAGCGCGGCTTCGGGCACCCGGACCGCCGCGGGCCGCACACCGTCGAACGACGCCCCGAACTCCAGCGCCGCCTCGGCGCCGCGCTCGGCGACGGCCTGGACGATCGGCCGCACCTTGGGCAGCACGCTTTCCACGTCGGCGCCGCCCCGCGGGAGCGCGGTCCGCAATCGGGCAGCCGTCAGCTCGGCGCCCCGCAGGTCGATGCGGGCCATCACGGGTGCTGAAGCGGTACTCATTGCCTCCATTGTCCCAGAGGAACTCAAGTCGATATCCGACCGGTACAGTGCCCGGGTAAGCCCCCCACAACTCAGGGAGTTGTCATGTCCGCGAAGGATCACCCCAATAACGCCCCGGGCGTCCCGATGGTGTTCCCGCCCTGGTTCGAGCGCTTCCAGATCAAGTACTTCAACCCGGCGGTCAAGCCGATCGCCCGCTTTTTGCCCGGCACGGCGACCATCAAGCATCGGGGCCGCACCTCAGGCACGCCGTACGAGACGATCATCACCCCCTACCGCAAGGGGAACGTGCTGGCGATCGCGCTGGGCCACGGCAAGACGAACTGGGTCAAGAACGTCCTGGCGGCCGGCGAGGCCGACGTGCAGTTCAGCCGCAACCGCGTGGTGCACATCACCAATCCGCGGATCCTGCCGGCCGGCACCGAGGGCCCCGACGCCGAACGTCTGCCGCGGATGGCCCGCATGCAGCTGCGGCGGATCGGCGTTTTCGTCGGCGACATCGCCTGAGGCGCTTTCGGGGGCGCCGTCGAGTGTGCGCTCACGGCGGCGACACGCCGACGGGGAGCGCCCTGGACGCACACTCGTTGTCGAGAACTACATGTCCAGGCCGACGTCGAGCGCGCGCACCGAGTGGGTCAGCGCGCCGACGGCCAGGTAGTCCACCCCGGTTGCCGCGTAGGTGGCGGCGTTTTCCAGGGTGAGCCCGCCCGAGGACTCGAGCAGCACGGCTGGGGCGCGCGCGTCGCGACGCTGCACGGCCATCTGTGTCTGCCAGACCGGAAAGTTGTCCAGCAGCACCAGTTCCGGCTTTTCGCCCAGCACCTCGTCCAGCTGTTCGAGGGAGTCCACCTCCACCTCGCACGGCAGATCCGGCGCCGCGTCGCGCACGGCGCGCAGCGCGTCCACCACCGAGCCGGCGGCCACCACGTGGTTGTCCTTGATCAGCGCCGCGTCCCCCAGGCCCATCCGGTGGTTGACGCCGCCGCCGAGCCGCACCGCGTACTTCTGCAGCGCACGCAGCCCGGGCAGCGTCTTGCGGGTGTCGCGGACCTTCGCTTTCGTGCCCTCCACCGCCTCGACCCAGGCCGCCGTCGTGGTGGCGATGCCCGACAGGTGGCACACGAGATTCAGCATGGTCCGCTCGGCGGTCAGCAGGCCTCGGGTGTCCGCGCGCACCGTCAGCACCGGCTCGCCCGGCTGCAGCCGGGCGCCGTCCTCGACGCTGTGCACCACTTCGTAGCCGCCGGCGAGGACCGCGTCGAGAACCAGCAGCGCGACCTCGACGCCGGCGATCACGCCCGGCTCCCGGGGCACCATCGACGCCGTGGCCACCGCACCGGCGGGCACCGTCGCGAGCGTGGTGATGTCGGGCCCGTAGCGCAGGTCCTCTTCCAGACCGCGCCGGATGGTGTCTTGAGCGGCGCTTCGTTCTTCGGGCAGCATCATCAGCCCACCGCCGCCAGCGCTTCCACCAGCACCGAGTTCTGGTCGTCGGCCAGCCGCAGCACGCTGCTGCGGCCCTGTTCGGGTGCGGGGTCGGGATACTCCGCGCGATGGTGGCAGCCCCGGCTCTCGGTGCGGGCGAGGGCCGCGCTGGTCACCGCGCGGGCGGCCACGGCCAGCGCGACGTCCTCGAAGTCGCGACGGCCGGCGATGCGGCGCACCCGCGCCCCAGACAGGGTGTCGGACAAGCGCTGCAGCCCGGCGGCGTCGCGCACGACCGAGGCGTCGCGGCTCATCGCGGCCTGCAAAGCGCCGCGTTCCGGGGCGGTGTGGGCGATGGGCTCGGGCTCGACGGCCCTGACGCGCCCCGCCGCCATCGCGTGCGCGGCCGCGGCTTTCCCGGCGCGGCCACCGACCACCAGACCCTCGAGCAGGCTGTTGGACGCCAGCCGATTGGCGCCGTGCAGTCCGGTGCGGGCCACCTCGCCGGCGGCGAACAGGCCGGGCAGTTCCGTTTGGCCGTGCACATCGGTGACGACGCCGCCGCAGCTGTAGTGCGCCCCCGGGACGACCGGGATGGGCTGGCGGACGGGGTCGATGCCTGCGGCGCGGCACGCGGCGGTCACGGTCGGAAACCGGGTGGCGAAGCCTTCGATGCCGCGCGCGTCCAGGAAGACGCACGGGTCGCCGGTGGCCTTCAGCCGGGTGTCGATGGCCGCGGCGACGACGTCACGCGGGGCCAGATCGCCCATCGGGTGAACACCGGCCGTCACCGAATTGCCTTGTCGGTCAAGGAGTATCGCGCCCTCACCGCGGATGGCCTCGGTAACCAGCGGACGCCGCCCGCCGGCCCCGCCGAAGAGCATCGTCGGGTGGAACTGGATGAACTCCAGGTCGCTGACCGCGACGCCGGCCCACAGGGCCAGCGCGATCCCGTCACCGGTGGAGCCCTCGGGATTGGTGGTCGCGCCGTAGAGGTGCCCGAGCCCTCCCGAGGCCAGGATCACCGCGGGCGCGTTGATGATTCCGTAGCCGTCCACGCTGCCCAGCAGGACCCCGGTGACGGCGGAATCGTCGTGCAGCACGCGCAGGGCCACATGGCCGGCGCGGATGTCCAGCGTGGCCGCGGCGTG
>NZ_LZJF01000119.1 GCF_001666835.1 Mycobacterium sp. E3251 | reverse complement strand
CCGCTCGAGAGCATCCTGTCGACGCCCGAGGTGATGCACGTGTTCGAGAGCATCAAGCTGGGCGTGGCCGTGCCGACGCCGCCGGTGCTGATCGTGCAGGCCGTCCACGACTACCTCATCGACGTGAAAGACATCGACGTGCTCGCCGACGCCTATTCGGCCGGCGGCGCCCAGGTGACCTACCACCGGGACGCGTTCAACGAGCACATGCTGCTACACCCGCTGTCGGCGCCGATGACGCTGCGCTGGCTCACGGACCGGTTCGACCGCCGCCCGCTGACCGAGCACCTCATCCGGACCACCTGGCCGACGATGTTCCACCCGATGACCTACGTCGGGATGGCGCGGCTGGCCAAGATCGCGGCCAAGGTCGTCTTCGGCCGGAGCATTCACCGCCGTCCGCTATGACACGGCCGCTTCCGCGGCACCCCCGGCTCCCAGCGGCAGCGCATCGGAAGCCCGGCCGCCCGGCGGAAGGGCGCCCAGGTCGTCACGGGCGTCGGCGGCCGCCAGCACCGCATACACCAGCGCGGCGATAGCGGCGGGCCACAGCAGGGTCAGCGCGATCTGCAGCGGGTTCTGGGCGAAGAACACCGGGGGCGCCTGGACGACGTACGCCACCGACGGGGCCTTGGACAGCGGCACCGCGTCGAAGTTCAACGCGCCGTAGAAGACCCGGACCAGCGCGGCCCCGGTAGCCGTCGCGGCCGCGGCGGCGGTCAACAGGCCGGTCGACAGCGCGACGACCATCCCCGGCCCCCGGCGCTCACGCCACTGCCACCCCAGCACGGGCGCCACCACCGCGAGCACGGTCAGCAGGCCCAGCATCAGGCACGGCGCGTCGAAGAAGTGCTCGGACTCGGTGCCGAGGTAGTCGTGGACCCGTTCGCCCGCCCGCGTCAGCGCCACCACGGCGTGGATCGGCGGGGCGATCCACGCCCACAGCCCGCCGGCCAGCACCCCGGCCGCCGCGGACCCCAGCCCGGCGATGACGATGGCGCGCACCGGCGGCTTGCGCGGGGCGGTTGCGGCCGGCGGGGCGTCCCGACCCTCCACGGGCTCGGTCACCGCTGGGCCTCCAGGTCGACGGAGTCGACCTGACCGTGCCGCGAGCACTGCGCCCGCCAGCCGTCGGGGCGGACCTGCACGATCATCCGGCGGCCGCATTCCGCACAGAACCGGGGCGGCTCGAGGCCCAACTGCGCCGCGGTCGGCACGGCGGTGCCCCCCAGTTCCCCGGTGTAGACGTTGTACACGCCGGCGCTGACCGGAGCGCCCAGTTCCCGAACCACAGTCTCCAAGTTTCCTACAGGGTGGCGTTCAGGGCCTTGATGGGCATCTGCAGGTCGTCGAGCAGTTCCAGGTCGGCCTCGGCCGGGCGGCCGAGGGTGGTCAGATAGTTCCCGACGATCACGGCGTTGATGCCGCCCAGGATGCCCTGCTTGGCGCCCAGGTCGCCCAGGGTGATCTCGCGGCCCCCGGCGAACCGCAGCATCGCGCGCGGCAGGGCCAGGCGGAAGGCGGCCACCGACTTCAGTGCCTCGGGCACCGGCAGCACCTCCAGGTCGCCGAACGGCGTGCCGGGACGTGGGTTGAGGAAGTTCAACGGCACCTCGTCGGGCCCCAGCTCGGCCAGTTCGGCGGCGAACTCCGCGCGCTGTTCGAGCGTCTCGCCCATGCCCAGGATGCCGCCGCAGCACACCTCCATGCCGGCGTCGCGCACCATCGACAAGGTCTGCCAGCGCTCCTCCCAGGTGTGGGTGGTCACCACGTTGGTGAAGAACGAGCGGGCGGTCTCCAGGTTGTGGTTGTAGCGGTGCACACCCATCGCCGACAGCTGCTCGACCTGCTCGGCGGTCAGCATCCCCAGCGAGCAGGCGATGTTGATCTCGACCTCGTTGCGGATCGCCTCGATGCCGGCCGCGACCTGGGTCATCAACCGCTCGTCGGGACCGCGGACCGCGGCCACGATGCAGAACTCGGTGGCACCCGACTTGGCGGTTTGCTTGGCGGCCTCGACCAGGCTGGGAATGTCGAGGCGGGCGCTGCGCACCGGCGAGGCGAACAACCCCGATTGGGAGCAGAAATGGCAGTCCTCCGGGCAGCCGCCGGTCTTCAGGCTGATGATGCCCTCGACCTCGACCTCGGGCCCGCACCAGCGCATCCGCACCTCGTGGGCCAGCGCCAGCAGGTCGTCGAGCCGGTCGTCGGGCAGCTGCAGCACCTGCAGCACCTGCTCCCGGCTCAGCCCCTCGCCGCGCTCGAGTACCTGTTCACGGGCAACCGCCAGGATGTCTGCGTCGTTGGCGCCGGTGGCCGGTCGAGTTGCCGCTTGAGTCACCCGTACTCCCCTGCATCGTCAGTGGCCGCGCACGCGGCCCCCCTGCCCACGGTGGGGGCAGCTGTGAATAAAAGTGTTCAAAGTAGGGTAACGGCCGCAGAACATGCCGCCCGCCGGGGTATCTCACGACAATGACCGATCCGCACGCCGCGTATGTGGCCCACCACATGATCCTGCTGGCGATCCCCGCGTTCTTGCCGGCGATCATCGTCGTCGGCGTGATCCTCTACGTCGCACTCAAGGACCGGCGCTCCGGCGATGACGAGGAGGCCGGGCAGCGCGACGACGACGAAATCGGTGATTGACCGGCCGCCGATTTGGGCATTCCGCTTCCTGCGAGCTGGATCACAGCTCGGGCCCTGTGGTGTTCGGAGGTTTTGACGATGAACTCGACGGAACTGACCTACGTTGCCGAAGCGCCTGCCCGCGGCGCCGGCCTGAACCAGGTGATCGGGCTGTCGGTGGCGGCGGTGGTGATCGCCGCGGTCATGCTGTGGGTCGGTTATGCCCACCGCACCCATCGGATCGAGTGGTTGACGCGGGTGGCCGACAAGCTCGGCGAGAAGTTCCACCGGCCCAATTGGGTGGCGCTGCCGGTCATGATCTTCACGACGTTCATCATCTGCGCCCTGTTCGGGTTCATCTGGGACGTCAGCTGGCACATCGGCAACGGGCGCGACCCCGGCCCGCTGGCCAACCCCGCGCACTACTTCATCATCATCGGGCTGTTCGGAATCTTCGTCGGCGGCGCGGTGTCGATGGTGCTGCCCTTCGACAAGCCGGGGCCCGCGGCGGTACGCATCACCCGCAACTGGTACGCGCCCGTCGGCGGCATCCTGATGGCCGGCTGTGGCATGTACGCGATGATCGGGTTCCCGCTCGACGACATCTGGCACCGGATCTTCGGTCAAGACGTCACCCTTTGGGGCCCAACGCATTTGATGATGATCGGCGGGGCGTGTTTCTCGCTGTTCTCGGTGCTGATGCTGGAGCGTGAGGGCGAGGCGCACGAAGCCGGGGAGGTATTCAACGGCGCGTTCATCTCGTTCCTGCGGTACCTGTCGTTCGGCGGGTTGTTCATCGGCCTGTCGGTCTACCAGATCGAGTTCGACTTCGGGGTCCCGCAGTTCCGGCTGGTGTTTCAGCCGATGCTGATCGCCGCGGCGTCCGCACTGGCCGCCGTCGCCGCCCGCCTGACGATGGGCCGCGGCGCCGCGATCATCGCGGCGGTGTTCGCCATCGCGCTGCGGGGCGCGGTCGCGGTGATCGTCGGCCCCATCCTGGGCGCCCCGATCAACTGGTTCCCGCTCTACCTGGGTCCCGCCCTCATCGTCGAGCTGGTGGCGCTGACGCCGTTGATCAAGCGCCCGCTGGTGTTCGGCGCCGTCTCGGGCCTCGGGGTCGCCACGGTGGGGCTCTGGCTGGAATCGCTGTGGATCGGGGCCGTCTACCACTACCCGTGGCCGACCAGCATGTGGGGCGAGGCGCTGGCGATGTCGGTGCCGGTGGCCGTCCTGACCGGGTTGTGCGGCGCGATGTTCGGCATGGTGCTCACCGGCGAGCGCCTGCCGGGCCGCCGGCTCGCCATCGGCGTCGTCGCGCTGACGGTGCTCGTGATCGGTTGCGCGGTGGCCAACGGGTTGCACATCCTCGTGCCGGGCAAGAACACCGCCACGGTGACGCTGACGGATCTGCCCAGCCCCGCAGGCCAGCGGATGGTGTCGGCCGACGTGATGATCTCCCCGACAACCATGGTCAGCGACCACCCGGACTGGCTGACGATCCTGTCCTGGCAGGGGCGGATGCAGAACGACCGCGGCCTGATGATCGACAAGCTCGCCAAGGTCGGGCCGGGGCACTACCGGTCCACGCAGCCGGTCCCGGTGTGGGGTGACTGGAAGACGCTGTTGCGGGTCCAGGACGGCCGCACGATGACGGCCGCGCCGATCTACGAGCCGGCCGACGACGCCATCCCGGCGCCTGAGGTCCCCGCCCTCGCGACGAGTACGCGGCCGTTCGTCCTGGAGGTCACGATCCTGCAGCGCGAGCGCGACCAGAGCGCGCCGGCCTGGCTGTTCACCGCCGGCGGAATCGTCGTGCTGTTCCTGACGCTGATGGTCATCACCGCCCTGACCTGGGGCGCCGGCCGGATCAACAACGCCGACAGCGTCCCCAAGCGGGCGGAGGAGGAAAAGCACACCGTGCCAGGCACCCCCAGGGCGGCCTGATCGATGGGGATGCGTAGCGCCCTGGCTGCGGCGTGGGTGGCGGCGCTGGCGTGGGCGTTGATCGCGTGCGGCGGCTCGCATAACCAGTCGCAGGCCACCGGCGCCGGCCCGACGATCGACGTCACCATCGCCAACGGGCAGGTGACTCCCACCAACGCCACGCTGCAGGCCAGGGTGCACCAGCCGATCACGGTGAAGGTGACCAGCGACGCTCCCGACGAGCTGCACGTGCACTCGACGCCCGACCACAAGTTCTCGGTGGCCGCGGCGCCCAACCAGACGTTCCAGTTCAGCGCCGACGTGCCCGGCAACGTCGAGGTGGAGCTGCACCGACTGGACCGCACGATCGCGACCATCCAAGTCCAACCGTGAGCGCCCGCGGCGCGACCGCGGTCCTCGCGCACGGCCTCGGCGGATCCGGCGACCTTCCGGTGCCGTACATGTACGCGATGGTCGGCGCGGCGTGGGCCCTGACGTTCACCTTCGCGCTGGTCGCCTTCGCCTGGCGGCGGCCGCGGTTCGATCCGCTCAAGCCCGGCCGCCCACTGCCGGCGGCGGTGACCGCGCTGGTCGACGCGCGGGCGACGCGGTGGACGGCCGCCGGGCTGGCGCTGGTGTTCGCGGCGTGGGCGGTGGCGGCCGGGGTGTGGGGCCCGCGGTCGGAGACCAACGCCCTACTCGGCGTGTTCTACGTGCTGCTGTGGGTCGGCCTGGTGGCGCTGTCGCTGGCGATCGGGCCGGTTTGGCGGGTCATTTCGCCGATGCGGACGGTCTATTTGTTGCTGCGGCGGGCCACGCCCGAGCGCCTGCACCGCCCGCGGCGGTCCTATCCCGAACGCTGGGGCTACCGCCCGGCCGCGCTGGGCCTGTTCGCGTTCGTCTGGATGGAGCTGGCCAGCCCGAACCCCGCGTCGCTGCCGTGGGTGGGCGCGTGGCTGGGTGTGTACGCCGTGGCCATGCTGGTGGGCGCCTGGCTGTGTGGCCAGCGCTGGCTGGCCCGTGCCGACCCGTTCGGCGTGTACAGCATGGCGGTGTCCCGGCTGTCCCCGTTTCGCCGCAACCCGGCGAGCGGGAGGATCGTCATCGGGAATCCGCTCGACCATTTGCCGTCGCTGCCCGTGCGGCCCGGGGTGGTGGTGCTGCTCGCGGTGTTGCTCGGGTCCACGGCGTTCGACAGTTTCTCGTCGTCCCCGACGTGGCGCGGCTTCGCCGACGGGTTATCGCGCGACATCGGCCTGACGCCGGCGCCGGCGTCGTCGCTGCTGCGAACCCTCGGGCTGATTGTCTTCATTTCCGTTGTGGCGGTGACCTTTTCGCTCGCCGCGCGCGCGACGGGCGGCGTGGACCGCGACCAGCGCCGCGCCCTGCCCGGCCAGATGGCACATTCCCTGATCCCGATCGTGGTGGGCTACATCTTCGCCCACTACCTCACCTACCTCGTCGAGCGCGGACAGCAGGCCGTGTTCGCGCTGGCCGACCCGCTCGGCCACGGCTGGAATTTGCTGGGACTGGCGCACCAGCAGGTGGCCTACGTGTTGTCGGCGCACCCGCCGGTGCTGGCCGGGATCAAGGTGGCCTGCGTGGTGACCGGCCACATCCTCGCGGTGATCGCCGCCCACGACAAGGCGCTGCGGCTGCTGCCCAGCGGGCACCAGCTCACCGGACAGCTGACCATGATGCTGGTCATGGTCGGCTACACCTTCACCGGCCTTTACCTGCTGTTCGGCGGCTAGCGGATCAGGTAGTCGACCTTCTTCTCGCCGTTCCAGTGGCGCAAACCGGCGAAGCTCCCCTCGACGAGCTGGGGCCGCCCCGCGATCCGCAGCGACCGGCTCAGCGCCGGTCCCGCGACGCGACGGGCCAGCGTGACGTGCGGCGTCCAGTGGCCGGGCAGGCTGGTGGGGGCCGGCGCGGGGGCCAGGAGCTCGCCGCACAACCGGTGCACCTGCGCGTGGAAATCCAGCAACTCCGCCGTCGGCACGATGAGCCGGGCCAGGATCGCGTTGGACCGCCCGAGCAGCAGCGACGGGCCGACGGCACAGCCCAGCGGCAGCCGGCCGGTCAGCGGCCGGAGCGCGGCGTCGGCCTCCTCGGCGATGCGGTCGGCCACCGCGAGCGTGACGTGCGGCCGCCCGGCCGGTGCCTGACTGGGAATTCCCGCGCACGCCAGCGCGTCCCAGAGCCCGCGGATCGTCGCCTCGGTCTCGCCGTCGAAGAGCAGCTCGATGGAATGCACCATCAGCGGACCAGCGTGGCGACCCAGTCGCGGTCGAACGCCGCGGCGCTCATGGCCGCGAACTGCGCGGCGTCCATCGATCCGGCCCCCGCGGGCAGCGCGGCCCGCACCGGGGCCAGCCGGCCCAGCGCGGAGCGGTTCGAGGTCTCCACCAGCCCGGGGTGCACCGGCCAGCTGCCGATGACCAGGCCGGCGCACGAAACATCATGGGCGGCAAGCGATTCCAGCGTCAGCGCGGTGTGGTTGAGGGTGCCCAGTTCGGCGGTCACCGCGACCAGTGCCGCGGCGCCCAGCTCGACGGCCAGATCGCGCAGGGTGAAGCCTTCGGCGGCGAGCTCGACGAGCAGCCCGCCGGCCCCTTCGACCAGCGTCAGCCGCCCCGGTCGGTCCAGGCCGGCGATGAGCCGCAGCACCTGTTCACCGGTGGGCAGCGCCGCGCCGGCCAACTCGGCCGCGGCGGCCGGCGCCAGCGGTTGCGGGTAGCGGGCCAGCCCGGCCAACTCGGTCGCGCCGGACAGCCGGGCGACCTCGGCCAGGTCGTCGTCGCCGGTGTCGGTGCCGGTCTGGACCGGTTTGCACACCGCGACGTCGATGCCGGCCTGACGGGCGTGACAGGCCAGCGCGGCGGTGACGACGGTCTTGCCGACCCCGGTTCCCGTCCCCGTGACGACCAGGACGGTCAAGGGCGCGTCACAGCAAGCACGTCGGTGAGCACCCGCCGGGCGATGTCGAGTTCGGCCGCATCCAGCGACGCGCGGGCGGTCAGCCGCAGCCGGGAGGTCCCGGCCGGCACGGTCGGGGGCCGGAAGCAGCCCACCTTCACGCCGGCGTCCAGGCAGGCGGCCGCGGCGGCCAGGGCCACCTCCGGGTCCCCCAGGATCACCGACACCACCGCCGACTGCGGGATCTCGGGCACGGCGCACACCTCGGCCAGCATGCGGGCATGCCGCAACACCGCCTCGGGCCGCCACGGTTCGGCCCGCAGCACGGTCAGCGCCGCCCACGCGGCGCCCACCGCCGCGGGCGCCAGGCCGGTGTCGAAGATGAACGTCCGGGCCGCGTCGATCAGGTGGGCCCGCACCGCCGCCGGCCCGAGGACCACTCCGCCCTGACTGCCCAGCGCCTTGGACAGCGTCGTGGTCAGCACCACGTCGGGGGCGCCCGCCAGCCCGAGCTCGTACAGCAGCCCGCGCCCGCCCCCGCGCACGCCGAGGCCGTGGGCCTCGTCGACGATCAGCAGCGCGCGGTGCCGGCGACAGACCTCGTGCAGCTCCCGCAGCGGCGCCAGGGCGCCGTCGGCGCTGAACACCGACTCGGTGATGACGACGGCACGCTCCTCGTCGCGCCCGGCGAGGGCCGCCTCCACGGCATCGACGTCGCGGTGCGGCGTGATCGCCACCCGGGACCGCGACAGCCGGCAGGCGTCGACCAGGGAGGCGTGCGAAAGCTCGTCGGACACCAGCAGCGCCCCCCGGCCCGACAGGCCGACGACCGCGCCCAGGTTGGCCGCGTATCCGGACGAGAACAGCAATCCCGATGCGGCGCCGACGTATTCGGCGAGCTCGGACTCGAACTGCTGGTGCAGTTCGGTGTCGCCGGTGACCAGGCGGGAACCGGTGGAGCCGGCGCCCCACATGCGCAGCGCCGCGACGCCGCCCTCGATGACGTCGGGGTGCTGGGACAGCCCCAGGTAGTCGTTGGATGCCAAGTCCAGCTCGGTGGCGACGGCGGGCCGCGGCCGCAACGACCGGCGCAGCCCGGCCTCGCGGCGCTGACTTTCCACCGCCTCCAGCCAGGCCAGCGGCGTGGGGGTATCACCCGCTTGCGGGGGAGTCTCGATCGGTGCCCGCGGGAAGGCGTTCATGGGCCTTCAGCCTACGAGGCGCGCGACCTCGATCATCGCCGAGGTGATCTGGGCGACCTCGCCGTCCGAGCAGATGTAGGGCGGCATCGCGTAGACGAGGTTCCGGAACGGGCGCAGCCAGACGCCGCGATCCATGGCCGCCGGGGTGGCGACGGCCAGGTCAACCGGGCGTTCGCATTCGATGACGCCGATCGCGCCGCGCACCCGCACGTCGGTCACGCCGGGCAGCGCCCGGGCGGGTTCGAGCCCGGCCGTCAGGCCGGCGGAGATCTCGGCGACCCGCGCGCGCCAGTCCTGGCCGAGCAGCAGCTCGACGCTGGCCACCGACACCGCGCAGGCCAGCGGATTGGCCATGAAGGTGGGGCCGTGCATGAGCGCGCCGGCCTCGCCGGTGCTGATGGTGTGCGCGATCTCGGTGGTGCACAGGGTGGCGGCCATGCTGAGGTATCCGCCGGTCATCGCCTTGCCGACGCACATGATGTCGGGGCTCACCCCCGCGTGGTCGGCCGCGAACAGCTCGCCCGTGCGGCCGAAGCCGGTGGCGATCTCGTCGAAGATCAGCAGCACGTCGTGCCGCCGGCACGCCTCGCGCAGGTCGCGCAGGTAGCGGGGGTCGTGGAAGCGCATCCCGCCCGCACCCTGCACCACCGGCTCGACGATGACGGCCGCCAGTTCACCGGCCTGCCTGCTGAGTTGCTGCTCGAACGCCGCGCTGTAACCGGGGTCGTAGTCGCGCGGCACCTGCGGCGCGAACACCTGGCGGGCCAGGATGTCGGTCCACAGCGAGTGCATGCCGCCGTCGGGGTCGCAGACGCTCATCGGCGTGAAGGTGTCCCCGTGGTAGCCGCCCCGCCACGTCATCAGCCGGTGCTTGCCGGGCCGGCCGCGGCTGCGCCAGTACTGCAGCGCCATCTTGACCGCTACCTCGACCGACACCGAGCCCGAGTCGCTGAAGAAAACGGTGTCCAGCCCCGCCGGGGTGATGTCCACCAGCAGCTGCGCCAGCCGGGCGGCCGGTTCGTGGGTGAGCCCGCCGAACATGACATGGTTCATCACACCCAACTGCCTGGTCAGCGCCTCGTCCAGCACGGGATGGCCGTGCCCGTGGATCGCGGTCCACCAGGAGCTCATCGCGTCGAGCGCCTGGATCGGCCGGCCGTCGCGGATCAGGGTCAGCCAGGCGCCGCGGGCCGCGACGGCCACCACCGGCGCGACGGCTTCGCCGCCGATCGTGCTGTACGGGTGCCACAGATGCGCGGCGTCGATCGCGCTGATCTGCTCGGGCGTCAACCCGGCCGTCGCCGCAGGCATAGTGATCGAGGGTAAAGCAGCCGAGTCGCACAAAGTCCGCCCATCGGGGAGCATGGGATCCGATGGCTACGCCGCATTCGCCCGGCAAACCCGCCGCGGGCGCGTCCGAGACCGCGAAAACCAATTCCCCGGTGGTCGATTACGACGACGAAGCGCCGCGGGTCATTCGCGTGCGGCTGGCCCCGTGGGACGTCGTTTCCACGATCGCGCTGTTGGCGGTGCTCGTCATCCTGGCCACCGCGACGACGTGGCCGGACCGCCTGTTCGGCTTCCTCGAGCACGTGTGCGCGGACGAGACCTGCGGGCCGGTGCCCTTCGGGATCGACTACTACATCCGCCCGGTGGTGTGGGGTGGCATCGGCGCGGCGATCGCCGCCGCGGTCGTCGGCCCCCTCGTTTCCATGCTGAAGGGCTGGTACATGTCCTTCTGGCCGGTTCTGGCCCTCACGCTGGTCATGGTCAGCTCGGTCGTCGGCTCCCTGCTGACCACCTTCAGCGAACGCTATTGGCTCTAGGCCAACCGCCGCAGCGGTTGGTCCACCCATGGGTCCGACTGAGACCGAAATCACAACTGCGCATACGGGATTCGTGTCGCGCAGTCACCGTCCGGTCACGGTACGACAAAAAATCCCGCCGGAGCCTGGCGGCTACCACCTTCTGTTGTCAGAGTGGTTTCAGTGACTGATGTGAAAACAGGGGCGTCGTGCCCGGTGTCACATCCGCAAGTGTCATGCAGCGGCGCCGGCCCCAACGTGGGGGTCCTCGCCCAGGGCATGGATCGGCGGCGGACGCGTGAAGTCACCGCGCGGAGGCCACTGAGCGCCTGAGAGGCCAAGAACAATGAAACGCATCTACGCCTTCGCGATCGGTCTGGCGATGCTGGCGGCCCCGCTGGTCGCCCCCGCGGTCGCATCCGCCGACCCGGGTATCCGGCCGATGGACTACCAGCAGGCGACCGACGTGGTGATCGCGCGCGGGCTGTCGCAGCGCGGCGTGCCGTTTTCCTGGGCCGGCGGGGGCATCAACGGTCCCACCCGCGGCACCGGTTCCGGTATCAACACCGTCGGCTTCGACGCCTCGGGCCTGATGCAGTACGCCTACGCCGGCGCGGGCATCAAGCTGCCGCGTTCGTCCGGGGCGATGTACAAGGTCGGTCAGAAGGTGCTGCCGCAACAGGCGCAAAAGGGTGACCTGATCTTCTACGGGCCGGAAGGCACGCAGAGCGTCGCGATGTACCTGGGGAACAACCAGATGCTCGAAGTGGGCGACGTCGTCCAGGTTTCGCCGGTGCGCGCCAACGGCATGGCTCCGTACCTGGTCCGGGTCCTCGGGGTCCAGCCGGCACCGGCCCAGCAACTGCCGCAGCAGGTGCCGACGCAGACGCCGGCGCAGCAGGCCCCGCTGCAGCAGCCCCCGCTGCAGCAACTGCCCGCGCAGCAAGCGCCGGTGCAGCAAGTGCCATTGCAGCAAGCGCCGGTGCAGCAAGTGCCCGCCCAACAGCAGGCGCCGCTGCCGCAGGCCCCGGCCCAGCCGGCACCGGTGCAACCGGCGCCCGTGCAACCGGCACCGGTGCAGCAAGCGCCGCTGCAGCAGCAGTCCGCGCTAGCCCCCGTCCAGCAAGCACCGCTGCAGCAACTCCCGGCGCAACGGGCCCCGCAGGCCCCGCTTCCGCAGCTGCCGACGCAGCTGATTCCGCCGCAGCAGGCCCCGGTGCAGCTGTTGCCACCCCAGCAATCACCGTTCCTGCCCGCGGCCCCCGGCACCGCCCGGTAGTTTTCCGGGCGCTTCGGGACCTGTCGGACACCGCCACCTGCTCCTAAACGGGAGCGGGTGGCGGTTTTCGGTAAATTAGCGGTCGATCATGTCGACCCTGTCCCCTGCTCCCCTGCCGATCGCGACCGAGGAACCGGCCGCTACGGGAACGCGGAATGCGGGGTTCTACCGCTACGACCTCGACGGGTTGCGGGGCATCGCGATCGCGCTGGTCGCGGTGTTCCATGTCTGGTTCGGCCGCGTCTCGGGCGGGGTCGATGTGTTCTTGGCGCTGTCCGGATTCTTCTTCGGCGGCAAGGTCATTCGCGCGGCACTGAATCCGGCCGTCACCCTGTCGCCGGTTGCCGAGGTGATCCGGCTCGTCCGCCGCCTGGTCCCCGCGCTGGTCGTGGTGCTGGCCGGGTGTGCGGTGCTGACCATCCTCGTGCAACCGGAGACCCGCTGGGAGACCTTCGCCGACCAAAGCCTCGCCAGCCTCGGCTACTACCAGAACTGGGAGTTGGCCAACACCGCGTCGGACTACCTGCGCGCCGGCGAGGCCGTCAGCCCCCTGCAGCACATCTGGTCCATGTCGGTGCAGGGCCAGTTCTACGTCGGCTTCCTGCTGTTGATCGCCGGCTGCGCGTACCTCTTCCGGCGCCCGTTGGGCGCCCACTTGCGCACCCTGTTCCTGGTGTTGCTGACGGCGCTCACGGTGGCGTCGTTCGTCTACGCGATCGTGGCGCATCAGGACGACCAGGCCGCCGCCTACTACAACAGCTTCGCGCGCGCCTGGGAGTTGTTACTCGGGGCGCTGGTCGGCGCCGTGGTGCCGGCCATCCGCTGGCCGATGTGGTTGCGGAC
Organism: Mycobacterium sp. E3251; assembly: GCF_001666835.1. GTDB lineage: Bacteria > Actinomycetota > Actinomycetes > Mycobacteriales > Mycobacteriaceae > Mycobacterium. Next base: position 52,386 of record NZ_LZJF01000119.1, on the reverse strand, counting down.
GGTCTTGGCCACCGTCGCGCTGGCCGCGATCGTGTCCTGCGGTGCCCTGATCGACGGCGTGCAGGAGTTTCCCGGCCCATGGGCCCTGGTGCCCGTCGGGGCCACCATGCTGATGATCCTGGCCGGGGCGAACCTGCAGCGTCATCCCGCCGCCAGGGACCGGCTGCCACTGCCGAATCGTTTGCTGGCGGCCGGGCCGCTGGTCGCGCTGGGCGCGATGGCGTATTCGCTCTACCTGTGGCACTGGCCGCTGCTGATCTTCTGGCTGTCCTTCACCGGGCACCGGCACGCCAACTCCGTCGAAGGCTCGGCCGTGCTGCTGGTATCGGGCCTGCTCGCCTACCTGACCACCCGGCTCGTCGAGGACCCCCTGCGCTACCGCGCCTCCGGGAAATCACCGGCGCCCACACCCCCGTGGCTCGCACGCCTGCCCAGGCCCACGATGGCGCTGGGAACCGCGATCGTGCTGCTCGGCGTGACGCTGACCGCGACGTCGTTCACGTGGCGCCAGCACGTCACGGTCCTGCGCGCCGCGGGCAAGGAGCTCAGCGTGCTCAACCCGCAGGACTATCCGGGGGCGCGCGCCCTGACCGAGCGCGTGCGGGTGCCCGCGTTGCCGATGCGGCCCAGCGTGCTGGAGGTCAAGGAAGACCTGCCGTCCTCCACCCGCGACGGTTGCATCAGCGACTTCGTCAACCCGGCCGTGGTCGTTTGCACCTACGGCGACGTGGCCGCCGACCGCACCATCGCGCTCGCGGGTGGGTCCCACGCCGAACACTGGCTGCCCGCGCTGAGCCTGCTCGGCCAGATGCACCACTTCAAGGTGGTGACCTATCTCAAGATGGGCTGCCCGTTGTCCACCGAGGAAGTCCCGTTGATCATGGGCAACAACGCCGCCTACCCGCAGTGCCGGGAGTGGGTGGAACAGACGATGGCCAAGGTGATCGCCGACCATCCCGACTACGTGTTCACCACGACCACCCGGCCGTGGAACATCAAGCCCGGCGACGTGATGCCGGCGACCTACATCGGGATCTGGCAGAGGTTCTCCGACAACAACATTCCGATCCTCGGCATGCGGGACACCCCATGGTTGGTGAAGAACGGCCAGCCGTTCGACCCGGCGGATTGCCTCGCCAAAAAGGGCGGCAGCCCCCAGGCGTGTGCGATCAAACGTTCCGACGTTTTGTCCGACCGTAACCAGACCCTCGACTTCGTCACCCAGTTCCCGCTGCTGAAGGTGCTCGACATGTCCGACGCGATCTGCCGTGCCGACGTGTGCCGCCCGGTCGAGGGAAACGTGCTGATCTACCACGGTGCCCACCACCTCACCCCCACTTACGTGCGAACCATGACAGGGGAATTGGGCCGCCAGATCGCGGCCAACACCGGTTGGTGGTGACGCGCCCCCGCGCCGCCGAGCGCGGATAAGGTCATTAAGGTGCCGACCGACAAATACGCTTCAGAAACAGGCGTTACTGGTAACCAACAGCCGAAACTGGCCACCGTGTGGCCGGGGACCCCCTATCCGCTCGGAGCTTCCTATGACGGCGCGGGGACCAACTTCTCGTTGTTCTCCGAGGTAGCCGAGCGGGTCGAGTTGTGTCTGATCGACCACGCCGGAGCGGAGTCGCGGATCCCCCTCGATGAGGTTGACAGCTTCGTCTGGCATGCCTACCTGCCGAACATCACCCCCGGCCAGCGCTACGGCTTCCGGGTGTACGGGCCCTTCGACCCGTCGGCCGGCCACCGGTGCGACCCGAGCAAGCTGCTGCTCGACCCGTACGGCAAGGCCTTCCACGGCGACTTCACCTTCGGGCAGGCGCTGTTCTCCTACGACCTGAACGCGGTCCACCTCGACGACCCCAATGCCGACAACGCCGACCCGGGGACTCCCCCGATGGTCGACTCGCTGGGCCACACCATGACCAGCGTGGTGAGCAACCCCTTCTTCGACTGGGGTTCCGACCGCGCGCCGCTCACCCCCTACCACGAAACGGTGATCTACGAGGCCCACGTGAAGGGGATGACGCAGACCCACCCGGGCATCCCCGAGGAACTCCGCGGCACCTACGCCGGCCTGGCCCACCCCGCCGTGATCGATCACCTCAAGTCGCTCAACGTCACCGCGCTCGAGCTCATGCCGGTGCACCAGTTCATGCACGACTCGCGGCTGCTGGACATGGGATTGCGAAATTACTGGGGCTACAACACTTTCGGGTATTTCGCGCCGCACAACCAGTACGCGTCCAACCGCAACTCCAGCGTCGCGGAGTTCAAGTCCATGGTGCGCAGCTTCCACGAAGCGGGCATCGAGGTCATCCTCGACGTGGTGTACAACCACACCGCCGAGGGCAACCACCTGGGGCCGACCATCAACTTCCGTGGCATCGACAACGCGGCGTATTACCGGCTGATGGACACGGACCTGCGGTTGTACAAGGACTACACCGGCACCGGCAACAGCCTCAACCCGCGCCACCCGCACGTATTGCAACTGATCATGGATTCGCTGCGCTACTGGGTGACCGAGATGCACGTCGACGGCTTCCGCTTCGATCTGGCCGCCACACTCGCACGCGAGCTGCATGACGTCGACCGATTGAGCGCGTTCTTCGATTTGGTGCAGCAGGATCCGATCGTCAGCCAGGTCAAATTGATCGCCGAACCGTGGGACGTCGGCGAGGGCGGCTATCAGGTGGGAAATTTCCCGGGTTTGTGGACGGAGTGGAACGGGAAGTATCGCGATACTGTGCGTGACTACTGGCGGGGCGAGCCCGCAACCCTTGGCGAGTTCGCGTCCCGGCTGACCGGGTCGTCGGACCTGTATGAGGCGACCGGCCGGCGCCCCAGCGCCAGCATCAACTTCGTCACCGCCCACGACGGGTTCACGCTCAACGACCTGGTGTCCTACAACGAAAAGCACAACCTGGCCAACGGCGAAGACAACCGCGACGGCGAAAGCCACAACCGCTCGTGGAACTGCGGCGTCGAGGGACCCACCGACGACCCGGACATCACGGCGCTGCGCTGCCGCCAGATGCGCAACTTCTGGGCGACGCTGATGCTCAGCCAGGGCACGCCGATGATCGCGCACGGCGACGAGCTGGGCCGCACCCAGAACGGCAACAACAACGTGTACTGCCAGGACTCCGAATTGTCTTGGATGGATTGGTCATTGGTCGACAAGAATTCGGACCTGCTGGCGTTCGCACGCAAGGTGACCACGCTGCGCAAGAACCATCCGGTATTCCGCCGCCGCCGGTTCTTCGAGGGCGAGCCGATCCGAAGCGGCGAGGAGGTCCGCGATATCGCCTGGCTGAATCCGAGCAGCCGCGAGATGACGCATGAGGACTGGGGCGAGAGCATTCACAAATGTGTGGCGGTGTTCCTCAACGGCGAGGCCATCACCGCACCCAACGCACGCGGCGAACGAGTCGTCGATGACTCATTCCTGTTGTGCTTCAACGCCGGCGACGAACCCGTGGAGTTCGTGATGCCGAACGACGACTATGCCCAGGAGTGGACCGTGGAACTGGACACCAACCATCCGTCGGGTGACGCCGACCAGCTGGTGCATGCCGAGGAGAAAGTCTCGCTGCCCGGACGTTCGCTTCTGGTATTACGTAAGACCATGTGACGCATGGCCTTTCCTATTCTCTCGACTTACCGGCTGCAGCTGCGTGGTGAGGCCAGCGGGTTCGCGTTCACCTTCGCCGACGCGGAAAACCTACTGGACTACCTGGACGAACTCGGGGTTTCGCACCTCTACCTGTCGCCGATCATGACCGCGGCCACCGGGTCGAACCACGGCTACGACGTCACCGACCCGACCACGGTCTCCCCCGAACTCGGCGGGCGCGACGGGCTGGCGCGGCTGTCCGCGGCGGCGCGAGAGCGCGGCCTCGGCCTGATCGTCGACATCGTGCCCAATCACGTGGGAATCGACCAGCCCCAACAGAACGCGTGGTGGTGGGACGTCCTGCGGCACGGCCGTTCCTCGGACTACGCAACGTATTTCGACATCGACTGGGACCTCGACGAGGACGGCCGGATCGTGCTGCCCATCCTGGGTTCCGACGACGACGCGGCCGACCTCAAGGTCGACGGGGACCTGCTCCGGTTGGGTGACCTGGCGCTGCCCGTCGCGCCCGGTACCGGCGAGGGCACCGGGCCCGAGGTGCACGACCGCCAGCATTACCGGCTGGTGGGCTGGCGCAACGGCGTCTGCGGCTACCGGCGTTTCTTCTCGATCACCTCGTTGGCCGGGCTGCGCCAGGAAGACCGGGCCGTGTTCGACGCCACCCACGCCGAGGTGGCCCGGTGGGCCGCCGAGGGACTCGTCGACGGCCTGCGCATCGACCACCCCGACGGATTATCGGACCCCTGCGGCTATTTGGCGTGGCTGCGCGAATCGGTTGGACCGCGGACGTGGATCGTGATCGAGAAGATCCTCGCGGTCGACGAGGCGCTGGAACCCACTCTGCCGATCGGCGGCACCACCGGCTACGACGTGCTGCGGGAGATCGGCGGCGTCTTCATCGACCCGAATGGCGCCCCGGCCCTGACCGAGCTGGTCGAGTCGGCGGGGTTGGACTACGGGGCGGCGCCGCAGATGTTGGCGGAACTCAAGGTCCGCGCGGCCACCGACACGCTGGCAAGCGAGCTGCGAAGGCTGCGCCGCAGCATCGTGGCGGCGGCCGGAGCCGATCATCCGCAACTGCCCGAAGCGATCGCCGCGCTGCTCACCCATATCGGCGTCTACCGCTGCGACTACCCGAGCCTGTCGGCGATCATGCCCACGGCGCTGGCCGAAACCCAGTCGCAGGCACCGGAATTGGCACCCGCGCTGCAGGTGCTCGTCGCAGCGCTGGCCCACGGCGGGGAACCGGTCACCCGCCTGCAACAGCTCTGCGGCGCCGTCACCGCCAAGGCAAGCGAGGACTGCTACTTCTACCGCGACGCCCGACTGGTTTCGCTCAACGAAGTGGGTGGCGAACCGCATCGTTTCGGTGTCGGCGCGGCGGAGTTCCACCAGAGCTCCGCCGACCGGGCCCGCCTGTGGCCGCAGACGATGACGACGCTGACCACCCACGACACCAAGCGGGGCGAGGATGTCCGGGCCCGGATCGGGGTGCTGTCGCAGGTCCCGTCGCTGTGGGCCGAGTTCGTCGCCCGCTGGGAGGCCGACGCGCCGTCCCCCGATCCGGCGACCGGCCAATTCCTGTGGCAGAACATCTTCGGCGTCTGGCCGGTCAGTGGCGAGGTCAGCCCGGAGCTGCGCGACCGCTTGCACGGCTACGCCGAGAAGGCCATCCGGGAGGCGGCCTGGCATACCTCGTGGAACGATCCGGACGCGGAGTTCGAGGCCGCGGTGCACCGGTGGCTGGACACCCTGTTCGACGGTCCGGTGGCCGGCCAGCTGACCAAACTGGTCAACCAGCTCAACCCGCACGCCGCCAGCGACGCGCTGGGCCAGAAGCTGCTGGCGCTGACCGTGCCCGGGATACCGGACGTCTACCAGGGCACCGAACTCTGGGACGACAGCCTCGTCGACCCGGACAACCGCAGGGCCGTCGACTACACCGCCCGGCGAGCGGCCCTGAAAGCGTTGGAACATCCCAAGATTCGGGTCGTCACGACGGCGCTTCGGGTGCGACGCTCCCATCCGGACACCTTCCTGGGCGGCAACTACATCCCAGTGCTGGCCAGCGGCGACGCCGCCGAGCACGTGCTGGCGTTCCGCCGGGGCGAGGACGTCCTGGTGGCGGTCACCCGCTGGACCGTGCGGCTGACCGAAACGGGCTGGGGCAACACGGTGCTGCCGCTGCCCGAAGGGACGTGGAAGGACGCACTCACCGGGGCCATCGCGGACGGGCCGACCTCGGCGGCCCAGTTGTTCGCCGACCTGCCCGTCGTCTTGCTGGAGCGCCACAATGACTGAATTCCGGGTCTGGGCACCCAAACCGGAGCTGGTCCGGCTCGACGTCGATGGCCGGGTGCACGCGATGACGCGCGCGGATGACGGCTGGTGGCACGGGGACGTCGACGCGGCGCCCAACGCCCGCTACGGGTTCCTGCTCGACGACGATCCCACCGTGCTGCCCGACCCGCGCTCGCCCCGGCAGCCCGACGGCGTGCACGCCCGCTCGCAGCTGTGGGACCCGGCCGCCGCACAATGGACCGACGGCGACTGGCAGGGCCGGCCGGTCGAGGGTGCGGTGATCTACGAGATGCACCTGGGCACCTTCACCGGCGCCGGCACCTTCGACTCGGCCATCGAGAAGCTCGACTACCTGGTGGACCTCGGCGTCGACTTCGTCGAGCTGATGCCGGTGAATTCCTTTGCGGGAACGCACGGCTGGGGATACGACGGCGTGCTCTGGTACAGCGTGCACGAGCCCTACGGCGGCCCCGACGGTTTGGTCCGGTTCGTCGACGCCTGCCACGCGCGCGGCCTGGGGGTGCTCATCGACGCGGTGTTCAACCACCTGGGCCCGTCGGGCAATTACCTGCCGAAGTTCGGCCCCTACCTGTCGTCGGCGAGCAACCCGTGGGGCGAAGGCATCAACATCGCCGACGCCGACTCCGACGAGGTGCGCCGCTACATCATCGGGTGCGCGCTGCGCTGGATGCGCGACTTCCACGCCGACGGCCTGCGCCTGGACGCCGTGCACGCCCTGGTGGACACCACCGCGATCCACATCCTCGAGGAGCTCGCAACCGAAACGGATTGGCTGGCAGAGCAATTGGGCCGCCCGCTGTCGCTGATCGCCGAGAGCGACCTCAACGACCCGCGGTTGATCACCCCGCGCGACCGCGGCGGCTACGGGCTGACGGCGCAGTGGGCCGACGACATCCACCACGCCATCCACACCGCGGTGTCCGGTGAACGCCAGGGTTACTACGCGGACTTCGGGTCGTTGGCCACGCTGGCACAGACGTTGCGGCACGGCTACTTTCACGCCGCCACGTATTCGTCGTTCCGGCACCGCCGGCACGGTCGGCCGCTGGACACCACGGCGGAGTCGGGGATCCCCGCCACCCGGCTGGTCGCGTACACCTGCACCCACGACCAGGTGGGCAACCGGGCCCTCGGGGACCGCCCGTCGCAGAACCTGACCGGCGGCCAGCTGGCGATCAAGGCGGCGCTCGTGCTCGCGACACCCTTCACCGCAATGCTTTTCATGGGTGAGGAGTATGCGGCGTCTACCCCGTTCCAGTTCTTCAGCTCGCATCCCGAGCCGGAGCTGGCCAAGGCCACCGCGGAAGGGCGCAAGGCGGAGTTCGCCGAACACGGCTGGGACGCCGACGAAATCCCCGACCCGCAAGACCCGCAGACCTTCCAGCGCTCGAAACTCGACTGGGACGAGGTCGACACCGGCGAACACGGCCGATTGCACCGGCTCTACCGCGACCTGATCGCGTTGCGGCACAGCGACCCCGACCTGGCCGACCCCTGGCTGGAGCATCTCGCGGTCGACTACGACGAGGAGCAACGCTGGATCAGCGTGTCGCGCGGCCGGCTGCGCATCGTGTGCAACCTCGGCGCCGAGGCGACGAAGGTGCCCGTCGCCGGGGACGTGGTCCTGGCCTGGGGTGATCCCGCGGTCGATGCCGACAGCACGGTGCTGGAGGGCCATTCGTTCGCCATCCTGGCGGTGCGCGAGCGGGCGTAGGCCTGTGGATGACGGTGCGCGGCCGGCCGCGTGACCGCCGATGATTCGCCCATGAATCAATTCCTAAGGTGGATCGGCTTGCTCAGGAAGAAGAAGCCGTTGCCGGCTCCCCTCGTCGTGGTCAACGAGACCCCGCCCGAGCCCAGCGCGGCGCTGTTGTGGACGGGCCCGGGCCTGGGATGCGTTGGCGGCGAGGGCCCTTGACGCCCGGCTAGACGCTGGGGCGGCCCGAGCCGTGCACCGCCTGCGCGATCGCGTCCGCCAGGGGGTCGATCTCGTCGGCGCGGACGTCGGCGATGGTGACCCGGATGCCCGCCGGCGTGCGGATCCGGAACCGCGTGCCCGGCGCCGCGGCCCAGCCCGCGCCGAGCAGCCGGGTGATCGCGACCGTCTCATCGGGCACGGGAATCCATACGTTGAGACCGGAGCGCGCGTGGGCGGCGACGTCGCGCTCGGCCAGGGCGGCGCAGAGCCCGCGGCGGGTGTCGGCGTATTGCCGCTCGGCCGCGCCGACAAGGCGCGCGGCCACCGGGTCCGACCACAGGCTGACGGCCAGGTCCTGCAGCAGGTGGCTCACCCAGCCCGCGCCGAGCCGCAGTCGGCCGTGCACGCGCTCGACGGTGCGATGGTCACCCGCGAGGACGGCCACCCGCAGGTCGGGTCCGTAGGCCTTGGACGTGGATCGCACGAACGCCCAATGCTCGGTCACGCCGGCCAACGTGCGCAGCGGCGCGCCGGAGATGCCCGCGCAGTGATCGTCTTCGACGAGCAGCAGATCCCCGGCCCGCTGCGCCAACAGGGGCCGTAACGCGTCGGCGCGATCGGCGGATAACGCCGCACCCGTCGGGTTTTGGGCGCGATTGGTGACGATCAAGCCGCGCGACCCGCGGTCCAGGGCCAGCGCCAGGTCGTCGGGCAGCGGCCCCTCGTCGTCGACCCGGACCGGCTCGGCCGAAAGGCCCAGCGCGGCAAGCAGATCGAGCAGGTTGGCCCAGCCCGGGTCCTCCACCGCGACCCGGTCACCGGGGCGCAGATGCGCGGTCAGGACGCGCTCGATCCCATCGAGCGCACCGCTGGTCACCGCGAGGTGATCGGACGGCACGCCGTCGGCGGAGAGCGCCGCCCGCGCGAACTCCGCCAGGGCCGCCGAGATCGCGGGCTCGCCGTACAGCACCGGACGGCCGGCAATCGGGTTGGGCAGCGTGGCGCCCGCAAGGGGCAGCAGGGCCGGGTCCGGGTTGCCGGTCGACAGGTCGCGCACGCCGGCGGGGACGTCGAGCGCGAGGAGGGATCGGGGGGTAGTCGCCGGGCGGTGCCGCACCCGCGTGCCGCGCCGGCCGGCGGTTTCCACGGCCCCGCGATGACGCAGCAGGCGGTAGGCAGCGGCGGCGGTATTGGCGTTCACGCCGAGCCGGGCGGCCAGGTCGCGCACGGGCGGCAGCGCATCCCCGGGCGCCAGCGCGCCCGCCGAGATGGCGGCTTCGATGCTGGCGGCTATGGACTCCGCACCCGTCCCGGTTATGCTGCTTTGTACTGGCACACTAATGATTATGTACTAGAACAAAGGCTAAAGTCATGCAAACCGGATACGAGCCGACTCCGCGCACCACGCCCACCCGATACCGGGAGCGGGCGCGCTATGACCGCGAGACCGTCCACCAGATCCTGGACGAGGCGCTCATCTGCCACCTGGGCTACCTCAGCGCCGGCCGGCCGGTGGTGCTGCCCACCACCCACGTCCGCCTGGGCGAGACCCTCTACCTGCACGGTTCCACCGGCAGCGGTCCCCTGCTGGCCGCCCGCGCGACGCCCTCCGGCCTGCCGGTGTGCGTCACCGTAACCCTGGTCGACGGGCTGGTGCTGGCCCGTGCCGCGATGCACCATTCGGTGAACTTCCGGTCGGTGATGGTGCTGGGCACCGCGCGCGTCGTCGACGACGAGACGGAGCAACTGCGGGCGCTCGCCGGCCTGCTGGATCACATCGCGCCCGGCCGCGCCGCCGACTGCCGCGCCCCGAACGCGCGCGAACTGGCCGCCACCGGGGTGCTCGCGCTCGACCTCGTGGAGGTATCGGCCAAGGTGCGCACCGGCGCCCCGGTCGACGATCCGGAGGATTGCGCGCTGCCGCACTGGGCGGGCGTGGTGCCGCTGAGCGTGACGGCCGGCGCGCCGGTGCCGGCCTCGGATCTGGATCCGGAGATGCCGGTGCCGGGATATCTGGCTTAGAAAAGCAGGTAGCGATAGGCCGGCGAGCCGGGCTCCAGGCGTTCGACGTGCAGCTCCGTCGCCCGCATCCGTGCCAGCAGGCCGTCCAGATCGGCCGACGAGGCCAACTGGATGCCCACCAGCGCCTCGCCGGTCTCCCGGTTGTTGCGCTTGATGTACTCGAACAGGGTGATGTCGTCGTCGGGTCCCAGCACCTCGTCGAGGAACCGGCGCAGGGCTCCGGGTTCCTGCGGGAAGTCCACCAGGAAGTAGTGCTTGAGGCCGAGGTGGACCAGCGATCGTTCCAGCACCTCGCCGTAGCGGGAAACGTCGTTGTTGCCGCCCGAGATGAGGCACACCACCGCGGACCCGGGCTCGACGTCGGCCTCTAGCAGTCCCGCGACCGACAGCGCGCCCGCCGGCTCGGCGATGATGCCCTCGTTCTGATAGAGGTCCAGCATCGCGGTGCACACCGCTCCCTCGTCGATCGTGGTGATCGACACCATGTCGCCGGCGGCGGCCAGCGCGGCGTAGGTCAGCGTGCCCGCGCGGCGCACCGCCGCGCCATCGACGAATTGGTCGACGTGGTCCAGTGTCACGGGTGCGCCGGCGGCCAGCGCGGCCATCATCGCCGCGGCCCCGGCCGGTTCGACGCCAAGCACCGATGTGTTCGTCGTCCGCTCGGCGAGGTAGGTGGTGATGCCGGCGATGCAGCCGCCGCCGCCCACGGGGACGACCACCAAGTCCGGCTCGTCATCCAGTTGATCCAGCAGCTCGACGGCGATGGTGCCCTGACCGGCCATGGTGCGCGGGTCGTCATAGGGCGGCACCAGCGTGGCGCCGGTGCGTTCGACGTCGGCCAGCGCGGCCTCGGCGGCCAGGTCGTACGTCGTTCCGCCCACGATCAGTTCGATGAAGTCGCCGCCGTGGTAGCGGATGCGGTCCCGCTTCTGCTGGGGAGTCTTGGCGGGCACGTAGACGCGGCCGTGCACCCCCAGCGTCCGGCACGCGTAGGCGAAGCCCTGCGCGTGATTGCCCGCCGACGAGCACACCACGCCCGCGGCCAGCTCCTCGTCGGACAACTGCACCAGCAGGTTGTAGGCCCCGCGCAGCTTGTAGGAGCGCACCACCTGCAGGTCTTCGCGCTTGAGGTAGACGTTCGCGCCGGTGATCGCCGACAACCGGTCGCTGTACTGCAGCGGGGTCGGCGTGACCACCGAGGCGATCCGCTTCGCCGCGCCGTCGATGTCAGCCGCGGAAAGCGGCGCGACGCTCGGGTGATGGCTCAGTTCGGCGGACACTGCTCAATGGTGCCATGGCAGCCGACCAAGTCCGGAATTCAGCCGACCGGGCTCAGCACGAATACCGGGATCTGGCGGTCCGTTTTCTTCTGGTATTCGGCGTAGTCCGGCCAGGCCTCGACGGCACGCTCCCACCAGAGTGCCTTCTCGTCGCCGAACACCTCGCGAGCGTCGTATTCGCGAGTGGTGCCGCCGTCCTGCAGCTCGACCCGGGGGTTTTTGACGACGTTGTGGTACCAGACGGGGTGCTTCGGGGCTCCGCCAAGGGAGGCGACGATCGCGTACTCACCGTCGTGCTCGACCCGCATCAGCGGCGTCTTGCGCAGCTTTCCCGTCTTGGCCCCGACCGTGGTCAGCACGATGATGGGTTTCCCCTTCATGTCGGTGGCTTCGGTCCCGCCCGACTGCTCGTACTTCTCGGCCTGTTCGCGGGCCCAATCCCATGGGCTCGGTGCGTACTCCCCTGAAAGTGGCATGGCACCAACTCTATGCCGACGGCCCCGGGGGTGCCGGGCCCGTCAGATAGCGCGCGAGCACCGGGCGCACCCATTCGGTGAGCGTCGCGTCGTCCATTCCGGCCAGCGCCGGCACCCCGACCACATAGCGGGCCATCGCGATGCCCAGGACCTGGGAGCCCACCAGTGCGGCCCGCTCGACGGCGCGGTCGGGGGTGACGGTCGCCAGGGCCGGGGCTACCTGCTCGACGAAAACCGCCAGGAGCGTGTCGGCGGCCGTGCGATTGGTCGCGGCCGCGCGCAGCAGCGGCAGGAAGGAACCGTTCGGATCCCATACCTGGACGAACAGCGGCACCAGCACGTCCGCGAGCTGTTCGGAGGCGACGCCGGAGAGATCCGGGAAGCTGACCTCGAGCCGCGACACCGCGGCGAACAGGTCCGCCTTGCTGCCGAAGTAGTGCATGACCAATGCGGGATCCACGCCGGCCTCCGACGCGATCGAGCGGATGGTGGTGCGTTCGAAGCCCTGGGTGGAGAACTGGGCGCGCGCGGCGCGCAGGATCGTGGCGCGGGTGACCTTCCCGTCGCGGGCTTTCGTGGGCATGAGCGGATTGTATTCAACAACTGTTGACACGGCCAGAGCGTGAGCCTAGCGTTGAGTTCAACAATTGTTGAACTCACGCCGAGGAGGTCGGACCATGACCGTGACTGTCATCCAGATCGGGCTCGATCCGGACGTGATCGACTACTCGTCGCCGGACTTCGCGCAGTTCGCGGGGCTGTCCAGGGAGGCGCTGCGCGCCGCCAACGACGACAACGTCGCGGGGCTGCGCGCGGCAGGATACGAGGTCGACAACTGCCTGATCGCCTTCGGCGCCGCTGGCGCCGACAAGGCTCGGCGCTGGCTGGAAGCCAAGCGCTACGACGCGGTGTTGATCGGCGCCGGCATTCGCCTGGCCGCCGGCAACACCCTGCTGTTCGAGTCGATCGTCAACGCCGCGCACGTCACCCAGCCGGGCTGCCGCTTCGTATTCAACCGCGCGGCGCAGTCCACCCCCGGCGATATCCGGCGCTGGTACCCGGCGCCGGAAGGAGCGGCGCGATGACGGCCCACGACGTCGACGTCCTGGTGGTGGGGGCGGGTCCCACCGGCCTGACCGCCGCGGGCGACCTGGCTCGCGCCGGCCGGTCGGTCACGGTGCTGGAACGCTGGCCGACGGAGAACCAGTCGAGCCGCGCGTTCGCCACCATGGCGCGCACGCTGGAACTTCTCGAGGCGCGCGGACTGGCCGACGACCTGCTGGCCCTCGGGCACCGCGCGCCGCGCGTGCGGCTGTTCGCCGGCGCGCAGATCGACCTCACCCATCTCGACTCGCCCTACTCGTTCGTCTTGGTCACCCCGCAGACCAACGTCGATGCCGCGCTGCGCCGCTACGCGCAGGCCCAGGGCGCCGAGATCCGGCGCGGCATCGAGGTGGTCGCGCTCGAGCAGGACGCCGACGGCGTGACGGTCACCGCCCGTCCCAAGGACGACGAGGATCCCGCGCACCGGCAGACGTGGCGGTCGCGGTACGTGATCGGCGCCGACGGGGCGCACAGCACCGTTAGACGGTTGGTGGGCGCCGGATTCCCCGGCAAGACGGTGCTGACGTCGATCGTGCTGGCCGACGTCAAGCTCGCCCACGGACCGGCCGGCGGGGGCCTGACGGTCGGGGCGCCCGGAGATGTCCTGGCATTCCTGGCTCCCTACAACCGCCGGGACGCGGACGGCTCGTGGTATCGCGCCATGGTGTGGGACCGCGATCATCAGGTGCCCGACAGCGAACCGGTCGAGGGCGCCGAGGTCGTCGACGTCCTGGCCCGCGGCATGGGCACCGACTACGGTGTGGTCGAGGTCAGCTGGAAGTCCCGATTCCATTGCGACGAAAGGCAAGTCGAGCGGTACCGGCACGGGCGGGTGTTCTTGGCCGGCGACGCTGCGCACGTGCACTCCCCCATGGGCGGCCAAGGCATGAACACCGGGATCCAGGACGCCGCCAACCTGGCGTGGAAGATCGACGCGGTGCTCGGCGGCGCCGACGACCGGCTGCTGGACAGCTACCAGGACGAACGCCACCCGATCGGCAAGCGCGTTGTGATGCAGTCCGGGCTGATCGCCCGCGCCGCCACGCTGCATCCGCGGCCTGCGCGGTGGATGCGGAACCTGTTGGCACCCAGGCTGCTTCGCATCCCCGCGGTGCGGGACCTGGCGGCGGGCAGTTTCGCGGGCACGACGCTGCGCTACGGCCGCCGCGGTCTGGTCGGCACCCGCGCCACCGCGATTTCGCTCGCCGAGGGACGGTTGACCGAACTGCAGCGCACCGGAGGTTTTGTCCTCGTGCGCGAACACGGCGCCCCACCGGTTGATGCGCCCGGGATGCTGCAGGCGGAGCGGACCGACCGCGGGCCTGCCGTACTGGTGCGCCCCGACGGATACATCGCCTGGGCGGGATCATCGGCCCAGGCGCCGACGCGAATCCCGGAGCTGACCGCGACGCACGCGGGGTGAGCCTATTGCTGTTTGTCGCCCGGTGACTCGGCGAACGGGCGCAGATGGATGCGCGTCTGGTGATCGGGGGCCCCGGCCTCGCCGTCGGAGTGCCTGCCCCGCGTGTAGTCGCCTTGCCACGGCACCTTCTCACCCAGGGCGGTATTCGTCGCCGCCTGCGCCCGGCCCAGCTCGTTGCGTGAACGCAGGAAGAACTCGTGCTTGCGGCGAACCTCGTCGTCGGCCTCGATCGGCCTGATTTCCGGGGCGAACTCTTCCAGCTCGGCCCGCCTTTGCGGGACGATCATGCAGATCGGCTCGTCGACCTCGAAGCGCACCGGCATCATCTTGCGGGTGATCTGCCAGCTCATGCTGAAACTCGATGTGGCCCAGTCCGTTTCGACGATTCCCTCCAGCGGCGAGACGGCGTCCTTGGGATAGTTCGCCGGACCCCGGACCAACAGGTTGTAGCCCGGCGGGGTACGGAACAACATCGGCAGGTGCCAGGTCAGGATGCCGTAACCGAAGTGGCTGAACGGCAGGAGCTGACCGGGGTCGCGCCGGTCCGGGGCGATGATCACACCCATGCTGTCATCCCCGCCCATCCACGTCGCGGTGAAGGCGGACCGGTTGCGCAGCTCCCAGCCGCTCTGGTTGGCGATCAGTATCGGCAGGCACCTGTTCGGCCAGCCGTTGCGCATCTGCGACATCCACGGCCGGCTGATGGGGGCCGGTGTGATGGGCGGCGCGTTGTCCTGAGTGGTGAACGCGATCAGCGGGCGGGTCGGCCCGCCGGGTTTGTCACTCATCGACTCCTCGATTCGGTGGGTGGCCAGGCGTCGTCCGTTCGATGCTGCTCTCCAGTGTGACCTCCGAGCGCAGACTCAAGTGTGCGAGCCGGTAGGTCGGACCATGGCAGCGGGTCGCTGGGCCGTCGGCGGCACCGCCTCGAACGAGATGGCGGAGTCGAGCACGTAAGGCGCATAAATGTCGGCGATAGCGACCGCATCGTCCGGCGTTGCCATTCGGATCATGGGAAGAGCTTGCCCATCACCTTCTCGCCGAACCTGCGGTGGGTCGGATTCCTCCTCGCGGCGGGCAGCCACCGGCGGTCGGTCCGCTAACGAAGGTCTAGTTGCTGCTTGGTGGCGGCTGCGGCTGGAAGGGTTCGTACCACCACCAGTCGGCGCGCTCACCGGTGGGCCCGGGGCACGGCGGGACGTCGGGCGGGGCATGGCTGGGCGCACGCGCAAGCGATCCCGCGCTGAGCGGCCGGCCCGAGCTGTCGGAGACGACGAGATCGTCGGCGGGTCCGGTGATCGTGATGGCGCCGCGGTGGTGCAACCGGTGGTGATAGGGACATACCAGCACCAGGTTGGCCAACTCTGTTGGGCCGCCGTCTTCCCAATGCCGGATGTGGTGGGCGTGCAGACCGCGGGTAGCGCCACAGCCGGGAACCACGCAGGTGGGGTGCCGATGCTCGAGGGCGCGGCGAAGCCGCCGGTTGATCTGGCGGCTCGCTCGGCCGGCGCCGATGAGCTCACCGTCGCGTTCGAACCACACCTCGCACGTGGCATCACAGGTCAGGTATCGGCGTTCGGCGTCGGTGAGCAGCGGACCCAGATGCAGCTCCGCGGCGCGCTGCTCGAGATCGACGTGCACGACCACCGTGGTGTGCTGCCCGTGCGGCCGGCGGGCCACCTCGGCATCCCATCCCGACTCGACCAGGCG
The DNA here is from genome assembly GCF_001666835.1 of Mycobacterium sp. E3251. Taxonomy (GTDB): domain Bacteria; phylum Actinomycetota; class Actinomycetes; order Mycobacteriales; family Mycobacteriaceae; genus Mycobacterium. The sequence goes on along the minus strand of NZ_LZJF01000119.1, from coordinate 36,488 downwards.
CATGAACGCCTCAAGGGTGCCCGGCAACGGCGGCATGGCATCGGATGTGACGCCTGGACCGCCGCGATCGCGCTTCCACTCGGCGACCAGCGCGTCACGGTGAGACGCCAGCGCCGCGTCGAACTTCGCCGCATCCAGGGGCGCGAGTTTGACCCTCCAACAAGTGAACTCGTCGCTGGAAGTCTTGGTGATCGACGGTAGCGGTTGCGGGCGAGAATCGGATTCGGGTCGCGGTTCCAGCTTGACCGCCGTGCGCAGCTGGCTGACCGTGGCGACCCTGGCCAACTCCGCGTAATGCTCATCAGAGCCGTCACTTGCCCGCGCCGCGATGACCCCGACTTGATCCAGCGACAATCGACCTTCCCGCATGCCCTGGGCGCAGCGCGGAAACGCCTCGAGTCGGCGCGCGACATCGGCGATCGTGTGCGCGTTCGACGACGAGCAGCCCAGCTTCCAGGCCACCAACGCCTCGACCGACCGCGCACCCGTGAGACCGCACAGCCCGTCACGATCCAGCTCCGCGAAGATTTCGACGATGCGGCCATCGATCGCGTTGCGCTGACCGGTCAACTCCGCCAACTCGTCGAACAACACCTCAACACGATCCGCGGGACTGACTACCGCGGGAGGCGATGCGATCGAGGACATGACTTCATCATCGCAAAGGGGTACGACAACTCTCGGCTACCAAACTTGTGGAGTGCCGCCAGGCCCACGGACGCCCCCCACTTTGTCAATCGGTGCGGTCGGCCCAGCCCGGTGGAAGCTGGTCGGGGGCTACATCGATCACCGATTCGTCGTCGGCACCCACCCGCTCGAACAGGGTGATGTAGGCGAACTCGGGCACGGTGAAGATCGGGTAGGTCGGCCCCGCGTCGCGGTAGGCGCGCATCTCCTCGAGATGGTCGTTCTGGAAGCACACGGTGCGCTCGCCGTGCTGGCGGATCCACTGGGGAAAGAAGATCACGCCGTGGATTCGCCGCTTGCCGGGCATGACGTTGACGGCCACCGACGTGCCCGTGGGCTCGGTCCACGAGATCTTGTAACTGTCGACGTCGAGCGCCACCAGGTCGACCTCTTGGCCCTTGACCCACCGTCCGCCGACATGGCCGGAATGGATTCGGTAGTCGATCGTGCGCTCGTTCTTCACATACATCTCGTAACGCCACCCGTTGGCGTAGGTGTAGATGAACCGGCACCCCACGATGCCCGTTAAGTTCTGCGGCGGAATGGGATTGTCGACGGTGGTCATGGTGAGATTCCGTTCAGCGGCCGGTTGGTTGGACGGGTCGGCAGTGCCCACGATGCGCGGAAGCGCCAGTGCGGTCAGGCGGGGACGGCCCGAAATTCTGAATGCCTCCCGATTCTGTCGGTGGTAAGTACCATACGGCGAAGGTACGGGTGAGGGGCCTCGCGATGCACTGGATCGGCGTGTGGTGGCGTCAGCCCGACCACTACGACTGGTTCTCTGACTACCTCGGCGCACGCGGATTGAAGCCATTCATCCGCTACCTGATGGTCGGCATCCTGTCCATCCTGGCCGCGGCGACGCTGCTGATGCTGGGCAGCCGTTCGGGTATGCAGACACCCGTGGGGCGCGGCCTGGCGGTGGCGTTCGTCGCCTTCCTGGCGGGCATGGCAATGGTGTGGGTGCGGCGCTGGCCCGGGCGCATTGAATCACAAGTGTTTTCGATAGTGGGCACACTCGGCATCGCCGCCACGTGTGTGACCGAGGCCGACCCGCGCAGCGGGATGCTGAGTTGCGCCGCGTTCGGTGGTCTCGCGGGCTATGTCGCGTTTTGTCACTCCGCGCGCCTGCTGGTCTTCACGCTCGGCAGCGCGCTGGGTGCGGCGGCCGTGTGCGCCGCGCGAATCGCCTGGTCCGGTGACGCGTCGATGGCGGCGGCCAACTTCCTGTTGCTCAGCGCGGGCATCCTGGCGGTGCCATTCTGCGGCCAGGTACTGGTGCACTGGCTGTCGGTCGACGCCCTGAAGTCCTCGACCGATCCGCTAACCGGCTTGCGCAACCGGAGGGGCTTTTACCGATCGGCGTCGAAAATGTCGGCCGCCGACCGACGCTCGCAATGCCTGAGTGTCTTGATGGTCGATCTCGACAACTTCAAACGGGTCAACGACACCTACGGCCACGCCGAGGGCGACCGCAGCCTGGTGGCGGTAGCCGACAACCTGCGGCGAATCGGCAGCGTGGGAACACTGATCGCCCGGGTGGGCGGGGAGGAATTCCTGGTCGCCCAGACCATGGACACCGAGCAAGCGCTTCGAATGGCGGAAACCGTACGCGCGGCCATTGCCGCGACGCCCTGGGGCGTGACAGCCAGCGTGGGTGTCAGCAGCTTCCGGCTCCCGACCGGCAGCGAGTTTCTCGACCGGCAGGTGATCGAACGGCTGGTGCACGCGGCCGACCTGGCGATGTATGAGGCGAAACGCGCTGGCGGCAACCAGGTTCGGCACGCGGACCTTCCCGCGCCGCCGGTGCGCTGAATGCTGCGCCGGTCCCCGCGGGGCGCCGTTTACCGCGCCCCGGCCAGGCCCGCGATGGTGTTGACCCGCCGGACGGCGGTGGCGATCTCGTCGGCGAACTCGCGCCGCCGCCGCGCGATGTCCAGGTCCTCGAAGCCGTCCACCAGCTCGCGGTGCCGGGCCAGTCGCAGCGCGGTCTTGAACAGCTCCATCGACCTCGACTCGGCGCTGGCCATCCTGCGCTGCAGCTCCCACTGCTTGCCGACCTCGAGGCACTCGGCGAGAAAGGCGTTCTCGTCGAAGGATTCGTCCTCGTAGGCGGCCAGCCGGTCGGCGACGATGTGGTAGGCGTCCAGGAACGGGCGCAACACCAGGTGCGCCAACAGCAGGTCGGCCTTTTCCAGTAGCCCGCGCACATCGGCCGCGTTGGCAGCCTTGCTCGTGTCTTCCACCCGCCCGAGCAGGCGCACTTCGTCGGCGAGCTCCTTTTCGAATTGCGCACGCGCGGAGAAGAGAAACTCGAATTTCAGCAACTCGCGCAGGGCCAGCGCCTCGTCTCGTACGCGTGTCGGCTGCACCAGCCCGTCCACCGAAGCCTCGGCGTCTTCGATGGCCGCCAGCAACGCCGTCTCGGCGATGGCGCGATCGACCACGATGTGGATGGCGGTGTTGCGGTAGAACGCCGCGACCAGGTGCTGGTCTGCCCCGATGCCCCAAACCGGTTCGGTGCCGGCGTCGTACACGCTGACCACGCCCGAGGCGACGAGCTGATGCAGCGTCCAACGGATGGTCGAGCGATTCGTCAGGTCGGCGGCGCCGGCCACGCACCAGTTTCGGGCCGCGATGTAGCTCGCCAACGGTCGCACGGTGGCCAGCACCTCGCTGATGGACAACGAGCGGTCGGCGCCGAGCAGCGCGAGGCTCACCACCGCGGTGGGGGTGACCGGGGTGGCGCGGTTGATCCGGTGCTCGACGTCCAGCGCGATGCGTTCGATCTCGGTGCCCGTTCCGGACTCCTCGGCGCGCAGCTCCTCGAGCCGCTTGCGCAGCGGCAGCGGTTCGCCGAAGTCCAGGTACGCGCGGCCCAGCCGCTCGCCCTGCTGCCGCGCCAGCCGGATCAGGAAACGGAAGTCCTCGGGCCGTTTCGCGGCTCCGTAGGCCTCGGTGGTCATGGCCTCGACCTCGTGCAGCTGGTCGTACACGATCGAGGTGGGCACCAAATAGACTTCAGGGCCGTCGATTTCGTCGACGGCGTCGCTGATGTAGCGCAGGATCCCATACACCGGGGGACGCAGCTTGCCGGTACGGGTGCGGCCGCCTTCGATGGACCAGGTGAGATTGGCGTGGTTCTGCACCAGCTGCGCCGCGTAGGCGCGCAGCACGAACCGGTACACGGGAATGTCTTTGGTCTGACGGCGGATGAAGATCGTGCCGGTGCGCTTGGCCCAGGCGCCCATCGGGAAGAAGTTCAGGTTCGCCCCGCCGAAGGTGAGCGCGGCCGAGAGCCGGTTGGCCTGGATCACCTCCGGCAGCAGCAGACCGTCCAGGTAGGAGCGATGCGAAAAGGCAAACGCCAGCGTGGCTTTGCGATCCAGTTTGCGCAGCTGCGCGATCTGGTCCTCGTCGACCAGCACGTCGTAGGCCCGCATCAGCCAGCAACTGAAGCTGCGCCACGCCCTGACCGCCCGCTCGTCCAGCGAGGGTGCCATCTCCCGCAGGTAACTGGCGGCCTCGGCGCGCACGCTCGCCAGGTCGCGACCCAGCTCGTCGGCCAGCCCACTCAGCCGCTCGTCATACCACGGGGCGGCCAGCAGCTGGACGACCTCCACCGGGTCGGTCGTCAGCGGTGTCGTCGACTCCTCGACAATGCCGGTGCGCTGCAGCAGCTTTCGCACGCCGACCCGGCCGAACTCGCGCGCGGTCGCCCCCGGTCCCCCGCTCATGCCGGTTGCACCGTCGCGGCCGCCGACGGCTCGTGCACGTCCGGGTGTAGTTCGGGCGCGTAGAGCTCCTCGATCTCGCTCGCGTACTTCGCCATGATCGGCTTGCGCTTGAGTTTCATGGTCAGCGTGATCTCGTCTCCCCCGGGCTCCCAGAGTGAGGGCAGTATCCGGAAACGCTTGATCTGTTCCACCCGTGACAGTTTGGCGTTGCCCTCGGCCACCCCCGCGGCGATCCGGGAGATGACTTCAGGATGACTCGCCAGGGCCGCGGGCGACGCGTCGGCCAGGCCGTGCTGGGCCGCGTACGGTCCGACCGATTCGGCGTCGAAGACCATCAGCGCGGCGTTGTACGGCCGCCCGTCACCGATCGTGATCATCACGCCGACCATCGGACACGCCGCCAGCACGGTGTTCTCAATGTTGGCCGGCGACATGTTCTTTCCGGCGGCATTGATGATCAGCTCCTTCTTGCGGTCGATGATCCTCAGGTAGCCCTCGTCGTCGACGTCGATGATGTCGCCGGTGTGCAGCCAGCCGTCGGCGTCGATGGCCTCGGCGGTCTTGGCGGGTTCCTTGCGGTAGCCCTTCATCACCAGCGGACCGCGCACCAGATATTCGCCGTCGTCGGCGATCTTGCCCTCGAGCCCGGGCAGCAGCTTGCCGACGGTGCCCAGGCGCGCGTCGCGTGGATGGCTGACGGCGGCGACGCAGCTCAGCTCCGACATCCCCCAGACCTCGGCGATGGGAATGCCGATGCCGAGGAAGAACGCCAGCGTCTCCTTCGGGATCGGAGCCGCACCGGACACCGCCCAACGGAGTTCGCCGAAGCCAAGCCGCTCGCGCAGCTTCGACAGCACCAACTCGTCGGCCTGGGCCCATTCGCCGGCCAGCTCGTCCGACATCTGCTCGCCGGCCAGCAGGGCGGCGGCGCGCTTGCCGGCCACCGACATCGCCCACTGCAAGGCCTGACGCTTGACCTCGTCCGTTTCGTTAGCGACGGCGAATTCGATTCCGGCCTTGAGCTTTTCCCACACCCGCGGCACCCCGCCCCAGACCGTGGGCCGCACATCGGGCAGGGCGGCGGCGATGGCGCGGATATCGGAGACGACCGTGACCTGGGCGCCGAATACTTCCAGGGCGTACAGACCCATCACCCGGTCGGCGATGTGCGCCGTCGGCAGATACGACGTGACCCGGTCACCGAACCGGGACGGCAGGACGGCGTTGAGGGCATACGCCTCGAACAGCAGATGGGCGTGGGTCATCTCCACGCCCTTGGGGTTTCCGGTGGTCCCGGACGTGTAGATGAGGGTGACGACGTCGTCGGGCCGCACCGCCCGCCAGGTCGCCTCGAAGTCGAAATCGGGCTGCGCCGCGGCGTACAGGTCGTCCAGCGAAATGGTGCCGGGCGGTGACCCGTCGATGCAGACGATGTGTTCGATGGGCGCGCCGCTGGCGCGGATGCGGTCCACGTACTGCTCCTCGCAGATCGCGACCTTCGTCCCCGCGTTGTCGAACAGGTACGTCAGCTGCTCAGCGGGCAGCGTGTTGTACACCGAAAACGAAGTGGCGCCGAGGTGTTGGGCACCGATCTCCAAGGGGTAGAACTCGACGCGGTTGGCCATCATCAGTGACACGGTGTCGCCCCGCCCGACCCCCAGGCCGGCCAGTCCGGCGGTGACTTTGCGCACCTGCGCCGCGAGCTCGCTCCACGTCATGGTCTGGGTGTCGCCGGGGGTGCGGAGCGCGACGGCGTCCGGATCGATCGACGCGCTGCGCTGGAATGCCTCGCACAGGGTGGCCGGGCGCTCGGCTGTCGTCATGGGTGTCCTCTCAGCTCTGCCTTCGTGAGCGTACGTCCGTGATCGGGGACGCGGAATGGATCACGCTGGATCCGGGCGCCAGAGCTGCAGCGTGCTCGATATGCCGGCGGGCAACTCCAGCAGTTCGATGGGGGTGCCGTCGGGGTCGTAGATGAAGAACATCCGCACCCCGCCGATGTCGACGGGCGGCTCGGCCCGGACGTCGGGGTGCTCACGCCGCACCACGTCGAAGGTGGCGTCGAGGTCGTCCACCCGGAACGAGACGTTGGTGTAGCCCAGGTGCGGCCCGCGCGGGCACTCGGGGACCGCGCCCAGCGACATCAACTCGACCATGGCGGCGCCGATCAACCCGCCGACCATGCGCCCCCGCTGCGCCACCCCACCGGTCACCGCATCCAGGCCGGCGCCGTCGAGCTCGACGTCGAACACGACGTCCATGCCGAGCAGCGAGGTGTAGAAGGCCAGCGACGCCTCCATGTCGGAGACGCCGATGCACACATGGGAGAAGCTCTGCACGGGGATGGTGGGCGGCTGACTCACGGGAGCTCCTTTGCTCAGGCGGGCAACGCGGTATGAATTCCACAGGTACACGCATCAATTGAGGGACACGTGCAGCGCATGCCCCACTCGATGACCGCCCGGGCCTGGGCCAGCGACTCCATTTGGGCATCGATTTCGGCGAGCTTGGCCTCCGCCAGGGCGCGGCTCGCCGGCCGCCCCGGTGCGTCGTCGGCGAACAACAGCTGGATCTCCTCCAGCGCGAAGCCGGCCGACTTGCAGAGCCGGATCACCTCGAGCCGGGCCAGCACCGAATCGTCGTAGCGGCGCTGCCCGCCCAGCCGCCCGGGCGGCGGCACCAAGCCGATCTGCTCGTAGTAACGCAGCGTCGTCGCCGCGACCCCGGCCTGGCGCGCCACCTCGCCGATCGTCAGCCGTGGACTCATCGGCCTCTCCTTCGACGCTTGACTTAGAGCCAACTCTAAGTCGTTGACTGATCTTATGCACACACATCCACTCAATGGGCTGGGCGCGGCACGCTACGCGCTGCTTCGATCGTTCCGCCGCGACGGCACCCCCGTCGACACCCCGATCTGGTTCGGGCTGGATGGCGACGCGTTGGTGTTCCGCACCAAAGTGGGGCCGAAGACCCGGCGGCTGACCACGCGCCGCGACGTCGAGGTCACCGCGTGCGACCATCGCGGCCGGGTCCGTCCGGGCGCGACGACGGTGGCGGGCCGCGCCACGATCCTGTCGGGCGACGACGCCGCGCGGGCCAACCGCGTCCTGCACAAACGGTATGGCTGGCAGTGGAACATCGTGCCGCTGATCAAGGTCCCGGGCGTCACCAACGTCCACCAAGACCTGTGCGTCCGCGAGAAGCTGAGCCGTGCGCGCGACCGGGGCGTGTGGCCCGACAGCGTCATCGTCCGGGTGGACGTGCCATGAGGCACGAGCCGGTCCGCTCCCCCTCGCTGCGCCAATGTTGCTCCGCCGCAATGGGATCGGTCTGGGGCGCGGTGCGTCCGCGACGGCCCGACCAGAGGTTCCTGCGCAGCGTCGCCGACGCGGGGCTGCCCGAGCCCAGGCGCACCGTCACGGTGACCGCGCTGCCCCAGGTGCCGCGATCGGTGCCGACCGCGGCGATCGTCGAGGGCACATTCACGCCCGGGCGCGTCGGGAACTCGATGACCTCGTTCGTCGTCAGCCATCCGGACGCCACCTTCATCGTCGACCCGGCCGTGTGCCGCGACGTCGAGCGGCGGGCGATCGCCCAACTACCCGCGGTGCTGCGCGTTGCCGTCCGCCCGCCCGCCGACACCGTTCCCACGGTCACGGCCCTGACCCGGCTGCCGGAGCCGCCGGCGTTGGATTTCGCCTTGCCGACCCACGCGCACTGGGATCACGTGTCGGGGTTGCTGGATCTGCCGGATCTGCCCGTTCATCTGCACCGCACCGAACGGGACTGGATCGGGTCCGGCCCCGTCGCGCCCGTCGGCGGTGTCCGCGATTCGCTGCGCGGACGGCCCGTGGTCGACTACGAGCTGGACGGGCCGCCGGTGCTGACCTTCGCCCGAAGCCGCGACCTGTTCGGGGACCGGTCCGTCCTACTTGTCGACCTGCCCGGCCACACCCCGGGCAGCGTCGGAGTGCTCGCCCACACCGGGCGCGGCTGGATCCTGATCGCCGGCGACGCGGCCTGGCACTGGCTGCAGATCGAGAAGGTCCGCCAAAAGGCAAGCTATCCGGGTGTTTTGGTGGACGAGGATCGCGACGAGGCGTTCCGGACGCTGCAGCGACTGCACCTTGCTCGGCATGCGGTGACCATCATCCCCACCCATGACCATCAGGCGGCACTGGGGTTGACCGCTTAGCGCGCGGCGAGTGTGCGGCTGCCCGCACAGTGGCGCGCGAGGGTGCGGCTGGCCGCACAGTCGGCATGCGGTGAGCGCAGATGGGCTGCGCGCGGCTGCGGTCCGGCGACGCCTGACGCCGAGTCCGCGAGTGTGAAGCTAATTTCACGCTCGGCCGCGAGTGTGCGGCTAATTTCACACTCGGCTTCGAGATGTGAGCCGGCCTAGCTGCCCAGGCAGCCCGGGCCGAGCAGCTCCTTGAGGTCCCCCATCAGCGCGGGCGACGGCGTCACCCGCAGCGAGGCGTCCAGCTCCAGGGTGGTGATCCGGTCACCGCTGATGAGCCGCAGGTGCACCTGGGACGTGCCGGGGTGCCGCGCCAGCACCTGCTTGAGCGCGCTGACCTTGTCGATGGTGCACTGCCGGGTAGGCAGGCTGACAGCGATCGGCCGGTTCGGTTGGGCGTTGGAAAAGTCCGGCACCACAAGCTCATTGGCGATCAGGCTGATGCGGTCGTCGCGGATGGCCACCTTGGCGTTGATCAGCACCACCGCGTCGTCGGCGATGTCGGCGCCGTAGGTAGAGTACGCGTGGGGGAAGAACATCACCTCGATGCCACCGGTGAGGTCTTCCAGTTGTGCTGACGCCCAGGGCATTCCGTTTTTGTTGACCCGCCGGTTGACCGACGCCAGGATGCCGCCGACCCGCACCTGGCTTTCATTGGGGACGTCGCCGTCGAGGATGGCCGGGATCTGGGTGTCGGTCTGCGCGGCCAGCAGGTGCGCCACGCCGTTGAGCGGATGCCCCGACACGTACAGGCCGAGCATCTCGCGCTCCAGGGCCAGCTTGTGTTTGTCCTCCCACTCGTCTTCGGGCACCTTGATGGTGAACACCGACTCGGTGCACCCGTCATCGCCGCCGAACAGGTCGAACTGCCCTATGGCCTCGGCCTTTTTGGTGCCCAGCACCGAATCGACGGCGTCGGTGTGCACCAGGAAGAGGCCCTTGCGGGCATGACTCAGCGAGTCGAACGCGCCGGCCTTGATCAGCGACTCGGTGACCTTCTTGTTGCAGGCCGAGATGTCGATCTTATTCAGGTAGTCGGAGAAGTCGGTGAATTTGCCCTTCTCGTTGCGGGTCTTGATCAGCGAGCCGACCACGTTGGCGCCGACGTTGCGCACCGCGCCCAGCCCGAACCGGATGTCCTGGCCCACCGAGGCGAAGTTCACCAGGGACTCGTTGACGTCCGGCGGTAGGACGGTGATGCCGAGCTTGCGGCAGTCGGCCAGGTAGACCGCGGCCTTGTCCTTGTCGTCGCCCACCGAGGTCAACAGGCCGGCCATGTATTCGGCCGGATAGTTGGCCTTCAGGTAGGCGGTCCAGTAGGAGACCAGGCCGTAGCCGGCGGCGTGCGACTTGTTGAACGCATAGCCGGCGAACGGAAGGATGGTGTCCCACAATGCTTTCACCGCTTTTTCGGAGAAGCCGTTGGCGGTCATGCCTTCCTGGAAGCCCTTGTACTCCGCCTCGAGCACCTCGAGCTTCTTCTTGCCCATGGCCTTGCGCAGCGCGTCGGCCTTACCCATCGTGTAGGAGGCGACCTTCTGGGCGATGAACATGATCTGCTCTTGGTAGACGATCAGACCGTAAGTCTCCGAGAGGATCTCGCGCAGCGGCTCCTCGAGCTCGGGGTGAATCGGCTTGATCGCCTGCCGGTTGTTCTTGCGGTCGGCGTAATCGTTGTGGGCGTTCATGCCCATCGGGCCGGGGCGGTACAGGGCGAGCACGGCGACGATGTCGTTGAACTCGGTCGGTTGCATGCGGCGCAGCAGGTCGCGCATCGGCCCGCCGTCGAGCTGGAACACCCCCAGGGTGTCGCCGCGGCCCAGCAGCTCATAGGTGGGCTTGTCGTCCAGCGGCACCGATTCCAGGTCGAGGTCGATTCCCCTGTTGGCCTTGATGTTGTCCAGGGCGTCGCCGATGATCGTCAGGTTGCGCAGGCCCAAAAAGTCCATCTTCAGCAGGCCGATGGCCTCGCACGACGGGTAGTCCCAGCCGGTGATGATGGCGCCGTCCTGCGGCCGCTTCCACAGCGGGATGGCCTCGGTGAGCGGCTCGCTGCTCATGATCACGGCGCAGGCGTGCACGCCGGCGTTGCGGATCAGGCCCTCCAGGCCGCGGGCGGTCTGGTAGATGGTGCGCACATCGGGGTCGGTCTCGATCAGGCCGCGCACCTCGGCGGCCTCCTTGTACCGCTCGTGCGCGGGATCGGTGATGCCGGACAGCGGGATGTCCTTGGCCATGATCGGCGGCGGCAGCGCCTTGGTGATCCGGTCGGCGATGGCGAAGCCGGGCTGGCCGTAGTGGATTCGCGCCGAATCTTTCAGCGCCGCTTTGGTTTTAATGGTGCCGAAGGTGATGACCTGGGCGACGCGGTCCTGGCCCCACTTGTCGGCGGCGTAGCGCACCATCTCGCCGCGACGACGGTCGTCGAAGTCGATGTCGATGTCGGGTGCCGACGGGCGCTCGGGGTTGAGGAACCGCTCGAACAGCAGGCCGTGCGGGATCGGGTCGATGTTGGTGATGCCCAACGCGTAGGCAACCAGCGAGCCCGCCGCCGAACCGCGGCCGGGCCCCACCCGGATGTCGACCGAGCGCGCGTAGTTGATCAGGTCGGCGACGATCAGGAAGTAGGACGGGAAGCCCTTGTCGCAGATGACCTTGATCTCGTAGGAGGCCCGGTCGATGTAGTCCTGGCCGACGCCGGACGGGAAGCGTCGACGCAGTCCCGCCATCACCTCGTGGTGCAGCCAGGTCGCCTGGTCGTGCCCCTCGGGCACCGGGAAGATCGGCATCCGGTCGCGCGGTGTCCACACGTCGTCGTAGGGCTGGACGCGCTCGGCGATCAAGAGCGTCGAGTCGCACGCGCCGGGGATCTGGTCGTCCCAGAGTTGGCGCATCTCGGCGGCCGACTTCAGGTAGTAGCCGTCGCCGTCGAACTTGAACCGGTTCGGATCCGAGAGGGTCTTGCCGGTCTGCACGCACAACAGCGCCTCGTGGTTGTGGGCGGCGTCGCGGGTGACGTAGTGGCAGTCATTGGTGGCCAGCGGCGGGATGCCCAGCTTGCGGCCGATTTCGAGCAGGCCCTCGCGGACCCGCTGCTCGATGGACAGCCCGTGGTCCATCAGCTCGAGGAAGTAGTTGTCCGCGCCGAAGATTTCTCTCCACTTGGCGGCCGACTCCAGCGCCTCGCGGTCGTGCCCCAGCCGCAGACGGGTCTGCACCTCCCCGGACGGGCAGCCCGTGGTGGCGATGATGCCCTCGGCGTGTTCGGCGATGATCTCGGCGTCCATGCGCGACCACTTGCCGAGCTGGCCCTCGAAGGAGGCCAACGACGACAGCTTGAACAGGTTGCGCAGCCCGGTGGCGTTCTCGGCCACCATCGTCATGTGCGTGTAGGAACCGCTACCCGAGACGTCATCGGACTTCTGACCGGGATCGCCCCAGGTGATCCGGCGGGTGTCGAAGCGCGAGCCCGGCGCGATGTAGGCCTCGACCCCGATGATCGGCTTGATCCCCGCCTTGGTCGCCGCGTTGTAGAACTCGCTGGCGCCGAACATGTTTCCGTGGTCGGTCATCCCGACCGCGGGCATTCCCAGCCGCTCCACCTCCGCCAGCATCGGCGAGATCTTCGCGGCCCCATCCAGCATCGAGTACTCGGTGTGGTTGTGGAGGTGCACGAAGGAGGAGTGGTTCATAGGGACGCCAGTCTATGACTGAGGACCGACGCCTTTCGGGCGTGTCGCGAAGTGTGTCTGCGTTTCTATCCGTACAACTCGACGAAGTTCTTCAACGACTTCTGCACGTCCCCCTTGACGGCCCGCGCCGCGGCCGAACCGACCGGCCCGAACAACGCGCGCCCGCCCAGCTCAAGGCGCAGGCCCAGCGTGGATCCCTCTTCGGCGGCTTGCACGGTGAGCGTGACGGCGTACTTGGCGCCGCCCTTGCCGGACCCCGAGAGCGCGACCTCGTGCGGCGGATCCCACGTGGTCACCGTCCAGGTCACCCGGTTGCGGAAGCCCTTCGCCCGGGCCACGCCCACCACCTGGACGCCCTCGCCGAGCTCCTCGGGCAGATCACTGCGCCACCCCTCGTGCATCACCAGCCAGTCGCCCAGGTCCGACAGGTCGGAGACGCGGTCCCACATCTCCTGCGGGGTCATCGGCACATCGGCGGTCAGGTCTACAGCGGCCATGACCGGAGCCTAGCGCGACCGCATCGTCACACCCGTCACTCAGGCCCCTGATCGGCGGGATGCGGAGCAGTGCCCGCCTCACAGCGACAAAATTGGCTACCGCCCTTGGAATCCCGGTTGTCGCTGTGAGGCGGGCACATCGTCGATCGCCCGGCGCAGCGACGGAAGTGACGGCTGTGACCGGGCGATCCTGGCACACGCTCAGCGGTTGGGTCCCCCGCGGAAGCGGCTGCCGATCCGGATCCCGGGCAACAGCAGGGTGCGCGGCACGAATCGCCCGCCGGTGCTGACGACCTTGGGCACGACGCCGGGCACCACGCTGCGCCTGCCGCCCAGCATCCCGCCGATCGCCGCCTCGGCAACCTCTTGGGGTGAGACCTGCGCGATGGGAATGCTGAACCGCTCGGCGTTGGCGATCTCCGCCCACTCCGTCGGCACCGGCCCCGGGCACAGGCACGTCACCGACACTCCCGTCCCGTGCAGCTCCTCGTGCACGGCTTCGGAGAAGGTCTGCACGAAGGCCTTGGTCGCCGAGTACACCGCCATGTAGGGCACCGGCTGAAAACCGGCGATCGACGCGATGTTCATCACCGCGCCGGCGCCGCGCTCGACCATGCCGGGCAGGGCGGCGTGGGTGAGTTCCATCAGGGCCAGCGCGTTGAGGGTGACCTCCTCGCTTTCGCGCTCGAGTGGCAGCTCGTGAAAGACCCCGCTGGTGCCGAACCCGGCGCTGTTACACAGGCCGGCGATCGGCTCGGCGCGCAGCCGGTCCGCCAGCTTCGCGCGGCCCTTGGGATCGCCGAGGTCCAACGGCAGCACCTCGACGGCCACCGAGTATTCCTGGCCCACCTCGTTGGCGAGTTCGTCGAGGCGTTCCCGGCGCCGCGCGACCAGCAGCAGCGGGAAGCCGCGACGGGCCAGGCCGCGAGCCAGTTCGGCGCCGATGCCCGACGAGGCGCCGGTGATCACGACGGTGGTGTCGATGTCAGGTTTCGGAAGGCTCATGATGTCACCAATGTATCCCGCGCGTCGCCCGCACAAACGTTTCGCTGCGTTTGTCGAATTGCGGTGAATCGCTTGGAGATTCGTCGCCCTTGGCGGCGTGGGAGTCGCCGAACATGGCGAACGCGCGGTTGCGCACCCGGTCCATCACCGCCGGGTTCACCGCGTCGGCGACGGCGGCGAATTGCCCGAACGGCGAGCTGGCCCGGCGGGGCCGGTGCACGATCGCGTCCGCGATCACCCCGGCCGCCTGATCCGGCGTCAGCGCCGGGAACTTGTCGTAGAGCGTGGTCGGGCTGATCATCGGGGTGCGCACCAGCGCCATGTGCACGGTGGTGAACTTCACGTCGTCATTCACGGTCTCGGCCTGCAGGGAGTCGCACAGGCTGTCCAGCGCGGCCTTGCTGGCGATGTATGCGCCGAAGCGCGGCGCGCGGGTCTGCACGCCGACCGAGGAGACGTTGATGATGTGCCCGAACCCCCGTTCCCGCATGCCGGGGATGAATTTGAGGATGAGCTGGACCGCGCCCAGATAGTTCAGCTGCATGGTGCGCTGATAGTCGTGGATGCGGTCGTAGGACAGCTCCAGCGAGCGCCGGATCGACCGCCCCGCGTTGTTGATCAGGATGTCGACACCCCCGAGGTCTTTGAGCACCTGATCGGCCATCTCGGCGATCGCGTCCATGTCGGACAGGTCGCACGGGTAGACGTGGGCGGTGCCACCGTTGCCCTCGATTTCAGAGGCGACCTTCTCCAGGTTCTCGCGGGTGCGGGCGACCAGCACGACCACGCCGCCGGCTTCCGCGATCCGCTTCGCGGCGGCCTCGCCGATGCCCGACGATCCCCCGGTGATCAGGACGGTCTTGCCTTTTACTGCCTCGTCGAGCGTGCGGCCCTGTACCGCGTCGAGCAGATTCCTCAGATAGAAGGGTCGGTAGCGGCCCGCGGAGTTCGGCGTGTTGACGATGTGGGATACCGCCGCGATCGGCTTCTCCACTAAGTTCGCGAGCGGCTTTTCGACGAGATTCGTTAGGTCACCCAGGTTCATCGGCTTTCGCTCCTGATGATGTCGGCCCCCCGACCGCAGCTGGCCTGCCCGTTGACCATGAGCTCCTTGCGGGGCGGTGTGAACGATGTGACGTGCGTCATTAAGCCAACCTAGGACATCGGGTCGGGGGCCCGATGCAAATTTCTGGCATGTAACGCGGGCCCCGCGTCTCACGCCGCGGCCTGCACGACCGTCAAGAGTGGGCAATCCGCTTGTTACGCAAAGACATCCGTGCGTGATCGCGAACTAACTGACGGGCAACGCCGAAATGTTCCAATCGGGCTTATGAAAATTCTGGCACGCTTCCGCAAACCACAGCCGGCCGCCGTCTACGACCGGATCGGCGGGCACGAGGCGATCGAAGTCGTGGTCGAGGACTTCTACGTCCGTGTGCTTGCCGACGACCAACTCTCCGGATTCTTCACCGGGACCAACATGAACCGGCTCCAGGGCAAGCAGGTCGAGTTCTTCGCCGCGGCCCTCGGTGGGCCCGAGCCCTACACCGGCGCTCCGATGAAGCAAGTGCACCAGGGGCGCGGCATCACGATGCACCACTTCAACCTGGTGGCCGGGCATCTGTCCGACGCGCTCGCCGCGGCCGGGGTCCCGCCCGAAACGGTGACCGAGATCATCGGCGCCATCGCGCCGCTGGCTCCCGAGATCGCGACGGGCGAGGCGAACAAAGCCACCGTCTGACGGCTGCGCCGAGATTGCCGGCAATCTCGGCGTGTCGCGCGCGAGCTGCGGCCCGCAACCGGTACTCAGCACGTATGCGACTGCTCGCCGTCATCGTTGCGGCCCTGATGCTGGGCGCCTGCGGTGCGAAAACGACCCCGCCGTCGGCCGGCACCACCACCGAAACAACCACCACCACTGCCCCGCCGACCGCGGCGGCACTCGACTGCGCCAAACCGGCCAACGCGGCGCAGCAGTTGGTGTGCCGCGATCCGCAACTGACCGACCTCGACCACCGCCTGCAGGCCGCCTACCAGCAGGCCCTTGCCCGGCCAGGCGCGGACCAGGCCGCGCTGACGTCGGCGCAGAACGGCTGGGCGACCACGCGCGACGGGTGCGCACAGAACCCCGCAGCGCGCACCTGCCTGGTCGAGGCGTATCAGACCCGGCTGGACGAGCTGGCCATCGCCGACCCCGGCACCCTGAGCCCGCCCGTCGTCACCTACCAGTGCCCCGCCGATGCGGGGCCGTTGACCGCGCAGTTCTACAACGACTTCGACCCGCCGGCGGCGGTGCTCAACTGGAAGGGCAACCAGGAGATCCTGTTCCTCGAGCCGTCGGGCAGCGGCGCCCGATACGGCCGGCAGGGTTACGAATACTGGGAGCACCAGGGCGAGGTCAAGCTCGATTTGAACGGCACCAAATTCGTCTGCCCCGCGCCGTGAGCGTGCCTAGCATGCTCGGCATGGGTCGCACATTCGACGACCTCGTGGCGGAGGCGGACGCGGCTCCCGTCGACGGCTGGGACTTCTCCTGGCTGGACGGGCGGGCCACCGAAGAACGCCCGTCGTGGGGTTACCAGCGTCAGATGAGCCAACGGCTGGCGAGCGTGTCGGCCGCCTGCGACATCGACACCGGGGGCGGCGAAGTGCTCTCCGGCGCCGAGAGATTTCCGCGCACGATGGCCGCGACGGAGTCATGGCCGCCCAATGCGGCCCTGGCCACCCAACGCCTGCATCCCCGCGGCGTGGTGGTCGTGCTGACCGGGGGCGAGCCGCGGTTGCCGTTCGCCGACTCGGCCTTTGACCTGGTGACCAGCCGCCACCCGATCGCGGTGCGGTGGCCCGAGATCGCCCGGGTGCTGCGACCGGGCGGCACCTACTTCGCCCAGCAGATCGGGCCGGCGACCATGGCCGAACTCGTCGAATACTTCATCGGGCCGCAGCCGGAGAAATGGGCCGAGCTACACCCCGACGTCCAGAGCGCCGAAGCCGAGGCCGCCGGGATGGACATCGTCGATATGCGCATGGAACGAATGCGGGCCGAGTTCTTCGACATCGGCGCCGTTATCTACTTCCTGCGCAAGGTGATTTGGACGGTGCCGGACTTCACGGTCGGCGCCTACCGGGAGCGGCTGCGCGAACTGCACGAGCGCATCGAGGCCGACGGCCCGTTCGTCGCGCACTCCGTGCGGCTGCTCGTCGAGGCGCGCAAGCCGGCCGAGTGATCGCAAGCGCGGCGAAGCCGGGCGCTGGGGGCACCCCCAGCGAAGCGCGGGGGACGGGTCGCGACCATCAGAATGATCAGCCCTCGGCGCGCAGCACGTCCAGCGCGTGCTGCAGATCGGCCGGGTAGGGACTGACGATCTCGATCCGCCTACCGTCCGCCGGATGGGCGAACGACAGCGACCGGGCGTGCAGCCATTGCCGTTGGAGCCCAAGCTTTTTCGCGAGTTTCGGATCAGCTCCATAGACGAGGTCACCGCAGCACGGGTGGTGCAGCGCGGAGAAGTGCACCCGAATCTGGTGCGTGCGACCGGTTTCCAGGTGCACGTCGAGCAGGCTGGCGGCGTGAAAGGCTTCGATGGTGTCGTAATGGGTGAGGCTGTGCCGGCCATCCTTGGTGACGGCGAACTTCCACTCGCCGCCGCGGTGCCGCCCGATCGGCGCGTCGATCGTCCCGCTCGACGGGTCCGGATGCCCCTGCACCAGCGCGTGATAGCGCTTGTCCACCGTGCGCTGCTTGAACGCCCGCTTCAGCACGGTGTAGGCGCGCTCCGACAGCGCCACCACCATCACCCCGGAGGTTCCGACGTCGAGGCGGTGCACGATGCCCTGCCGCTCCGGCACGCCCGAGGTGGTGATCCGGTAGCCGGCGGCGGCCAGCCCGCCGAGCACCGTGGGCCCGGTCCACCCGACCGACGCATGCGCGGCCACCGCGGCCGGCTTGTCGACCGCGACGATGTCGTCGTCGGAATACAGGATCGTCATGCCCTCGATGTCGACCGGCGTGTTCTCCACCGGCGCCGGGGCTTCGGGCAGGCGCACCTGCAGCCAGGCGCCGCCGGTCAGCCGGTCGGATTTGCCGGCCTGCACGCCGTCCAGCTCCACCCCGCCGTCCTCGGCCAGGGCGGCCGCGGCGCTGCGGGACAGCCCCAGCAGGCGCGCCAGCCCCGCATCCACGCGCATGCCCGCCAGCCCCTCGGGCACCGGCATGGAACGGTCAGTCATTCGCGCTGGTCGGCCTGCGCCTGCCCACGGTGTCGAAGTCGTAGCCGAAGATCGACAGCACCACCAGCAGGATGGCGCCGCCCACCACCGAGGGGTCGGCGACGTTGAACACCGGCCACCAGCCGACCGACAGGAAGTCCACGACATGGCCGCGCAGCGGCCCGGGCGCCCGGAAGAAGCGATCCACCAGGTTGCCCATGGCGCCGCCGAGGATCATCCCCAGCCCGACCGCCCACCAGGGCGACACCAGCCGGCGTCCCATCCAGAAGATCCCGGCCACCACTGCGGTGGCGATCAGCGTCAGCGCCCAGGTGTATCCCGTCGCCATCGAGAACGCGGCCCCGGAATTGCGCACCAACGTCCAGGTCACCGTGTCGCCGATGATCGGCACCGGCTGGCCGGGGGGCAAAAGTTTGACGGCGAGCACCTTGGTGACGACGTCCAAGGCCAAGACGATCGCCGCGACCGACAGCAGCAGGCGCAGCCGCCTCGGCGGCCGCTTCGGGTCGGCAGCGGCGGCGTCGGCGGCCTCGTCGGTCGACGTCACGGGCTCAGTGGATCCGGTGGGTTCCTCGGGCACTCTCACATCATCCCCCAATGCGGACGCGGGCTGGCCGATGTTCGCGGTCGGCGTGCGCGATGATCTCACCATGGGCCGGCTCACCGTCATCGCCACCGGAGGCACGATATCGACCGGCACCGGCGCGGACGGCGTGCACCGGCCCTCGTACGGCGCGGCCGACTTGGCGGCCGGTCTCGACGTCGACGTCGTCGACGCGCTGGCGTTGGACAGCTCCCAGCTGGTGCCGGCCGATTGGGACCGGATCCGCGGCGCCGTGCGGGCGGCGATCGACGGCGGCGCCGACGGTGTGGTGGTCACGCACGGCACCGACACCATGGAGGAGAGCGCGCTGTGGCTCGAGCTCACCCACGCGGGCGACGTCCCGGTGGTCCTCACCGGGGCGATGCGCAGCGCCGACGCGCCCGACGCCGACGGCCCGGCCAACCTGCGCGCCGCTCTGGCCGTCGCGGGGCACCCCGGCGCCCGCGGCCTGGGCGTCCTGCTGTGTTTCGCCGGCCGGGTGCTGCAGCCCCTGGGCCTGACGAAGGTGGCGACCAACGACCTGAGCGGCTTCGCCGGTGAGCTGATCGGCACCGTGAATGGCGGCGTCACGCTGGCCGGCACCAAGACCCGGCCCCAGCT
This sequence comes from Mycobacterium sp. E3251, assembly GCF_001666835.1. Classification (GTDB taxonomy): domain Bacteria; phylum Actinomycetota; class Actinomycetes; order Mycobacteriales; family Mycobacteriaceae; genus Mycobacterium. Next base: position 17,196 of record NZ_LZJF01000119.1, on the reverse strand, counting down.
CGGCGAGCTCACCGCGGCGGACGCGCCCCGGGTGGACATCGTCGCCGCCTACCTGGGCAGCGACGGGGTGGCCCTGGACGCGTGCGTGGCCGCCGGGGCGCGGGGCCTGGTGCTCGAGGCGCTGGGTTCGGGTAACGCCGGCGACGCGGTGGTCGAGGCGGTGGCCCGCCATTGCCGGGCCGGGGTCGCCGTGGCGGTGTCCACCCGCGTCCCGGGCGGGCGGGTCGGCGCCAGCTACGGGCCCGGCCACGATATGGCGGCCGCCGGCGCGGTGATGGTGCCCAGGCTGCGGCCGCCGCAGGCCCGGGTGCTGATGATGGCCGCGCTGGCCGCGCGGCTACCGGTCGGCGACGTCATCGCCCGCTGGGGCTGACATGTCGGCTTCGAGCGCGCCCAGGTAGTCCGGCCAGTCCAGGGAGTCGACCGGGTTCGCCTTGGTCAGCTCGGCGGTGTCGGCGGGGAACGTCCGCGCCGCGCCCGGCCCCGAGGCGCGGGTCTCGAACCGCACGGTGACCACGCCGTGGCCCGCGCCCTGCACCCAGCCGTGCCCGAGCTCGCGGTGCGACACGTCGTCGCCCACCCGCCACGGCGACCCCGCTTCGGCCACCGGTGCGAACATGGCCTCGGCCGCGGTCTCGACTGGATATTCCTCCGAGGTCTCCCCCGCCAGGTCCAGATCGGGGAACAGCGACTCCTGGCGCACGTCGCTCAACCCCGAAAAGCCCACGCCCAGTAGGCGAATCGGCCCGATCTCACGGGGATCCAGCAGCAGCCGCCGGGCCACCGCGACGAGCGCGCCGGGCTCGGTCGTCGCGTAGGGCAGAGTCGCCGAGCGGGTCAGCGTGCTCATGTCGGACTTCTTCAGCTTCACCGTGACCGTGCGGGCGCCGCGGCCGTCGCGCAGCAGCCGCTGATGCGCGTGCTCGGCGATCGGGTCGATCGCCTCACGCAGCTGCTCGAGGCTGGTCAAGTCGACGGCGAAGGTGGACTCGGAGCTGATCTGTTTGGCTTCGGCGCGCTCGGCGACGGGCCGGTCGTCGATGCCGAGCGCCAGGCGGTGCAGCGCCGGCCCGATCGTCGCGCCCAGGATGTTGGCGGCCTCGGCGTCGGTCAGCGCGGCCAGCTGACCGATGGTGTCGATGCCGAGTCGATTCAGCTTCTCCTCGGCGACCGGGCCGATGCCCCACAATCGCCGCACCGGCAACCCGCCGAGCAGCGACCGCTCCTCGGCGCGCCGGACCACCCGAATGCCGTCGGGCTTGGCCAGGCCCGACGCGATCTTGGCGATCTGCTTGCCCGAGCCGGCGCCGACCGAAGCGATCAGGCCGGTCTCGGCGCGCACCCGTCGGCGCAGGTCCTCGCAGAACGCCTCGACGTCCTCGGCGGACGCGCCCGCGAGGCGGGCCGGTTCGCCGAAGCCCTCGTCGAACGACAGCTGCTCGACCACCGGCACCACGCTGCGCACCGTGTCGAAGACGCGCCGGCTGGCCACCCCGTACACCACCCCGCGCGGCGGCAGCACCACCGCGGTCACGCCGATCAGGCGGCGGGCCTGATGCATCGGCATGGCGGAGCGGGCGCCGTACACGCGGGCTTCGTAGCTGGCCCCGGCGACCACGCCGCGCCCGCCCAGGCCGCCGACCAGCACCGGCCGTCCGCGCAGCGTCGGCCGGGTGAGTTGTTCGACCGAGGCGAAGAACGCATCCATGTCCAGGTGCAGCACCCAACGGGACTCCACACTTCGAAATGCTATTGGTCTAGCGTCGTTGGGTATGGAGGCTGACGGCACCGACGCGTCGAGGTCTCGCTGGGAGCGCCTGCGCCATCAATGGGATCAGCGGCTGCAGCCCGGCGAGCAGGCCACCGTGCTGGCCTGGACGTCGTTCACCCTCACGTTCGCCGGACTGCGGGCGCTCACGCACTGGATCCGCGCCGGCCACGGCCCGTCGGGTGGTGGTATGTCGATGGGCGGCAGGCACTTTCACCACTACAACATCGGCATCGGGATGCTCGCGACGGTGGGCGGCGTGGGCCTGCGCGGAACCGACAGGCAACGCCGGCATCCGGTAGCGGCCGTCGCGTACGGCGCCGCGAACGCGATGATCGTCGACGAACTCGCCCTGCTCTTGGACCTCAAGGATGTCTACTGGGCGCGCGAGGGCCGTGAGAGCGTCGACGTGGCGGTCGGCCTCATCGCCACCGGCGCGACGGTCGTCGCGGGTATGCCGTTCTGGCCGCACGCCCACCGGGCGCTGCGCTCGCGCGCGTAGCCCGCAGCGGCGGCGATCTCAGGGATGCTGCAGCGGCTCCGGGTGGATCGGCTGCGGGTGGACCGGTTGCGGCGGGTGGACCGGTTGCGGCGGGTGACAGGCGAAACACTCGATCGGGGGGTGGCCGCCACCGCTCGGGGCGGGCTGGCCGCCGCCCTGCTGACTGCCGCCTTGCTTGGGTGGCACCGGAATCGGCACGGGCACGGGCACGATCACCGGCGGGACGTTGACGGTCACGTTGGGAGGAGGCGGCGGGGCGCCCGGATCGGCCGGGGCGGGGGGACCGGCCGGGGCCACCACGGGCGCCGGCGCGGGCCCGACCGCGACGGGTGTGTCCCCACCGCTGACGGGTGCGGGCGAGACGTGCTCGGCGTCGGGAGGGGTGGGCGCCGGGGCCGGCGGCGCAACGGCGCTGGGCGCCGGCGTCACCGAACCGACGCTGGAATTCGGAACCACGACGGCAGGCCTCTGGTCCTTGGAGCCCCACCCGTCGACGAGTATCAGGCCGAGCCCGGTGACCGCTCCGAGCGCTCCGACCAGTGCCCCGGCCACCAGGGCGTTTGTCGCCCTCGAACGTGGCTTCGCGGTCGAGGAGTCCGCACTCTCGACGGGCTCGGACAGCGAACCGTCCTCGATCTCGGGGTCGCCCAGCGGGCTCGACGCCCACGCCTCGGCGACGGTCAGATCGTCGTATGGGTCGGCGGCGAAGGTCGTCGACTGGAAGCCTTCGATGGTGCTCATGGCGTGTTCCTCAAACTGTGGTCGCGACCCCCGGTGGGTCGCCGTCACAGGTAGGAGCAGCCAGCCCCGGCGGCGCGGACACTTTTTTCGGAACCTCTTCTCCGCGACCCCCACGCGCGTTCTTCGCGTCAGGCCGAATATGCGGCGAATACCTCATGCGCCGAGGCGGTGCGCTGGCGCACAGTAGTTGGCGAGCGCTCGGGAATGGGACGCGAAAGGACTGCCGTGTCATTGTTGAGAACCCTGAAGGCGGCGCGGGCCGAGGCACGGCGCGCCAGAGACACCGAGTTCGCCCGCCTGGTCGCATTGCCGCCGACGGAGGAGCTGGCCGCGCAACTCATGGCCGCATTCGGACCCGACGGGCCTAAGCGCGGCAAACCGCTGACCCAGTACGACTTCATCAAATGGGTGCTGCGCCGGGCGGAGTTCACCTCCCGCGGCCAGCGAGCCATGAGCTTCAAGAAGCTGGTCGCGCCCGTGCGCGAGGCCCTGCAGGTGTTGGAGCACAGCGAACTGGTCTACCTGAGCGTCGGGGGCGAGGGAAAGCCCGACAACTGGCATCCCACCAATCGGGGAATGGTAGCGCTGGACGAAGGGTATGACGCTGTCGCGCAATGCATCTCAGCCCGACGGTTTCGGCAAGACGAGACCCGGTGAGACGGGGGGCCGGCGCCACCGAGGCCGAATTGTTGGGATCGGGAGCGCGGCCGGGACGGTTCGCTGGCATACCGATGCAGAACATCGCCTGAGGGCACCCGCGAAAGGAACGACCATGAAGTTCAGGGCCCGCGCGCAGCACGACCCGGCGCTCAACCAGCAGGCCGCCGCCGTGGCGGCGGAAATCCTGCGTCAACCGGTTGAGGCGGCCACGCGATGCGAGCAGACGTCGACCAAAGCCATGCAGATGTATCCGTCGGCCGGGGGCGAGGTGAATTGGCGAAGCGTGCCTAACGGCACCGGCCTACCGAAGAGTTTCATCCTGGCCGTCACCGCGTCTGGCGTCTACGCGCTCGAAGACAAGCAGCACCGCGGAGTCCTGGTGGCCGGCAACGTGCTCAAGGCGTGGGATCGCTCGGGCTTTCGGGCCCAGGCCGGCAACGACGTGTCGGCCAGGGCGCGCGGGCTGCCCGACGACCGGCAGATCATCACGCTGTGGCTGCCGATCGACGGCGACAGCGGCCGGGTGGCGCAGCAGATCGCCGCGCAGCGGGCGGCTTCCGGCCAGCGCATCCCGGGCCTGCCGCATGCCTTCGTCATCGCCAAGGACGAGGCGGGCCAACGCATCGTCGACGCGCTGGGCGCGGCGCCGGCGCCGCAAGGAGCCGGGCCGAACATCGTCATCGGCGGCCGGCGGCTCGAAGACATCGTCGCGGGCGCCGCGCCGCAACGCCCGGCCGCCGAGCGCCTGCGGGAGCTCGAGGAGCTGCGTGCGGCCGGGGCGATCACCGATGCCGATTACACCCGCAAGCGGGCCGAGATCATCGCGGCGATCTGAGTCGCGAGGGCCGGTGGGCGCGGCCCGGGGGCGCCGGCCGACCGCGGCACGTCGCGCACCGTTGCGCGGCGCGCGGGGTCAACCCCGGCTAAGCTCTAGCGCATTCGCGCTGATGACGGTTTGCTGACGACCGCAGTGGGTGTGCCCGATCCGCGGTTGGCCCCGGCGGTCTTCCCTCTGAAGCGCGGGCCTGGACGTTTGCCCGCGGCGCCTTCGCGCAGGCCGCGGGTAGCTGCACCGGAGGGGACGGCGGGCTTTGGGATCGGATGAGCTGATCGAGCGCGACGCGGTGCTCAGGGAGCTGGCAGGGCTCAGACGCGCGGCGGCCGGCGGCAGCGGACGCGTGGTCTTGCTGCGCGGCGAGGCGGGCGCGGGTAAGACCTCCGTCATCGCGCGGTTCGTCGCCAGGCTGGGCGACTCGGCGGCGGTGTTGGAGGGCTGGTGCGATCCGTTGAGCGCGCCGCGCCCGCTGGGCCCGTTACTGGACATGTTGGCCGGCACGGCATATGCGCCGGCGGAGGCGATGCGCGCCGCCGTCGACACGGGCGACACCGAATCGGTGTATGCGCGGTTGCTCGCGCTCTTCGCCTGCGGCGGCCCGTGGGTGTGCGTGATCGAAGACGCCCACTGGGCCGACGGCGCCACGCTTGACCTGCTGCGCTTCCTGTCCCGCCGGATCGCGGCGCTGCCCGTGCTGTTGCTTGTTTCCTATCGCCACGACGAGATCGGCGAAGACCATCCCCTGGCCGTGCTGCTGGGCGACCTGGCGACGTCGAAGGCGGTGAGCCGGATATCGCTGGCCCCGCTGAGCGCGGCCGGGGTGGCCCAGCTGGCCGCGGGCACCGGCATCAACGCCGCCGCACTGCACCGGCTCACCGGTGGAAACCCGTTCTACGTGACCGAGGTGCTGGCCGCCGGCTCGGACGTCTTCGCCGTCGATGCGTTGCCGCGCACCGTGTTCGAAGCGGTGTGGGGCAGGCTTGCGCGAATCTCCGACGCCGGGCGCGAAACGGCCCACGCCGCCGCGGTGTGCGGCGCCCGTCCCCGGATTGCGCTCGTGCAGAAGGTGTGCCCCGCCGCGGCCGCCGGGCTTGCCGAGTGCGTCAGCGCCGGCATTCTCGTCGCCGACAGCGACACCGTGGGCTTTCGTCACGAGCTGGCGCGCCGCGCCGTGCTCGACATCATTCCCGACTATCAGCGCCGCGAGTTGCACGAGCGCGTGCTCACCTCGTTGTCCGATCACCCCCCGACCCCGGAAATGCTGGGAGCGTTGGCGTTTCACGCTGACCAGGCGGGGGTGGCGGGCGCGGTCATCACCTATGGTCCAGCAGCCGCCCGTCGAGCGTTGGCTTTGGGAGCTCACCGTGAAGCGGCCGACCTGTATGCGATGGCATTGCGTTACGCCGAAACCGTCGCCGACGCGGAGAAAGTCGTGTGGCTCGAGCAACACGCCATCGCCAGCTACTACACGGGCGTCACCGACGCTGCCGCGCAATCGTTTCGCGAGGCGATCGCGCTGCGGCGCGCCATGGGCGACGCCCTGGCCGAAGGGGACGACCTGCAGTGGCTGTCCTTCATGCTGTGGCCGCTGGGACGCCGGACGGAAGCGATCGAGGCCGGGCGCGATTCGCTGCGGCTGCTCGAAACCGTAGGTCCCTGTTCACAACTGGCGTGGTCGCTGGTGAACATGGCTCAGCTTGCCGCCGTCTGCTACGAGGCGGGAGGTGAAGACTATGCGTCCCGGGCCATCGCGTTGGGCACCCAGCTGTCAGATCCCGCGGCGGTGGTCAGGGCCCGGATATTCCAGGCGCTGGCCGGCGTGGTCCGCGCCGAGGGGGGATGGGAGGAGCTCGAGGCGGTATGGCGGGAGAGCATGGCGACCGACGGGATGGCCGAAAACGCCGGCCTCGCCGGGGCGCTGCTGTCCTGGACCGCCGCGCTGCACCACGACCTCGAGCGCGCCGACGCCTACACCCCGGAATCCGCGGAGTTCTGCGCGGACCACGATATCCACGTCTATCACCCGTTTCCGGTCGGAGCGGCCGCGCTTGTCCGGATGCACCGCGGCGACTGGGACGACGCCCTGGCCTGCGCCGAGGACCTGTTGAGCTGGCCGGCGCTGAACTCCACCGCGCGAATCCTCCCGCTGATCACCGTCGCGTTGATCCGCGCGCGACGGGGCGAGCAATCGGTTGCGGACCTGCTCGACGACGCGCTGGGCGACCCCGACCCGCGGGACCTCTTCCGTCTTGGTGCCGTGTGGGCGGCCCACGCCGAAGCGGCGTGGCTGTCCGGTGACGACGATGCGGCGCGCGTGCACGCCGAGACCGGTCTCGCCGCGGCCGCGGCCGGCCGGCCGGATCCTTGGCTGGTGGGTCGCCTGCGCCGGTGGGCCCTGTTGTCCGGTGGCCGGGTCGACGGCGCCCCGGGAGGCGACAGCCATACGCCCTACGACCTTGAAACCAGCGGGGATTGGCGGGTCGCCGCTGCCGAATGGGCCCGGCGCGGCTGCCCGTACGACGCGGCCGTCGCGCAATTGGGCGGAGACATCGCCGCCGTCGAGGACGCGCGCGATGCGTTTCGCCGGTTGGGGGCGCGCGCCGCGGCGCGCCGCGCCGCGCAGCGACTTGCGGCCCTGACCGGGCGTGTCCCTGACAGCCGCCGGAAGAAGACGATCGCCGACCCGGACGGCCTCACCGAGCGCGAGCGGGAGGTGCTCGAATTGCTCGCCGACGGCCACAGCGACGCCGACATCGCCGCCGTCCTCTTCATAAGTCCGAAGACCGCCAACCGCCACGTCGGTTCGATCCTCGCCAAGCTCGGCGTCCGCAACCGCACCCAAGCCGCCGCGGCTTACGCCAAGTCACGGGCCTCGATCACGACGCCCTGAACCGGCACCGGTGCGGGCCCAAAAATGGGGTGAACACCTCATGCGCCGCGACCGTCCGGTTGAGCACACTGGGCAGATGACCGATCGAAGGCCCCGGCTCTCCCCGTTTGACCTGCCGGGAATCACTCTCCCGGCTCGGATTTGGGTTGGGATCGGTAGCCGATCCGACGGTTAACCGTCTGAGTCGCCCGGAAATCGGGCCCCGCGAACGAACGAAAGGAAGAGTCCATGACCAGCACCCTCAAGCGCGCCATCGTGATAGCACTGTTGTCGAGCAGCGCCGCGGCGTCAGGCCTTGGCCTGGCCACGGGCACTGCCGCGGCCGATGCGTTCGGCAATCACCAATGGTGCCCCGGCCAGAGCCTGCCGCGCTCCGATGTGCCGATCAATTGGGACATGGGCGTCTGCCATGACTACCACTACGTGGGAGCCTGGACGGTCGTCGAGGGCATCCGGCCCAACCCGTGCCCCCCGATCGCCTTCATGTGCCCCTGACGGCCGCTAGACCTTGGCGATGCTCACCCGGACGCCGTCGCCGATGTCCGCGCCGTCGGCCGGGTCGCCGAATTCGAAGCTGGTGGCCAGGATCTCACCGGCGATCAGGTCGCGGTGCGTGCGCGCCCAGTCCGCCCGCTCGCCCGGCACCGACATCACCACGGAAATCCGGTCGGACACGTCCAGGCCCGTCGACTTGCGCAGCTCCTGCAGCTCGCGGATGCGGTCCTTGGCCCAACCCTCGGCCTCCAGCTCCGGGGTGACGGTGCCGTCCAGCACCACCAGCCCCACCCCGTCGGGCAGCGCCGCGGTGAACTCGGGGTCGGCGGCGACCAGCCGCGAGCTGTACTCCTCGGGTTGCAGCACCGCGGGCCCCGCGCTCAGCGTGCCGTCGGGGTTGACGACGCCCTCCCCCGCCTTCACCGCCTTGATGGCGGCCTGCACGTCCTTGCCCAGCCGCGGACCGGCCACCCGGGCATTGACGGTGAGCTCGAACCGCCCGTAGGTGTCGATGGCGTCGGTCAGCTCGACGCTCTTGACGTTGAGCTCGTCGGCGATCAGGTCGGTGAACGGCGCCAGCCGCTGCGGATCATTCACCGCAACAGTCAATTTCGGCAGCGGCAGGCGCACTCGCAGCTTCTTGGCCTTGCGCAGGGACGACGCCGCCGAGCACACTTCGCGGACCTGGTCCATCGCGGCGACCAGGTCGGGGTCCGCGGGCACCACCCCTTCTTCCGGCCAGTCGGTCAGGTGCACCGAGCGGCCGCCGCTGAGGCCACGCCAGATGATCTCGGTGACCGACGGAAGGAGCGGGGCGGCCAGCCTGGCCGTCACCTCGAGCACGGTGTGCAGGGTATCGATGGCGTCCGCGTCTTCCTCCCAGAACCGCGAACGCGACCGGCGCACATACCAATTCGTCAACGCTTCGGTGAACTGGCGCAGCTGCTCGCAGGCCCGGGAGATGTCGCAGGTGTCCATTTCCCGGGTGAGGTTGTCGCGCAGTTCGGCGAGCTTGGCCAGGATGTAGCGGTCCAGCACCTGCCGCGAGTCGGTGCGCCAGGTGCCGACTTTGGGCGCGTAGAGGGCCAGGAAGCTGTAGGCGTTCCACAGCGGCAGCAGGACCTGGCGCACACCCTCGCGGATGCCCTGCTCGGTGACGATCAGGTTGCCGCCGCGCAGGATCGGCGAGGCCATCAGGAACCACCGCATGGCGTCGGAGCCGTCGCGGTCGAACACCTCGGACACGTCCGGGTAGTTGCGCAGCGACTTGCTCATCTTCTGCCCGTCGGAGCCCAGCACAATGCCATGCGCGACACAGGTTTTGAATGATGGCCGGTCGAAGAGCGCGGTGGCCAGCACGTGCAGCGTGTAGAACCAGCCGCGGGTCTGGCCGATGTATTCGACGATGAAGTCGCCCGGGTAGTGGGTGTCGAACCAGTCGCGGTTCTCGAACGGGTAGTGCACCTGGGCGTACGGCATGGAGCCCGAGTCGAACCACACGTCGAGCACGTCGGGGATGCGCCGCATGGTGCTGCGGCCGGTCGGGTCGTCGGGATTGGGGCGAGTCAGCTCGTCGACGTAGGGCCGGTGCAGGTTGGTGGGCCGCACCCCGAAGTCGCGCTCCAGCTCGTCCAGGCTGCCGTATACATCGATGCGCGGGTAGGCCGGGTCGTCGGATTTCCACACCGGAATGGGACTGCCCCAGTAGCGGTTTCGGGAGATCGACCAGTCGCGGGCGCCCTGCAGCCACTTGCCGAACTGGCCGTCCTTGACGTGTTCGGGGTACCAGGTGATCTGCTGGTTGAGCTCGACCATGCGGTCGCGGAATGCGGTGACCGCGACGAACCACGACGACACCGCCCGGTAGATCAGCGGGTTGCGGCAGCGCCAGCAGTGCGGGTAGGGGTGCTCGTAGGTCTCGTGCCGCAGCAGCAGCGCGCCGTTCGCCGCGGCCGGGCCGGTGCCGTTCTTCAGGTCGCGGATGATGTGCGGGTTGGCGTCAAAGACGTGCTGGCCCTGGTAATCCGGGACCGTCGCGTCGAAGCGGCCCTTGGAATCGACCGGGGTGACGGCCACGATGCCGACCTTGTCGGTGGTGGCCATGTCGTCCTCGCCGTAGGCCGGCGCCATGTGCACGATGCCGGTGCCGTCCTCGGTGGTGACGAACTCGCCGGGCAGCACCTGAAAAGCCTTGGGGCTGTCCATGAAATACGGGAACGGCGGCAGGTAGCGGGTGCCGAGCAGGTCGGCCCCGAGGGAGGTGCTCAGGATCTCGGGTTCCTCACCGAGCTCGCGGGCGTAGGCGGCCAGCCGAGGCTGCGCCAGCACGAAGCGGTGGTCGCCGGCCCGGACCTCGACGTAGGTGACCTCCGGGTTGACCGCGACCGCCAGGTTGGACGGCAGCGTCCACGGCGTCGTCGTCCACACCAGCAGGTGCGCGCCGTCCAGCGCACCGCCCACCACCTTGAAACCCACGGTGAGCGCCGGGTCCTGGCGGCTCTGGTAGACGTCGTCGTCCATGCGCAATTCGTGGTTGGACAACGGGGTTTCGTCGCGCCAGCAGTACGGCAGCACCCGGTAGCCCTCGTAGGCCAGGCCCTTGTCCCACAGCTGCTTGAACGCCCAGATCACCGACTCCATGTAGGACAGGTCGAGCGTCTTGTAATCGTTGTCGAAGTCGACCCAGCGGGCCTGGCGGGTCACGTAGGCCCGCCACTCGTCGGTGTAGCGCAACACCGATTCCCGGCACGCGTCGTTGAACGCGGCGATCCCCATGTCGTCGATCTGCGATTTGTCGCTGATGCCGAGCTGGCGCTCGACCTCGAGCTCGGCGGGCAGCCCGTGGGTGTCCCAGCCGAAACGGCGCTCCACCTTGTAGCCGCGCATGGTGCGGTACCGCGGGACGATGTCCTTCACGTAGCCGGTGAGCAGGTGCCCATAGTGCGGCAGCCCGTTGGCGAACGGCGGGCCGTCGTAGAAGACGTATTCTTCGGCGCCCTCGCGGCGGGCGATGCTGGCCCGGAAGGTGTCGTCGCGGGCCCAGTAGTCGAGGACCTCGAGTTCGAGGGCCGGGAAGTCGGGTGCGCCGCTCGCCAGTTTGGGATAGGCCCTGGCTTCAGCGTTTTCTGTCAAAGCGTCGTCTCCTGCGTGCCTATGGTGAGGCCGGGGACGACGACGCGCTGCCTGCGCGAGCGCCGCGGTACCACCCCGCTTGCCACGCTCTCGCGTGGCCGCTCGTTGGAGGCTGTGACGGGCCCACCCGTTCGGTTCTACTGAGCTGGCCAGAGAAAGAAGCCGGCTGTTCTTCCGAAGGCTCCCCGGTGATGCCGGATCAACGCCAGTGGGTCGATTCTACTCAGGCGGAGCACCCCAAGGGGCTACCTGGCCTCAGGAAAGACCTGCGGCCGGGTAGCCCCTTGGAGCCTCGGTTGGTCGCTGTTCATCGGATCAGGCCTGCACCTCGAGCACACCGACGCGCCACAGCGCCGCGTAGAAGTGCCGCAAGGGGACGCTCAACAGGCGGGTGGCGCCCTCCACCAGCGGGTCGCCGGCGAGGATGGGCTGCTTGATCGCCTTGCTGGGGGTCTTCTTAGGAGCCTTCTTCGGGGCCGGGGCCCGGGTCGTCTCGACGTCGCGCACCACCGTCAGCGCGCGGGCGGGCGCTTGGGTCACCACTTCGTCGTACAGAGCTGCGGTCATGGTCGCCTCCTGGAGGGGATTTCTAACGGGGACTAACTGGACTGACGTGTCCCGTCCCGTCGCGGTTCCGATCCCAGAACGCTTGGCCGATAAGCCACTTAGCGTTGCGACGCTCAGCTGAGAACGTCGTGCCGGAGACCGGATCGGGACGAGACGGAGTTCGGACTTCGGTCCGGACTGTCACTGGAACTCATGTGTCCCTCACCTCCTCGCGGTCACGAAAGCGTGCGGTTATCCGCACGCGATTTGCGCGCAGCATGAGGAGCGAAAACCCGACGACCGTCGGAGATCCGCACCCCTCTCGTCAGAGCTTCGGCACCACACGACGTGTCCGGTATTCCGGAAGCCACCTGGGCTCAACCCTTAAGCCGGGAGGAGCTGTCCTGACCCGGGGCGTCTTTCGACGTTCGGGGTCAGTGGCCTGTATTCGTGTAGACGCCTCACCTAACGAGGTGCATACCCGACCGATAATGCACGACGGGTCCGACCGGGTCAAACTCCTCGGTGTCACGTTTCGCGATCTTTACGGATTTTGGCGGCGCGCCCACAGGATTCGGCCAGGTTCGAGCCTCTGAACTGCGGATATGTCGCGGCGAGTCGGCCCCGATTGTTCATCTCTTGTTTGCCCAGGCCCGCCGCAGCGGCCGTCCATGTGCGTCCACGGCGGAGGTCGTCGGCGTGTCGCCGCCGTGAGCGCACACCGAAAGCCGTGGGCGCACACCCGAAACGGCGCTTGCGGCCAAAAGCCCCGTCAGTTCTCGACGAGGCCCTCGAGCCGGCCAATGGTGTCGATGAACTCCTCGACCATGTCGAGGACCACGGTTCGCGTAGGGCGAACCCGGTCGAGCGAGCCGACGACCTGGCCGACGAAGTAGGTGGCCAGCTCGCGCGCCTTGGCCCCGGGGTGCGCGGCCGCGGAGTTGATGCGCACCTGCGGTTCGGTGACCAGCGCGGTCTGCAATGGCATGCCGAGCGGGTCGGGCTTTTCCGGGCGTTCCCATTCGTCGGTCCAGGCCGTGCGCAGCATCCGCGCCGGCTTGCCCGTCATCGACCGCGAGCGCACCGTGTCCGAGGACGTGGCGGCCAGGAACTTGTCCTTGACCACCGGTGGTGTCTCGGCTTCCTCGGTGGTCAGCCACACCGACCCGCACCACACGCCCTCGGCGCCGAGGGCCAGCGCCGCCGCGATCTGGCGGCCACGGGCGATGCCGCCGGCGGCGAGGACGGGGACCGGCGACACGGCGTCGACGACCTCGGGAACCAGCACCATGGTGGCGACCTCGCCGGTGTGCCCCCCGGCCTCGGTGCCCTGCGCGACGATCAGGTCAACCCCCGCGGCGGCGTGCCGTTGCGCGTGGCGCGTGGTGCCGGCCAGCGCGGCCACCAGCACGTCGCGGTCGTGGGCGCGTTCGACGAGGTCCGCAGGCGGCGGCCCGAGCGCGCTGGCGATCAGCCGGATGTCGTGGGCGAACGCCACGTCCAGCAACGGCTCGTAACCCTTGGGCGAGATATTGAGGCCGCCGGCGGTGGCCCGCGCCTCCTGGGCCGGCGCGGTGATGCCGTAGCGGGCGAGGATGTCGTCGACGAACGCGCGGTGCTCCTCGGGCAGCAGCGCCCGCGCCTGTTTGGCGTCGATGCCGCCCTCGTCCGCGCCGACGTACTTGGGCGGCAACAGCAGGTCCACCCCGAAGGGCTTGCCCCCGGTCTGCTCCTCGATCCAGGTCAGTTCGTTCTCGAGCCGGTGGGGGCTGTGGGCCACCGCGCCGAGGATGCCGAACCCGCCCGCATTGGTCACCGCGGCGACCACATCGCGGCAGTGGCTGAAGGCGCAGATGGGGAACTCGACGCCGAGCATTTCGGCGACTCTGGTACGCATTGCCCGACGCTAAAGAGCTATCGATCGATATGTCAATCGATCACGGCGTCCGCGGGCGACCGGCCGTCCGGGGGCCAGCTCGCCACGCCCTCCTCGAGCGGGACCTGCAGGCTGTGCAGGAGCGACGCGACCATCCGCCAGGCGCCGATCGTGGTGACGAGTTCGATGAGAACCGTTGTGTCGCCTTGTAATTCACGTTTGCAGGCCGCCCAGCTGGCGGCACTCACCGCGCCGTCGCGGACCACGTCGTCGGTGGCGGCCAGCACCGCGCGCTCGGTGGGGCCGAACCCCTCGTGCGCCTGCCAGTCGCGCACGCCGAGCAGGTCGCCGGGGGCGACGCCCAACCTCGAGGCGACGCGCCAGTGCTGGGTCCATTCGTAATCGCATCCGGTCAGCCAGCCGATCCGCATGATCACCAACTCGCGCAACCGCGGGTCCAGCGCGCCGTGCCAGAGCATGGTGGCGAGCAGATCGTTGATGGCGCGCGCCAGCGGCGGGTGGTTGAGCAGCACCTGGAAGATGCTCAGTTCGGCCATGTAGTTCGGCACGGCCGCTTCGTCGGCGGCGGCCGTGGCCTCGTCGAGCGGCAACTTGGGCACGCGGGCTGTTGTCATAGTGAGCACTTGAGTGTACCGAACACGGGGCGCGGTGCGATCTCCCGCACGAAAACCATTGGCGCTACGGTCTTTACGGGCAGCGCTCAGAGCAGCCCGAGCAATTTCAGGTCGGTGACGTACTTGACGATCACCGGCGCCGACACGCGCGGGATGTCCGGATCGTCGCTGTGCGGGCCGATCTTGGCTTCCCGCACCGCGGCGCGGAAACGGTCGGTCGACGCGAGCGACCCGCGACCCGGTTCGCCGGGCTCGACCTGCCGGGTGCCGGGCGACTGCAGCAGTGGGAGCACCGAGTGTTGGCGCTGCCGCTCGGGCAAGTCGTGCAGCGCGGCCTCGAACCGCCGCACCCACTCCCCGAAGTCGTCGATCCGTTCGATCGGATGGCCGGCCTCGATCAGCCAGTCCACGTACTGATCGATGCCGATGCCGTCGTCGTGCGGGTTCATCACGTGATAGGTCTCGAACCCGGCGACCACCTTCACGCCCAGCGTGGTGATCGCTTCGGCGGCGAATTCGACGGGCAGCGCGTCGAAGTGCGCGCGCGGCGGGTTGCCGTCGGCGTCGAGGCGGTAGAACGAGCGCGGCGCGACTCCGGTCGCGGCGATGCTCAGCACCATCCGGGTGAACATGTCCGACAGGTTCAGCTGGCCCGCGTAACTGGTGCCGGCGAGCAGCATGTCGCAGCGGAACACCGCGACCGGCAGCGCGCACAGGTCGTTGGCCTCCCGCAGCAACACCTCGCCGGCCCACTTGCTGTTGGCGTAGCCGTTGGAGTAGCTGCCGTCGATGATTCGGGTGGGGCTGATGACCCGGATGTCGGCGTCCTCGGTGAACGACGCCCGATCCACCCCGTCACCGACGTTTGCGGTCGAAACATAGTTGTAGGGCTTGAGTTTGGTGGTCAGCGCCAGCCGGATGAGCTCGGCGGTGCCGGCCACGTTGGGGCCGAACAGCTCGCTGTAGGGCAGCACGCCGTTGACCAGTGCGGCGCAGTCGACGATCAGGTCGACGGCGTCGGCCAGCCGCTGCCACGTCTGCTGGTCCAGGCCGAGACGCGGCGCGCCCTTGTCGCCGGCGATGACCTCGAGATGGTCGGCGGCCAGCTCGTGGAAGTAGCTCAGCAGTCGGGGGTCGCCGCTGTCGAACGTCTCCTCCAGCCGCTGCCGCGCCTGCGCGTCGGAGCCGGCGCGCACCAGGCAGATCAGCTTGCCGTCCGCCAGCTCCAGCTGTTCGAGCCACTGCAGCGCCAGGTACCGACCCAAAAAGCCGGTGGCGCCGGTCAACAGGACCGTCCGCACCTGGACACTGGGGCCGGGTAGCGCCGGCGCGGCGCCGAGCGTCGTGGCGTCGATGAACTTGTCCAGCGTCAAGTCGCCGGCGTACACCTCGGTGGCGTCGCGGCCGTGCACGGCCGCGAAGCTGGCCGCGGTGTTGTCCCCGGCCGCGAAATCGTGCCGGTCCAACTGCTGACCCAGGCTGCGCACCGAGGGCGCGTCGAAGACTGTTCGCACCGGCACGTGAATGCCCAGGGCGGCGTGGATCGCGGCCACCAGGCGCATCGCCGACAGCGAATCCCCGCCCAGGTCGAAGAACGACTCCTCGACGCCGACCCGCCCCACCCCGAGGACCTGTGCGTAGATGTCGGCCAGCGTCTCCTCGACCGGCGTAGCCGGCGGGCGGTAGCGGTCACCGTCGCCGTAATCCGGCGCCGGCAACGCCCGGGTGTCGAGCTTGCCGTTGACCGTTAGCGGCAGCCCGTCCAGCTTCACCACGGCGGCCGGGACCATGTACGCGGGTAGCCGATCGGCCAGCGCCGCCCGCAGTCCGGCCGGGTCGGCGGTCCCGGTGAAGTACCCCACCAGCCGCTTGTCCCCGGGACGGTCCTCGCGGGCGATCACCGCCACCTGTCCGGCCCCCTCCAGCCCGGCCAGGGTCGTGCGGACCTCGCCGAGTTCGACGCGATGCCCGCGGATCTTGACCTGTTCGTCGGCGCGGCCCAGATACTGCAGTTGCCCGTCCGCGCCCCAGCACACCAAGTCCCCGGTGCGATACATCCGAGTCCCGGGCGCCCCGAAGGGGCATGCCACAAACCGCGAGGCGGTCAGACCGGCTCGGCGCAGATAGCCGTACGTCAGCCCCGCTCCGGCCACGTACAGCTCCCCGATGACCCCGGTCGGCGCCGGCCGCAACCAATCGTCCAGCACGAACAGCGCGGCCCCCGGCACCGGCGAACCGATCGGCGGTGGGCCCGATTCCGGTGCCAGCGGCGCACTGATCGTCACGCACATCGTGGACTCGGTCGGCCCGTAGAGATTCAGCATGGTCCGTCCCGGCGCCCACCGCTCCACCACCTCTTCCGGGCAGGCCTCACCGGCCACCACCAAGGCGGCCGAGTCCAGCCCCTCCGGCGCGAGCATCCCCGCCTCCGACGGCGTCTGGGTGAGCACGCTGACCTGTTCGGCCGCGAGCAGGGCGTGCAACTCCTTCGGGGAGCGGGCCGTCGCGTCGGGCACCACCAGCACCCGCCCGCCGTGCAGCAGCGCGCCGAAGATCTCCCAAACCGACACGTCGAAAACCAAAGAATGGCTCTGCGACCACACGCCCGCCGTGGGCAGGGGCGCGTCGAGGGGGCCGAACAGTTGCGTGACATTGCGATGGGTGACCGCGACCCCCTTGGGAGTCCCGGTGGTGCCGGACGTGTAGATGACGTACGCGATGTCGTCGGCCGTCGGCGCCGGCACCGCGCCCTCGGGCCGGGCACCCGCGGCGGCATCGTCGACATCGAGAACCGCAAGTCCGCAGCCGTCCAGCCGCGACCGGAGGCCGGCCGTCGTCAGCACGGCGATCGGCGCGGCGTCGGCGAGAATGAACTCGATCCGCGCCGCAAACCGGTTGGCGCGCTCGCTGGTCGGCCTCGGGGCCGGCCGGGGTGAATGCGTCGGGCTGCTCATGGACCGCTCGGCCGAGGCGATCGTGGCGATGTTGGCGGTCCTCAAGACCGGGGCGGCGTACCTGCCGCTCGATCCGGGGCTGCCCGCGGCGCGGATCGAGTTCATTCTCGCCGACGCCGCGCCGATCGCCGTGCTGACGACGGCCGGCCTCCGGTCGCGGCT
>NZ_LZJF01000118.1 GCF_001666835.1 Mycobacterium sp. E3251 | reverse complement strand
CGGCCCGATCTCGGACACCGACGCCGACCTCGGGCGCCACGTGGCCACGACCCTGGAACGGCTCACGGCTGACGCGGCGACGGCAACCGGCTGCGAGGTGGTCGGCGCAGCGGCGGCCAGCCGGGAGCACCACGCGTGGTCGTCCGCGCCGTGGACCACCAGACCCGGTGTGCCGCTACCGGGTCGGGCGGCGCCGTTGCACCCCAACGCCGCCGGGATGCGTGCCGTAGCCGAACTGGTGTCCGCGCGGTGGTGAGGGTCAGCCGTTCGTGCGCCACCACTGGTAGAGGGCGTTGACGTCGGAGTTGGACGAGGTGAGGTGCCCCAGGACGTTCTTCGCGTCGGTGGTCCACGTCAACGTCGCGTAGTTCTTGTAGGTGCCGCAGGCGATCTGCCCGCCCGTCTGGCCGTTCTGCTTCCAGGTTCCCGGTGACTGCCCGGCGTCCCCGCACGCGGCCAGGGACACGTCCTTGATGGTGGAACTGAACGCGGAGGCCAAGTTGGTGCCGTTGGAGAAGAGGGCGTAGACGCCGGAGCCGGGTCCGCTTGGGTCGGGGCTTTGCCCGCACAGTAGCTCGGCCAGTTCACCGGATTCGGTCAACTCCTGCGACTTGCAGTTGTTGAGGCCGTAGCCCTTCGACAGGTTGGCCGCCAGCGTGTTCATGTCGGCGGCGGTGCCGGTGTTGGGTTCCGCGACCGCGGTGGCGCTTCCCGCGAAGACCAGACCGCCGGTAACCGCTGCCGCCGAGACGGCCCGCAGCGCGGTGTTGAGGTGTGACATTTTCGTTGACTCCCTATGGTTGTTGGATAGGTGATGCCGAAACCCGTTCCCCCCCAATTGCGAAGTCAGCCGTTGGCGCGCCACCACTGGTAGAGCGCGGCGGCGTCGGTGTTGGATCCGCGGATGTAGCTCAGGATGTTCTTGGCGTCGGACGTCCAGATGA
>NZ_LZJF01000117.1 GCF_001666835.1 Mycobacterium sp. E3251 | reverse complement strand
GCGCCGGCCCCGCCGAACGGGCACGCGACGAACCGCGTCGCCGACAACCCCGACCGGCCCACATACCCGTAGGCCAGACCGCGCCCGGCCACATACAGCTCGCCGACCACACCCTCGGGCACCGGACGCAACCACCCGTCCAGAACGAAGAAGCCCAGATGCGCCAGCGGCAGCCCGATCGGGCTGGCGTTGCTGTCGACGTCGCCGTCGACGATCTCGCGGAACGAGGCGTGCACCGTGGTCTCGGTGATGCCATACATATTGATCAACCGCGGCAGACCCGGGTGGTTGTGCAACCACTTGCCCAGCCGATGCGGCTCGAGCGCCTCGCCACCGAACACCACCGTCTGCAGCTTGAGCTGTTGGCCGAGCTCGGGCGCCAGCGAATCGGCGGTCTGCAGCGCGTAGAACGCCGACGGCGTCTGGCTGAGCACACTGACCTGTTCGCGAACCAGCATGGCGTGCAACTCTTCCGGCGAACGCACGACGTTGTCGGGCACCATCACCAGCCGGCCGCCGTACAACAGCGACCCGAAGATCTCCCACACCGAGAAGTCGAACGCCAGCGAGTGGCACTGCGTCCACACCTGGCCCAACGCCAGTTGCGCGTCCAGCGACTCCAACAGCTGGGTGACGTTGCGGTGCGGCACCGCCACGCCCTTCGGGGTACCGGTGGTGCCGGACGTATAGATGATGTAGGCGATGTTGTCCGCGGACGGTGCTGGGAGCCCGTCGCTGGGTTGGGTAGCGATGGCGGGGTCGTCGAATTCGATGATGTCCAGGCCCGACCCGTCCAGCCGCGACCGCACCTCCGCGGTGGTGATGGCCGCGATCGGCGCGGCGTCGCCGAGCACGAACTCGATCCGCGCCGCCGGCACCGCCGGGTCGACCGGCAGGTAGGCCGCCCCGGTCTTGAGCACCGCCAGAATCGCCACCACGGCCTCCGCCCTCCGGGGGAACAGCACCGCGACGCGCTCCCCCGGGCCGGCACCGCGGCTCATCAGCAGGTGCGCCAGCCGGTTGGCGGACTCCTCGACCTCGCCATACGACCACGAACGGTCGCCGTCGGTGATGGCCACCGCCTCCGGGGCGCGGGCCGCCTGGGCGGCGAACAACTCGGGGATCGAGGCCAGCTTCGGCGCCGACTCGGCCAGCACCGCCCGGTTGCCCCACTCGTCGAGCCGGCCGTGCTCGGCGGCGTCGAGCAGGTCGATCGAGGACACGCGGCGGGAGGGATCGGCGGTCATGGCGACCATCACCTGCCGCAACCGCTCGATCAGGGCGTCGATGTCGGCGGCGCTGAACACCTCGGTGTCGAATTCGACGCGGAGGCTCAGTTCGTGGCCCGGTGAGGCCACCACCGACAGCGGGTAGTGGTTGTACTCCCGGCTGCTGAAGTCGGTGACGGCCAGTTCGTGGACGCCCAACAGCGCGCCCGCGTCGATCGGATAGTTCTCGTAGAGGAAAAGGGTGTCGAACAACTGGTCGTGACCGGTGACGCGGTGGATCTCGGGCAGCGCCAGGTGCTCGTAATCGACGGTGTCGTTGTGCAGGCGTTGCAGCTGGTCGAGCAGCTCGGCGACGGTGGTGGTCGCGGTGACGGTCGCGCGCACCGGCACCGTGTTGATCAGCAGGCCGACCATCGCGTCCGCGCCGGCCAATTCGTGCGGGCGCCCCGAGACCGCGGTGCCGAAGGCCACATCGTGCTGCCCGGTCAGCCATGTCAGCAGTTGCGTCCACGCGCCCTGCAGCACGGTGCTGATGGTGGTGCGGCACGAGCGCGCCAACTCGCCGAGCGCCTTTGTGGTTTCGGCGGACACGTGGAACGCGGCGACGCCGCGCCGCCCGACCTGTCCGAGGGGGCCGACGAGGGTGGGGGTCTCGAAGCCGGCCAGCGCCTGCGCCCACGCCGCTTGCGCGGCGGCGCGATCCTGGTTGGTCAGCCAGGTGACGAAGCTGCGGTACGACGGGGCGGCGGGCAGCCGCTCCCCGTAGTAGCTCGCGAAGATCTCCTGCAGCAGGACGGGCAGCGACCAGCCATCCACCACGATGTGATGAATGGTCAGCACGAACCGGTGCCGGTCGGGTGCCGTGCGGATCAGCGCGGCCCGGAACGACGGCTTCTCGGCGAGGTCGCACACCGCGGCGCGCTCGTCGGCGGCCAGCCGCTCGACCTGCTCGTCGACATCGCCGGCGTCCAGCTCGACGTATCGCCACGCCATCTGTGGATCGGCCGGGATGACCTGGACCGGCTCGCCAAAATCTTCGGAGAAGCGGGCGACCAGGTTGGGGTGCCGCTTGACCGCGGTGTGCACCGCCTCGCGCAGGCGCGCCGCGTCGAGGGCACCGCTGACGGTGATCCCGAGCTGCACCGCATACAGGTCGTCCATGTCCTGGGCGAAGGCGGTGTGGAAGAGCAGTCCCTGCTGCACCGGGGTGAGCGGCAGCACGTCGGCGACGGCGCCTTGCCGGCACAGCTCGTCGATCTGTTGCTGGCTGAGTTGCGCGGGCGCAAGGTCCGACGGGGTCAACCCGCCGCCGCCGGCGTTGACGTGCGCGCAGATCCCGGTCAGCGCCTCAAACCACAACTGGCTCAACCGGTTAACGCGCTCGTGGTCCAGCGCGGACGGGGCCCACGTCCAGTTGGCCTGCAGGTGCGGGCCGGCCTCGGTGTCCATCGTGCCCGCGTTGACCTCTACCGTGTGCGCCAGCGGCATCGGCACGGCGGTGGCCACGGCCGCAACGGCCAAGCTGTCGTGGCTGACCCGCCACAGGTCGTCGGAGAGGTCGGCGCCCGCGCCGAGCCGCCCCAGGTAGTTGAACCCGATCACCGGGTCCGCCCCGTCCAGGTCCACCTCGGCGTTCAGGTAACGCAGCAGGCCGTAGGTCAGGCCGTCGGGCAGGGCGCGCAGCTGTTCCTTGGCGTCCTTGATCACCGCACCCAGCGCGGGGTCGCCGGCCACCACCTGCGACCAGCTCAGCCGGCGGCTCTTGAGCGCCACCGGGTACTTGGTGGTGAACCAGCCGACGGTGCGCGACAGGTCCACCCGCGGAGCCAGTTCTTCCTGGCGCCCGTGGCCCTCCACGTCGATGGCGATCGGCGCCGCACCCGTACCCAGGAACTCCGCGAACGCCAGCCCGAAGGCGATCAACAAGATGTCGCCCACGCCAGCGTGGAACGCGGCAGGCACCTCGCCGAGCAGCAGCCGGGTCGTGTCGACGTCCAGCGACACGGAGAGCTGGCCCGCGGTCACATAGGTATCGGCATCGGGTTGCACCGCAGGCAGCGCCGCCGGGGTGGCCGCCACCTGTCGCCACTCGTCCGCCCGGGCCACCACGTCGGGGCGCTGGGCGTACTCCTCGAGCAGCGACGACCACCGGGCGAACGACGTCCCCGGCGCGAGAAGGGATATCGGCTGCCCGTTGTGATGCTGGGCCCAGGCGATGTTGAAGTCTTCCAACAGGATTCGCCACGACACCCCGTCGACGGCGAGGTGGTGGATGATCAACGCCAGCTGGCCCGTGGGCTCGGCCCACGCCGCGCTGACCATCACCCCGGCGGCCGGGTTCAACCGCGACCGGGCCTCCGCCAGCGTCTCTTCGGACAGTGTCTCGACGGCGTGCACACAGGCGCGCGCGTCCACCGCACCGACCTCGGGCACGTGCAGCGACCAGCCGCCCGCACCGTCGTCGTCGGCGCGCAGCCGCAGCGCGGCGTGGCGATCCAGCAGGGCCTGCAGCACCGCCACCACGTCGTCCTCGGTCGCCCCGGCCGGGGCCTGCACCACCATGGTCTGGTTGAACTGCTCGATCGGACCCTCGATGCTGTGCAGCCACCGCATGATCGGGGTGGCCACCACCGGGCCGACGCCGTCGTCGGCGACGCCGCCCGCGCCGTCGGCCGCCACCTCGGCCACCCGGGCCAGCCGGGCCACCGACTGCTCGACGAACACGTCGCGCGGCCGGAACAGGATCCCCGCCGCACGGGCGCGGGCCACCACCTGCATCGACAGAATGCTGTCGCCGCCGAGGTCGAAGAACGAGGCGTCCACCCCGACCCGCTCCAGCCCCAGCACCTGGGCGTAGATGTCGGCGAGGATCTCCTCGACCGCGTCGCCGGGGGCGCGGTATTCCGCGGTGGCGTATTCGGGCGCAGGCAGGGCGCGCTTGTCGAGTTTGCCGTTGCCCGTCAGGGGCAGGGCCTCGAGCACCACCACCGCGGCGGGCACCATGTACGGCGGCAGGCGGTCGGCCAGCGTGGCCCGGATCGCAACCGGATCGGCCGTCCCGGTGATGTATCCGACCAGGCGCTTGTCGCCGGGGCGGTCCTCGCGCGCGATCACGGCCGCGTTTTCCACCCCGTCGAGGCTCTTGAGCACCGATTGGATTTCACCGAGCTCGATGCGGTAGCCGCGGATCTTGACCTGCTCGTCGGAGCGGCCGAAGTACTGCAGCTGCCCGTCCTCGCCCCAGCTGACCAGGTCGCCGGTGCGATACATCCGCGCCCCCGGGCCGCCGAAGGGGTTGGCCACGAACCGGGACGCCGTCAAGCCCGCGCGGCGCACGTATCCGCAGCCGACACCGCGGCCCGCCAGGTACAGCTCACCGACCACGCCGGCGGGCACCGGCTGCAACCACTTGTCGAGCACGAACATGGCCGCACCGGAGATCGGTGAACCGATCGGCACCACACCGGATCCGGGGGTCAGCGGCTTGCTGATCGACGCGCACACCGTGGTTTCCGTCGGACCGTAGGCGTCGAGCATCACCCGCCCGGGCGCCGCCCACCGATCCACCACATCGGCCGGGCAGGCTTCACCGGCCACCACCAGGGCGGTGGACTCCAGGCCCTCCGCGGGCAACAT
The DNA here is from genome assembly GCF_001666835.1 of Mycobacterium sp. E3251. GTDB lineage: Bacteria > Actinomycetota > Actinomycetes > Mycobacteriales > Mycobacteriaceae > Mycobacterium. The sequence goes on along the minus strand of NZ_LZJF01000117.1, from coordinate 331 downwards.
CGCGACCGAGGACGGGGTCTGGGTGAGCACGCTGACCTTTTCCGCGGCCAGCAGGTCGTGAAGCTCTTCTGGCGAGCCCGCCACCGACTCGGGCACCACCAGCAGGCGCCTGCCCCGCAGCAGGGCGCCGAAGATCTCCCACACCGAGAAGTCGAAGGCCGCGGAATGGCATTGCGTCCATACCTGCCCCTTCGGCAGGCCGGCGTCGAGCGACTCGATCAGCCACGTGACGTTGAGATGAGGAATGGCAACGCCTTTGGGGGTTCCGGTGGTTCCGGAGGTGTAGATGATGTAGGCGATGTTCTCCGGGGCCGGCGCGGGCAGCGCGGTG
>NZ_LZJF01000116.1 GCF_001666835.1 Mycobacterium sp. E3251 | reverse complement strand
GGCGTTCTCCCCCTCCGCCATCAGTGCGCGCGAGCGCTTTTCCACCCCGAGCGCCTCTACCGGGCGGCGATCACGCACTTCGGGAAAAGCCGTGTCCGCACCGAGCTCGCCCGAGCGCACCTGATCTACGGCGAATGGCTCGCCCGGGAACGCCGACGCGTCGAGGCGCGCGAGCAGCTGCACACCGCTCACCACATGCTGGAGACCATGGGTATGGCGGGGTTCGCGGAGCGGGCGCGGCGCGAACTGGAAGCCATCGGTGCAACCACCCGCAAGCGCACAGCCATCACGAGCACCGTTGAACTGACCGCCCAAGAGACCCAGATAGCCCGTCTGGCCCGCGAAGGGCTGTCTAACCCCGAGATCGGAGCCCGGCTGTTTATCAGCGCCAAAACGGTCCAGTACCACCTGCGCAAGGTCTTCGCCAAGCTCGGCATCACCTCCCGAAGCCAGCTCGACAATGCCTTGACCTAGCGGAGAAGTGGGCCGTTCATCCATCGACTAGCCACCGGCGGATGCGATTGCCGGCCCGTTGGCGCCAGGATCTCATTGACGCACAAGACGCACAAGACCAGCGGGACGGGAGCTGCTTCGATGGGTCAGGACGTGATCGTGGTGACCGGCGCAGCGAGTGGCTTCGGTCGGCTGGGCTCCGAGGCGTTGGCGCTGGCGGGCCACACGGTCTATGCGTCGATGCAAGACATCAACGGCCGCAATGCATCCCAGATCGAAGCGATCGGCTGCTTCGCGAAGGACAACGGGGTTGAGCTGCGGACCGTGGAAATGGACGTGCAGTCGCAGCCTTCGGTGGACGCAGCGATCGAAAGGATTTTCGTCGCCAACGGCCGTATCGACGTGGTGGTACACAACGCGGGACACATGGCATTCGGGCCGGCCGAGGCCTTTACGCCGGAACAGCTGGCCGAACTCTATGACGTAAACGTTGTGGGGACACAGCGAGTCAACCGCGCGGTGCTGCCGCACATGCGACGACAGCGCCAGGGTCTTCTGGTATGGGTGTCCAGCAGCAGTTCCGCGGGGGGCATGCCACCGTATCTGGCGCCATATTTCGCGGCGAAGGCCGCGATGGACTCGCTCGCGGTGGCCTATGCATGTGAGTTAACCCGATGGGGCATAGAGACCTCCATCATCGTTCCCGGCGCATTCACGAGCGGGACCAATCACTTCACCGATGCCGGCTCACCCGCAGACCGCGTGATTGTGGGCCAGTACGAGGCCGGACCCTACGCGGGTTTAGGAACCCGGGTCCAGGAGGCCCTCGCCGTGATCGGGGCGCACGAAGCCGGCGTGTCCACGGTTGCCGACGCAGTGGTCAACGTGGTCGACACCGCATTTGGGAAGCGTCCGTTTCGAGTCCACATCGACCCGGCCAACGATGGTGCCGATGTCGGCTTCGCCGTGCTCGACCGGCTCAGGGCCGAGATGTTGCATCGCGTCGGATTGTCGGACCTGCTGAAACCGGCCGGTTGGGGTAGGTAACGAGTGCGTCCTTGATCACCTTGCAGCAGAGGAGTTTTCAGGCGCAGGCCGTGCGGAATCTGTCTCGGTAGGCCTTGGGGGTGATGCCCAGATGATTGAGAAACACCCGTCTCAATGTCTCCGTACTGCCAAACCCTGCCAGATCTGCGGCTTCGGCGATGGTGCGACCGGCTTCGAGTGCCGTGCGTGCGAAGTCGATTCGCACCAACTCGACGTAGCGCGCCGGCGTCAATCCGAGGTCCGACTGAAACAGTCGGGTCAGTTGACGTGTGCTCAGAGATGCCCGGGCCGCAAGCCTTTTCACGCTGTGGTCGGCCCCGGGGTCGGCGTTGATTGCGTCGGTGACCGCTCGCAGGGGAGAATCCGGCGGCGGATCGGCGTCGATCATGACCGAAAACTGCGACTGTCCGCCAGCGCGTTTGAGGTATACCACCAACGCGCGCGCGACTTCACGGACCAACTCCGGGCCGTAATCGAGTTCGACCAACGCTAACGCGAGGTCAATGCCCGACGACACGCCCGCGGAGGTAAACACGTCGCCGTCGCGGACAAAGATCGCATCCGGTTCGACCCCGACATCGGGAAAGGCTCGGGCCAAGCGTCCGGTATGCCGCCAATGCGTCGTGGCGCGACGGCCGCTGAGCAGCCCCGCCTGCGCCAGGATGAACGAACCCGTGCATACGGATGCCAGCCGTCGCGTCCGGGCCGGCACCGTTTTGAGTGCCTCGACGAGCGCGAGATCGATCGGCCGCCCGACCAGATTGTCTCCGCCGGCGACCAGGACCGTATCGGCGGACTCGATGGACGAAATGCTCCGGGTGACGGCGAACCGCGTCCCTATCGAAGTGGTGACGTCGTTCCCATCCACCGACGCGATCTCCAGCGAATAGTTCGCGCCGAACCGGTTGGCTTCGACGAAGACCTCCGCGGGCCCTGCCGCGTCCAACAGCTTTACGCCGTCGAAGACGACGATCACCACCACGCGGGGTATTGCGCTGATGCCGACCACCCGCTCATCGTGTCGCGTCGGCGGCGTCAAGTTCAAGCCAACCGTGTCGCATTCTGTGGGAAGGACGGCGCGAATTCCAGCGCCGGGGTGGCCGAGGAACCCGGAAACTGGCCAGAAGGATCGCTCAAGGAGACGAGAAAAGATCATGGCCGTCCTGTTCGGTGCACTGCAGGGCCACCGCCGCGGACCGCGGCCAGACCTGGAGCTTCTGTACGCCGGCGCGATGTTTCACGATGTGGGCCTTACCCAGCCCGGCCGCACCTCGACCCTTCGCTTCGAAGTGAACGGCGCCGACGCGGCGCGAGACTTCCTGGTGCGACGCGGCGTTGACAAAGCCGACACCGAAAAAGGTGTGGCTGAGCATCGCCCTGCACACCACTCCGGGGATCCCCGAGTTCCTCGAACCCGAAATCGCCGTGTTCACAGCAGGTGTCGAGCCCGACGTCCTGGGCATCTGCCGCGAAGACCTCCCTCCCGAAGCCCTTGCCGTCACCGCCGCCGATCCACGCACGGATCTTGGCAGCCTTCAACGACGGCATGACGCATCGCCCGCACACCACCTTCGGCACCGTCAATGCGGACGTGCTTTCAGCTCGACATCGGCGAGCCCTTGATACAACTGAGCGGCGCCGTCCGCTGGTGGAACGTTGAGGGCGACACCACGACGACTCACAACACCCACGAGATTTTGTTCACTAATCTGCCGGCGGAAGATGCGGATCGCGCAATCGCCCGGATGAGGCCGTTCAGCAGCTTCGCGGTCACCGAGGTACTGACCGCCGCGGCCTGGCATGCCGTGCCATCCACGTACATCGTCTGCGAGAAGGACAGGGCGGTCGCCGACCAGGATGTCATCGCGGCGAGGGCGACCCAGACGCGTCGCTTGCCCGCCGACCACACGCCTTTGCTGTCGATGCTCCAGGCTCTGACCGACCTGATGGTGGAGGCGGCCAACAACGGCCACATGAGTCCGGCCCCGCATCCGACAAATCGAAGGCAGCAGGAGCTATGACCGCGGATGCCGACCGCGGCGGAGAGCAGGCACCACTGCTGGTCGTGTGCGCTGTTATCGGCATGACGATCACGTTCGAGCTGCCGCGACTCCGGATAGTCGCATCGATAGTTCGGGTTCTCGGCATGGTTCGTCGACAGCTCACCGCTGCACCCAAATTACCTGCCATGGCTAGCCACCGGCGGATGCGATGTCGGCTCGATGCGCCGCAAGCTGGTCAATGACTGGTGGAAGGACACGCGATGAGCAGCCGAATCGTCGCTTCGGTGCGCATTCGAGCAGATCCGGGCGACCGGCTGAGAGGAGGACGGCGATGCGCTTAGTGGTCGCTATGACCGGAGCGACGGGTGCCGCCCTGGGCATCCGTCTGCTGGAAGTACTTGGGCAGCTGGGGGTCGAGACACACCTGATTCTCAGCGACTGGGCACGGGCGACGATCAAGATGGAGACGAACACCGGCGTCGACGAGGTGCGGGCACTGGCCTCACACGTGTACAGCGCCCGTGATCTTGCCGCGGGCATTTCCAGCGGGTCGTTCCGCACCGATGGCATGGTGGTGTGCCCGTGCAGCATGAAGACGTTGAGCGCCATCCGGATTGGCTCCAGCGACAACCTGATCACTCGTGCCGCCGACGTGACGCTCAAGGAGCGGCGCAGGCTGGTCCTGGTCGCGCGGGAGGCTCCCTTGAGCGAGATCCACCTGGAGAACATGCATTACCTGGCGCGCGCCGGTGCCGTGATCTTCCCGCCGATGGTGGCCTATTACACCAAGCCCACCTCGGTCGACGAGGTGACGAACCAGGTGGTCGGGCGGGTCATCGATCAACTGGGGATCGAGCACTGCCTGATCAAACGCTGGAAGGAAGATCCACCGCCGGTTGGGGTGAATGGGCACGGAAACCTCGCGGAATCCGATGACTGGCTCGTCACAAACGGCCGATAGAAGAACAGCCTCCAAAACCCTGTGAGGAGAACGAAATGACCACGACGACAAGCCTTCCTGAAACCATCAACGTTTCCAGCGCCCAAGAATCGGGGCCAGATCAGCGCAGCTGGTTGGCCACCCTCGAAGCCGCGGGCCAGCTACGCCGCATCACGGCCCCCGTCGACTGGGATGAGGAGATCGGGGCGATCACCCGCGCCAACCTTGCCCTCGGCGGCCCGGCACTGCTGTTCGAGAACATCATTGGCCATGAGAACACTCGGTGCACAAAGCTTTTGACGTCGGCACTGGGCAGCCGGCGTCAGGTGCAGCTGATGCTGGGGCTGCCCGAAGGCACCAGTGACTCGGCGATCGTGCGTCACCTCCGGGAGGCGTTCAAGAAACCGATTCCGCCGCGCGTGGTCGATACCGGCCCGGTCAAGGAGAACATCCTCGAGGGCGACGACATCAATTTGTGGGAGCTTCCGGTCCCCAAGTGGCACGGCGAGGACGGTGGTCGCTACATCGACACGTTCTGCGGTGTGGTCACCGAGGACAAGGTGACGGGGCGCGACAACATCGGTTGCTACCGGGGCCAGATCGTCGACCGTGACAAGATCGCCAAGCTCCTGGTGCCCAGTCAGGGTTGGGGCGGCCACATGGAGGAGTACAAGCCGGAGCCGATGCCGGTCGCCGTCGTGTACGGGTGGCACGACGTGCTGGGGTTCTGCGCCGGGAGCCCGTTTCCGAAGAACATCTGCGAATGGGACATGATGGGTGCCCTGCTCGGGCGCCCGGTTGACCTGGTGGCCTGCGAAACGGTGCCGTTGCACGTCCCGGCGACCGCGGAAATCGTCGTCGAGGGCTTCATCGATCCCGACCCCTCGACCTTCGTCGTCGAGGGTCCCTTCGCCGAGTACCCCGGCTTCATTGGTGGCGCGGCACCGGCGCCGGTGCTGCGGGTCACCCGGATCACCCACCGCAACGATCCGGTGCTGCGCGGCACCCTGGAAGGGATCCGGCCGGGATGCTTCAACGAAGACAGCATCGTCAACTTCGCGCGGTCGGCGATCACCTGGAACGTGCTCGACGACCTCGGGATCGGCGGCATCACCGACCTGTGGATGACTGAGGTGACAAACGGCCAAAACACTCTGGTGCAGATCCAGAAGCGTTACCGGGGCCACGCGCAGCAGATCGCCTCGGCGCTGTGGGGGACAGGCGGATCGGTGTGGTTTCACAAGAACGTCATGGTCGTAGAGGAGGACATCGACCTCCACGACCCGGTCGCGCTGGACTGGGCCATGTCATACCGGGTCAACGCCGGCCTCGGTGATATCGCATTCTTCGGCCCGGGTCTGGGCTCATCGCTCGACCCGTCGACACCACCGGCGTTAAATGACACCAACAAATACGGCGCCGGCCAATGGACCCGGGTACTTATCGACGCCACCCGAAGCTGGGAGGTCGACCCGCGCCCGGAGTGGGGTGGGCGTCGCTTCCCGCCGACCGACAGGCTCACACCCGAGCTCGAGTCCAAAATCGCAAGCCGCTGGGAGGAATACGGGATTGGCATCCCCTACCTCGACGATGGTGGGCGCGAAATGCTGACGCTGCAGAAACTGAGCAAACGGATGCCGGAAGTGTGATATCAGATTCCGCCCTCGAGCCGGCCGCCGCCGAATTCGCCGCAACGGCGGCCCACGCGCCACCGGTCTACGAACTGACGCCAACCGAAGCGCGCGACGGGCTGGAGGATATCCAGTCGACTCCGGCCGCCAAGCCCGACGTCGACAGTGCATGGATGACCGTCGGGGCCGGTGGCGCCCAGGTGCGCGTCCGCCTCGTCAAACCGGTTGGGGCGAAAGGCCTTTTACCTGCCGTGCTATACCTGCACGGTGGCGGATGGGTGCTCGGCAGCGCCGCGACCCATGACCGCCTGGTGCGTGAGCTTTGTGTGGGCGTGCACGCCGCCGTTGTGTTCGTCGAATATGATCGCGCACCGGAGGCCCGCTATCCGGTCGCGCTCGAGCAGGCCTACGCGGCCGCGCGCTGGATCCAGCGAAACGGCTCCAGTGCCGGTGTCGACGGCACCCGCGTGGCGGTCGCCGGTGACTCGGCCGGCGGCAATTTGGCCGCCGCGTTGGCCTTGCTGGCCCGCCGCCGCGGCGACGTCACCTTCGTTCACCAGTCGTTGTACTACCCGGTGACCGACGCCTCGCAAAACACCCCGAGTTACCGTGATTTCGCCGAAGGTCCGCACCTGACTGCCAAGGCCATGGCCTGGTTCTGGGATGCGTATCTGCCCGATCTGGATCGGCGCGACGACGTCCTCGCCTCACCGCTCAGGGCCGGCGTCGGCGAACTCGCCGGACTGCCTGAGGCGTTCGTCGTCGTGGACGAATGCGACGTCCTGCGCGACGAAGGAGAGGCCTATGCCCGCAAGCTGACCGCCGCCGGGGTGCATTGCACCAGCGTCCGCTACAACGCCACGATTCATGACTTCATGATGCTGAACTCCCTGCGCGAAACCGCTGCGGCGACCGCAGCGATCACACAAGCGATCGACGTGCTGCGGGGATCTTTGAAAGCGTCTCCGCCAGTGAGGAACTGATGAGTGACGCGCCGAGGACGGTACTGCACTGGTACGACTTCATATGCCCGTTCTGCTACATCGGGCAGTCGAGGTCCGCCCTCCTGGTGGAGGCCGGCCTCGAGGTCATCTCACTGCCATTCCAGGCGCATCCCGACATCCCGGCCGGCGGTCTCGTTATCGGTCCCCGTCGTGGGCCGAGGTCCGAGATGCTCGAGCGGGAGGCGGCAGCGGAGGGACTGGTGCTGAACTGGCCGGATCGAATCCCCAACAGCAGGAGTGCTTTAGCCGCCGCCGAATGGGTTCGCCGCAATCAGCCGGCCGCCTTCGACGAACTCCAGCGGGGGTTGTACCAGGCGCACTTCGCTCTCGGTGAAGACATCGAGGATCAACAGGTCATCGACCGACACGCGGTAAAGGCCGGCGTGGACCCGGGCGCACTGCACACCGCGCTCGCCGACGGCACTGCCTACGCCGCTGTCGATTTGTTGGAACGGACCGGGCAGCAGTGCGGCGTCTGCGGCACACCCGCGTGGCTGCTCGGCGGCAGGTTGGTAGCCGGGCTAGTGCCCATGTCGGAATTTGAGCGCATTGCCCACGATGCGTTGGCTCAGCGAGCGCGATTGGAGAGGAGCAACCAATGACCGCGATCGATGTAAGTGTCGCGCTGCCACCGTCATTCGAGTCGGCTGAGCACATTGTCGCGGCGGAGAAACTGGGCTATCGCCGGGCCTATCTCTACGACACCCCGTTCGGAGGCGATGACGTCTGGCTCGGCCTGCACCGTGCGGCGGAGCGGACCACGACGATCGAGCTGGGTCCCGCGGTATTGATTCCGACGCAGCGTCACCCGTTGGTCAACGCCGCCGCGACCGTCTCACTGCATCGACGGGCGGCGGGGCGGATTGTGACCTCTTTCGGCACCGGGTTCTCCAGCCGCGCGGCCATCGGCCAGCCGCCGATCCGATGGTCCTACATGGAGTGCTATATCCGTGCCTACCAGGCGCTGTTGGCCGGAGAGGCGACCGACTGGGAAGGCGCGGCCATCAAGTTGATGCTGACCTCGGCGCAAGCCGACGCACTGCCCCTGCGAATCCCGTTGCTGGTGGCGGCAACCGGACCCAAGGGTGCCGGCGTCGCCAAGCGGCTCGGCGCCGACGGGCTGATCTCCATGTTCGACGTCGTGCCCGGTCAGAGCGACTTTACTCGCGCGGTGGTAGCCACCATGGGTACCGTCCTCGACGAAGGGGAGGACTTGGCCGGCGAACGCGTCCGATCAGTGGTCGGCGCCCCGTGGGCCGCGGCATATCACTTCATCTATGTCACCAAGGGCGCCGACGCAGTGCGCGGGATGCCCGGAGGCACCGCCTGGCTAGATGTAATCGAGAAGGTCCCTCAGCGCCTGCGCCACCTGCACATTCACCAGGGCACCATGGTCGAGATGAACGACGCCGACCTGGCCGGTTGGCGTGCCGGAGGTTACGCCTCGGTCCCCTCGGTCACCCTGAGCGGAACCGCCGAGACTGTCGGAAAGGCCGTGGCCGCAATGGCCCAAGCCGGCGCCACCGAGATCGTCATCGAGCCCTCGGGTCCCGACATTCCACGCGAACTCGACAGATTCATCGTGGCCGTCCACGGTAGCTCTGTCGGGTAGCTGATCGCACTGGCCAGTAGGAGGCGGTATGACCGATCGACGCGCGGTTGTTACAGGCGCAAACGGGGGAATTGGGTCGGCGATCTGCCAGCGGCTGCGAACCGACGGCATCGAGGTACGAACGACGGACATCGTCGGCCCAGCAGATGCCGTGCTGGATCTGACCGCTGACCCGATACCCGATTGGCTCGGCAGCGACGTCGACATCTGCGTGGCGGTCGCGGGCGTCGTCGACACCTACGCTCCCGCGCATTCGATGTCGGCCGAAAAGTGGTCGCGAGACATCGACGTAAACCTGACGGGCGCTTTTCGGGTCATTCAAGCATGTCTCTCGGGCATGCGAGAACGTGGTTTTGGTCGCATTGTCGCGATTTCGAGCGTCGCGGGACGCAATGGGGCGTTAGGCAAAGTCGCCTACGCCGCATCGAAAGCTGGACTGCACGGCATAATTCGCACCATCGCGATGGAGAACTGTTCCCTTGGAATCACCGCCAATTCAGTTCTGCCGGGCGTCATCGCCACGCCCAAAGCGATGACCCTCCCCGCGGCGGACCAAGAACGTATCTGTGCGGCACTGCCGAGCGGCCGGTTCGGGCGCCCCGAGGAGGTCGCCGATCTGGTCGCCTTCCTCGTCAGTGATCGCGCCGGGTACATCACCGCGCAGGACATTTCCATCGACGGTGGCATGGAACTGAATACGTTGTTTGTGGGGCCAATCCGCTTGCAGGACAAAGTTACTCCCTCGACAGGTGCGTCGGAAGGACACATGCCTTGCCCATCTACCAGTGTTACAGACCACTAGGATGCTGACATCCTCCGCGCTTTCAACGACGCCACGAACCCCTTAGATCCGACCTCGCGCGCTGCAGCATCGTCGACGTCATCCTCAACAGCGGCCGGCCCGAATAGCGGGCCGCGAGGGCTTGCCCGGCACAGATGTCCAGCTTGGCCGGAGAGTTCGCTAACGCGTTGCGCGGTGTGAAGCGCGGGTGTGATGCGTTTCCGTTGGCGTTCGACACTTGTTCCGTCCTTCGGAACACCTATTGGATCCACGGCGACCTTTTGCGTATTCATAGCTATGTCGTTGGCCTGAACGACCTCGTCTTGGAATCGGCTAACCACAACGGTTTGCAGTGGATCGGGCATCCCAGAAATCAAATTCTCCGAAAGGTGGTCATTAATGACGAAATCATTGCGGCACCGGGCATTTGATGATCCCGAAGCGGTGGCGCACGGAGACGTGCGGCGGCTGGCACATTCGACGCTGGCACCCGAATACGACTTCATCGTGTGCGGGTCTGGATCATCGGGCTCGGTGGTCGCCAGGAGGATCGCCGAAAACCCGGACATGTCAGTGCTTCTCCTCGAAGCCGGCACTCACGACGCGACTCCTTCCGTGATGGTGCCTGCCCTGTGGCCGACAAATTTGGGATCCGAACGCGACTGGGGACATCGAAGCGAGCCCAATCCCCACATCAACAATCGCGCGCTGCCGATGTCTATGGGCAAGGTTCTCGGTGGAGGATCGAGCATCAACGTGATGGCGTGGTCGCGCGGCCATCGGGCGGACTGGGATTTCTTCGCCGCCGAGGCCAAGGACCCTGCTTGGAGCTATAGCGCGGTCGTCGATATTTATCGGCGTATCGAAGATTGGTTGGGCGCCCCCGATCCCCGATATCGGGGTAGTGGGGGACCTGTCGGAGTGCAACCGGCCACGAGCCCCGATGGTCTCGGCCCGACGACGCTCGAGGCCGCCAGGGCAATGGGTCTGCCCACCTTCGCGCATCCCAACGGCAGGATGATGGAATACGACCGCGGCGCGGCCCTATGCGATGTCATCATTGTTGACGGCCGGCGCCAGTCGATCTTCCGCTCCTATGTCTATCCCATCTTGAGTAACCCGAATCTGACCGTCCTTACCGAAACCTCGGTCACCCGGCTTTCCATCGAAGGGAACCGAGTCACCGGTGTCGAGGTACGCCGCGATGGAAAACTGCAGCATGTCGCGGCACGCGGAGAAGTTGTGCTTTCGCTGGGAGCGATCAATACGCCGAAGGTGTTGATGCAGTCTGGTATCGGGGATGCTGCTGAGATGCGCGAGTTCGGCATCGAGGTTCGCCAACACCTGCCCGGCGTCGGCAAGAACCTCCAGGACCATGCATGCTTACCGGTCAATTACGAGTTTGCGCAACCGTTCGAATCGACAAACCAGGGCGAAGCACAGCTGTTCTGGACGAGCGATCCCGATTTGGACGCCCCGGATCTATTCTGCTGTCAGGCGGCGGTGCCGTTGGCGAGCCCGGAGAATATCGCCCGCTTCGGTGAACTGCCGGCGTCATGCTGGACACTGTGCGGCTCGCTCACCCACCCCAGCAGTCGTGGATTCATCCGCTTGAGCGGCCCCGGGCCCGAAGACCCAGTCCGCGTGCACCTCAACTCACTGTCGCACCCCGATGATTTCGAGCTCGCGGTCTCGTGCGTGGAGTTCCTGCGGGACCTAGGGAATTCGTCCGCGCTTCGGCCATTTATCAAAAATGAAGTCTTGCCAGGGAACCTCAAAGGTGACGATCTTAGAAGTTTCGTCAGAGATGGGGTGGTTCCTTACTGGCACACCTCTGGGACAGCCAAATTAGGCGAAGACCCACTTTCGGTGGTGGACAGTGATCTTCGGGTGCACGGCTTGGAAAGTCTGCGAGTGGCAGACGCTTCCGTCATGCCGCGCGTCACGTCTGGCAACACGATGGCCCCCTGCGTCGTTATCGGTGAACGGGCCGCGGAATGCATCCGAGAAAGGCACCACCTGTGACGCCGGGGCGCCGCGGGAGCCGGCTGTCTCAGGACACCATGCGATGCATGTCGGACTGGATGAGTTTGGCGACGCGGTCCAGCGGCCGCCTGAATGATTCGAGGTCTTTTCGCATGGGAAGAGCCAAAGCGACGATCCCGGGCTCTCCCGAGGGAAGCGCAAACGGAGTGGCAATGCACGAGCACTCTGGGTGTACCGTCCCGTACTCGGATGCCATGTGCCCGCGGTAAAGCGCTTGAGAGGCAGCGGATTCCGGGCTCTCGGCGCCCAAGGACTGCTGTGAGGGGCTCAAGACGCCGGAAACGCCCGACCCATACGCGCGGCACATGGCTCTCAATCGGTTCCCCGGTGCGTCGTACAGAAATATTGACGCCTTAGTGGCCAGCGACATGAATCGCATCCGGGGTTGTGCCACGGCGGCCAGGTCGTGGCGCCGGCGGTCCAATTCATGCAGGCCCGCGGCGAAGGTCCACCTTCGGTTCTCACGCTGCACGACGTTCTCTTGTTCGAGCTGCTGAAGTAGCCTGTGCACCGTGGTTTTGGGGATACCCGTCTCCGAGGCGAGTCGTGTAACCCCGACCGGGTGCTGTTGAATCCGGCCGAGCGCTCGGAGTAGCGCAAAGGCGCTGTGCACCGCACTGGTGGGCACAGATCCCGGTTCGACCGATCTGAATAATCCATCGGCCGAGAAATCATCAAAACTTTCCGATCCCACTGGACGATGATAGCTAATCCTCGATCCGAATGCGGACCCGATAGACGCCATGGCCCGCTGCCGAAACGCTGCGCGTGATCTTTCAGAGTTGCTGTCGTACAGCGGTATATCGCGCTGCGCTGAGCCGTTCCGGTCATCGGAACAGCCGTTCGGTCGTTTCGGCGCGGAGGGTCAGGATCATCCTCGAAACATCGTTTTCGCCGTCGGGGAAATAGCGCGTCGGCGGGAGCTCTTCAGAGAGGAGGCGGTCAATGGATATCTATGAAGCGCTCTACACCACCAGAACAATGCGGCGGATGCGGCCGGATCCGGTTCCCCTGGATACTCAGGTACGCATCCTTGATGCGGCGATCCGCGCGCCCAGCGGCGGCAACACGCAGCGCTGGCATTTCCTCGTTGTCGATGAGCCGGCGCTCAAACATGCGTTGGGCAAGTTGTATCGGCGTGCCAACGAGATCGAGCACGAAGAGTTCAGGGCCGGGAGAATGGCTGTGCAGGCGCCGGGCCGGGATCGCGCCGTCTACGCCGACACTCTGCGGCAGGTCATCCGATCCGGGGACTACCTGGCCGATCACTTCGACGAAGTCCCTTTGCTGCTCTTCGTTTTCGCAATCGACGACCATGGCGGCGCAAACATCTTCCCGGCCATCTGGAGCGCGTTGCTCGCCGCCCGCGCCGAAGGCGTCGGCGGCGCCATGACAACGCTGCTGCGCTACTTCCCGGACGAGGTCAACGACATATTGGGCGTGCCGGCCGACCAGGGGTGGACGATGTCGGCCATGGTGGCCCTCGGCTATCCGCTTGGCCGATGGGGAGTTGCGACCAACCGTTATCCGGTGCATGAGGTTTCTTCACGCAACCACTGGGACGCACCTTTCGGCGCCGAAGTCCCGCAACCACTGTGGCCCAAGCGTGATGGGCAGCCCTTCGAGGCCAAACTGCAGCTGGGCAGCATCCACTGAGTCCCGACGTTTTCGTCTTTCGCGGCAACCGAACTGAGGAGATCGCATGAGAATTTCTGAGGCACCGTCCTTCGACCAACCTACGTCTTCCCCGGCACGGGCGATGCAGGAGTTACTGCTCGGGGCGTGGGTATCGCAGACGATCACCGCGGTGGCCGACCTGGGAGTGGCGGATGCGCTCGCCGACGGGCCATTGCAACTCGATGAACTCGCCAACAGAGTGGGAGCCCATCCGGACGCCTTGCGCCGGGCTCTGCGGGCACTGATCGGCAAGGGGATATTCGCTCAACGCGACGACGGTCGCTATGAGCTGACTCCCCGAGCAGACACGCTGCGCTCGGACGCCCCGGTATCTGTGGCGGCCCTGGCCCGATTCGTGGGTGCACCGCAGCACCGTGAACACTGGAGCCTGCTGACGCGGGCCATCAGGACCGGGACATCGCCGGTCAACACGCTACGCGGTCAAGACTTCTTCGCCTATCTGCGCGACGAGCCCGAATTCAGCGCGATTTTCAACGAAGCGATGACGGGATTGTCGGCGTATATAGACGGACCGCTCGTCGAGGCGTACGACTTCACGCCATACCGCACAATCGTCGATATCGCGGGCGGCCACGGCCGTCTGCTCGCTGCCATCCTGAAATCGGCACCGAATGCGCAGGGCGTCCTGTTCGACCTCCCGGACGTGGTAGCGGACGCGCCATCCCTGTTGCGGAAGTTCGATGTGACGCATCGGGTTCGGCTCGTCGAAGGCTCGTTCTTCGACGAGGTCCCCGCCGGGGGCGATGTGTACGTGCTCAAGCAGATAATCCACGACTGGCCCGACGAGGCCGCCTTACGCGTCCTGCACAACGTGAGAAGGGCGGCGGCCACCGACGCATCGTTGCTGCTCGTCGAGGCCATAATCCCGGAGCACCACGGTGACGTCATCGGCAAGGTCACCGATATCGAGATGTTGCTGGTCAATGACGGGCAAGAAAGAACCGCAGCCGAGTACCGCCGACTGCTTGACCAAGCCGGATTCGAAATGACTCGAGTGATCGCCACCGGAACGGACTTCAGCATCGTCGAGGCACGCGCAATCTAGAGCCAGCCCGGCGATTCGCTACGTCACGGCGACCGGAAATGGTCACAAGCAGGTGCCACCGAGATCATCATCGAACCCTCAGGTCCCGACATCGCATGCGAACTCGAGAGATTCATTTCAGCTGTCCGCGGCTAACCTGACGTGTGACTGAAAGCCCGCGCTGGAGTCGGCGCGACTCGGCGAACTGACGCGCGTTCGGCGCTGAAAAACGAGCTGGTCAGGCCGCGATTTGGCTGGCGCGACGCGAGTTCGGTAACCTGTCATTTACCAACGCGGGGTGGAGCAGCTCGGTAGCTCGCTGGGCTCATAACCCAGAGGTCGCAGGTTCGAATCCTGTCCCCGCTACCAAGTGAAACGGCCCCCGGAGATCATCCGGGGGCCGTTTTCGTGCACGTCTGCGCCTATGACTCGCGAGAGACGATCACCACCGATTGCGCCGCATGCGCGACGGCCGCGCTCACCGAGCCCAGCAGCATGCCGGCGAATCCGCCGCGACCGTGACTGCCGACGACCACGAGTTGTGCGAACTCCGAGTGCTCGATCAGTTGACGAGCCGGCTGATCGCACACCACCACGCGTCGCACGCTGACGTTGGGATAGCGCTCCTGAAGTCCGGCGAGCCACTCGGTGAGCGCCTGTTGCGCCTGCACTTCCATCAGCTCGAGATCCAGACCCGGCACTTCCGACACGCTGACGTCCGACCACGCGTGCAGTGCCACCAACTCCACGCCCCGGCGAGAAGCCTCATGAAAGGCGATCTCCGCCGCCTGTTTTGATGCGGCCGAGCCGTCGATTCCCACCAGCACCGGTGCCTGCGGGCGTGGCGGCGCCTCATCGTGGACGACCGCGACCGGGCAGTGCGCATAGTTCACCAGGCCGGTGCTGGCCGAGCCGAACGGGACCCGGCTGAACGCGCCTTCGCCCCGGTAGCCCACGACCATCATGTCCGCGATCTTGGATTCGTTGACGAGCGTCGAAACGGTCGGGCCACGTACCACCACGCTGTACACGAACGGCGGGCCGTGGTCGGCG
>NZ_LZJF01000115.1 GCF_001666835.1 Mycobacterium sp. E3251 | reverse complement strand
ACTGCTACTACGGCTACACCGCCACCGGCGGACCGGTCGGTGTCGGTGAAGCGGTCGGCCGATCCATGCGGCTGTCGGTGGTGACAATCGTGATCATCGTCGTCCTGACCGCGACGGCGGTCTACGGCAAAAACCCGAACTTCAACCTCACCGGGTAGCCGCCATGACGACCCCGGTGCAGGAGAACCCGTCACGTATCCCCCCGTACAAGACAACGGCTCTGGTGTTCTCGGCTGTCGCTGCGATGGTGCTTACGTTCGTGTGGTTGCAGTTTCGGGGCCAGTTCACGCCGAAGACGCCCTTGACGCTGGTGGCGCCCCGCGCCGGTTTGGTGATGGATCCGGGGTCGAAGGTCACCTACAACGGCGTGGAAATCGGCCGGGTGGCCAGTATTTCGGTAATCCAGCGTAACGGCATACCGGCGGCCAAGTTCGTCTTGGACGTAAACCCGAAGTACCTCGAGCTGATCCCAGCCAATGTGGACGCAAAGATCGAAGCGACCACGGTGTTCGGCAACAAGTACGTGTCGTTGACCTCGCCGAAGAACCCTGTGCCGCAGAACATCAGCCCAAAGCAAGTGATTTATGCCGGGTCGGTGGTAACGGAGCTCAACACGTTGTTCGAGACGCTCACCTCGATCGCGGAGAAGGTGGATCCGGTCAAGGTGAACCTGACGCTGGCCGCGGCGGCTGAGGCATTGACCGGCTTGGGCGACCAGCTTGGGCAATCGATCGTCAACGGCAATGCCATCCTCGACGACATCAATCCGCAAATGCCGCGGACCCGGCACGACATTCAAGGGCTGGCGGCCCTGGGCGACATCTTCGCCAACGCCGCACCGGATCTGCTCGACTCTCTCAACAACGCGGTCATCACAGCGCGCACGCTGCACCGGCAGGAAGCGGACCTGGATGCCGCGCTGTTGGCAGCCGGCGGCTTGGGCAACGCCGGTGTGGACGTTTTCCGGCGAGGAGGGCCCTACCTGCAGCGGGGGATGGCCGATCTGGTGCCCACCGCCCAACTGCTCGACACCTACAGCCCCGAAATCTTCTGCACCATCCGCAACTACTACGACGAAGAACCCAGGGCCTACGCGGCGACGGGCGGCGGCAACGGCTACGCGATGAAAACCATGACCGAGCTGACATCAGGCTTGGGAGGCCTACTGACTCTCCCAGGTTTGACCGGCACCGCGGCCACCATGGGGCTCCTCGGACTGGCCGGACTAGTCGGCGGGGCACCGAATCCCTATGTGTATCCGGACAATCTGCCCCGGGTGAACGCCCGCGGCGGGCCCGGAGGTGCGCCGGGATGCTGGCAGCCCATCACACGCGATCTGTGGCCCGCGCCGGAACTCGTGGTGGACACCGGCGCCAGCCTCGCCCCCTACAACCACTTAGACACCGGCTCGCCGTACGCAATCGAATACGTGTGGGGCCGTCAAGTCGGAGACAACACGATCAACCCATGAAAGTCACCGGCACCGCTATCAAGCTCGGCATCGTCTCGCTGGTGCTGCTGCTGATCACGCTGGCGGTCGTGGTGGTGTTCGGTCAAATGCGTTTCAACAGCACCGACAGCTATACCGCCGAGTTCAGTAGCGTCAGCGGCCTGCGCGACGGCCAGTTCGTCCGTGCCGCGGGCGTGGAGATCGGCAAGGTCAGAAAAGTGCGGCTGCTCGACGACAGCATGCGAGTACAGGTGGACTTCGACGTGGACCGGTCGATCCGGCTCTACCAGTCGACGACCGCGCAGATCCGCTACCTCGACCTGGTCGGTAATCGCTACCTGGAGCTCAAGCGCGGCGAGGGTGATGGCACTGATCGGGTCCTGCCGGCGGGCGGCTTCATTCCGCTGTCTCGAACTTCACCGGCGCTAGATCTCGACGCCCTGATCGGTGGTTTCAGGCCGCTGTTTCGGGCGCTGAATCCGGAGAAAGCCAACACAATCGCGTCGGCCATCATCACCGTGTTCCAGGGCCAGGGCGGCACGATCAACGACATCCTCGATCAGACCGCGCGGCTGACCGCGCACATCGCCGAACGCGATCAGGCCATCGGTGAGGTGATCAACAACCTGAATCTCGTGCTGGACACCACCGTTCGGCACCGCAAGGAATTCGACCACACCGTCGACAACTTCGAGCGATTGATCACCGGCCTGAAGAACCACGCCGACCCGCTGGCCGCCGCCACCGCGTATATCAGCAACGCCGCCGGCACGGTGGCCGACCTGCTCGCGGACAACCGCGCTCTGCTGCACAAGGAGATCAACTACCTACAGGCCCTTCAGCAGCCACTGGTCGACCAGCGCGATCAGCTGGGAGACCTGATCCAAACGATGCCGACCGCGCTCAATCTGATCGGCCGCAGCACCGGCCTGTATGGGGACTGGGGCAATTACTACGTCTGCGACCTCACCATCAAGTGGAACGGCCTGCAGCCCGGCGGTCCGGTACGCACGGTTCGGATCTGGCAGCAACCGACCGGTAGGTGCACGCCGCAATGAGAATACTGACGGAATTCAACCGCGGCCGGGTCGGGCTGATGGGCATCACCGTGCTGGTGCTCGTGGTCGCCGTCGCCCAAACCTTCACCAGCGTCCCGATGCTGTTCGCCAGTCCGAGCTACTACGGACAGTTCGCCAACACCGGTCAACTCAAAAAGAACGACAAGGTGCGCATCTCCGGCGTGAACGTCGGCAAGGTGCAGGCGCTCGAGATCGACGGCAACCATGTCCTGATCAAGTTTTCCGTCGGCGGCAAAAGGATTGGCACCGAGAGCCGACTCGCCATCAAGACCGACAACATCCTGGGCAGGAAGGTGCTCGAAATCGAGTCGCGGGGAACCCAGACGTTGCGACCAGGGGCCGTGTTACCGCTGCGCCAAAGCACCATCCCCTATGAGATCTACGACGCGAACTTCGACATCACCAAGGCCGCCACGGGCTGGGACCTCGACACCATCAAGCGGTCGCTGAATGTCCTGTCGCAGACCATCAATCAGACTTCCCCACGCCTGACCGCCACGCTTAACAGTTTGACCAAATTCTCCGACAGCATCGGTAAACGCGACGAACAGATCAAGCACCTGCTCGCTCAGGCCCACCAGGTAGCCAGCGTGCTCGGTGACCGAAGCGAGCAGATCAACCGGTTGCTGGTCAACGCGAACACACTGCTGGCCGCCTTCAACGAACGCGGACAAGCCATCGATGCGTTGCTGCACAACATTTCCGCCTTCTCGGCCGACGTCAACACCGGTGCACGGCAACGGGTTCCATGGCCGCGGCAGCGCGTCGGGTGGTGGGGTGTAGGAACACGCCGTTCCGGGTGGGACGGCCGGTCCCGGGTGATCGGGTGTGCCTTCGAGCACCGGCGGCGCGGGCGGTGGTGCGCCGTTGGGGAACCGGGTGCCGTTGGGGTCGGGCCAGCGGAACTCGGGCAGCCCGGCGCTGCGCCAGAAGTTCTCCGGGTCGATGCCGCGCTTCTTGAAGGCGGCGTCGACGAACGGCTGCAGAATCCAATACGGCAGCAGGTTGGCTATGACGATCTTGAAGTACGGTCCCGACGCCACGGATTCCCCGAGAGATGCGGCGAATTGACCCACAGAAGTGAGACTTTGGGCGAGGTCGGCTTTGCGTGCCACGAGCAGGTCACTGATGGCATGCAACTGCTCCAGCACGGCGTTCAGGCTCGGATTGTCGTTGATGAACCCCTGTACGTCGGCCGAGAAGGCGGAAATGTTGTGCAGCAACGCATCGATGGCTTGTCCGCGTTCGTTGAAGGCGGCCAGCAG
>NZ_LZJF01000114.1 GCF_001666835.1 Mycobacterium sp. E3251 | reverse complement strand
GCCCCCGCCCCGCCGCCGCCCGCGCCCGCGCAGCCGCCGGTCACGATGTACCTGCATTTCCCGTTCGTCACGGTGCCGATTCCCATCACCCCGCCGGCGCCGCCCCCGCCGCCGTAAGGGCATGGCGCACGACCGCGAGTGCGCGCACACTGGGCGGTGACGGCATGAGCGGCGAGGAGGTCGCGTGGGCGAATACGGTGCGTTCGGGTTTGATCCCGACGAGTTCGATCGAGTGATCCGAGAGGGCAGCGAGGGGCTGCGCGACATGTTCGAGCGGGTCAGCAAGTTTGTCGCGGCGCCGGGAGCCCGGACCGGGTGGTCGTCGCTCTTCGACGACCTGTCGCGGCGCCCCCGCCAGGAGCCCGAGACCACCGGCGAGGCCGGAGACGGTGTCTGGGCCATCTACACGGTGGACGCGAACGGCGGCGCGCACGTCGAACAGGTTTATGCCACGGAGCTCGACGCGCTGCGGGCCAACAAGAACAACGTCGACCCCAAGCGCAAGGTGCGGTTCCTGCCCTACGGCATCGCGGTCAGCGTCCTCGACGACGATTCCCCCGACGAGGAATCCGGCGAGCCTTCCTGAGGCTCAGCCCTGCTGGACGACGTTCGCGCTACCGGCGTTGCTGACCTTCGGCGCACCCGAGTGGTAGGTGACCTTGTTGTTGATGCCGGACGCTTGAATGCTGTCGACGGCGTCGACGGTGACCTGGTTCTGCATGCCCGACACGGTGAGGCTCGCACAGTGGCCGGTGATCACCACGGTGTTCGATACCCCGCGGACGACGACGATGTTGTCGTTGCAGGCGATGGTCCGGTTCTCGCCGACCCCGGAGACACTGATCTCGTCGCCCGGCGCCGGCGCCGGTGACGTCGACGGCCTGGGCGTTTTGGTCCGAGTGGCCGACGGTGAGGTGCCGCCCGGGGAGATGCTGGTGATGGTCGGCGGCGAGCTGATGATCGAGCGCACACCGGACAGCTGGTGTGCCGCGAAGGCGGCGATGCCGCCGGCGAGAGCCAGCATGCCGACGACGATGACCGTGCCCAAAATCCACCACATGCGATTGCCCGAGGGACGTTGCGGCGGCGGGCCCGGGAACGGGCCGCCATAGCTCCACGCGGGCGGTGGCGGCGGAGGGCCAGCCGGTCCGGGCGAATAAGCCGGGCCGGCGGGCTGCGCGCTACCCGCTTCGGATGCCCGCGCCGCCTCGGCGAGCGGGCGCTCGAGTTCCCGGATCCGCTCCTCCGGGTCGTCGTTTGCTGCCATCGGTTGAATATGCCATTCCCGCGGCTGGTTTCGGGCGGTTCGGTAGTTTCTGCTTCGTGCCCGAGTTGCCGAATCGTCAGGTGTTGTTGCGTCGCCGCCCCACGGGGCTTGTTCAGCCCGGTGACACGGAGCTGGTCACCACCCCGGCACCCGAACCGGCGGAGGGGGAGGCGCTGCTGCGCACCACCTATGTGGGAATCGACGCAGCCGCCCGCACGTGGCTGGACGACCAGCCGAGCTACCTTCCGCCGGTGCAGCTGGGCGAGGTGATCCGCGCGGCCGGGATCGGCGAGGTGGTCGCGTCGCGCTGCGATGCCTACGCGGTCGGCGACGTCGTCACCACGCTGACCGGCTTCTCCGAGTACGCGATCATCCGCGACGACCTGTTCAGCACGCCCATCCCGGGCGAGGACGACCAGCTGGCGATCATGTCGGTCTATGGGCCCACCGGCGCCACCGCCTATTTCGGAATGACCGACATCGGCCGGCCCAAGGAAGGGGAAACGGTGGTGATCTCGGCGGCCGCGGGCGCCACGGGATCGGTGGCGGGCCAGATCGCCAAGATCGCCGGCGCCCGGGTGGTGGGCATCGCCGGCGGGCCGGAGAAGTGCCGGGCGGTGGTGGAGGACTTCGGGTTCGACGCGTGCATCGACTACAAGAACGACGACCTCGCGGCGGCACTCAAGCAACACTGCCCACGGCGCGTCGACGTCTACTTCGACAATGTTGGCGGGCCGATCCTCGACGCGGTGCTGGGCCGCTTGGCCCCGCGCGCCCGCGTCGTGCTGTGCGGCGTCATCTCCAGCTACCTCACCGGCGAGCACCCCGGGCCGGCCAACTACGTGAACCTGCTGTCCAAGACCGCCTTGATGCAGGGATTCAACGCCCTCGACCAGTGGGGCCGCTTCGACGAGGCGTTCGCCGCGCTTCGGCAGTGGGAGGCCGAGGGCCGGCTCAAGCACCGGGAAACCATCTTCGACGGCATCGAATCGTGCGTCGACGCCCTCAACGGCCTGTTCACCGGGGTCAACATCGGCAAGACGCTGGTCAAGCTCAGCGAACCGGCTTCCCGCTGAGCATCGCGCGTGGTTGGCACGGGAGAAACTGCGCGCCACGAGCCGGGTGTGCGCTGCGTGGCACCCCGGCGCGTGGTTTCATAACACCGTTTGCAAAGGTTGCTTCGGGGTATCGCGCTAGGTCGGAACACGGCTTTCACGATTGGTGGGTTGTAGATGGATCGTCGCAGCATGATGTTGATGTCGGGGCTCGGCATGCTGGGGGCTGCGATGCGCTTGCCCGGTGCCTGGGCCACCCCGTCGGCGCCCCAGGCGCCGCCGTCGGCCGGTCCCGGCGGGCCGTACATCTTCGCCGACGAGTTCGACGGGCCGGCGGGCTCGCCTCCCGATCCCGGCAAGTGGACGATCCAGACCTGGCAGGACGACGTCTTCCCGCCGGTCGAGGGCATCTACCGCGACGACCGCCAAAACGTGTTCCAGGACGGGCACTCCAACCTGGTCCTGTGCGCCACCCACGATCTGCTGAACAACACCTATTACAGCGGCAAGCTGCGCGGCAACTTCCGGAGCATGATCAATCAGACCTGGGAAGCGCGGATCAAGCTCGACTGCCTGTATCCCGGCCTGTGGCCCTCGTTCTGGGGTGTCAACGAGGACCCGCTGCCCGACGGCGAGGTGGACATCTTCGAGTGGTACGGCAACGGGCAGTGGGCCCCGGGCACCACCGTCCACGCGGCGTCCAACGGCAAGACCTGGGAGGGGAAGTCCATTCCCGGCCTGGTCGACGGCGGCTGGCACACCTGGCGGATGCATTGGGGCGAAGAGGGTTTCGAGTTCTCGCGGGACGGCGCCGAGTACTTCAAGGTCCCCAACAAGCCCATCCACGTCCACGGCGGCGCGCCCGACGACTTCCGGTGGCCGTTCAACATCCCCGGCTATTGGATGACGCCCATGTTCACCCTCGCCGTCGGCGGGGTCGGCGCCGGCGATCCGGCGGCGGGTACCTTCCCCGCGTCCATGCTGGTGGACTACATCCGCATCTGGTGATCACCGCGTCGCTTTGAACACCTGCACCAGGTTGAACTGCCAGCGCTCGACGAGCCGGAAGCCCAGATCGTGCGGCACCGCGAAGGCGGGGGTCGCCCCGTAGCGCGGACCGGGCGGCAGCGCCGGACCTTGATCGTGGGCGGGCATCGATTCGTCGGCCTGCGTGATGATCCAGACCACGCGGCAATGGCTGAGTGGCGCGGCGACGACCTCGGGGATCAGGTTGGTGTCGAAGACGTCGTTGCGGTCGGTCGCCCGCTGCCACAGCGTCAGGTCGATCAGCTTGCGATAGGCATCGGGGCGCGCCGCCATCAGGGGGCGCATCGGGGCGGGCATGAACGTCACGGTGTCGTTCACCAGCAGGCAATCGCCCGGCGCCGCCCGGCCCGCGATCAGATCCGCCACCTGGCTGTAGTCCATTCCGTACTTGGCGTACGGGTTTCGCTGCGCCAACAGGTAATTCGGGGCGGCGGCGACGGCGAAAAGGGTGACGACGGCCGCCGTCAGCCACGGCCGGGTGGTCACCGCGGCGGCGCAGACGCCGAGGATCAGCGCCATTCCCGGCGCGGTGAACGTCAGGTAGCGCGGCGTGTAGATCGAGTGCACCAGCGCCGAGTAGATCAGGATGGCCGCGGTCGGTAGGGCAAGCCATGCGACCGCGAGGGCCAGCAGCTGCCCATCGCCGCGCGCCGGCCGCGCGGACTTGCTGAGCCACAACGCAATAGCCCCCGCGATCACCAGCGCCGACAGCACGGCGAACGGGGGGCTGCGCTCGAAATACTGTTGCACCACGACGTCTTCGAGCGTCCGGCGACCGATCGGTGCGATCCAGCTGATTTGATGCGCCTGCCCGGCGACCGTCACCAGGAACGGGGCCATGGCGCAGATCCCGGCGGTCGCCGCGATCGCGAACCGCAGCAAAACCCTTCGCCCACAACGGGACACCACAACGAGCGTGAAGTGCGCCCCGACCAACAGTGCGAGGTAGACATCGAGCGCAATCGACGAGACCAGGGCGAGGCCGTAGGCCGCCCACAGCCAACCGGAGTCGCGGCGCGCGGCGCGCACGAGCAACACCGTCAGCCACACCGCGGCCATCATCGACAGCGCGTAGGGGCGGGCCTCGATGCCCGCCCACGTCGTTCGCGGCAAGACGGCGCAGAAGGCACCCGAGGCCACCGCGACGGTGCGCGACGAAAACTGCTTGCCCAGCACCACGATTCCCGCGGCGGCGCCCCCGACGGCCAGCCCACTCGGCGCGCGCGACCAGAACTCGGTGGGCGGGAAAACCTGAAACCAGGCGTGCATGAGCAGGTAGTACAGGCCGTGCACGGCGTCGACATTGCCCAGCATCCGCCACAACTGGGCGAGGGAACGACTGTATGCGGCCGAGATCGTGGCGGCCTCGTCATACCAGAAAGACGGGCGGCCCGCGCCGCCCATGCTCACCGCGACGGCGAGCACCCCGACCAGCAGCGGGTCCAGCCCGGCCGACGGGCGGCGAAGCGGGTTCCGCACGTCGCTATGGTGCCAGAAGCAGATCCCCGGGCCCGTCGCCGGTCGGCTACCTTCGGGTCAGTTGAGCAGCCAGACGTGCCAGAACCCGTCGGAGCCCAGGCGGCAGTCCCAATGGGTGTACAGGTGGTCGTTGTGCGTGATCTCCACGTGCGGGGCGTCCGCCTCGCAGCCAGACTGGCTCGAGTAGTTGCCCTCGACCTCTACTTCGTCGGCACTGGCCACGCCCACCCCGGTGGTGAGCAGCCCGGCAAACGCCAATAGGCCAGCGGCGCAAGCCATCTTCATTTGGACCTCCCCTTGTTAGCTGAGCCGACTATATCGACCGGCCCGGGCGGGCGATCGAAAACGGGGAATCCGGCAAACCGCCATCATTCGAACGTATGATCGATCGATGGGGCAGTTTGCGTCCATCGGGTACAACGGGCAACCGGTCCGCAGCCCGTTCCGGGTGGTGCGTCCGCCGGTCACGGTCCTGGTGGACCTGACGGTGCTCTTCCCGCGTGAGCCACACCGCTCCGGGCGGTATCAGCCCAACGGGCTGCAACTGCACAAGGTCGTCGAGGGCCTGCTCAGCTGCTGGGGCCTCTGCGAGCAGGGCGACTGGTGGGGGCTGGTGACCTACCCGGTCGCCTACGGCTCCCAGCGCAAGACCGTGACGCACTGGGTGCCCGCCTGGACGTTGCGTCGAAAGCCGTTCTGAGGGCGGCGCTTACGTCGGACCCCTGCGGCCACGTCGGGCCAATGCGATGATGGCTGCCCGTGGAAGCAAGTTGGGGTTCGGTACTGACCAAGCTCATCGCGCTGGCGGCCGTCATCGCGCTCTCGCCGATCACGGTCGTTCCGGCGGTACTGGTCTTGCACGCCCCCCGGCCGCGCCCGGCCAGTCTCGCCTTCCTCGCCGGATGGGTCCTGGGGCTGGCCGCCCTCACCGCGGTGTTCGTCAGCGGCTCGGCGCTGCTCGGCGGCCTGCACCGGGCGCCACCGACGTGGGCGTCCTGGGTGCGGGTGGCGTTGGGGTCAGCACTGATCGCGTTGGGCGCCTACCAGTGGCTGACCCGGCATCGTCACGGCAGCATGCCACGCTGGATGCGGTCGTTCTCCACACTCAGCCCGCCACGCGCCGGACTGACCGGGGCGGTGCTGGTGGTGCTGCGACCCGAGGTGCTGATCATGTGCGCGGCGGCCGGCCTGGCCATCGGCAGCAGCAGCTTTCGCGCGGCCGGCCAGCTGGTCGCCGGGGCATTGTTTCTCGTCATCGCCGCGTCCACGGTCGCCATCCCCATCCTGGCGTATGTCGGCGCCGGTGATCGGCTCGACGATGCGCTGGAACGCCTCAAAGTGTGGATGGAGGAAAACCACGCCACCCTGCTCGCCGTCATCCTCGTCCTGATCGGTTTGATGGTGCTCTACAACGGGATTCGCGCCCTGTAGATTGCTGCGCATGGCAGGTAGCTGGGGCACCGTGCTCACGGGGCTCGTTCCGCTTGGGCTGGTCATCTCGCTGTCGCCGCTCACCGTCATCCCGGCGGTGCTGGTGCTGCAGGCGCCGCGGCCGCGGCCGACCGGCCTGGCGTTTCTGAGCGGCTGGGTGCTGACCCTCGCCGCACTGACGGCGCTTTCCGTCGCGGCCTCCGGCCTGCTCGGCGGGCTGGACAAGTCGCCGCCGCGGTGGTCTTCGTGGCTGCGCGTGGTGCTGGGCTCGGCGCTGATCGTGTACGGCGTCTACAAATGGCTGAACCGGCGCGGCCACGCCGAATCGCCGGCCTGGATGCGCTCGTTCGCGACCATCACCCCGACCCGGGCCGGGATCATGGGGGCGGTGCTGGCCGTGGTGCGGCCCGACGTGCTGCTCATCTGCATCCCGGCCGGGCTGGGCATCGGCACCGCCGGGCTCGGCCTCGCCGGTGACTGGGTGGCCGCCGCGTTCTTCGTCGCCATCGCGGCGTCAAGCGTCGCGATCCCGATACTGGCCTACGCTGCGGCCGGCAGCCGTCTCGACGACACGCTCGCCAAGCTCAAAGACTGGATGGACCGCAACAACGCCGCCCTGCTCGCGGCGGTCCTCGTCCTGATCGGTGCGATGGTGCTCTACCACGGAATCGACGCCCTATAGCCGCCGTCGGTCAGGCCGGCCTCCTCCTCGAGCCGGTTGATCGCGCCGAAGGCGTATTCGCGGACCAGCTCCCGGCCGTAGTCGGCCAGCATGCCCACGTAGCCCTTCGCCGCCCACTGCCGGCAGTGCCGCTCCTCGTGGTGCAACACCCGGTCCAGGTCGAGCCGGCTCTCCACCGGCCTGCCGCCGGCGTGCAGGTACCAGGCGTGCCCGGACTCGATGATGCGGCGAAGCCACCCGGCGGGGTCGGTGACGGCGCCCATGTTGACCATGAAGATGTCGCCCCACGTGGTGCCGGCCCGCCGGCAGAACTGCCGTTGTATCCAGTTGCCGCCCAGGCCCATGAGGATGCCGTTGGGCGTCGTCACGAGGCGCCCGCCGTTGCGGTCGACGAACCCGACGTCGCGGGTGTAGGTCCAGCGATTCGCCTGCTGCCGCAACATGATCCGGGTGATTTCCGCCTGGCTGTAGGGCGTTGGGGGAAAATCGGTGCGCCACGCCCGGTTGCTGCCGTAGCCGGTGCCCGCGTTGAGGATGTAGGTGCTGCGCACCGCCGCGCGGGCGTCGCCGCCGCTGGTGCCCCGGGGCAATAGGAAGAAGGATTTGCCGGCCGGATCCTTGATCTCCGCCATCCGCCCGAGCGGCCGAAAGGTGTCCGGGGTGATGGCGTGCCGCCGGGCGATCTCCGCGACGACGGCCGGGGCCACGCCGTGGCGCGCGGCGTTGTCCCGCCATGCCTCGAAGTAGCCCGGTGCGTCCATGTCCGCCAACCAATTTAGGGTGTAGCGAATGAACTGGCGGCCCAGGCGACGTGCGCGCGGCATCGAACAGATCACCCGGGGGCTCGGCACCCTTGACCGGGAGATCTTCGACGCGATCGCCGAGACCGACACCCCGCTGCTGGACATGGTCATGCCGCCGCTGACCCGGGCGGCCGACAACTCGAAGCTGTGGTTCGCCATCGCCGCGGCCATGATGGCCTCGGGAAAGCCGAGCGCCCAGCGCGGCGCCACGCGCGGCGTCATGACGCTGGCGGCCACCAGCCTGGTCACCAACCAGGTCGCCAAACGCATCCGCCGCCGCCCGCGTCCCGGGTACGAATTGGTGCCGCTGGTCAGGCAGGTCCGCCGCCGGCCGACGTCGAACTCCTTCCCGTCGGGGCACTCCGCCAGCGCGGCCGCGTTCGCCGTGGGGGTCGGTTTGGAGAATCCGATGCTGGGATTCGGGCTGGCGCTGCTGGCCGGGCTGGTCGGGCTCTCCCGGGTGGCGACCGGCGCGCACTACCCGGGCGACGTCGTCGCCGGGTTCGGCATCGGGGCGGGCCTGGCGGTGCTGGGCGGTCGGCTTGTCCCGCCGATCGTCGAGACCGCCCTGCCCAAGACCGAACCGCTGCGGGTCGAGACGCCCGAACGGCCCGAGGGTTCCGGGGTGGTGCTGGTGATCAATCCCGAGTCGGGCAGTGGCACCGGGGCCCGCGTCGTCGACGAGGTACGCGAGGCGCTGCCGAAGGTGGACATCCGGGAACTGGGCCCGGACGACGACCCGGCCGAGGTCTTGCGCGAGGCCGCCGCGAGCGCCGAGGTGCTTGCGGTAGGCGGGGGCGACGGCACGGTGGCGGCCGCGGCCGGGGTGGCCATCGAGGCCGGACTGCCGCTGGCGGTGTTTCCCGCCGGCACGTTCAACCATTTCGCCAAGGACATCGGCTGCGACACGGTGGCCAAGACGGTCGACGCGATCCGGCGCGGCAGCGTGTCGTGCGTGGACCTGGTGTGCCTGAACGAAAGTCAGATGGTCCTCAACACGGCGAGCATCGGCGCCTACCCGACCTTCGTGCAGCAGCGCGAGAAACTGGAGAAGCGCATCGGCAAGCCGCTGGCCGGTCTGTACGCGATGCTGCACACGCTGCGTCACGACCAGCCAGTCCGGATCTCGTACGACAACAAGACGCTGCTGACGTCGCTGTTCTTCCTCGGCAACTCGCTGTACCTGCCGACCGGGTTCGCGCCGTCGCGGCGGACCAGGATGGACGACGGCCTGATCGATGTGCGCATGCTCGACGCGGGCCGGCGGTGGTCGCGGACCAGGATCCTGACCGCGCTCGCGCTGGGGCGGTTGGAGCGCAGCCCGCTCTATCACGAGCTGCAGGTGCCGGAATTCAGCTTCGTCGCGGTCGACGGCCCGACGGTCATCGCGTGCGACGGCGAGGTCGGCGACGAATACGAGAAGGCCAGCTTCACCGCCAAATACCGGGTGCTTCCGGTATTCCGCCCCTGCGTCTAGGACCCCTCGGTCAAGTCCCGCACCTGCGCATAGCGCTCCAGCAGTTCGGGCGCGGGGCCGGCGGTGTATTCGTCGGTCCGGGGCGGGCGCCAGCCGGGCGGTTTTGGCGATCCGCTCAGTGCCCACGCGGCCTGCCGCGCGGCGCCCAACGCGACGTATTGGGCGGCGGCCGGCACCAGCACGGGCACGCCGAACACCGCGGGGGCGATCTCGCGTAGCGCCCGCGATCGGGCGCCGCCGCCGATCAGCAGGATGCGGCGGGTGACGACGTCGTGCGTGGCGAGGTGGCTGAGGCCGTCGGCCAGCGCGCACAGCAGCCCCTCCACGGCGGCCCTGGCCAGGTTGGCCGGCTTCGCGTTCCCCACCCGTAGGCCGTGCAGCGCGCCAGAGGCGTTGGGGCGGTTGGGTGTTCGCTCACCCGCCAGGTAGGGCACCAGGACCAGCCCCGCGCTGCCCGGCGGCGCCGCCAGCGCGAGCTCCGACAGCGCTTCGTGATCGACACCGAGCATCGCGGCGGCCGCGTCGAGCACACGCGCGCCGTTGAGGGTGCACACCAGCGGCAGGTAGCGCCCGGTGCCGTCGGCGAATCCCGCGACGAAGCCGGCGTCGTCGCGGACTGAGTCGGCGGTGACCGCGGCGACCACCCCCGACGTCCCGACGGAGACGATGACGTCGCCCTCGTCGGCGCCCAGGCCCAGCGCCGCGGCCGCGTTGTCCCCGAGGCCTGCCCCGAATGTGGTTGTGCCACTTACGGTTGCGCCCGACGGGCCCAGCACGGTAGGCAGCCGCGGGCGGCGGCCGCGCAGTGCCAGCTCGAGCAGGTCGACGCGGTAGGCGCCGCTCGCGGCATCGAAGTAGCCGGTGCCGCTGGCGTCGCTGCGGTCGGTGGTCAGCGCCGCGATGTCGGTGTCGTCGCGCAGTCGCCACGTCAGCCAGTCGTGCGGCAGGCAGACGGCCGCCGTGCGGTCCGCGTGCCGCGGCTCGTGGTCGGCCAGCCAGCGCAGCTTGGCCACCGTGATCGCGGCCAGCGGCACGACCCCGACGGCTTGCGCCCATGCGTGGGGGCCGCCGAGTTCGTCGACGAGCGCGCGCGCCGCGTCGGCCGAACGCACGTCGTTCCACAGCAGCGCGGGCCGCACCACCCGGCCCGCCTCGTCGAGGCACACCATTCCGTGTTGCTGCGCGCCGACGGCGACGGCCTCGACGCCGTCCAGTCCGCCCGCGGCCGCGATCGCCCCTCGGGCGGCGGCTTCCCATGCGGCCGGGTCGATCTCGGTCCCGTCAGGATGCACGGCGCTGCCCTCGCGGACCACCTCGCCGGTGGCGGCGTCGCAGATCAACACCTTGCAGGACTGCGTCGACGAGTCGATGCCGGCGACCAGCCTCATTCGCGGGCCCCGACGAGTGCCCGCAACGTGGCGCGCGCGCCGTGCCGGTGCAGCGAATCCAGGGCCCACAGGTACGGCTCGAGGAAGCGGGGTTGGTCGATGAGGTCACCGAACACCGCACGGTTGGCGAGAAACGCGGCCGGGTCCGCGCGCTGGGAGCGGGCGATCGGGACGAGCGTGTCGGCGAGCCGGTCCACCACCTCGATCGGCCGGCCTTCTTCGTCGACGCCCTCGGCGTAGCGCGCCCAGCTGGCGACGATCGCCGCCGCCAGCCGCACCGGGCCCCCGCGCCGCAGATTGTCGGCAACCACCGGCAGCAGCCACTTCGGGATGCGGTCGGACGAATCGGCGCACAACCTGGCGACCGTGTCGCGCACGTAGGCATTGGCGAACCGCGGGATCAGCCCGGCCTTGAAGTCGGTCAGCCCCGGGACGCGCACCAGGGTCGGCATCGCCTCGGATTCCATGTAGCGGTCCAGGAATTGGGCGATCAGTGGGTCCTGGGCGGCCTCGTGCACCAGCCGATAGCCGGCCAGGTAGGCGAAGTAACACAGCCCCTGATGGCTGGCGTTGAGCAGCCGCAGCTTCATCGCCTCGTACGGCGTCACGTCGTCGACCAGTTGGACGCCGGCCTTCTCCAGTGGGGGCCGGCCGTCGGCGAAGTGGTCTTCGAGGACCCACATGGCGAATGGCTCGGCGACCACTGGCCAGGCGTCTTGCACGCCGAATTCGGAGTCCAGCCGGTCGATCACGTCGGACGTGGTCACCGGCGTGATGCGGTCGACCATCGAGTTGGGGAATGTGGTGTGCTCGCACATCCACTGCGCGAGTGCGGGATCGAGCCGCTCGGCGCGTGACATGAACGCGTGCCGGGCCACGCTCCCGTTCTCGACGATGTTGTCGCACGAAACGATCGTGGGGGAGGGCAGGCCCTGTTTCCGCCGCCGGTTCAGTCCCTCGGCCACGAGGGGGAACACGTCGCTCAGCGGCGGGCGGTAGCCGCCTTCGGTGATGGTGAGCGAGACGATACGGGTGGTGGGGGTGGCGAGGAGCTCGATCACCGCCTCGGGATCGTCTGGCGCGTAACGGAAGTCAACGATCGAACCGATGACCCGTGGCTCCCGGGTGCCGTCTGGGTGTTCGAGGACCAACGTGTAGAGGTAGTCCTGGGCGCGCAGCACGTCGCGCATGCGCCGGTCACCCGGCAGCACGCCGACGCCGCAGATTCCCCAGTCCCGGGCCAGTCCATCGCTGAGCAACCTGTCGATGTACATGGCCTGGTGGGAGCGGTGGAAGCCGCCGACGCCGAAATGCACGATGCCGACGCCTATTTGGCTTCGGTCGTAGGCCGGGACGGGGATGTTGAGGGCGCCCAGGTTGCGCGCGCTCAGCTCCATTCCCGGAACTTAGCTCACCGCTATGCGTTAGGGCACAGATCGCGCAAGGCAAAAATCACGACGTCCGCGGCCTGGCGACCGTTGATCCCGCCGGTGCCCTGGTCGGCGTCCGAACGTTGTATGGCCAGGCCCTCAAGCTGCTGCGGGGAGGCGCCCCAGGAAAGCTGCTGGCACAGATCCGCGCCCATCTGCAACAGCGCGTCGTCGCCACCGTTGACGGCGTGGATGCCGGCGTTGTGCAGGTCATTGAGGAAGGCAGCCGCGTCGGCCCGCGCCGGGCTGGCCCAGCCGATCCCCGCGGCCAGAAGTGGGCCCCCTGCGAGGGCTGCTCCCATGAACCGGCCGTAGCGCCGCTGTGCTGCCATCCGTGTCTCTCCTTCGTGCCGGGCCCGATCGCCGATGATGCACTTTTACACGAAAACAGGGCGAAACACGCTGGGAAGATCGATCCCGAGGATGAATTGTCGGCAAAGACCGGTGGCCGGACGTCGGCGCAGGTTCGCTCAGGCGTCCGGGCACAGATCTTGCACGGCGGCATCGACGACGGCGTCGGCCTGCTGCGGGGTGATCCCGTGGGCGCCTTGCCTGCTGTCGGAGCGCTGCACCGCCAGGCCCTCGATCTGCGATGGGGGAGCGCCCCACGACAGCTGCTGGCAGACGCTCAGGCCCATCTGGACCAGCGCCTCGTCGCCGCCGCTGACCGCGTGGATGCCGGCTTTGTGCAGGTCGTTGATGAAAGTGGTCGCGTCAGCCTGGGCCGGGCCGGCCGCCATCACCCCCGCGACCACGAGTGCGCCCCCCACCAGCGCTGTGCTCAGGAATCGGCCGCAGAGCCGCTGTGCTGTCATGGCGCCATCTCCTGTCCGTTAACCCCTTGGTTCCCTATTGTTCACTTTTATAGAACCTCCCGTACATCTCATGTCACCGAAAATTTCCTGTGAATGAGCTGCGCAAAACTCGGCTCAGCGTGACTCGAAGGGCGGGCCCCAGCTCGCCTCGGCAAAGGCCTCTCACTCGTGACGCCCTTGTGACGTCACCGTTTGGAAACGGCGCGGTGCGGCGTGTCCGGCGTTTCATGTCGCGTGACGACAATTGGCTCGTCGTCGAAAGACGGCTATGCGGTTCTGCTGCACCAGATGGTTATGTGAGCGCGAATAAAGGAGAGTCGACGCTGATGGCGATCGTCGATCGGTTCAACGTGAAAGTAGTTGCCAGCCTTGGGTTGTGCGGAGCCGCACTTGCATTGAGCCCGACTGCGGCGGCCACTCCCCTGAAGACGGGCGGTTACGCCTGCATCCAGGGGCAGGCCGGTGAGGCCGGTGCGCC
This sequence comes from Mycobacterium sp. E3251, assembly GCF_001666835.1. Classification (GTDB taxonomy): domain Bacteria; phylum Actinomycetota; class Actinomycetes; order Mycobacteriales; family Mycobacteriaceae; genus Mycobacterium. The sequence continues at coordinate 17,261 of NZ_LZJF01000114.1, read as the reverse complement.
GTTAGCCGGCGGACCCGGTGCCGCCGGTGCCGGTGGGGCCGCGGCTGCGGGCGGTGCGCCGACCGCGGAGGTCTGCACGGCCAGCGCGCCACTGACCGACATGGCGGGTGTCCCCCTGGCCGTTCCGGGCCCGCTGCCGGTGGGCGCTCCGCTGCCGGTGCCGTTGGGCGGACCGTTGCCGTTGCCGCTGGGCGCACCCCTGCCGCTGGGCGCACCGTTGCCGATCGCTCCGGTGGTGCCGGCCGGTGCTCCACTGGTCGCCCTCGGTGGGCTGGCGGCCGGCGCTCCCCTCGACGCGGCCGCCGGGGCGCCCCTCATCGACATGTCCGGGGTCAAGGACGCGCCCACGGGCCCGGCGCCGACCGGCGGACCCCAGCCCGGTCAGCCCGTCGCGCCCGGTCCTTCGCACTGATAGCCCTCTCGACCAAAAGGACCCGCTGGCCGCCCGGCGGGTCCTTTCGTATGTGCGGACTCCGGGCGGCGAACGTGAAGTTAGTTGCACAGTCGAATGCGAGCGTGAAACCTACTTCATGCTCGGCAGAGGACGAGGTGTCGCGAAGGCTATTGACAGTGGAGAGCCCGGGCCGCTCAGGAAGGCGGCCGCTCCCAGAGGTCTTGCTTGACGATCACCGGGTCGCCGACGTTGACCGTGTTGTAGTACCACTCGGCGTCTTCGGGGCTGAGGCTGATGCAGCCGTGGCTGACATTCTCCAGCCCCAATGAGTTGACGGCCCACGGGGCGGAATGCACGAAGAGGCCACGGTTGGTGATTCGCACGGCGTAATCGACGTTGAGCATGTAGCCGTTCGGGTCGTCGACGGGAATGCCGACACTGCTCGAATCCATAAGCACTGAGCGGTCTTTCGACAAAACGGTGTAGTTACCGACCGGCGTCGGGAATTCCGGCCTGCCCATCGAAGCCGGCAGCATGCCCTCTTCACCGAAGTGTGGACGGTGGTGGGGAGTAGGCGGTGGGGTCGCATCGACTCCGTCGACGCTCACTTTGAAGGTGTGGTCCGTGATGTTGGCGACCCCGACGACCTTGGGACCCGTTTTGAATTCCGTGGGCTGGCCGTCCACCGCAAGTGCCACGGTGGTGTGCGCCGGCCAGTAGTGGTCCGGAACCCACTGCACGACTTTGTTGTCGAGCCATTCGAATCTTCCGGTCATCGCGGGCGTCGACTTGAGTCCGATGGCTCGCTCAGCGGCGTGCCGGTTGGCGACTGGTGTGCCGAACGTCACCACTATCGGGTGCGCCACGCCCACCGTCGCGTCCCGCGCCGGCAGGACCGACGCGATGGTGAAGTCATGCGGCCTGTTCGCCGCCGCCATGCTCGTGCCAGTCGGCCCGGCAACCACACCCGCAGCGACCCCAACTGCCGCAAGAACACACCGAACGTCCGCCCGCATGGCCCCGATTCCTTTTAACTGACAGAGTTGTAATAGGAGGATCGTAAACGGGCGATGACCAGCGGAAGCGCAAGGGCGCGTTAGCATTTGGTCAAGCCTCGGTCACGTTTCGGCCACGGGCGTTTGGTTCGGCAATGTGGCCCTGTGCTGGAGGTTCAGCGGCGCGGGATGGCGGGCGCATCCGAGCTCGGCATGACGAACGGAGCGGATTTGAGACCTCGAGAATTCGACGTAGTCCAATTGCTGCGGCCTCTCGCTGATCACGACCTTCCGGCCGGTGCGCGCGGGACCGTCGTAGTGGACTACACGAAGCATTCGAACGATCGCCCCGCTTACGAGGTGGAGTTCACCGACGCCGACGGCGTCACTCAGGCGTTGGTCACGCTCGCTGAAGACGACGTGCAAGTCGTGTGGCGACCGGCCGAAGACGAGTAGGACATCGCCGCTGTAAGTGGAGCCTCATCGCAGCAGTGCTCGACGCCTATCGGCCCGGTGACCATGAGCTCCTCGTTTCGGGGCCAAGGTCCCTAGTTGATAGGCCGCCGTGACAGGAGGCTCACGGTATCCGCTCGACGTGAGGGGGATACCGATGAACAAGATGATCGCTGGTGTCGGTGCACTATTGGTGGGCGTGGGCATGGTTGCCGCCCCGGTGGCTCATTCCGACCCGGGATGGGTGGCCGTTGCGGCCTCCGATCTCGAGAACCACACCCACTGGAGCTGGGGCCCAATAACCCGGGGCACCGCGGAAGCCCAGGCCTTAGCCGCCTGTAGAGACACGTACGGGCCGAATTGTCATGTCATCGCCTCCGGTACGCCGTGCTTGGCGCTGGTGGAGGACGCCGAAGACTATCACTGGGGAATCGCCGGCAACGCCGATGACGCCATCGCGAATGCGAAAGCACGGGCGGTCGGGGGCGGGTCGACTTTCGACGGCGTCCACTGCATCTGGGACTAGCGGATCAGGTGGTTCGCTGCGGGTGACCTATGCCCCAGCTCAGGTATGGAGCCGGGCGGGGCTCGAAGTTACATCGCCGACTAACCAGCAAACCGGACGTGGTGCGCTAGTTCCGCTGGAGGCAATTGACAGAGCGCTCGAAAGCCAACGTCATCGTGTTGCGCGGCTAAGCGTTCCCGGCATTGCCGATGCAGTTTGCGGTAGCGAACGGCCCGCTTGACGTCTGCTCTGCGAGCACCTTGCCGTTGGCACTTATGCGGCACGTGACCGTGCCATTGTCCGGTCCATTCGTAGCCGTGAGCGAAACGGTCTTCCCGAGGCCGTCGACGGTGACTTGCTTCGTCCAGGGCAGCGAAACGCCGGTGTCTTGAGCTGTATTGAAGTCATGGCCCGAGTATGTGACGGCCACCGAGTTACCGGAGCCACTGACCTCGTAGGTAACAGTGACCTGGCGTTTGGATTCCTTGTCGATGTTGTTCGCGACGCCGCCGACAAACGCCACGCATGCGCCCATGCCCAGCAACATCACTAAGAGCACACCGCCGAGCACCCAGGGCCAGACCCGCCGCTTCTTTGGCTGCTGGTAACCGTAAGGCTGTTGCGAGTATGGCTGCGGGTACCCGGGATAGCCCTGCTGCGGCGGTGTACCGGGCGTCGGCTGATTTTGCGGAGTCGGCTCGTTCATGGTTCCCCCCTGCTACACCCAGATGCACAGTCTGAGCGATGACGGCGTTTCGTTAGCACGTTCCCCGGCCGGCGTGGTAGCAAACAACGTCGAGCGCGGGAGTGGCCCGGGGGAGACCGACACGGCTGGGCAGACGGCGCGGCGGGACGACCGCCCGTGAGTCGCTGAAGCTATGGAGCCGATGACGGGAATCGAACCCGCGTATTCAGCTTGGGAAGACGATTTGGAGCGTCCAGGGCTGCTTTCAATTATCCACCCCAGTCGGTGACCTGCGGATTAGCGTCCACGCATGTCGGGGATTGTCCGCTGTCGTCGCCACTATTTGTGACAGCGTTGTGACACCATCAGCGGTCCGATGCGCGCCAAGCCCAACGGCTTAGAGAGGGCACTTAGTCATGACAGACAACCGAGCCGCCCAAGTGTGGAGGGTGGGGAGCGCAGGTGTACACAAAAGACCAGTACGGAGGCGCGACTACGGCTTACAGCTGGGAGACGAAGCCTCACTGATTCCCGATCATTATCGATCAATGGACGATGGCCGTAGGAGCTTTCTTGGACGACGCCCTGCGGCCGTCAGCTCTCTCCTTGCCCCGACGCGACCGACATCCTTAACTGGGATACGAGCGTAATGGCACGCCCCGAAGACGCTGCTCGGCATCGCGAGCACGCGACAATTGGCAGGCCTTCTCGGAGCGAAGAGATGATCCGATGGGTCGCTCTCGTGAGCAACAAGATCCCACGCACCAAGCACGGACTTCTCGACTTTGAGACACTTAGCCGCGATTGGTACACGGGCGACCGACCCCGACGATCCGATGGTCTTATCGGCACCCGCAACTCCTACGTATTGCTCGCGCCGGGCGGAGCTGGCAAAACCACACTGGTTGAGGATCTTAAACGCCGAGAACTTGCCAGCATCTCGATCGACCTTCGTCTGCACGTCCGACAATCCCTGACCGAGCTGCTAAGCCTCCTGCCTCCAGCTAAGTCATCGCCGCATGAGACTCAGCGAGCTACCGTGTTCGTGGATTCTGTGGACGAGGCACTCCAGGTCGACCCCAACATCGGGTACCTGCTGGTCAGACTTGTGAGCCATCCAGGCTTAGACCACATCGTCTGGCGGTTGGCTTGCAGGCCCAGTTCGTGGACAGTTGATCTGACAGAGGGGCTGAGTACAGCGTTACCTGGTTTCGAAGAGCTAGAGCTCCTTCCGCTGAGCGTGTCAGAGCTTCGGATGATGGCCGGCGCAGATGCCGATGATTTCCTCGAGGCGGTAGAGCAAGCCGGTCTCACGCATCTACTCGCCCTGCCACTGCATGCATCGAACCTGCTGAATGATTGGCGCCTGTCACGTCAGATGCCTGCGAGCCGATCGGTAGCCATGCAGCACGCGGTCACCCGCATGCTTACCGAGACTAGTAACGCCCGTCTGACCGTGCTTGATGATCAACGTCGGCTTCTGATTGCCGAACGCCTGGCTGCGATTTCGATGTTCTGCAGTGTAGGAAGTTACGCGCTTGGGTCGGCGCAGACAGCAACTGACGGCGGCATTGGTTCGTCATCAATTCCGGTCAACTCTGTACCGACCCACATCGAACCCGACCTGGCCGGGTCTCCGCTTACGGTAACCGATATTCGCGAGGTGCTCGGCACCGCGCTGTTCACGGCGGCCGGCCACGGAGCAGTCGCCTTTAGCCACCAGTCCTACAGAGAATTCCTTGCGGCGACGTATCTCGTGCGCCGTCGCGTGAGTGGACAGCGGCTCGTCTCGGTGCTGGGCGCCGACGTCAACGGTCTGGTCCCGGGGCCGATGATCGAGGTTCTGGGCTGGCTCTTGGCTTCGGGTGCATCAGTTTCCGATGCGCTAATCGAGGACAACGCCAAGGAATTGCTGAGCACAACTGGATTGGAATTGCTCGACGACCAGGCTCGCGAGCGCATGGTCGACGCGATACTGCACGGAGCGGCGAACGGCACGATCGATGAGGGGTGGCGCGCAGACACCTCAGGGCTTTCCCATCCCGGGTTGGCCCGTCAGGTCCGCGATGCTATGGCGGGCGCGTCCAACCCCTGGGTCGTTTTTTGGATTTGCCGTATCGCACGACAGTGCGCCGTGCATGAGGCTGCGGACGATCTACTTGCTATCGCTCTTGACCCTGCGTGGTCCTATCCCATGCGAGTCGAAGCAGTGAAAGCCTTCGCTGAAGTCGCACCGCGATCCCGAATGTCTGAGTTGGCACCGCTGCTGGACCTGAGCCCAGAGCAGGACCCCTTCGACGAGATCCTCGCAGCGACTCTGCGAGCGGTGCTGCCGGACGCCGTCGACTTCGCTCGAATCCGAAATGCGCTCAGGCCTGGACGCGCTTCGAATTACATCGGCGCCTACAGGTTGTTGCTAAGAGAGCTGCCCACGCTTATTCCGCCCGATGATGTCGTTCCCGCACTGACGGATGCTCTATCCCGCCGACCCGAGCACATGGACCGCGCCTTCGATGATCTGATCGCCGGCCTCCTGCGACGTGCCTGGGAGATGAGAGATCCGGATGTGGCGGAGGTGGTCGGCGCAGCGCTAGGCAGCGATCGACTTGGCTCGCTGCAGATGTTCCGCGGCGAAGATCTCCCATGGCAGACAGACGACGACCCTGGTATGCGACGAGCGATGGCCGTCGCAGCACTCGCTGCCCACGAGCAAGCCTTCGCCGCGGTCCACGACCTGCGAATGCTCACGCCTTCAGACCTCGTATGGCTGATCGACTGGATGCCCACCGCCCCGCCGCAAGCGCTGGAGAACGCACAAATCGTTTTGCGACTTCTGGCCTGGAACGTAGCCGACGCCGAGACGGCCGATTACATTCTCGCGGTCGACGAGGACCATCCGGCATACAGGGAGCTTGCAGCCTTCCAGGGATATACGGGGATCGCCTCGCGGCCCAAATGGTTGCGTTACCACATCGAAAGCGCCGAAGGCCCTTCGGAGACAGAGAGTCGATCAAAGCTTCGCGCGGCGTTCATCCGCGCCCGCACCAACGTCGACGACTGGTGGCGCACTGTGGTTTTACTCGCGAGCGGTGACACACAGGGGCTCGTCAGCTGGGACCTAAAGAGCAGGCCGCTGTGGTCCACGTTGGGTGCTGCGGAACAGGACGACCTCCTGCGGCTCGGACTGGACTACCTCAACGCCAGGCAACCCGACGTCAGTCGCTGGGCAGGCCGAGACCAGCTGCCAGTCGATGACGTTATGCCCGACTGGACCGCTGTATTCCTCCTTGCGACGCTGGCCGCACACCACCCGGACATGCTCGCGAATGTCGAGCCGACCGCCTGGGAATCGTGGGCCCCGGTGATCACCCTGATGCCGGCATATCTGAGCGAGGGGAATTGGCGCCGAATCCGCAACGCGGCAACGCAAGTGGGGCGCGAGGCGATCGACGATGCGCTGCGCAGGCAAGTTCGAGACGGGGTTGGCAGTTCGTTTGCGCACCACCCCCTCGCTGATTTCTCCGACAACCGCCTGATCGCCGTTGTCGAGCAGGTAGCGCGTAGCACGACCGAATCTGAGGATCGGCGCGACGAGGCCATAGGCGTGCTTGTCGAGCACGCGCCTGACGTTGCACTCGATGCCGCGCGGGCTGCCCTCAACGACGATATTGTTCCCCCCGCGGCGTTCGCCACGGTCGCGAGGCTAGCGCCAGAGGAACTAATCGCCGAGTGGATCGCTCAGGATCGGCTCGGACCTCTTGAACATCTGCGCGACCTCAATCTCGATGGCTTATCCGATACCTCACTCGGTGCGCTGGCAGGCATGCTGCTCGACAAGCTGCCATTTGCTGAAGACACCGACGGATCCGACGACTTCGCCGACGTCACCCCGGAGTCTGCAGCCCGTCAGATGCGAATGCGTCTACTACAGTCGATGGCCGTTCGCGGGATGTCCTCTTCCCTAGCCGCCCTTAGACAAGGCCGTCCGGCGGCAGTACAGGAGCACATCCGCCACCTTTTGCAGGAAGCGCGCACTCGTGAAGCACTTGCGAACTGGCAGCCCCTGCAACCAGGAACCTTCATGGAGGTGGTTGCCAGTGCGGACGCGCGGTTCGTCCGCGACAGCGCGGGACTCTTAAGAGTTTTGCTTGAAAAGCTCGAGGAAATCCAGAACGATCTGCGCAAACGCGGCACATATCGCAGCCTATGGGACGGCGAACCCGGCGACAACGCTGGCGCGTCGCCGAAAGGCGAAGACACGATCTCAGATTGGTTGGTGGACCAGCTGCGCCTGCGGCTCCAGCCGCATGTCGTCGTAGATCGCGAAATTCAAGTGACCCGGCGCAAAGCAGCCGGGATCGGCACCCGAATCGACATCACGGCTACCTCCGGAGGTAGTCAGATAGGACGCGTGCTTTTCGAAGCCAAGCGAATTGACAACCGAGAGTTGCAGACCGCCATCGGGGATCAACTCGTCAGCAGGTATATGGATCCAGCCGGGCTCAGGCACGGTATCTACGCCGTCTATTGGACCGCTCCCGCGCTGCGGCCGCGGTCGTGGCACAGAAAGTATCCGGATGCGGACGCGCTGGCCGAGGAATTGCGCGTGCAGGCGCAGCGTCATCGCCCACGCAGGTACGTCGAAGTAGTCGTTTTGGACATCGGCCCCCCTGATTGAGCCGCGCGAGTCTCGACAGCAGCTACAGCACCGCCACTGCAAGTCGGAGTCTGGGTCGCTGCGACCTGTCAGGAGGTCGGCCTGTCGATCGAAGAAGCCACTGCATGCCAACTAGCCGGAAGCCTGGTTATGAACCTGTTGTCAGCGCTTAGTGCTACACCTGTTCCAGATCAAGGAAACGAAAGGCAGCGAAAGTGTCGGTGTGCGTCAAGCATCCGAGAATATCGGCCAGTGGCGTCCGGCGCCGACAGATCATCGAGTCGAGAAGGGACAGGAGTCAGTACCGTTCCCGAAGAGGAAGCGACTTGACCGGTCCTAGCACGGGATTTTCTGGGTGACACTAGATAGCGATGAAGTCGACCCACACTGGTGGGAATCAGTCCTCGCCGAAGCCGAGACAGACGATCGGCCCGAAGTAATTTCGCAAGCTTTCAGTCGCGCCCTCAGAGTGCAGGACCTACCGGCGGCGAAACGCGCTGTTCTCCAGAGCCTCGAAATTGTGACGTCCGCTCTGCTCGACGCCGAAAATTGGACATACCCCTTTACGCCAGCAGTCAGGCTCCGGGGCAAGCGTTCCGCGGTCCCAGAGGATCTGAGCTCAGATCAATTGGCCTTGCTTTCACGCATCGCGCCGCTCATCGAGCACCCTGCGCTGCGAGCACGCGTTGCCGACGTTGCGTGGTGTTACGGCAACCGCGGACGTAGGGATCTGCTGAATATTGCGGTTGACGCATATCTTTCGACACCATTGGATTGCGAAACGTGGATCGCGGAAGGCAAAGCCGCGTGGCGACGTGCCTATGAGCTACTGCTTCATCAAGGCGAACCCGGCCGAGCGCGTATAGAAGCAATGAATAGCGTTCTCCAGCAGCGAATAGCGAACGGAAGTGCTAGTGAGGGCTTCATGCTGTCTGAAGTGAGTCAACTATTGCGAAAGGTGTCCCGTCCAGATACAGCTTCTGTCGCAACCCTTGCGCACCGTATGCAGACACTGGCGGCGGCTACACCGGATACGCACAGACGCGTGGCTCGGATGCTCGAACGCGAAGCCATCTGCTGGTTCCGGCTCATCCGCGATGAAACTTCTGTTAACCACTGTGTTCGTCGGGTCGCCGACCTTTATATTGCGGATGCTAATAGCCGATTCGACCAGCACCCTGCTGTCGCCGCCGGCGCGAGTGTCTTCATAGAAAAGGCGATCGCCGCATTAACCGGACTCCCCCGGCGATTCCGTGAGGCCCATGGTGTTGATGATCAAATCCGGGAGTTGCGTACTCGCGTTGAACGAATGCGCATTTCGCTAATCGACCAAATGATCAGATATGAAACAGATCCGGTTGACATCAGTGGATACATTGAGGCTGCACGTCGACGCGTGGCAGGCCGTGAGCAGTTCGACGCGATTGCTGAGTTCGGCGATGTCTTTCCAATCGCCGACTCAGCGAAGTTGCGGCGCGCCGCACGGGAACGTCTCGACGGAAGCCTCGCCTCCTTATTTAGGAGCGAAACTCTGTCTCATGACGGCCGCAAGGTCGCGGATGTCGCCGGGTCCGTCGATGACGAGGAAGCGCGAGCGTGGGCAGATGCGGTGCGAGAGTTCAGTACTCACGTCGAATTGGTGACCGCAGGTTTCATCCTGCCTGCACAAGAAGTCCTTAATTTCGAGCATAGGTGGGAGCGGGATTTCCTTCTTAAGCTTTGCATCGAGTCAACGATCGTGCCGTCGTCACAAGCTCTTTTGTGGGCAACTGGCCTGCTCCATGGCTTCAACGGTGATTACGCTTCGGCGATATCGGTGCTAATACCGCTATTGGAAAACTCAATTCGATTGAACCTCAAGGAACATGGTGTCTATACAGTTCTGGTCGACGCCGACGGCGTGGAGTCGGAAAAGGGTCTCGGTGCATTGCTTGTGTTGCCAGAAGCCGACGACTTCCTAGGCCCTGACCTTCGGTTCGTCCTGCGCGCTATTCTCACGGAACGGGGAGGTCCGAACCTGAGAAATGATGCCTTGCACGGGCTACTCGGCGATCAGCAAGCATGGAGCTACGGCGCCGTCTATATCTGGTGGCTCTGCCTGAAACTCGTAGTCCTACCCGTATGGAACGCCTACCGCGCGAGCGCCAAAGACGGCGGCAGCATGGCCCGTGACCACGGCCAGAAAGAGACGTAGAAACCCGCTCCGCGTCTTCCGACGCGTCTGATCGTAGATGTCGTACCCAACTGCGACGATCGTGCAAATTGGCGAACTTTACGTGGGGATAACCGATGAGCAGTTTCCCGGAGTATCGGATTCTCGATACGTCTCCGACACAGTGACTCTGACCAAGCTAGGAGATCGGTGAACGAAACCTGAGGCCGCGTTTTTCCAGTCAAGGAATGGGTGTTGGTTGCCCACTAACCTCAAAATGGCGCAAAATCTTGATTGGGCGGAAAATCGATCAGGTACTGAGGTTCGTTCATGATATGAGTGACAAAGTAATTGTGATAACGTGCGGCCCAATAGTACTTTGCTAAAATATGTTGCTCATCCCGATGAAGCGCGAGCCTATCGATGATCGAGTCACGATGATTTTCCAAAACAAATTGGATTTGAAATTCCAGACGCTCTTCCGATAATAAGGTACCCAAGTAGTTGCAGAATATCTGGGCGCCGTCTCTAAGCAACAGAAAGTGATACGACCTGTAACGGGAGTCACCCGAAGATGCAGCAGTTTCGGATGTCCCACTAGTCTGACATTCTTGTCTTGCGAGTGCGACGCATGCGTCATCAAGGAGTATCCGTGGGACGACGGCTTTCCGTTTCTCCAAGTCGACCGCGTCAATAAGGGCAGGGCCGGTGATGAAGGAATCATCCGCGTAGATTTGACCACGGGTAACCCCGCCTCGGACGAACCTGCCACCAAGCGTGAGCTCCATTTGGTATGTCCCAACCGCGCGAAGTACCGCGAGTAACTCGCCGCCCGCCCCGTCGGCATCTACTGGCAGCGTCAAACCAACATTGTCACTGAAGTAGAGAGCCCTCAGGCCTGGGTGCGGTCCGTCGTTAGGTCCAAAGTTTCGACGCACTGTGCGGTAACGTTGTCTATCTTCGCGGAGTTGTGCAGTCGTGAGCGCCCTCACCCGCTCCGCAAATCCTAATTCGTCGATAAATGCCGCGATCGAATCCAAGAGTATTGGTTCGCCGGCTCCGTCTTCGTATTGTGCATCGCCACCGTTCATCGGCACCTTTCCTTCTGATCTCCGCCAGTGGTCACAGGGATGGGGGTGACCGGGTCTGGTTCGTAGGCGCCGTTAGGAGAGTCTAGCCATCCGTTCCGCTTCTTGCCGGGACGCTCTAGGAAATCGTCTTGAGAGCACCAGATGACGATGTCGAGCAGGCGAAGATCCGAAGCCACGTCGATATCTCTCACAGAAACGCGGGCGGTTTCGCGCAATTCGATCATCTGGTCTCGGTGCTCATCCAAGTAGGCTGCCAAGGCATCGATCACGCGTGCTATCCGGTTCCAGCGAGGCGCCTTTCCCTCGGAAAAGTCGGTGCGGTTGAACCCGAACGCCATCGCGACGTAACCGTCAAGGACTGGCACGGCATGGGGGCGGTAGAGGGACGACACCTTGGTTGATTTCGGCGCCCACACCCCGGGGTACCCAAACGTGCACAAGTTGCGAACGGCCTCGCGTTCGGACTCGTCGAATACCGCAAGATCCTTCGCTGCCGGGACCGCTGAGATCCGCTCGGCGAATGTCGTTCGCCGCTCGAGGGAGAACCCGTCAAGATCGTCTACGGATAGCCTGCCAGCGAGTGCATCTGCCCACAGAAGTGACCAGGGCGCGACCGTGTCGAAATGGCCAGCGGCTCTCGCCGCAGCACCGGCCAGGTCGTATGAACGCCACCCGCTGCGGGGGGAGCAGCAGAACGCGACGACTCGCTTCACAGCGTGATCCGTTGGGATCGGCGGGATGCCGCCTGGGAATCCCCGGGCGATGTCGAATTCACTCATGGTCCACGCCTTAGCTCCCGAACTGTGTTGGTGAAGTCGAGGGGCTGTTGAAACCTGCCGTCAGCTACGGATCAGCCTGACCACGACGCGCTTCAGGGGTTGCGGTTGCTTGGCCTACCATTGCGCTGCAGCATGCAGCCCATCGTTCACCGGCGTCGTGAGCGGCGAATCGACCAACACCGAATTCTATCGGTTAGCTGGCCACGGTCGCATCGCCCTCACCTAGGCCGTGGCCTGGCATAGCGCCCGGGGTGGGTGACTATCTCTGGCGTGGTCGCCTGGCGCACCGCTTGCCGGGCGTAGGTGTGGCGTGACAAATTATCGGAAAATATTGGTTCGGTATAGAAGTTCGGGCCAGCACCATTCAGCGATGCATCGCTGCGGGGCACATTTTTCCCGCTGCCTGATCGGTTGATTGCGACGCTCAAGGCGGTGAAAGCGCGTCAAGCCGCCGAGCGATTGGCGCTCGGTGCTGTATATCGCTCCGGGGCCTACGTCGTCAGCAATGAGATTGGCGACCCGTACTCGCCGGCTGTCTTGTCCCGATACTGGCGAGACGCGCTTAGGGCGGCGAGCATCCGGCACATCAAGCTGCACGCTGCGCGGCATACCTGCGCCACGTTGATGCATTTGCAGGGTGTCACGGTCGCCGTTATCGCCGCCTGGATAGGACATAAGGACGCCAGCTTGACGATGCGCCTCTACGCACACAGCCAAGACGATGCGCTGACGGCTGCCGGAGCCACATTGGACCGAGTTGTGACATCGTGTGACATCGACGCGGTGTGATCGAACAGGGCGAACAGCGTTGGTGCTGGTGGGATGTGGAGCCGATGACGGGAATCGAACCCGCGTATTCAGCTTGGGAAGCTGATGTTCTGCCATTGAACTACATCGGCGCTGTCGACAACGAAGGCTAGCATCCGGAGGCAGATCCGTTGGGCGAGTAGTCCGTCGGCGTGCGGCTTACCCGGCGCCGTCCAGGCCTGCGATGAATGCACAGGACGGGGGAATGGCCGCTGACCCGCAAATTCCAGAACGGATGTTTATTCTTTCGTGATCTTGTCGTAATGTGCCTTGGGTGGGTCGGCACCGATTAGCCAAGAAGCGGCGTAAATCACCGCTGCTGCTGGCAGGGCTGCTGGCCCCCGCCGCGGCGTTCTTCGCGGCGGGGGGAGATGGCGGCCCATTCGTCCCTCGGCACGACCCCATCCCCGTTATTGGCGACACCGGACCCTGTTGCCTAGAAATCGTCGCGGCGAAGCCGACCGCGATTGTGCTCGCGTCGGACGTGTCCCGCACCGACGGCATGGCTCCGCCCCTCGCCGCCTCGAGGTATCACACGCGATCGCGCTTCTTACCCGCCGGGCTCGCATCGGAACAGGGCCTCCAGGTGAGGACCATCCTGGTCTCCCGCAGCATCAGCGCGACGTTCCCCGAGATCCACGAGATCGGCGGCGTGCGGCCCGACCCGCTGCCCTGGCATCCGCTCGGCCTGGCCCTCGACGTGATGATCCCCAACCCGCAGAGCGCGGAGGGCATCGCCCTGGGCGACGAGATCGTCGCTTACGTGATGAAGAACGCCCGCCGCTTCGGGATCCAGGACGCGATCTGGCGCGGCGTCTACTACACCCCCGGCGGGGCGCAACCCAGCAGGCTCGGTCACTATGACCACGTCCACGTCACGACCACGGGTGGCGGTTACCCCAAGGGCGGGGAGATGTACCTCGCCGACTGAACGGGCGGCGGCGCGCAGCGGATAGGCTCGTCGCGTGCTGCTCTCCGATCGGGACCTCAGGGCCGAAATCACCGCAGGCCGGTTGGGCATCGACCCCTACGACGACACCTTGGTGCAGCCCTCCAGCATTGACGTCCGCCTGGACTGCATGTTCCGGGTGTTCAACAACACCCGATACACCCACATCGACCCCGCCAAGCAGCAGGACGAGCTGACGACGTTGGTCGAGCCCATGGAGGGGGAGCCGTTCGTGCTGCACCCGGGGGAGTTCGTGCTCGGGTCCACGCTGGAGCTGTTCACCCTGCCCGAGGACCTCGCGGGCCGGCTGGAAGGCAAGTCGTCCCTGGGCCGGCTGGGCCTGCTGACGCACTCGACGGCCGGCTTCATCGATCCCGGTTTCAGTGGTCACATCACGCTGGAGCTGTCCAACGTCGCCAACCTGCCGATCACGCTGTGGCCGGGCATGAAGATCGGTCAGCTGTGCATCCTGCGGTTGACCAGTCCGGCCGAACACCCTTACGGCAGTTCCCAAGTAGGTTCGAAGTACCAGGGCCAGCGAGGACCCACGCCGTCGCGCTCCTATCAGAACTTCATAAGGACTACATAGGTTCTGGGGCGCTCCCGCACCCGCTTTCTGCGCGATACTTAGTTAGTCGTGGTTTTTTCCTCCGCCTGACCACGGTTCATCTCGCAATACCTTTGGAGGGGTTTGTCTTGGATATCGTGCTCGGGGTGTCGATGGCACCGGCATCAATCCAAATGGTTGTGCTTGAAGGCGAATACGCCGACGGTGCCACGGTGGAAGAGGATGTCTTCGACGTCGCCGCCGCCGGTGAGGCGGCCACCGCGAGCGCGCCGGATCAGGTGCTCGCCGCCATCCTGGGCACCCGCGAGGGCGCGGCCGAAGCCGGCCTCGAGGTGTCGTCCATCGGCGTGACGTGGACCGACCAGCTCGAAGCGGCGACATTGCACGACGCGCTGGCCGCCCACCGCGTCGAGCACGTCATGCTCGTGTCGGCCTTTCTGGCCGCGACCGCGTTGGCCCAAAATGTCGGCGGCGCAATGGGTTACGAGCGAACCGCGGTGATGTTCGTGGAGCCCGACACTGCGACGCTGGCGGTCGTCGAGACCTCCGACGGGGCCATCCCCGACGTCTACAAGCAACCGCTCTACGCCGAGTCGTATGACCAGGCGGCCGCGCAACTCGGCGGCATGATTGCCGGGCTGGAGAAGCTGGAAGCAGCGCCGGACGGCGTGCTGGTGGTGGGCTCCGGCGTGGACGTCGGCCCGCTGAAGCCGGCGCTGCAGACGGCGACCTCCCTGGCGGTGAGCGTTCCCGAGGAGCCGGAGACGGCGCTGGCCCGCGGCGCCGCGCTGGCGTCGGCCAACGCACCGCTGTTCGCCTCGTCGACCGCCGCGCTGGCCTACGCGCAGGACCCCGGCACCGGCGCCGTCGACCAGCACTCGTTGCCCGAATACCTTTACGCGCCATTCGGGCTGGAGCCCGGGGACGACGAGCTCGCCTACAGCGCGGTGCCGGACGAGGACGCCGACTCGCCCACCGTCGTCATCGAGAAGCTCTTCATGCCCGAAGAAAACCAACCGCGGCGCAGGCCTGCCCTGCTGATCGGCAGCGGGCTGGCGGTCGCCGGCATCAGCGCGGTGTTGGCCCTGGAGATTGCATTGGCGATCGGCATCCGCTCGACCGGGACCGTCGCTTTGCAGCCCACGCCCGGCCAGCACCTCATTGTCCCGACGCAGGAGCCGCCGGCGCCCGCTGAGGCGTCGGCCCCGGCGGCGAAGCTCAACCAGCCGGAGCCGGTGGCGGCGCCCAAGCCAATGACCCCGCTGTTCGCCGCGCCGCTGCCCGCGGCCCCTCCACCGCCCGCGGCCCCTCCACCGGCCGCGGCACCGCCCATTCCCGCGGCCCCGCCTCCGGTGCCGGTTCCCGTCGTGATCCCGCCGCTGGTGCCGGTTATCGTGCCGCCGGTCCGCGTGCCCAACCCGGTTGTGGTGAGCCCGCCGGTCATCCAGGCTCCGCCGCACGTGTCGCCACCACCGCAGGTGTTGCCCCAGCCGCCGGTGCATCTTCCGCCACCGCAGTCGCCTCCTCACCAATCGCCGCCGGGGCAAGGCACGTCGCCGGTCCCGGAGGGCTCGGGCGGTTCGACTGGTGGGCATGTGCCGCCGCCGGGTTCGGGTGCGGGCGGTTCCACTGGTGGGCATGTGCCGCCGCCGGGCTCGGGCACGGGTGGTTCGACTGGTGGGCATGTGCCGCCGCCGGGTTCGGGTGCCGGCGGTTCTACTGGCGGTCATGTGCCGCCGCCCGGCTCGGGCACGGGCGGTTCCACTGGCGGTCACGTTCCACCCCCAGGTGAGGGTGGTCTCGGCGGCGGACACGTGCCACCCCCAGGTGAGGGTGGTCTCGGCGGCGGACACGTTTCACCCCCGGCCGGCGGGCCGGGCGGATTGGGCGGCGGACACGTTCCGACCCCGGGTTCGGGCGGCGGTACGCCCTCCGGGCCTGGTGGCCTGTTCGGCGGCGGCGGCCATGGCGGCGGACCCGCCGGTGGCATCGGCGCTCCGGGTGGTGGCGGCTTCGGCGGTGGCCACAGTGGTGGCGGCCTGGGTGGCGGCGCCCTTGGTGGTGGCGGCGGCCTGGGTGGTGGCGGCGGCCACAGCAGCGGCGGCTTCGGCGGCGGTGGCGGTGGCGGCGGGCACAAATAGCCCGCGACCACCGAAGCTCACCTAGCGGCGCCCAGCCGGTTCGCGTGATGGTTGAGGTGTTGCGCGGCCAGGGCTTTGGCGGCGGCCGTGGATTCGGTGGTTTCGGCCACAGTTAGCCGGACCTGACGCCGGGGTAGACCCATCTTCGCGCGCTAGGGTGGCGACTTAGGGGTGGCGCGGCCGAGCTGCGAAAGTCATCCGGCCGATTCTCGAAGTGACTAAGCCCCGTAGTGGCAACGCAGGTGTCGTCGCACGGGCACGGCAATTGATTTGGAGGAGCGGTGGACGTCGTACTTGGCGTGTCTATGGCGCCTGAGACGGTCCGCATGGTGCTCGTCGAAGGCGAGGCTGCCGGTGGGGTGACCGTCGACCAGGACGACTTCCGCCTCACCGATCAGACGACGGCGGTCGCGGCGGCGGACCGCGTGGTCGCCGCGATCCTCGGCACGCGCGAAAGCGCGACCCAGGGCGGCTATCAGCTGAAATCGAGCGGAGTGACCTGGACCGATGCGGCTGAGGCCGCGGCGCTGCGAAATGCGTTGGCGGCACGCAAGATCGAGAACGTCACGCTGGTGCCGACGGTGATGGCCGCGGCGGCGCTGGCTCAGGCGGCGGGCAGCGCGACCAATTGCGCGCGTACCGCGCTGCTGTTGGTCGAACCCACCACCGCGACGCTGGCCGTCGTCGACACCGCCGACGGGTCGGTGGCCGATGTGCGTCGGCATCCGCTGCCCAGCAGCGACGAGGCCGCGCTGGCGAAGCTGGCCGCGATGGTCTCGGGCGCCGAATCGATGACGGCGCGCCCGGACGGGCTGTTCCTGGTGGGCTCGGACGTCGACATTCCGTACATCAAGCCGGCGCTCGAAGCGGTGACGTCGCTGTCGGTGACCACGCCCGAGGAACCCGAGATGGCGTTGGCGCGGGGCGCGTCGCTGGCGGCGGCCAACGCGCAGTTGGGCGCGCCGTCCACGATCGCGATGCCCCCCGCGGGGGATCTCTCGGCCGACAGCCGCGAGCTGGCCTACAGCGCTGAGTCGACGACCGGAAAGTCGCGGGCGACCGGCACCGACGGCGAATATCAGCGT
>NZ_LZJF01000113.1 GCF_001666835.1 Mycobacterium sp. E3251 | reverse complement strand
CTGGCGGGCTTTGTCGCCGACAGCGGACTGCGTCCGCGCTACCCGGCCGTAGAGGTTTACCGGGTGGAGGTCGCCGGTGATCCGGGCGCCCCGTACTTCGCGGACGTCGACCGGTTGCCCCGGGTGGACGGCGGACCGGAGGCGCTGCTGCGCCTCGACGAGCGGCGCCGGCTGCAGGGCCTGCCGCCGCTGGGCCCCGCGCTGATGACCGCCGACGCGCGCGGCGCCGGATTGCCGGTGCCCTCGGTGACCATCACCGACACCCCGGTGGCCCGCGAGACCGATTACGGCCGGGTGGACCAACATTCGTCGGCCATCCGGGCCGCGGGCGACGCACGGCATACCTACAACCGGGTGCCCGACTATCCCGTCCCCGGGGCCGACTTGGTCGTCGGCGCCTGGAGCGGCGGCCGGATCACCGTGTCGAGCTCGTCGTCGGACTCCACCGCGATGCCCGACGTCGCGCCGGCGACCTCCCCCGTCGCCGCCATCGACGGCGACCCGGCGACCGCGTGGGTGTCCAACTCGCTGCAATCGGCGGTGGGCCAGTGGCTGCAGGTCGATTTCGACCACCCGGTCACCAACGCGGCGATCACCCTGACACCCAGCGCGACGGCCGTCGGCGCGCAGGTGCGCCGCATCCTGATCGAGACCGCCACCGGCAGCACCACCTTGCGGTTCGACGAGCCCGGCAAGCCGCTCGCCGCCGCGTTGCCCTACGGCGAGACGCCGTGGGTGCGGATCACCGCCGCGGGCACCGACGACGGGTCCCCGGGCGTGCAGTTCGGCATCACCGACCTGTCGATCACCCAGTACGACGCGTCCGGATTCGCCCACCAGCTCGACCTGCGGCACACCGTGCGCGTCCCGGGGCCGCCGCCCGGCGCGGCGGTCGCGGGCTGGGACCTGGGTTCCGAGCTGCTGGGCAGGCCGGGCTGCGCGTCGACGCCGGAGGGCGTGCGCTGCGCGCCGTCCATGGCGCTGACACCCGAAGAGCCGGTCAATCTCAGCCGGACGCTGACCGTTCCGGCACCGATGTCGGTCACCCGGGGATGCAGTGGGAGTGTCTGCGGTTCACCGGGCTTCAACGCGTGCACCTGCGGGCCGTCGCCCAGGTTGACCGCCACCATCGTCGGATGGGCGGGCAACGCCGACCGGCTCGACGCCAGCCGGAGCGCGGTGACCTCGGTGGGCCGCGGCAGGGTGAGCGTCAAGGTGGGCGGGGTCTTGTGCTGCACCACCCGCTGCGGTGCCGTCCATGCCGTCGCCGGGTCGCCGTCGGTCGCCGCATACGCCGAGCCGAGGACGTCCACCAGGTCGGAGTCGCCCCGTGCCCTGGTGGTGTTCGGCTCGGCGAGCAGGTCGGCCAGCTTGGGCCCCTGCCGCGGCCGCACCCACACCAACGGGGTCACCGACATCGGTGCCGGAACGGTCAGCGTCCGGCTGAGATTGACCGGCTCTTCGGGTGTCAGCGCCATGGACGGCGC
>NZ_LZJF01000112.1 GCF_001666835.1 Mycobacterium sp. E3251 | reverse complement strand
AATCTGCTCGGGCGCGAAGCGGTAACCGAGCCGGCCCAGTAAACCCAGCAACTCGTCCGACGACAGCAGGTAGAACAGCATCAGCACATCGGCCTGCTTGGACGCCTTGTAGTTGTTCACGCTGTCGTTCTCGGCCTCCAGGATGCGGTCAAGCCGCTGGATGTTCCCGTACCGTTGCCGGTACTCGTCCCAATCCAGTTCCGCCAGTTCGGCATAACCTTCGAACTGACTGATCACGCCGTCGTGGAAGGGAACGAACATCCGCCGCGTCACGCGGTCCCACCTATCGAGCTCGTCGGCCGTGAGATCCACCTTCGCCACCAAATCGAGCCGGTCCCGCAGCGGTAGCAGATCGAGCGCGTCCATCGCCCGCATGATCACCCAGACGGCCATCACATTGGTGTATGCGTTGTTGTCGATGCCGTCGTATTCCTTGCCCGGATAACCCGAATGGAATTCGTCGGGGCCGATGACGCCGCGGATCGTGTAACGTCCGCTGGTCTCGTCCAGTTTCGCCAGACCCGCCCAGAACCGTGCGATTTCCACGAGCATCTCGGCGCCGTAGTCGACGAGCAACTGGCGGTCACCAGACACCTGATAGTGCTGCCAGAGGTTGTAGGCGATGGCGAGACCGACATGATGCGCACGCCCGCTCGGATCCGGATTCCAGTGTCCGGACTGCGGATTGAGGTGCATTTCCTGGCTGACCTCGCGGCCGTCGCTACCCGACTGCCAGGGATACATCGCGCCGAGGTAACCCGCCACCCGCGCCGCCCGGCGGGCCTCGGGGAGCCGCCGATACCGGTAGAGCAGCAGCGACCGGGTCACGTTCGGCATCCTTATGCCGAGGACCGGGGACACGAACAACGCGTCCCAGAAAACGTGCCCGCGGTAGGCCTCGCCGTGCAGGCCCCTCGCAGGTACGCCGGCGTCGAGGTCGGCGGTGTGCGGTGAGATCGTCTGCAGCACATGCACCAGGTGCAGCCGCAGGATGCGTAGCGCGTCGGCGCTGTCGACGCCGTCGGCCAGGCCGATGGCGCATTGCTCCCACAGCAGGGCCCACGCCCGGGCATGCTGACGATGCAGGTCGGCGTAGCGGCCGGCCGCATCGAGGTGCAGCTGGGCGGTGCTCGCCGGTTCCGAGATGGCGCTGTCCCGGCTGGTGAAGATGGTCGCGACCTTTTCCAGCGTGACCGATTGCCCCACCGCGAGCGCGACCTGGATGTCGTGCCCGCCGCGGCCGGCTTCCCGCACGATCTTGTACTGCGCAATGGCCCGAGCGTCGTCGCACCACGCGCTGCTGCGTGCGGCCACCGCGATGCCGATGTGTGATTGCGAGGTCTCGGCGCGCAAGATCGCCGAGTCGGCTGCGGACTCGTCGACCACCGTTGACGCGAGGTGCGTGCTCGACAGCGAACGGTAGCGCTCGACCATGCTATTGCACACGTTGCCGTCCAGCAGCGACCGGAACTCGATTGTGCCCGACCAGTTCTCAGCATTGACGGTGGTTTGCATGGCGAGCAGGTGCGGCTGGTCCATGGACGCGAACCGTGCTTGGGTCATTGTCGTGATCTGGCCCGCGCCGTCCCGGAATCGCAGGGCGCGGGTCAGCGTCGCATGCCTCAGGTTGAACGTCTGCCGGTAGGACAACAATTCGGTGTCGTCGATGTGAAACCACGGCCCGCCGTTGATCCGGAAGGTCAGCGAGAGCCAGTTGGGGAGGTTGACCAGGCTCTCGTTCTCGATCGTCCGGCCGGCGATGCGATCGACCAGCGTGTTGTAGACGCCGGCCACATACGTCCCCGGGTAATGCGCCTCGGCTGCTGTCGCCTCGGGTGCGCAGCCACGGGTGGCGACGTAGCCGTTACCGACGGTGCACAGCGTTTCGCGCAGCCGCTCGTAGGCGGGGTCATATCCCTCGTAGACCAGCTCCCACGGATCGCTGGGCTCGGCCGCCGCGCGTAGATCGTTTGCCAGGCGCCGGACGAAATCACACACCGCGGACGCATTCGCGAGGCTGAACAGCGCGGCGCACGGGCGATCCCCGTCCTCGTTGTACCGCAACGCAATTCCGATGCCGTCGAATTGGACGGCGTCGAAGGCATCCTCGTCGGTAAGGTCTTCGCCCACATAGATCGGTAGCACAGTGCCGCTGCCCGTTCCCTCGATGTGTTCGAGGATCCAGTTGAGCGTCCTGCCCTTGCCCCAATCGAGGCTGGGCCGAAGCTCGATGACTTTGCGCCCCGCGGTGATCCGCAGGCCCTGGGATCGGCCGAGCTTGCGTGTCGTCGCGATTACCCGGTCGACCTCTTTCGGGTCGACGTTGCGGTAGTGAACCGCGACCGCAAAGCGCTTGTGCTCCACCCGGATTCCGGGGATGTCGCCGAGCAGCTCGGCCAACCGGTGGGCCGCGCGCGCCAGGGCGCTGGTGGCACCGATGGCCGCCGCGTTGTCATGGTGGGTGCCGTCCGGTGCCACGAGTTCGAAGCCGTGACTGCCGGCGTACCAGATTCCGTCCACGTTCACGCGTTCGCGAAGATCGCCCAGATCGCGCCCGCTTATCACCGCGACGGGGCACTGGGTCGCCAGGGCGCGCAGCGCTTCGGCGGCGCCCTCGACCAGGGTCGCGGCCTCCGGCTCGGCGACGATCTCGGACAGCGTGCCGTCGAAGTCGAGGAACACCGCCGGGCGCCGGCTGGCCACCAGTTCCTTCAGCTGGCTGTAGACCGCCATCGCGTCGGCGATGGTCGACAAGGGTTTGCCGCCCGACCGCACCGAGATCTCGGCAAGATCGCCGACGACGGTGTCCGCCCCGCGGGACAGCAACTCGCCGGTTCCTCCGTTGCGCTCCAGACCGATGACGAGTCCGAAACCGGCATCGTGGCCGGCCGCGATTCCCGCTTCGGCGCAGTCGATGAGGACGCAACGGCCCGGCCGCACGCCCAGGCGCGTGACGGCCATGGTCAGGGCCGCATCGGCACGCTCGGCGGCGCCGGCGGCGCAGACGAGTTCCTCGACCCCCGCGGCGCGCAGCACGGCTGCGCAGTCCCGGGTCGAGGAATAGACGGCGGTGGCGACGCCGACGTCGCGCACCCGCTGCAGAAATCCGGCGGTCGATCCGCGGGCTTCTACCACCCCCGGTTCCGGCTCCACGACCACACAGTCGAGCCCGAGAATCACCGCGTCGTGGTAGCGCCTATCGACCGTAACAGGCCATTCGGTCACCTTTGTGACGATGCCACAGCACCGGCGCCGGTCAAGGCAAATGGAAGCACGGGGGCCTCATGGCCATGCGGTTGGTGACTAAAGCCTCATGATCGACGGCCGTTCCCGCCATAGCGTTTTGGGCGAGGAGAGGGAGAACATCATGTCCGTACTCGCAAACCGCCATGGCATCGTCGTCGGGATCGACGGATCGCCGGCCTCGAACGCCGCCGTCTGTTGGGCGGCCCGCGACGCGGCTATGCGACACGTCCCGCTGACCGTGGTCCACATGGTGAACGCGATTGTGCCGATGTATCCGGCGCTGCCGCTGTCGACCGGCGTGGCGGTGTGGCAGGAAGAGCAAGGCCGCGAGGTTCTCGAGCAGGCGGTCAAGATCGCCGAGGAGGCCGTCACCACCGACCGCAAGCTCGACGTGCGAAGCGAGCTGAGGTGCGCACCCCCGGTGCCCACGTTGGTCGAGATGTCCAAAGAGGCCGAGATGGTCGTCGTCGGCAGCAACGGACGCGGGGCGATGGGCAGGCTGCTGTTGGGCTCGGTGAGCAGCAGCGTGGTGCGCAGCGCGCGCTGCCCGGTCGCGGTCATCCGCGACGAAGACCCGCTCATGCCACACCCTCAGCAAGCCCCGGTGCTCGTGGGCATCGACGGCTCACCCGCATCGGACGTCGCGGTGGCCGTGGCGTTCGACGAGGCGTCGCGTCGTGGTGTCGAGCTGACGGCGCTGCACGCCTGGAGTGACGTCGACGTCTTCGAACTGCCCGGGGTGGATTGGTCGGCGGTGCGAGGGGAAGCCGAGCGGAGCCTTGCCGAACAACTTGCCGGCTGGCAGGAACGCTATCCCGACGTCACCGTGCACCGGGTTGTGGTTTCCGACCGGCCGGCCCGCCAGCTCATCGAACAGTCGGAATCCGCCCAACTCGTCGTCGTGGGCAGCCACGGTCGCGGCGGCCTGTCCGGCGTGCTGCTCGGTTCGGTCAGCAACGCCGTGGTCCACTCGGTCCGGATGCCGGTGATCGTCGCGCGGCCTTCCTAGGGTCGCGCCGCCGCCGTGCCGTATTTCGATGTGCACGAAACCCACACCGGTGTCGTCATTCTCGCCGGTGACCGCGCATACAAAGCCAAGAAGCCGGTGCTGACCGACTTTCTCGACTTCCGCTTGCCGCAGCAGCGCGAGCACGCCTGCCGCCGGGAGGTCGAGCTCAACAGCCGGCTCTCGCCCGACAGCTATCTCGGCGTCGCCCACCTCACCGACCCGCTCGGCGGCCCGTCCGAGCCGGTCGTGGTCATGCGGCGCTATCGCGACGAGGACCGCCTCGCGCACCTGGTGACCCACGACACCGCAGAGTCCGTGCACCGAGTGTTGGACGCGGTCGCGGCGGTGTTGGCCCGCTTCCACGAACGCGCCGAGCGCGGCGAGCGGATCAACGCCCAGGGCGAGCCCGCCGCGATCGAATGGCGCTGGCGGGAGAACCTGTCCGAATTGGAACGGTATGCGGCCGAATCGATTCCGGGGGTCTCGGCCGACGATGTCGCCCAGTTGCAGCGCCTGGTGACCCAGTTCGTTGCCGGGCGCGCGGGGCTGTTCGCGCGGCGCATCCGCGACGGGCGCATCGTCGACGGGCACGGCGACCTGCTCGCCGACGACATCTTCTGGGTTGGCGGCAGCCCCGCGCTGCTGGACTGCCTGGAGTTCGACGACCGGCTGCGCCATGTCGACTGCATCGACGACGCCGCCTTTCTCGCGATGGACCTCGAGTTCCTGGGCCGCAAGGACTTCGGCGACTACTTCCTGCAGCGCTACACCGAGCACGCGGGTTGGGCGGCGCCGCCGTCGCTGTCCGACTTCTACATCGCCTACCGGGCCGCGGTGCGGGCGAAGGTGGACTGCGTCCGGGTTTCGCAGGGCAGCCCGGGCGCGTCCGACGACGCCGCCCGCCACCTGGGCATCGCCACCCGGCACCTGCAGAGCGGCACCGTTCGGCTTGCGCTCGTCGGCGGCAACCCGGGAACCGGGAAGTCCACCGTGGCCCGCGGCCTGGCCGAATCATTTGGGGCGCAGGTCATTTCCACCGACGACGTGCGCCGGGAGCTTCGCGACTCGGGCACCATCGCCGGTGAGCCCGGCGTGCTGAACGCCGGGCTCTACAGCCCCGACCAGGTCGCGATGGTCTACGAGACCGCCCTGCGCCGCGCGCGGCAGTTGCTGGGGGAGGGGCACTCGGTGATCCTCGACGGCACCTGGCGCGATCCGCGGACGCGTGACCGGGCTCACCGGCTGGCCGCCGAGACGCACTCGGCGCTCGTCGAATTCGTGTGCTCGGCGACGGCCGACGTGGCGG
>NZ_LZJF01000111.1 GCF_001666835.1 Mycobacterium sp. E3251 | reverse complement strand
CGACCACCACCCCGGCCGCGCCGTCGGCGAAGATGAAGCAGTTGGTGCGGTCCTGCATGTCCACGGTGGGGGACAGCAGTGAAGCAGATCGCCGCGACCAGTGGACCGAAGAATATCGGCATGCTCAGCGTCGGGGCGTACCGCCCCGAACGGGTGGTCACCAACGACGAGATCTGCGAGAACATCGAGTCCTCCGATGAATGGATCTACTCCCGCACCGGAATCAAAACCCGCCGCTTCGCCGCCCGCGACGAATCCGCCGCGTCGATGGCCACCGAGGCCGGGCGGCAGGCGATCGCGAACGCCGGGCTGGTGCCGTCGGACATCGACTGCGTGATCGTCGCGACCAGCACGCATTTCCTGCAGACCCCGGCGTGCGCCCCGGCCGTCGCCGCGGCGCTGGGGGCCACCGGCGTGCCCGCGTTCGACGTCTCGGCGGGGTGCGCGGGCTTCGGCTACGCGCTCGGCGTCGCGGCCGACATGATCCGCGGCGGGACCGCCGCCAAGGTGCTGGTCCTCGGTTCGGAGAAGCTGTCCCCCACCGTGGACATGCAGGACCGCACCAACTGCTTCATCTTCGCCGACGGCGCGGCCGGGGTGGTGGTCG
>NZ_LZJF01000110.1 GCF_001666835.1 Mycobacterium sp. E3251 | reverse complement strand
CTGCAGATGTTCGGCGACAACGACATTCAGGTCTCGTTGACCGCGAACCCCTCGCACCTGGAGGCCGTCGACCCGGTGCTCGAGGGCCTGGTCCGGGCCAAGCAGGACCTGCTGAATCGCGGCGCCCACGACGACGGTGACGAGAAGGCCTTCTCGGTGGTGCCGATGATGCTGCACGGCGACGCCGCCTTCGCGGGCCAGGGCATCGTCGCCGAGACGCTCAACATGGCGGACCTGCCCGGTTACCGGGTCGGCGGCACCATCCACATCATCGTGAACAACCAGATCGGCTTCACCACCGCGCCGGAGTATTCGCGATCCAGCGAATACTGCACCGACGTCGCCAAGATGATCGGGGCACCGATCTTCCACGTCAACGGCGACGACCCGGAAGCCTGCGTATGGGTGGCGCAGCTGGCCGTGGACTTCCGGCAGAAGTTCAAGAAGGACGTCATCATCGACATGCTGTGCTACCGTAGGCGCGGCCACAACGAAGGCGACGACCCGTCGATGACCAACCCCGCCATGTACGACGTCGTCGACACCAAGCGTGGCGTTCGCAAGAGCTACACCGAAGCCCTGATCGGTCGCGGCGACATCTCGCTGAAGGAGGCCGAGGACGCGCTGCGCGACTATCAGGGCCAGCTGGAACGGGTGTTCAACGAAGTTCGGGACCTGGAGAAGCACGGCGTCCAGCCGAGCTCATCCGTCGAGGCCGACCAGATGCTTCCCGCGGGCCTGTCGACCGCGGTGGATAAGGCGTTGCTGTCGCGCATCGGCGACGCGTTCCTCGCGCTGCCGGAGGGCTTCAGCGCGCACCCGCGGGTACAGCCGGTGCTGGAAAAGCGCCGGGAGATGGCCTACGAGGGCAAGATCGACTGGGCCTTCGGCGAGCTGCTGGCGCTGGGTTCGCTGGTGGCCGAGGGCAAGCTGGTGCGGCTGTCCGGCCAGGACACCCGGCGCGGGACCTTCTCCCAGCGGCATTCCGTGATCATCGACCGCAATACCGGCGAAGAGTTCACCCCGCTGCAACTGCTGGCGACGAACACCGACGGGACGCCCACCGGCGGCAAGTTCTTGGTCTACGACTCGCCGCTGTCGGAGTACGCCGCCGTCGGCTTCGAATACGGCTACACCGTGGGCAACCCGGACGCCCTGGTGCTGTGGGAGGCGCAGTTCGGCGACTTCGTCAACGGCGCGCAGTCGATCATCGACGAGTTCATCAGCTCCGGCGAGGCCAAGTGGGGTCAGCTGTCCAACGTGGTGCTGCTGCTGCCGCATGGCCACGAAGGCCAGGGCCCCGACCACACCTCCGGCCGCATCGAACGCTTCCTGCAGCTATGGGCGGAGGGTTCGATGACCATCGCGATGCCGTCGACGCCGTCGAACTATTTCCACCTGCTGCGCCGGCACGCCCTCGACGGAATCAAGCGGCCGCTGATCGTCTTCACACCGAAGTCGATGCTGCGCAATAAGGCCGCCGTCAGCGACGTCAGGGACTTCACCGAGATCAAGTTCCGCTCGGTGCTCGAAGAGCCGACCTACGAGGACGGCATCGGTGACCGCACCAAGGTCACCAGGATCCTGCTGACCAGCGGCAAGATCTACTACGAGCTGGTGGCGCGCAAGGCCAAGGACAACCGGGACGACGTCGCGATCGTGCGCATCGAGCAGCTCGCCCCGCTGCCCAAGCGCCGGCTCAACGAGACGCTCGACCGTTACCCCAGCGCCAACGAGTTCTTCTGGGTGCAAGAGGAGCCGGCCAACCAGGGCGCGTGGCCGCGGTTCGGCCTCGAGCTGCCCGAACTGCTGCCCGACAAGCTGACCGGGCTCAAGCGGATCTCGCGCCGGGCCATGTCGGCCCCGTCGTCGGGCTCGTCGAAGGTGCACGCGGTCGAACAGCAGGAGATCCTCGACACCGCGTTCCGCTAGCCCGGCGACGGCGGGGCGCGCTAAAGGAGCCGGGCAATCGAGCCGGGCCCGGGTTCCCACCCGCCGGTACGAGTGACCGCCGGTACCGGCTAGCCTCGACGCAAACGGGCCAACAAGAAAGGGTGCTCATGCAGGGGTTCGCCGGCAAGGTCGCGGTGGTGACGGGTGCGGGTTCGGGAATCGGGCGAGCACTGGCCGTTGAGTTGGCCCGCTCGGGCGCCAAGGTCGCGATCAGCGACGTCGACGTCGACGGCCTGGCCGAGACAGAGGCGCAGCTGAAGGCGATCGGCGCCGAAGTCAAGGCGAATCGGCTCGACGTGACCGAGCGCGAGGCGTTCCTGGCCTACGCCGACGCGGTCAAGGAGCACTTCGGCAAGGTCAACCAGGTTTACAACAACGCCGGCATCGCCTTCACCGGCGACGTCGAAGTCAGCCAGTTCAAGGACATCGAACGGGTGATGGACGTCGACTTCTGGGGCGTCGTCCACGGCACGAAGGCATTCCTGCCGCACCTGATCGCCTCCGGCGACGGCCACGTCATCAACGTCTCCAGCGTGTTCGGGCTGTTCTCGGTGCCCGGGCAGGCAGCCTACAACTCGGCCAAGTTCGCCGTCCGGGGATTCACCGAGGCGCTGCGACAGGAAATGGTGGCGGCCGGGCACCCCGTGGCGGTGACCACCGTGCACCCCGGCGGCATCAAGACCGCGATCGCCCGCAACGCCACCGCCGCCGAGGGACTCGACCAGGCCCAGCTGGCAAGTCTCTTCGACAAACGGCTCGCCAAGACCAGCCCGCAACGAGCCGCCCAGATCATCCTGGATGCCGTGCGCAAGAAGAAGGCCCGTGTGCTGGTCGGCACGGACGCCAAGGTGTTGGACGCCTTGGTGCGGTTGACCGGCTCCGGATATCAGCAGCTTTTTGGGCCCGTCATGGGCCGGTTGATGCCCAAGCACTGACGGGCGCCCCACCGGAGGCTGTCGGCACCGGATAACCTGACGCAGCACGCCAGCACGAGGAGTACGCATGCATGGGTTCGCCGGCAAGGTCGCCGCGGTGACGGGCGCGGGTTCGGGGATCGGCCAGGCGCTGGCCCTCGAACTGGGACGCGCCGGCGCCAAGCTCGCGATCAGCGACGTCGACCTCGAGGGCCTGGCCGACACCGAAGCGCAGTTGAAGGCGATCGGAACGGAAATCAAGACCGATCGCCTCGACGTGACCGAGCGCGAGGCGTTCCTGGCCTACGCGGACGCGGTCAAGGAGCACTTCGGCCAGGTCAACCAGGTCTACAACAACGCAGGCATCACCTTCGTCGGGTCCATCGAAGACAGCCGGTTCGAGGACATCGAACGGGTGATGGACGTCGACTACTGGGGCGTCGTGAACGGCACCAAGGCATTCCTCCCACACCTGATCGCCTCCGGCGACGGCCACGTCATCAACGTCTCGAGCGCGCTCGGCCTGTTCTCGGCTCCCGGCCAGGCGGCTTACGTTTCCGCCAAGTTCGCGGTACGTGGATTCAGCGAGGCGCTGCGACAGGAGATGGTGCGGGCCGGCCATCCGGTGCGGGTCACGACGGTGCACCCGGGCGGGGTCAAGACGGGGTTCGCCCGCAACGCCATCTTCGCCGACGGGCTAGACCAGGACGGCCTGGCCGAGAAGTTCGAGGAAGAGCAGGCCAAGACCACGCCCCAACGGGCGGCCCAGATCATCCTGGGCGCCGTGCAGAAGAACAAGGCCAGGGTGCTGGTCGGACCGGACGTGAAGGCTATGGACCTGGTGGTTCGGCTGACCGGATCGAGACCTGAGCGGCTGCTGGGCGGGCCGGTCATGGCACGCGTGCAGCAAGTGGTACACCAGCTCATGCCCAAGCGCTGACGCCCGCCTTAACGCCCCAGCGGGTGTTCCGCCAACCACCCGCCCGCGACCGCCTGCGGGTCGGCTCCGCCGGCCACCTGGCGGCGCATGTCGACCAGGGCCGCGGTGTCCAGCACGCCGGCGACCTCGTTGATCGCCAGCAGCTGTCGATCGCTCAGCGCGTTCCGGCGATACAGCGGCACCACGTTCTCGGCGCGGATCAGCGCGGGTTTGCCGTCGGCGAGCGCGACGAGGTCGGATGGGAGGCCGGGGTCGGCGGTGGTCGTCCACCCCGCGGTCAGCTGCCCGGCCCGAATCGCGCCGAACATCGTTGCCTCGTCGGGGAATTCGCGTGGAGCGGGAAGCCGGCAGGTGCCCACGCTCGAAGGGGCCCGACGCCCGGTGACGGCGCCCACGACCAGGCCGGCGCAGTGCTTCGGCAGCGTGCTCAAGTCGGCGCTGACATCGCTGCCGCCCCACACGTTGGCGGTGGCTCCCGTCACCAGCAGCACGGGCTTGTCTTCCGCGGCGGTCGCATAGTCGCCCGCGGCGACACCCTCGGGCAGCGCGGCCACCATCGCGCGGTAGACGTCGGCGTCGGACATCGCCACCGCGCCGGGCTGCAAACTCTCCAGCTTGCGGCCGGTCAGGGCCGGGACGACAGTGAACGTGCCCGAGTCCAGGCGCGCCATCGGATCGTCGGCGGTCTCGGCGCGCGCCGCGAAACCGTATGACCGCAGCGCGGCCACGTAGACGCCGGCCAGCAGGGTCGACTCGGAATCCGTCCCGGAGCCGACCACCAGTTCCGGACGGGCGCGGCGGTCGCCGGCATCCCCGCAGCCGGCCACGACGAGTATGGCGGCGAGCAGCGGCACCGCCAGCCAGCCGGTCCTCACCCCGCGATGTCTGCGGGGTCCGCGGCCAGTGCCACCGCCGTGGCGACCGCATCCCCCACGCGCAGGTCCAGCGGGCTCGGGACAATCCTGTCGAACGCCAGGTCGTCACTGACGACCGAGAAGATCGCCTCGGCCGCGGCCACCATCATCTTTTCGGTGATCCGCCGCGCCCCGACATCCAGCGCACCCCGAAACACGCCGGGGAAGGCCAGCACGTTGTTGATCTGGTTGGGGTAGTCGCTGCGGCCGGTGGCCACCACCGCGGCGTACTTGGCCGCGAGCTGCGGATGGATCTCCGGATCGGGATTGGACAGCGCGAAGACGATCGCATCGGGCGCCATCGTGGCGATCATCTCCTCGGGCACCACACCACCCGAAACCCCGAGGAACAGATCGGCGCCACGCAGCGCTTCCGCCATGCTGCCCGTGAGACCGTCGGGGTTCGTGCGTTGCGCCAGAACGCTCTTCACGCTGTTCATGTCGTCGCGCCCGGTGTGCAGAATCCCGCGCGAGTCCAGCACGGTGATGTCGGAAACACCCATCGCCAGAAGGAGATTCGTGCACGCGACACCCGCTGCCCCGGCACCGGAAACCACTACCCGCAGCGACGTCATGTCGCGACCGAGCAACTTGGTGGCACCCATCAGCGCGGCCAATGCGACGATCGCGGTCCCGTGCTGATCGTCGTGCATCACCGGGCAGTCCAGCGCCTCGATGACTCGCCTTTCGATCTCGAAACAGCGTGGTGCGGAGATGTCCTCGAGGTTGACCGCGCCGAACGTCGGGCGCAGTCGCACCAAGGTTTCGACGATCTCGTCGGGGTCCTTGGTGTCCAGCACGATCGGGATCGCGTTGAGCCCGCCGTATGCCTGGAACAGGGCGCACTTGCCCTCCATCACCGGCAGCGACGCCGCGGGCCCGATGTCACCCAGGCCCAGCACAGCGCTGCCGTCACTGACGACGGCGACCAGCCGGTTCGCCCACGTGTAACGGGCGGCCTGGGTGCGATCGGCGGCAATCGCGCGACTGACCTGCGCCACACCAGGGGTGTAGGCGATCGACAATGCCCGCTGGGTGTCCAGCGGGGCGGTCAGGCCTACGGAAAGCTTGCCGCCTACGTGTGCCTCGAAGATCTCCGCGTCGGTGATCGCCTGTTCGGCGCGCGTCTGTATCGATTCAATCAACTCGGACACGCGCCCCAGGGTACTGACTACCGATTAGTAGGCCTAATCTGCGCGGAGATGACCTTCGCGACGACCGGGTGGGGTCAGATCAGTCCCAGCTCGGTCACGGCGTTGCGCTCGTCGACCAGCTCGGCGGTGGTCTTGTCGATGCGGCTGCGGGAGAAGTCGTCGATCTCCAGCCCCTGGACGATCGACCAGTCGCCGTCCTTGGTGGTCACCGGGAACGACGACACGATGCCCTCCGGCACGCCGTAGGAGCCGTCGGAGTAGACCGCCATCGACACCCAGTCACCGTCCGGGCTGCCCAGCAGCCACGAACGCGCCGCGTCGATGGTCGCCGACGCGGCCGAGGCCGCCGAGGACGCGCCGCGCGCGTCGATGATCGCCGCGCCGCGCTTGGCCACGGTCGGGATGAAGTCGTTCTCGATCCAGTTCTGGTCGCCGACGACCTCGGCGGCGTTCTTGCCGCCGACCTCGGCGTGGAAGATGTCGGGGTACTGGGTGGCCGAGTGGTTGCCCCAGATGGTCATCTTCTTGATGTCGGTGACCTTCGCGCCGGTCTTCTTGGCCAGCTGTGAGATGGCCCGGTTGTGGTCCAGGCGGGTCAGCGCCGAGAACCGCTCCTTGGGGATGTCGGGCGCGTTGCTCAGCGCGATCAGCGCGTTGGTGTTGGCCGGGTTGCCGGTCACGCCGATGCGGACGTCGTCGGCGGCGACGGAGTTCAGCGCCTTGCCCTGGGCGGTGAAGATCGCACCGTTGGCCTCCAGCAGGTCGCTGCGCTCCATGCCCGGGCCGCGCGGGCGGGCGCCGACCAGCAGGGCGAGGTTGACGCCGTCGAAGATCTTGTTCGCGTCCGCGCCGATCTCGACGCCGGACAGCAGCGGGAATGCGCAGTCGTCCAGCTCCATCACGACGCC
Organism: Mycobacterium sp. E3251; assembly: GCF_001666835.1. Classification (GTDB taxonomy): domain Bacteria; phylum Actinomycetota; class Actinomycetes; order Mycobacteriales; family Mycobacteriaceae; genus Mycobacterium. The sequence continues at coordinate 7,323 of NZ_LZJF01000110.1, read as the reverse complement.
CTCGAGCGCCTTGAGCGCCGGCTCGATCTCGAGCAGCCGCAGCTCGATCGGTCGGTCGGGGCCCAGCAGTGCACCGCTCGCCAGGCGGAACAACAGGCTGTAGCCGATCTGGCCGGCGGCGCCGGTGACGGCGACCTTGAGGGGACTTGCGCTCACGTCGAAATGCTCCTTGTGGAGGTAGTCATGCAGATTCGGGTCTCGGCTCGAAACTAGCGCACCCCTCTCGGCCGCCAACCTCCGGTCCGATACCCGGCCCTGTCCGCCGCGCCCGGATCGGCGCGCTTTGCGAGGCCAGGGCGCGTAGCATGAACCACCGCCCGGTCAGACCGAAGCAGCGATCGGAGGTGGATGTGTTCCAGGGTTTTGACGCATTGCCCGAAGCGCTTCGGCCGCTCGCCCACGAGCCGCGCCCGTCGCATCCCGATCCCCAGCCCCACTCGCCCAACGAGACGCTGGTCGACTGCGCCGTCTACGCCGACGGCCACCGGCTGCCCGGGAAATTCAGCTACGTCGCGGCCCGCGACAAGGTGCGCCAGATCGAAATGCTCGGAAACGAGGCCTTCGTTTGGGTCGGTCTGCGCGAGCCCGACCAAACCGAGATGCAGGAAGTCGCGGACCTTTTCGGCATGCATCCGCTCGCGGTGGAGGATGCCGTGTGCGCGCACCAGCGGCCCAAGCTGGAGCGCTATGACGACACGCTGTTCCTGGTGCTCAAGACGGTCAATTACGTTCCGCATGAATCGGTCGCGCAGGCCCGTCAAATCGTCGAGACCGGCGAGGTGATGGTTTTCGTCGGCAAGAGTTTCGTGGTCACCATCCGCCATGGCGAACACGGCGGGCTGTCCGAGGTGCGCAAGCGGATGGAGGCCGACCCCGAGCAATTGCGGCTGGGGCCTTACGCGGTGATGCACGCCATCGCGCATGAGGTGGTGAACCACTACCTCGATGTCAGTCACCTCATCGAATCCGACATCGACAGCATCGAGGAAGTGGCGTTCGCCCCGGGCCGCAAGATCGACGTCGAACCCATCTATCTGCTCAAGCGTGAGGTCGTCGAACTTCGCCGGTGCGTCAACCCGTTGTCCGGGGCGTTTCACCGAATCCAGATGGAGAACAAGGACCTCATCTCCAAAGAGGTGCGGCGCTACCTGCGCGACCTCGCCGACCACCACTCCGAGGCCGCGGACCACATCGCCAGTTACGACGACATGCTCAACTCGTTGATCCAGGCGGCGCTGGCGCGGGTCGGGATGCAGCAGAACAACGACATGCGCAAGATGGCGGCCTGGGCCGGCATCCTGGCGGTGCCCACCATGGTCGCCGCCATCTACGGGATGAACTTCCATTTCATGCCCGAATTGAATTGGACGTGGGGATACCCGGGAGTCATGGCCGCGATGACGCTGACCTGCCTGGTGCTGTACTTCCAGTTCCGGCGCAACAACTGGCTCTAGCCATCAACCAGGTTGTGCGGCAGGGCGATTCGGATTCAGCACGTCGACGCCGTCGTTCTGCCACGCCTGTCGCATGGCTTCGGGGCCCTTCAACCGCACCCAGGCCGCTTCGGTCGCGGTGATGGGGGTTGCCGCGAGGAACCGCACCGGGTCGCGGGGCGGTTCCAGCGGCAGGTCATCGATGCCGCTGGGACCCAACAACACCGCGGTGAACGGCACTCGCCCGCCGGGCCGCGCCCACAGCGGCGAGCCGAGATCGACCAACGCGTCGGCGGTCAGCACCAACCCCTCGACCGCCGGCGTCGCGGCCAACACCGCAAGGCTGCGCGCAATCCCGCTGACCTGCCCCGGGTTTCGCAGGCTCAACACGACTTCGGCGCGCGGGCCCCGCGTCTGGTCATCGATCATCTGGGTCGGGTCGGCCATCGGATAGCGAGAACATCCCAGCGACACGTAGTGCACCAGCCCGTCGCTCGCACGGAAGCGCAGTACCTCGATGGGTTCGGTGCCCAGGAAGGTCACGCTCGCCGAATCGGGCTCCGCGCCGGCGAAGTGGCGGCGCAGGTGGGCACGCACCTGGTCCAGGATCCGGCTCACTGCTCCCCAGCCGCCGCGATGGTCAGGTTCGCCCCGGTGCCTGCGTCGAAAACGGCGAGCTTCGCGGTATCGAACGCCAGCTCGAGAGACTGTCCCATTGCCGCTTTGGACTCCGCGGGAACCCTTGCGACGAATTGGTTTTCGTGTGCGTGCGCCGCGGCTGCCAGCTCGTCGAGCTGAGCCGAGTGCGCCGCCCACCCCGCGGTGGAGAAGTAGACGAACTTGTCGGCACCCAGCGACTCAACCAAGTCCACCTTCACCTCGAAGGTGAGCGCCCTGATGCGCTGGTACCCATCGATCAAAGCCGCATCGTGCAGATGCTCGGGCCGCACCCCGACGATGACGCTCTCCGGCGCGGGGTGTCGCGCGATCACCTGTTGGACTTCCGGTGTCACCACCACTTCCCCGAACGGCAGCGTCAGCCCGGTCGGCGTCAACGTGGCCGGGAAGAAGTTCATGGCCGGCGAGCCGATGAACCCCGCGACGAACAGGTTGGCCGGATGTTCGTAGAGCTCGTCGGGGGTGCCGATCTGCTGGGCGACTCCGCCGCGCATCACCACCACCCGGTCTCCCAGCGTCATGGCCTCTGTCTGGTCGTGGGTGACGTAGACGGTCGTGGTGCCCAGCCGCTTCTGCAGCCGCGCGATCTCACCGCGCATCTGGACGCGCAGCTTGGCGTCCAGGTTGGACAGCGGCTCGTCCATCAAGAAGGCTTTGGGGTGGCGCACGATCGCCCGGCCCATCGCGACCCGCTGTCGCTGCCCGCCCGACAATTGGGAGGGCTTGCGGTCGAGCAGTTCAGTCAGGTCAAGGGTTTTGGCGGTCTCCTCTACCTTCTGGGCGATCTCGGCCTTCTTCATCTTGGCCAGCGTCAGCGGAAACGCGATGTTCTGCCGCACGGTCATGTGCGGGTACAGCGCGTACGACTGGAACACCATCGCGATGTCCCGATCCTTGGGCGCCTTCTCGTTCATGCGCTCACCACCGATGCGCAGCTCGCCCGACGAGATGTTCTCAAGGCCGGCAATCATATTGAGCGTTGTCGTCTTACCGCACCCCGACGGGCCGACCAGAATCAGGAACTCACCGTCGGCGATGGTGATGCTGAGGTCTTTTACGGGGGTGGCGCCGTCCGGGTAGCTCTTGGTGACATGGTCCAGCACAATCTCGGCCATCGAGCTATCCCTTCACAGCGCCGGAGGTCAACCCGGCGATGATTCTTCGTTGGAAGATTAGAACAAAAGCGATGATCGGGACCGTGATCACGACGGCACCGGCCGCGATCGATCCGGTCGGTTCCTCGAATTGCGAACTGCCACCGAAATTCGCGATGGCCACCGGCGCGGTGATCGCCGCCTTGGTGGCGGTCAGCGACAGCGCCAGCAGCAGGTCGTTCCACGCGAAGATGAACACCAGGATCGCCGCGGTGACCACCCCGGGCGCGGCCAGCGGGACGATCACCTTGCGGAACGCCTGGGCCGGTGTCGCGCCGTCCATTTTGGCCGCCTTCTCCAGATCCCACGGAATCTCCCGGAAATACGCCGACAGCGTGTAGATGGCAAGCGGCAGCGCGAATGTGATGTAGGGCAGGATCAGGCCGGGCCAGGTATCGAACAGTCCGACGAAACGTTCGATGTTGAACAGAGGCGTGACCAGCGAGATCGCCGGGAACATCGTGACCAGCAGGGTGGCGCCGATCAGCATCCGCTTGCCCGGGAAGTTGAGCCGGGCGATCGCGTAGGCCGCCATCGCGCCGAGCCCCACAGCTATCGCGGTGGTGATCAACCCGATCCCGATTGAGTTGACCAGTGCCGAGCCGAACAAGTCGCCGCGGAAGATGCCGCGGTAGTTCTCGAGGGAGACCGACGACGGAATCAGCTTGCCGTCCTTGACACTTGACGTCGGCTTGAGCGAGAGGCTGAGGATCCACAACACCGGAACGAGTGCGTAGACCACCACCACGGTGTCTAGCAGGACCCAGCCGGCCCAGGCCCGCCCTGTGCTCGCTGTGTTACCGGCCATCGACGTCACCACCGGGAGCCGCCGCGCCGAACGCCTTGATGTAGACAAGCGCGATGATGCCCACACAGAGGAAGATCAGCACGCTGATCGCCGAGCCCAATCCGACGTTGAACCCCTTGAATAGATTGTCGTAACCAAGGATTGACACCGAGTCGGTGTTGTTGGCGCCGTCGGTCAGCACGTAGATGCTGTCGAAGATGCGGAAGGCGTCCAGCGTCCGGAAGAGCAACGCGACCACCACCGCCGGCCTGATGATGGGCAGGGTGACGCGCATCAGCCGCCGCCACGGGCCGGCGCCGTCGACCTGGGCGGCCTTCAGCAAGTCCTCGGGCACCAGCGCCAGCCCGGCCAGCAGCAGCAGCGACATGAAGGGGGTCGTCTTCCAAACCTCGGCCAGGATGACGATGCCCAGCGACGGGATCTGGGCGGTCAGGGGTGCGCTGCCCTGCGGCAGAAGGTTGGCCAGATAGCCGGTTCCGGGCGTCCACGCGTAGTACCAGCTGTACGACGCGACCACGGTGACGATGCCGTACGGAATGAGCACCGCGGTGCGCACCAGGCCCCTGCCGACCAGCGTGCGGTGCATCACCAGTGCCAGCGCCAGGCCCAACACGAACTCGAGCGACACCGAAACCGCTGCTATTCCCAGGGTTACGGCCAGAGCGGTCCACCAATAGCGGTCGGTCAAGATCGTTTGGTAGTTGCTCAATCCGACGAACGCGGTGTCGTGGGGGGTGGCGAGGTTGTTGCGCTGCAGGCTCAGCCACACCGCGTAGCCGATCGGGTAGGCCGTCACCGCCAGCATCAGGATTGCCGCAGGCGCGACGAGCACAAAGGCAAGTCGCCGTTCCGGCAACTGGTTTCGGGCCCGAGGGCGCGGCGCGGCGGCGGTGGCGGTGGCGGTCACGGCAACAGCCCCTTGCCGTCGATGGCCTTCTGCGCCTGCGCGGTGAGTTCGTCGGCCGTTCGCTCCGGGTCGATTTCGGTGATCGGGCTCAGCGTCGCCGACAGCCGCAGCGACAGCGCCTGATACACCGGAGTCGCCGGCCGTACGGCGGCGTCGGTGAGCTGTTGGCGGATGATCGTGTACATCGGATATTTGGCCTGGAATTGTGGGTCGGAGTACAACGACGTTCGGACCGCCGGCAGGCCACCCGCCATCGAAACGTACTTCTGGCTCTGCAGGCTGCGCAGGCAGCGCACAGCTTCGAAGGCCTCCGCGCGGTGGCGGGTGGTACTCGCCACGGCGAGGTTCAACCCGCCGAGCGTCACCTTGGCCGGCCGGCCCGGCGCCACACCGGGATACGGCGCGAATCCGAAGACCCGCCGGCTGGCGTCGTAGGCGATGCGGAACTGCTCGTCGCTGGGCACGAACGTTCCGACGTCGTTGATGCTGCCCGCCAGGGCCGGGTCGCGGTTCAGCGGCAGGAAGGGGACGCCGCCCTTCACCGCGTTCTCCAGCATGGAGGCCAGCACATACGGCCAGTTGACTTCCAGTGCGGCCTTGCCCTGTTCGACCGCCAGGCGCGCCGTGCCTTCGTCGGTCCGGCTGATCGACGGGTCGGCCCCGGGGGCGGTACCGACGGACTTGAGGATGCGCAGCGCGTTGACGGTCGCGGCCCGGTGAGCGGGCGTGTCGGTCAGCGTGACCTGGCGGCCGTCCTCGGAGAGCACCTGACCGCCGCCAGTCACCAGCAGCGTGTTGAACCACACCACCAGGCCCTCATTCTCGTTCGCCTGCACGGCGATCCAGGCGGGCTGACCCGCGGCGTGCAACCGGGCGGCTTCGGCAACCATCGCGTCCCAATCCTGCGGCGGTTGTCGCACCAAATCGGGCCGGTACCAGAGCAATTCGGTGTTGGTGATGATGGGCTCGGCATAGAGTCTGTGTTTCCAGCGGGCGGTCGCCAGCGGGCCGGGCAGGGTGTCAGCGGCGGCGTCGGCTTCGGCCCGACCCTCGGGATCGTCTGACAGCGGCAGCGCCCAGCCCGCCTCGGCGAACTCCGCGGTCCACACCACGTCCAGTCCCATCACGTCCAGCCCGCGGTCGTGGGCGCTCAGCCGCCGCGCCAGCTGCACTCGCTGCTCCCCGGGACCCCGCGGCAGGCTCACGTGCTGAATGGCGAACCGTCCCCGCGATTGCCTGGTGCACTCCTGGGACACCGCCGTGAAGGTGGCCGAGTCGGTGGCCGGCGTGAAGAAGGTGATCACCAGCCCGTTGCCGGCGGACCCGCAGGCCGAAAGCGCCGCCATGGTGGTCACCGTCGCCAGCGCGATGACGCCCATCCGGCGCAGGCGCCCGGGACGTTTCACCACCGATTCACACCTCTCGCGCGCGGCCTCAAATCGCTAAGCGCGCCAACAGGTCCCGTGCCTTCTCCGCGTTCTGCGGATCGCAGAGCACGTCGTAACGGCCGGCCACCAACTGCATGGTCGAGCTGAAATCCCTTGTGCCACGGGCCATCGCGTACGGAACCGCGGAGGTGATCAAACCGAAGAACACACCGGCGACGAGGCCGGTGGCCAGCGCAGCCCACGGATTCGGGCTGAAGAATCCGAGCACCAGCCCGATGAACAGGCCCAGCCAGGCCCCGCTGAGCACACCGCCGCCGAGAACCTTGGGCCACGTCAGCCGGCCGGTCACTCGTTCGACCTGCATCAGGTCGACGCCGACGATGATCACCTGCTGCACGGGGAACTGCTGCTCGGACAGGTAGTCGACGGCGCGCTGCGCCTCGGCGTAGGTGGGATAGGAGCCGACCGGCCAGCCCTTGGGTGGGGTCGGTAGCGAGGGCACGCCGCGCCGAGCGGCCGCCGCGCCGGGGGGCGTGGCGCCGGGAACTTGACCGGGCTGGAAAGGACTAGTCATTGCTGCTCATTCTCCTCCGCCCCGGCCAAGCTCACATCTCGGGCCTTCATAGCCTATCCAGCGACGCGCACCAACTTGGAAAACAAGACGCCGGGGTCGGCGGGCCCGCGGCGATTCGCCGCCAATCCCCCACCTGGGCATCGACTAGGTTGAACAGCATGACAGCGCCCGGCGATGACTTCGGCGAACGCTCCCACGATGACCAGGCCAAACCGACGTCCGCCGGCGGCGGGGTGCCGGGGCAGCCAGAGGCGCCGTGGGAGCCGCCCGCGTCGGCGGCACAGGAATATCCGCCCCCGGCCTACCCGCCGCCGGCGTATCCCACCGAGCACCCTGGCTATGGGGCCCAGTACCCGCCGCCACCCGGATACGGGCAGCCGC
>NZ_LZJF01000109.1 GCF_001666835.1 Mycobacterium sp. E3251 | reverse complement strand
CCTGCCCAGATCTTCTGATCGCTCATGCTCCAGAGGCTCAATGTGGGCACTCCGGCGCGCAGGCCCGCTGCCGTGGTTCCCGCGCCGCTATGGTGTACCACGGCCCGGCAAGCGGGAAAGACCGCTGCGTAATTGACCGCGCTGACTACCTTGACGTGGTCCGAATGAGCGGCGCCACTGAAATCGGTTTTGCCAGAGCACACCAACGCCCGCTCGCCCAGCTCCGCGCAGGCCTCGCCGATCATGGTGATTGTCTCGGCCGGCGAATCGACCGTTGTGCTGCCGAAGCCGAAGCAGATGGGTGGTGTTCCCGCAGCGACCCACGATGCGACTTCGTCGTCGACATCCGTGGTCAGCTCCATGGTCAGCGTCCCGACAAAGGGGCGCTGGCCGCTCCACTTCGCCCATTCGTCGGCCAGCCCGGGAAAGCACACTTTGTCATAGGCCTGGATCTCCAACGCGCCGCGGGCCGTCATCCGTTGCGGCGCGGGACCTTTTGCCTTCGGCAGACCGAATGCGCGGCGCTGCGCGTCCTCGGCCTTCTTGGTCATGCGCCAGCACACCCAGTCGTACACCGCCATTCCGGTGCGAACCATCGGCCCCGGCAGCATCGGAATCAGCTGCCCGTTCGGCCGCATCGGGATGTAATGCAGCGTGGCCATCGGAATGCCGTAGTAATCCGCCACGTTGATCGCCAGGTCCTGGTAGAGCTGGCCCGTGAAGAGCAAATCGGCCCCGGCCCCAACCGAGATCAGGGACGA
>NZ_LZJF01000108.1 GCF_001666835.1 Mycobacterium sp. E3251 | reverse complement strand
GCATGCGCCAACCGATTCGACGCCTCATCCAACTCCCGATACGACAACGAACGACCCGCACACCGCACCGCCACCGCGCCCGGCGCACGCACCACCTGCGCCGCGAACAACCCCGGAATCGACACCGGCAACCACGGCTGGGACAGCGCGTCTTGGTTGCCGAGCGTGCGCAGCCGGGCATGCTCCGCCTCGTCGAGGATGTCGATCGCCGACAGCGGTCGGGCCGTATCGGTCGTCAATGAGACCAGCACCCGCTGCAAGCGATCGACCAATGTTCTGATGGTGTCGGCGTCGAACACGTCGGTGCGGAATTCCACCGCCCCGCCGATGCCGGCGGGCTGGCCGTCCACGGTCCAGCGTTCGGCCAACGAGAACACCAAGTCCATCCGGGCCGTTTGGTTGTTCAGCGGCAGCGGGGTGACGTGCAGATCGCCCAAGTTCAGTTCGGCGGGGCTGTTCGTCTGCCACGTCAACATGACTTGGACCAAGGGGTGATGGGTCAGGCTGCGCGTGGGGTTGAGCCGCTCCACCAGCGCCTCGAAGGGCACGTCCTGATGCTCGTAGGCGGCGAGGCTGCGCTGCCGCACCTGAGCCAACACCTCCGCGAGCGTGGGGTTTCCGGCGAGATCGATCCGCAGTACCAAGGTGTTGACGAAGAAGCCCACCAGCTCATCCAGCGCCGGGTCCTGGCGGCCGGCGATCGGAAAGCCCACGGCCACATCCGAATTCGCGCTGACTTTGGCTAGTAGCACCGCCAGGGCGGCCTGAATCACCATGAAGCTCGTCGCGTTGTGCTCGCGAGCTACCGCACGGATCCGATGCTGCAACTCCACCGGCCACTCCACGGCCACGCTGGACCCGCGATGGTCGGCCTCCAATGGGTAGGGCCGGTCGGTGGGCAGCGCGAGATGCTCGGGCATGTCGGCCAACACTTGCTGCCAATAGCGCAGTTGCCCGGCGACCGGACTGTCGGGATCGTCCAGATCCCCCAACCGGGCCTGCTGCCACAGCGTGTAGTCGGCGTACTGCACCGGGAGCGGCGCCCATCCCGGCTCCTTGCCCGCGGACCGGCTGCCATAGGCCAACCCGAGGTCGCGGACCAGCGGCGTCAGTGACCACCCGTCGGCGGCGATATGGTGGGCGACCGCCACCAGCACATGCCGGTTCGCGGCGACCCTGAAAAGCTCGGCCCGCAGCGGGATTTCGGCGCCAAGATCAAACGTGTGGCACGCCACTGCCTCGATGGCCTCCTCGAGGCGGCTCGCCGACCAGTCGCCGGCATCCGCCACCCGCCAGCCGAAATCGGCCCGCTCGGCGGGGACAACCACCTGCTGCGGTGTGCCCCTCGGTGCGACGAACACCGTGCGCAAGCTTTCGTGCCGGGCCACCACATCGCCCAGCGCCGCCGCGAGCGCCTCCACATCGAGGTGCCCGTCCAGCCGCATGGCCGCTGCCATGTTGTAAACCGGTGACGGTCCCTGCAATTGATCGGTGAACCACATTCGGCTCTGAGCAAACGACAACGGCAGCACCGCCGGGCGCGCACCGGCCACCACCCGCGCCGCTCGCCCGTCGCCCGCACCGAGCCGCGGGCCCAACTGACGAATCGTCGGCGCCTCGAACAAGGTTCGCACCACCAGCTGGGCGTCCAGCGCGATGTTGACCGCGGCCACCAAGCGCATTGCCAACAACGAATCCCCGCCCAGCTCGAAGAAGGAGTCGTCGGTCCCGACGCGTTCCAATCCCAGCACTCGGGCGTAGATGCCGGACAGGATTTCCTCGACCGGGGTCGCCGGAGGGCGGTATTCGCCGCTTTCCCGGTATTCGGGCGCCGGTAGGGCGCGGGCGTCGAGCTTGCCGTTGACGGTCAGCGGCAGCCGGTCCAGTGCGACGACCGCGGCCGGGACCATGTAGCCGGGAAGCCGGTCAGCCAGCTGGGCTCGGGCGAGGGCGGGCTCGGCCGTGCCGGTGATGTAGGCGACAAGGCGCTTGTCGCCGGGGCGATCCTCGCGGACGACCACGGCCGCCTGCGCGACGCCCACCAAATCGGTGAGCGCCGTGCGTATTTCGCCGAGTTCGATGCGGTAGCCGCGGATCTTGACCTGCTCGTCGGCGCGGCCCAGGTACTGCAGCTGGCCATCGGCGCCCCAGCGCACCAGGTCGCCGGTGCGATACATGCGCGCGCCGGCCCCGCCGAACGGGCACGCGACGAACCGCGTCGCCGACAACCCCGACCGGCCCACATACCCGTACGCCAAACCGCGCCCGGCCACATACAGCTCGCCGACCACACCCTCGGGCACCGGACGCAACCACCCGTCCAGAACGAAGAAGCCCAAATGCGCCAGCGGCAGCCCGATCGGGCTGGCGTTGCTGTCGACGTCACCGTCGACGATCTTCCGGAACGAGGCGTGCACCGTGGTTTCGGTGATGCCGTACATGTTGATCAGACGCGGATAACCGGGGTGGTTGTGCAACCACTTGCCGAGCCGATGCGGCTCGAGCGCCTCGCCACCGAACACCACCGTCTGCAACTTCGACTCTTTGCCCAGCTCGGGCGCGAGGACAGAGAACGCCGACGGCGTCTGGCTGAGCACACTGACCTGTTCGCGAACCAGCATGGCGTGCAACTCTTTCGGCGAGCGCACGACGTTGTCGGGCACCATCACCAGCCGGCCGCCGTGCAGCAGCGACCCGAAGATCTCCCACACCGAGAAGTCGAACGCCAGCGAGTGGCACTGTGCCCACACCCGGCCCAGCGCCACTTCCCCGTTGACGGACTCCAGCAGCCGGGTGACGTTGCGATGCGGCACCGCCACAGCCTTCGGGGTGCCGGTGGTGCCGGACGTGTAGATGATGTAGGCGATGTTGTCCGCGGACGGTGCGGGCAGCCGATCGCCGGCTTGCGCCGCGACGGCGGGGTGGTTGACCTCGATGACGGCCGCACCGGAGCCGTCGAGCCGCGACCGCATCTCGGGGTTGACGATCGCGGCGATCGGTGCGGCGTCGGTGAGCATGAACTCGATCCGGGCGGCCGGCAGTCCCGGGTCGATGGGCAGGTACGCCGCCCCGGTTTTGAGCACGGCCAGCATCGCGATGACGGCCTGGGCCGAACGCTCGGCCAGCAGCGCCACACACTCCCCCGGGCCCGCGCCGTACTCAACTAGCAAGTGCGCCAGCCGATTCGATGACTCATCGACCTCCCGATACGTCCACGCGCGCTGCGCGCAGGTCACCGCAACCGCGTCGGGCGCGCGGTCGACCTGGGCGGCGAACAACGCCGGAATCGACACCCCGGCCGGCACCGGCCCCTGCAGCACCGCACGATTACCGACGGCCTCGAGCCGGGCTCGTTCCGATTCGTCAAGCACTTCAATCGACGAGAGCCGACGCGCCGGATCGCTGGTCATGGCCACCAGCACCTGATGCAACTTGTCGATCAATCCCTCGATGCGGGCGGTGTCGAACACGTCGGTGCGGAATTCCACCGCCCCACCGATACCCGCGGGCCGGCCGTCCTCGGTCCAGCGTTCGGCCAACGAGAACACCAGATCCATGCGGGCAACCTGGGTGTCCACCGGAACCGGGGTGACCTGCACGTCGCCCAGGGTCAGCCCGGCGGCGGGGCCGTTGTGCTGCCAGGGCAGGTTCTGCCAGGCCAGGACTACCTGGATGAGGGGGTGATGGCCGAGGCTGCGTGCGGGATGCAGCCGTTCGACGAGGACTTCGAAGGGCACGTCTTGGTGCTCGTATGCGGCCAGGCTGCGCAGCTGCACCTGGGCCAAGACCTCAGCCACGGTCGGATTTCCACCCAGGTCGGTGCGCAATACCAACGTATTGACGAAGAAGCCGACCAACTCGTCAAGCGCGGGATCACGACGCCCGGCAATCGGAAAACCCACTGCCACATCCGAAGTCGCTCCCAGCTTGGCCAATAAGACCGCCAACGCGGCTTGTACCACCATGAAACTGGTCGCATTATGCTCACCGGCCACCTCACTCACTCGTCGTTGTAACTCCGCGGGCCACTCCACGGCCACCCGCTCCCCCCGAAAATCAGCCACCGCCGGATAAGGCCGATCGGTGGGCAACTCCAGACGCTCGGGCATGCCCGCCAACGCGTCCAGCCAATACGCCAGTTGCGCGGTGATCGCACTGTGCGGGTCATTCAGGTCCCCGAACTGGGCCCGCTGCCACAGCGTGTAATCCACGTATTGCACCGGTAGTTCGGCCCAACCCGGCGCCTCGCCCGCACACCGGCTGGCATAAGCCACGCCCAAATCACGCACCAGCGGCGTGATCGACCACCCATCGGCAGCAATATGGTGAGCCACGGCCACCAGTACGCTCTCGTCGTCGCGTAGGCGAAAAAGCGTTGCCCGCAAAGGGATCTCAACCGTCAAATCAAACGAGTAACGCGCCGCCACCTCGACCGCCTCCGCCAACCGGGACGCCGGCCAGGTCCTGGCATCGACGACGTGCCAACCGAAATCGAAGTGGCCGACCGGGACGACCACTTGCTGGGGGGTGCCCTCCCGGGCGACGAAGACCGTGCGCAGGCTTTCATGCCGCGCGATCACATCGGCAAGCGCCATCCCCAGCACGTCGGCATCGAGGCCACCACGCAAGCGCAACGCCACCGCCATGTTGTGGACCGGCGAAGCGCCGTGCAACTGGTCGAGGAACCACAGCCGGGACTGGGCGAACGACAGCGGCACCACCGCGGGCCGCGCACCGGCCACGACCCGCGGCAGCCTCTCCTCCCCCTCATCGAGCCGCGGCGCCAGCCGGCGGATCGTCGGCGCCTCGAACAACGCCCGCACGGAAAGGGTCGCGTTCAGGCCGGTGTTCACCGCGGCGACCAGGCGCATCGCCGACAGGGAATCCCCACCCAGATCGAAGAACGAATCGTCGACCCCGACCCGGCCGATGCCCAGAACCTTGGCGTAAATCCCGGCGAGGACCTCTTCGGTGGGGGTGGCCGGCGCCCGATACCCGTGCCCGGGGTATTCCGGCGCGGGAAGGGCGCGCGTATCGAGTTTGCCGTTGAGGGTCAACGGCAAGGCGGCCAGGGGCACGACCGCGGCCGGAACCATGTAAGCCGGGAGCCGCTCGGCGAGATGGGTGCGTACCACGGCGGGATCGGCGGTGCCGGTCAGGTACGCCACCAGCCGCTTGTCCCCGGGCCGGTCCTCGCGGGCGATAACGACCGCCTGCTCTACGCCGGCCAAACCCGTTAGGACGGTTTGGATTTCGCCAAGCTCGATACGGTAGCCGCGGATCTTGACCTGCTCGTCGGCGCGCCCGGCGTAGCGCAACTGCCCATCAGGACCCCACGACACCAGGTCCCCGGTGCGATACATCCGCTCGCCATTCCCGCCGAACGGGCACGCCACGAACCGCGACGCGGTCAACCCGGCCCGCAGTACATATCCCACGCCCACGCCGCGGCCGGCCACATACAACTCGCCGACGACCCCCGCGGGCACCGGCCGCAGCCAGCCATCCAGCACGAACAGCGCCGCCCCACCCACCGGTGAACCGATCGGCGGTGGCCCCGATCCCGCGATCAACGGCGCGCTCTTGGACACCCACATCGTGGTCTCGGTGGGCCCGTACACGTTGACCATCGCCCGGCCCGGCGCCCACCGGTCCACCACCGCCGGCGGACAGGGCTCCGCCCCCACTACCAACGCCGCCCCCACCCCCTGCGGCGCCAACACTCCCAGCGCAGACGGCGTCTGCGTCAGGACCGACACCCGCTCGCCCACCAACAGCGCCTGCAGATCGTCGCCGCACCGCGCCACCGCATCCGGCACCACCACCAGGTGGCCCCCGTGCAACAACGCACCCCAGATCTCCCACACCGAGAAGTCGAATGCCAGCGAATGGCACTGACTCCACACCTGCCCCGCCCCCAGCAACCCATCACCAGCCAAAGCCTCAAACAGCTGCGTCACATTGCGGTGCGTGACCGCCACCCCTTTGGGCGCGCCCGTCGTCCCCGAGGTGTAAATCACGTGTGCCACGTCGTCGGCACCCGGCCCCGCGAACCCCACACCCGGCTGCAAGTCGATCCCGGAGTTGTTCGCCGAGCAGGAGCGCCGGGCGCCGGCCGCGGTCGCGATCAGTTGTGCGGGGCGGTCGTGGTCGTACCGACAGGTGGATGAGGCCTCGAATCGGTTGGCGCACTGGCTTGTCGGGCACGGCGCGGGCCCAGGGACGTGTGTGGGGCTGTTGGTGGAGCGGTCGGGGGAGGCGGTGATTGCGCTGCTGGGGGTGATGAAGGCGGG
>NZ_LZJF01000107.1 GCF_001666835.1 Mycobacterium sp. E3251 | reverse complement strand
TGCGCGGATCGGCTGGGCTGTCGGTGTGGGCGCCCCGACTGCGCGGCGGGCGCGCGCCCGGCGGCCGGTGCGGTGGTCATTCACGTAGTCGCCGAACAAGCCGCCCTCGACGGCACCGGCGCGGCGCCGGGCTTCCAGCTGGGCGCCGAAGGACTGATCCCGCCCGAGCTGGTCGCCGAGTTGGCCGCCTCGGCCAAGCTGGTGCCGTTGATCCATCCCGGCGATGCGCCGCCCGAGCCGGGTTATGTGCCGTCGCAGGCGTTGGCCGATTTCGTGCGCTGCCGCGATCTCACGTGCCGCTGGCCGGGTTGCGATTGCCCGGCGGTGGCCTGCGACATCGATCACACCATCCCCTACAGCGCTGGCGGGCCCACCCACGCCTCGAATCTCAAATGTTATTGCCGCACACACCATTTGGTGAAAACCTTCTGGGGGTGGCAGGAGAAGCAATTACCCGATGGAACGCTGATCCTGACCTCCCCGGCCGGGCGCACCTACGTCACCACCCCGGGCAGCGCCCTGCTGTTCCCGAGCCTGTGCCGGGCCACCGGGGCGATCGCGGCCGCCGAAGCCGACCCACCCCAGGACTACTGCACCGACCGCACCGCGATGATGCCGAAACGGCGCCGCACCCGCGCCCAAGACCGCACGTACCGGGTGGCCACCGAACGCCGACACAACCGGGACGCCCGACTAGCCCAACGCGCCGGACCCGCAACACCGCCCGACGCCGAACCACCGCCGTTCTGACGGCCGGTAACGGGTTCGGCCCGGTCCCGTGCTCGTCGCAATCCGTCGAATCGGGACCTCAAAGGAAGCGAATACCGCGGGCCTAAGCGGTAGCGTCATTGCTGCTGGCTGGGCCGCCGAGCGAGGTGCACCCCAAGCGCTCGGCGCGCCGCAGCGGCGATGCGACGGGAGGCAAGCATGAAGCGCGGCATCGTCGGGGGATTGGCCGGGCTGCTCCTGGCCGCGGAGCTGATCGCTTCGGCGCCGCCGGCCAGCGCCGGCTGCCAGTACGGAGGAAACGTCCTCAGTAAATGCGACGGACCGGTCCAGCCCGACGGCACCTGGCAGCGTTGCGTGGCGGTTCCGCGCTTGATTCCCAACGGTGCCAGTTCCTACCTGGTGCCCGACGGCCACTGCGAGTCGATGGGCCCCGACCAGCACCCGGCGGATCCCGCCTTCGCCGACCCGCCGATACACATCGACGGCTGAGCCGCGGGGATGTGCCACAGCCCAACAGGTCGTCCGAACGGGTCGCCACCGATCTGATGGAGGATTTGGGCATGCCCGCGTCCCTGCCTCCACTGGCCGCCGAAGACCACGTCTGCGCTGATTGTGGAATGAATTACTCGGATATTCGGCCCAACGACGCGGTCGGTGTCATCGCCGGCCTGCCGGACGCGATTCGGGAGGCGATCTCCGCGATCCCGCCTGGATCGCGACGGTCACGCCCCAGTCCCGAAGTGTGGTCGGTCGCCGAATACCTCTGCCATCTGCGGGACGTCTACGTCTCCTTCACCATTCGGCTGTACCGCGTCCGCACCGAGCGCGAGCCTGCGTGCGAGCCGATGTTCAACGATCTGCGGGCCCGCCGCTTCCGGTACAACGATTGCGACATCGACGCCACGCTCGAGGAGCTGGCGGCCGCCGTGGCGGGCTTCCGCGACGAGGTCGCGCGCATCAAAGACCATGACTGGGACCGCACCGGGACCCGGCTGCCGGGCGAACGGCGCACTGCCCGCTGGTTCGTGCGCCAGGCGATGCACGAAGGCGTGCACCACCTCGGCGATATCCGGAGAATCGGGGGAACGGCTCCTTGAGCCCGCCCGGAAGCCGCCTCGGCCGCGAATTTGGCTCTGAGCTGGTCGTCACCTAGACTCTAGGGGTTGCCTTGGGCAGACCTCGGCCGGTGCGAATCGGCCCCGCGTGCCCTTCGGTGACAAAGACCGCGCATGTCAGGTGATTCGGTGGGCTGTGGCTTGCCTCCTGCCGTGCACACGCAACCAGGTCAGGAGATCGAGTGATTCAGCAGGAATCGCGGCTGAAGGTCGCCGACAACACCGGCGCCAAGGAGATCTTGTGCATCCGGGTGCTCGGCGGTTCGTCGCGACGCTACGCCGGCATCGGGGACGTCATCGTCGCCACCGTCAAGGACGCCATTCCCGGCGGCAACGTCAAGCGCGGGGATGTCGTCAAGGCGGTGGTGGTGCGCACGGTCAAGGAGCGCCGCCGCCCGGACGGCAGCTACATCAAGTTCGACGAGAACGCCGCGGTGATCATCAAGCCCGACAACGACCCGCGCGGCACGCGCATCTTCGGCCCCGTCGGCCGCGAGCTGCGTGAGAAGCGGTTCATGAAGATCATTTCGCTGGCCCCGGAGGTGTTGTAGATGAAAATCAAGAAGGACGACACCGTCCTGGTCATCGCCGGCAAGGACAAGGGCGCCAAGGGCAAGGTGCTCAAGGTTTACCCGGAGCGCAACCGGGTCCTGGTCCAGGGCGTCAACTCAATCAAGAAGCACACCGCGGTTTCGAGCAACCAGCGCGGAGCCCAGTCGGGTGGAATCGTCACCCAGGAGGCGCCGATCGATGCCTCCAACGTGATGGTGGTTGATTCCGACGGTAAGCCCACCCGCGTCGGCTACCGGGTCGACGAGGAGACCGGCAAGCGGGTTCGTATCTCCAAGCGCAACGGCAAGGACATCTGATGACCACTGCAGAGAAGGTGCAGCCGCGCCTGAAAGAGCGCTACCGCAGCGAGATTCGCGATTCGTTGCAGCAGCAGTTCGGCTACGGGAACGTCATGCAGATCCCGACCGTGACGAAAGTCGTTGTCAACATGGGCGTCGGCGATGCGGCGCGGGACGCGAAGCTGATCAACGGCGCGGTCAGCGACCTTGCGCTGATCACCGGGCAGAAGCCCGAGATCCGCAGGGCGCGCAAGTCCATCGCGCAGTTCAAGCTGCGCGAGGGCATGCCGATCGGTGCGCGTGTCACCCTGCGCGGAGACCGGATGTGGGAGTTCCTCGACCGCCTCACCTCGATCGCACTGCCCCGTATCCGTGACTTCCGCGGCCTTTCGCCCAAGCAGTTTGACGGTGTGGGCAACTACACGTTCGGGCTGGCCGAGCAGTCGGTGTTCCACGAGATCGACGTGGACAAGATCGACCGGGTTCGCGGCATGGACATCAACGTCGTCACCTCGGCGACGACCGACGACGAAGGACGAGCGCTGTTGCGGGCCCTCGGCTTTCCCTTCAAGGAGAACTGAGTAGATGGCGAAGAAGGCACTGGTCAATAAGGCCGCACGCAAGCCGAAGTTCGCGGTGCGCGGCTACACGCGCTGCAACAGGTGCGGCCGGCCGCGCGCGGTGTTCCGCAAGTTCGGCCTGTGCAGGATCTGCCTGCGCGAGATGGCGCACGCGGGCGAACTGCCCGGCGTGCAAAAGAGCAGCTGGTAAGAGCCAGGACCCCGAGACCAACCCAGAACAGGCACGCGACAGGCCCGGACCGGGAACCACCGCGAGGAAGGTACCAACGCTGTCATGACCGCGATGACGACGACGCAGTGGGGGCACCCCCAGCAGCGCAGCGGCGAGGGGGCCGTAGCGATGAAGAGGAGCAGCGCTCGATGACTATGACGGACCCGATCGCAGACTTCTTGACACGTCTGCGCAACGCCAATTCGGCGTATCACGACGAGGTGACGCTGCCGCACTCCAAGCTCAAGGCCAACATCGCCCAGATCCTCAAGAGCGAGGGTTACATCAGCGATTACCGGACCGAAGACGCTCGGGTGGGCAAGTCGCTGATCGTCCAGCTCAAGTACGGACCGAGCCGGGAGCGCAGCATCGCCGGACTGCGGCGCGTGTCCAAGCCCGGTTTGCGGGTGTACGCGAAATCCACCAACCTGCCGCGCGTGCTCGGCGGCCTGGGCGTGGCGATTATCTCGACCTCCTCGGGCCTGCTGACCGATCGTCAGGCAGCCAGACAGGGCGTGGGCGGCGAAGTCCTCGCGTACGTGTGGTGAGGGAGTAGACATGTCGCGCATTGGTAAGCAGCCGGTTCCGGTTCCCAGCGGAGTCGACGTAACGATCGAGGGACAGAACGTCTCGGTGAAGGGGCCCAAGGGCAGCCTGAATTTGACGGTCGCCGAACCGATTACGGTGGCCCGCAACGACGATGGCGCAATCGTGGTCACCCGCCCCAACGACGAGCGGCGCAACCGCTCGCTGCACGGGTTGTCGCGCACCCTGGTGTCCAACCTGGTCACCGGAGTCACCGAGGGTTACACCACCAAGATGGAGATCTTCGGCGTCGGTTACCGCGTGCAGCTCAAGGGCGCCAACCTCGAGTTCGCGCTGGGCTACAGCCACCCCGTGGTGATCGAGGCGCCCGAGGGCATCACCTTCGCGGTGCAATCCCCGACGAAGTTCTCGATCACCGGCATCGACAAGCAGAAGGTCGGCCAGATCTCGGCGAACATCCGCCGCCTGCGCCGTCCCGACCCGTACAAGGGCAAGGGCGTGCGCTACGAGGGCGAGCAGATCCGCCGCAAGGTCGGAAAGACAGGTAAGTAGTCATGGCGCAAAAACAAGCTGACACCGCCGCGCGAAAGCCGGTGGGGCAGAGCGTATCCGCAACTCGTCGGGTCTCGCGGCTGCGCAGGCACGCCCGGCTTCGCAAGAAGATCGCGGGCACCCCGGAGCGTCCGCGGCTCGTCATCAACCGGTCAGCGCGGCACATTCACGTGCAGCTGGTCAACGACGAGAACGGCACCACGGTGGCCGCGGCGTCGTCGATCGAGGACGACGTGCGCGGCCTGCAGGGCGACAAGAAGGCCCGCAGCGTGCGGGTGGGCCAATTGATCGCCGAGCGCGCCAAGGCCGCCGGCATCGACACCGTGGTGTTCGACCGCGGCGGTTACACCTACGCCGGACGGATCGCGGCGCTGGCCGATGCCGCCCGCGAGAACGGATTGAGTTTCTAGATGATCGAGACCTCGAACAAGACTGGAAGGACCGCATAATGGCGGAACAGTCGGCCGGCGGGCAGGGCGCCCCAGACAGCCGTGACTCGCGCGGCGACCGCGACAGCCGCGGCCGGCGCGATGGCGGCGGGCGGGGTGGCCGCGACCGCGACGGCGACAAGAGCAACTACCTGGAGCGGGTCGTCGCCATCAACCGTGTCTCCAAGGTGGTCAAGGGTGGTAGGCGCTTCAGCTTCACCGCGTTGGTCATCGTCGGCGACGGCAACGGCATGGTTGGCGTCGGCTACGGCAAGGCCAAGGAAGTTCCGGCCGCCATCGCCAAGGGCGTCGAAGAGGCGCGCAAGGGCTTCTTCCGCGTGCCGCTGATCGGCGGCACCATCACGCACCCGGTGCAGGGTGAAGCCGCCGCCGGCGTGGTGCTGCTGCGCCCGGCCAGCCCGGGTACCGGTGTGATCGCCGGCGGCGCGGCGCGTGCGGTGCTGGAATGCGCCGGGGTGCGCGACATCCTGGCCAAGTCGTTGGGCAGCGACAACGCGATCAACGTGGTGCATGCCACCGTCACCGCGCTCAAGCTGCTGCAGCGTCCCGAGGAGGTGGCGGCCCGCCGCGGGCTGCCGATCGAGGACGTCGCCCCGGCCGGAATGCTCAAGGCGCGACGGGAAAGTGAAGCGCTGGCCGCCAGTGCCGCGCGTGAGGGAACGGCACCGCAATGAGCCAACTGAAGATCACCCAGGTGCGCAGCACCATCGGGGCCCGCTGGAAGCAGCGGGAGAGCCTGCGCACCCTGGGCCTGCGACGGATTCGCCATTCGGTGATCCGTGAGGACAACCCACAGACCCGCGGCCTCATCGCGGTGGTCAATCACCTCGTTGAGGTGGAGGAGACACAGTGACCATCAAGCTGCACGATCTGAAGCCCGCGCCCGGGTCCAAGACCGCCCGCACCCGCGTCGGTCGCGGTGAGGGCTCGAAGGGCAAGACCGCCGGCCGCGGCACCAAGGGCACCAAGGCCCGCAAGAACGTGCCGGCCACCTTCGAGGGCGGCCAGATGCCGATTCACATGCGGCTGCCCAAGCTCAAGGGCTTCCGCAACCGGTTCCGCACCGAGTACGAGGTCGTCAACGTCGGCGACCTCAACCGGCTGTTCCCCCAGGGCGGCTCCATCGGTGTCGACGAGCTGGTCGCAAAGGGTGCGGTCCGCAAGAACTCGTTGGTCAAGGTCCTCGGCGACGGCAAGCTGACCGTCAAGCTCGAGGTCTCCGCGCACAAGTTCAGCGGCAGCGCGCGGGAGAAGATCACCGCCGCGGGCGGCTCGGTCACCGAGCTCTGATCAGCCAAGCCGCGGAATCACTTCCGCGGCAAGGCGTTCCATCTGCTCGCGGTTCTCTGGAACGTCGACGCCGACCGGATTGAGCAACAGGTACTCGGCGCCGGCGTCGATCACCTCGCGCAGCCCGCGTGCCACGTCGTCGGGTGTGCCCGACACCGGAACGTCTTCGACGCCGGGCATCTTGCCGTAGATCCGCCGCAGGCCAGCCAGCACGCGCTCGCGCGCCCGCGCCGCGTCGTCGTCGACCATCAGGTAGACGCGCTTGCCGATGGTGAAATGGGTTGGGTCCTTTCGTTGTTCGTCGAGTTCGCGGCGCACCACGGTCACCGCCCCGGCGAACGCCTGGGTGGTCGACGAACCGGCGCCCATGAAGGAGTCGCCGTGGCGCACCGCCCTGGCCAGGGCCTTCGGCGCCAGGCCGCCGAACCAGATGGGCGGGTGCGGCCGCTGTACCGGCTTGGGCGCGATCGGCACGTCGTCGACGTCGCGGAACCGGCCATGGAACGTAACCCGGGGTTCGTCTGACCAGGCGGCCTTCATCAGCTTCAGACCCTCGGTGAAATACGAGATGTACGTTTCCTTTTCGACGCCGAACGCGGCGAACCTGCGAAAACCGCCGCCCGTCCCGACGCCGACGTCCAGCCGGCCGTGGCTGAGCCGGTCGACCGCGGTGACGGAAGAGGCCAGCTGCAGCGGATCGTGCAACGACGTCACCAGCACGGCGACGCCCAGACGCAGCCGCTCGGTGCAGGCCGCGCAGTAGGCCAGCAGCTCCAGCGGCGCCAGCAGCGGTGCGTCCCCGATGATCTGCTCGAGCACCCAACCCCCCTCGAACCCGAGCTCCTCGGCCCGAAGCAGGTACGCCCGCAGGCCTTCGGCGTCGAACCGGTCGTAGTCGAATTGGGGGATGGCGATGGAGAACCTCACCCCATCACCGTACGGCGGCGGTGTCGGTACGCTGCAAACATGTTCGCCTTCCTGCCCTCGATGCCCGGGGTCGACGACGTCCGCGCGTTGGCCGTACGAGTCGACACCGCCCGCCACCACGGCGTACCCAATGGCTGTGTCCTCGAGCTCGACCTGCGGTCGGCGCCGCCGGAGGCGACGGGGTTCGACCCGCTCGCGATCCTCACCGGCGGCAGGCCGATGGCGCTGCGCGACGCGGTCGCCGCCATCCACCGCGCGGCCGAGGACCCGCGGGTCGCCGGGCTGATCGCGCGGGTCCAACTTGCGGCCTCACCGCCGGCGGCGGTGCAGGAGCTGCGTGAGGCCATCGCCATGTTCACCGCCGCCAAGCCGTCGCTGGCCTGGGCGGAAACCTACCCGGGCACCCTGTCCTACTACCTGGCCTCGGCGTTCGGCGAGGTCTGGATGCAGCCGTCGGGAAGCGTGGGGCTGATCGGCTTCGCGAGCAACGAAACCTTCCTGCGCGACGCGTTCGACAAGGCGGGGATCGAACCCCAATTCGTCGCGCGCGGCCAATACAAGTCGGCGGCAAACCGTTTCACCGAACACGGCTTCACGACGGCCCACCGCGAGGCCGTCACCCGGATGCTGGAAAGCCTGCAGCAGCAGGCGTGGCAGGCGATCGCCGAATCGCGCAAACTCGACGCCGGCGCGCTCGACGCGCTGGCCGACCGCGCGCCGCTGCTGCGCGACGACGCCGTGTCCGCCGGGCTGCTAGACCGGATCGGATTTCGCGACGAAGCCTACGCCCGCATGGCGGAACTGGTTGGGGTGAAGGATGTTTCGGATGAGACCGACCCGCCGCGGCTGTACCTGGCGCGTTACGCCGGTGCGGCCCGCCCCCGGCTGACTCCGCCCAAGCCGCCGGTGCCCGGCCGCCGGCCCAAGCCGACCCTGGCCGTCATCACCGTCGACGGCATGATCGTCGACGGACGCGGTGGGCCGCAGTTCCTGCCGTTGGGCACTTCGACCGCCGGCGGCGACACCATCGGGGCGGCGCTGCGGGAGGCCGGCGCCGACGACTCGGTGTCCGCGATCGTGCTGCGGGTGAACAGCCCGGGCGGCACCATCACGGCGTCGGAGAGCATCTGGCGCGAGGTGACCCGCGCCCGCAAGCGGGGCAAGCCGGTGGTCGCTTCGATGGGCGCGGTCGCCGCCTCCGGCGGTTACTACGTCTCGATGGGGGCCGACGCGATCGTCGCCAACCCGGCGACGGTCACCGGTTCGATCGGCGTGATCACCGGCAAGCTGGTGATCCGCGATCTGTTGGAGCGGTTGGGGGTCGGGTCGGATACCGTGCGCACCAACGCCAATGCCGACGCCTGGTCGATCGACGCACCGTTCACGCCGGAGCAGCAGGCGCATCGCGAAGCGGAGGCGGACCTGTTCTACGCCGACTTCGTGCAGCGGGTCGCCGAAGCCCGCAACCTGACCGCCGAGGCGGTCGATCGTGTTGCGCAGGGACGGATTTGGACCGGCGCCGACGCGCTGGATCGCGGCCTGGTCGACGAACTCGGCGGGTTCCGCACCGCCGTGCGCCGGGCCAAAGTCCTCGCCGGCCTCGACGAGGACAGCGACGTCCGCATCGTCAGTTATCCGGGCTCGTCGCTGCTGGACATGGTCCGGCCGCGCGCATCGTCGCAACCCGCCGCCGCATCGCTGCCGGACGCACTGGCCGCGCTGCTGGGCCGCACGGTCACCGGTGTCCTGGACAACGTCGAGCACACGCTGAGCGGCGCCAGCGCGCTGTGGCCGGGGCCGTCGCGGTTCTAAGCGCTAAGCGGTGAGCCCGCCGCTGATGAATATGATCTCGCCGAGCGGGTCGTCGTTTTGCGGGGGCGGCGCCTCGATGCCCTGGCGGCGGAACAGTTCCGTGCGGGTGGTGCCCTCGACGTTCCACCGCTTGGACCGCAGATAGTCCAGGACGTGGTTGCGTTCGCCGGCGTAGACCAGCGACGCCATGTCGATGTCCACGCCGTGGTCGCGGAAGGAACCGGACATCTCCCGCACCCGGTCCGCATCGAAATCGACGATGCCGGGCACGAATTCGGTGGCGATCGTGCTCCCGGGCGCGCTGAGCGCGGTGATGTTGTCGAACAACCGGTCCTGGGCGTCCGGCGGCAGGTAGATCAGCAGACCCTCGGCCAGCCACGCCGTCGGCGCCGTCGTATCGAACCCGGCCGCTTTCAGGGCGGCCGGCCAGTCGGCGCGCAGGTCGATCGGCACGGTGCGCCGCGTCGCGGTCGGTTCGGCACCGATGCCGGCCAACGTGCCCGTCTTGAATTCGATGACGCGGGGCTGGTCGATCTCGTAGACCACCGTGCCGTCCGGCCACGGCAGCCGGTAGGCGCGCGCGTCCAACCCCGATGCGAGGATGACCACCTGCCGGATTCCGCCGCCGGTGGCGTTGACGAAGTAGTCGTCGAAATACTTGGTGCGCACGGCCATTCCGTCGACCATCGCCTGCATGCGCACCTGCGACGCGTTCTCGATCGCGTCGAGGTCGAGCTCGCCGTCCATCATCTTGGTGAAAAAATCGACCCCCACCGCGCGCACCAGCGGCTCGGCGAACGGGTCGTGGATCAGGCCGCGGGGATCCTTCGTCGCCATGGCGCGGCCGGCGGCCACCATGGTCGCGGTGGCGCCCACACTGGACGCCAGATCCCACTCGTCGTCGTGAGCGCGTGACATAGGTGAGACCCTAGCCAACCCGCTACGCCAGCGTCGCGGCGACGTAGCTCAGCTCGCCGAAGGTGGCCGACATCTCGTCCTCGGGAAATTCAAAGCCGTTCTGCGCGTACAATTCCCGGGCCGGGTGGGTCTCCACCTGCCAGCCGTGGGTTTTCAGGTAGTCGACGACGACGTTGCGTTCGCCCCGGTAGAAGAGGTCGGCCGCGTTGAGGTTGAAGCCGAAGCGCTGCCACCTTTCGCTGATGCGCTGCAACCTCTCGTCGGAGAAGGCGTTGGGGTCGGGCACGTGTTCGGTCGCCACCCGGCTGCCCGGCGCGCTGAGCGCGGTGATGTTGTCGAACAACCGGTCCTGCGCCTCGGGCGGGAGGTAGGGCAGCAGGCCCTCCGCGCTCCACGCGGTCGGCCGCGTCACGTCAAACCCGCCTTCGCGCAACGCCGCCGGCCAGTCGTCACGCAGGTCGATGGCGATCGCGCGGCGCTCGGCCGTCGGGGCGGCGCCGAGGCCGGCCAGCGTGTCGGTCTTGAACGCGATGACCCGCGGCTGGTCGATCTCGTAGACAACGGTGCCCGCCGGCCACCGCAACCGGTAGGCGCGGGTGTCGAGGCCGGACGCCAGGATCACCGCCTGCCGCACACCATCTTTGGTGGCGCCGGTGAAGAAGTCGTCGAAAAACCGGGTGCGAACGGTGATCTGCTCGGCCCGGGCCTTGCGGTTGAACAGCGGGTCGTCCTCGAAATCGACCTGTCCGTCGACGATGCGGATGAAGGGCTCCAGGCCGACGGCGCGGACCAGCGGTTCGGCCAGCGGGTCGTCGAGTAATGCGTCGGGTCCCTGTGACGCCACCGCGCGGGATGCGGCGACCATGGTGGCCGTCGCTCCCACGCTGGACCCGGGTCCCCAGCTGTCGCCTTCGGTACGTCCCGATTCCACAGTCATGCAAAGGCTCCTATTTCGTGTCCAGTGTGCCGCTTACGTAAAGCATCTCGCCCATGCGGATGTCGTCGTCCTCGAGCGGCGGAAGCCCGTTGGCCGAGAACAGCTCCCGGATGCTGACGCCGTTCAGCGACCAACCACGCTCGCCGAGGTAGGGGGCGGCCTCGTTGCGTTCCCCGAAGTAGACGAGCCCCGCCATGTCCAGGTCGAAACCGTGCGCACGCCAGCGTTCGGAGATGTGCTGCATGCGTTCCTTCAGCTTGTCCTCGTCCCCGGGTTCGGGGTTGGGCGCGCTCTCGACGGCCAACCGGCTGCCCGGCGCGCTGAGTTCGGTGATGGTGTCCAGCAGGCGATCCTGCGCCTCCGGGGGCAGGTACCCCAGCAGGCCCTCGGCGCTCCACGCGGTCGGCTGGGCCGGGTCGAATCCTGCGGCGCGCAACGCGGCCGGCCAGTCGTCGCGCAGGTCGACGGCCACCACTCGCCGGTCGGCGGTGGGCGCGGCGCCCAGGTCGGCCAGCGTGCGCGACTTGAAGTCGATCACCTGGGGCTGGTCGACCTCGTAGACGACGGTCCCGGCGGGCCACGCCAGCCGGTAGGCGCGGGCGTCCAGCCCCGAGGCCAGGATCACCGCCTGCTTGATGCCGGCACGCGTCGCGTCCAGGAAGAACTCGTCGAAAAACTTCGTGCGCACGGCCATGTTGTCGGCCATCCGGGACATCGCGCCGGCGGATCCGGTCGCGCCGTCGTGCGCGTCGTTCAGCTCGTCCGGGTTCACCTCGCCGGTCGCCAGCCGGGTGAGCAGGTCCACGCCCACGGCCCGGACCAACGGCTCGGCGAACGGGTCGTTGATCAGCGGACGGTCGGCGCGGGTCGCCACGGCGCGGGCGGCGGCGACCATCGTCGCGGTCACCCCGACGCTGGACGCCAGGTCCCAGGTGTCGCCCTCGTACCTGGTGGAAGTCATGTTCGCCCCTGTTCAGGAATAGTCAATCTAATATTTAGCCGATATAACAAGCCTCCACCACTGTACGCTTCCGCGAATTCGCGGCAACCTTGACGGATCGGGTGCTGCGCTCCCGGGGCACGCTGGTGCAGGCCGGCGTTCACGCGCCCGGCCGTTGGGAGTCGAGCGATGGCGCGACGCGTTCCTCGCGATCGCCAACCAGGGCGAAAGCGGAGCGGTGAAAGTCGCTACCGATCAGCGTTAGGCGGGGCGGGTGGCGCGGTAGTAGTTCAGTCGCCCGAGAACGCGGTGCGGCGTCGATGCGACCTCGGTGCAGTCGAATCCCGCCGCCGTCAGCAGTCGAGGAATCGCATCCCCGAGATTTCCCGCCGCGTGGGGGTTGCGCCTGACGAGCCGCGCCAGCGGGCCGCGGTCGGCGGTCTCCTCGCCGCCGATGTCGACCAGATGCAGCCTGCCGCCGGGGCGCAGGACACGAAAAACCTCCTGAGCCGCAGCGGTTTTCGACTGATCGGCGATATGGTGCAGCATCATCGACGACAGCACTCGGTCGAATTCGCCGTCGGCGTAGGGGAGCCGCTCCGCGTAGCCGTGCTCGAAACGGACGCCGTCCCCTTTGCGTCGCGCCCGATCGAGCGCCCGCGGGTCGGGGTCGCATCCGACCGCCTCCAAGCGGGGATACTCGCGTTTGGCCCGAAGAATCAGATTGCCGGTGCCGCAGCCGATTTCCAGGACGCGATGGCAGTCGGCCAGGTCGGCCTGAGCGATCAGCGCCTGATGGAACCGTTTAACACCAAGCAGGCGTGAGATCAGGTCGTAGCAGGGCAGCAGCGCGTCGTGACCGGCGGCGGGCAAGTAGTCATGTGGATGATGTTTTGTCACGAAATCCATGGTGAATCGATGGAGCCCAGAATAATTGGGTGATTCTCGGGGAAAATTAGACTATTTTCGGTGACATGACGCAACCTGCTCGGATGGTTCGGCGTCGCGCGGGGGTGCCGATCTACGAATACCGCACCGATCCGGACACGCCGCCGGTGTCGGTGGTGAGGTCAGGTCCCGAGGATTTCATCGATCGCGGTCGCCACATTCACGACTTTCCGGCGCTCTGGTACCTGCCCGCGGCCGGACTGGTCTACGTGGCGGCCGCGGGCCGGGTGCTCGAACCCGCACGGCTGGAGCTTCACGACGCCGGAGTGGCGGTGTTCTTCGATCCCGCCGCGCTCGGCGAGGACGCGCGATCGCCGTGGCCGGCCTGGCGGGCGCACCCCCTGCTGTTCCCGTTCCTGCACGGACAGTCCGGCGGAATCCTGCGGCTGGATGTGCCCGCGGACCGACGGGCGGCGTGGGACGCCGCGATCCGGTCGATCGAAACGGAATTGGGTGCGCGGCAGGACGGTTATCGGCAGGCGGTGCTGGCGCACCTGACCCTGTTGTTGATCGACCTCGCGCGCCTGGCCGGCCCGGTGGTCGCCGAGCTGCGGCGCAGCGGTGAACCGCTGCTGGCCGGGGTCTTCGACGTGATCGACCGGCGGCACGCCGAGCCGTTGTCACTGCGCGACGTGGCAGGTGAACTCGGCATCACCCCGGGACACCTGACCACCGTGGTCCGGCGCCGCACCGGACGCACCGTGGGGGAGTGGATCACCGAGCGCCGCATGGCGGAGGCGCGGACGTTGCTCGCCGAAACCGATCTCCCGATCGCCGAGGTCGCCGGGCGGGTCGGGATCGCGGACGCGGGCTATTTCAGCAGGCTGTTCAGCCGGACCCATGGAGTATCGCCACGCGCATGGCGCGGCCGGGCGGCCTGAATGCCGCGACTCAAACGGTGACCGCCCCGTGAGATCCGGTGATGGGCAAGTCGATCGGGGTGATGACGCCCGGTTGCGCGTCGCAGACGAACGGGATGGCGTTGACCGCCGCGACGGCGGTGCTGTCCATCAACACGGTCATCACGTCCTCGCCGGGGTGACCGAATCGGATGGTCGCGTCGACGCGCGGCTGGCCTTCGATCACCACGCTGAAGCCCTTCGGGTCGGTCCATTTCGGGTCGAGCGCGTCGTCGCTCATCGTCCAGCAGATGGCGAGCTCGACGACCGGACGACCGCCGAGATGGCCGCGATAGGTGCGGCGCTGTCCGCCGACGGTGCCGGCGGCGAAGTTCACCCAGCCCAGGTCGAGATCGCGGGTCAACACCGCCGGCTCGACGAACGCGTCCTTGGAGTCGAGCTCGACGCCCAGCATTGTGGCGATCATGTCCAGGGTCTCGAAATAGCCGAGGCCGTAGCGTTGTGTCTCCGGATCGATGTGGGTCACCGGCTCACGGGGTGTTTTGCCGAATCCGAGCACTTTCCACACGTCCCATACGGGATAGGTGGTGCAGTCCAAGGTTTCAACGAGCTTGACGCTGTGGATCTTTCGGCATGCGCCGGTGAGGAAGCCGGCGACGACGTTGATGAAGCCCGGTTCGAATCCGGTGCCCAGGAAGGTCGCCCGTCCCTCCTGCGCCGCCGCTTCGAGCGCGGGGAGTTCGGCCGGGTGATGGGTGCCGGTGAGGAAATCACCCGTCGTGACGACGTTGATGCCGCTGCGCAGCATCCTGGTCACCAGCTCGTAGTCGATGGCGCGGGGCATGTAGCACACGCAATCCGGTCGGAGGTCGATCAGCGCGTCGGCGTCGCCGGTCGCGGCGACGCCGGCCGAGGCTTGGCCCGCCAGCTCGCCCGCGTCGCGGCCCACCTTGTCCGAACCGAACGCATGAACGCCCACCACGTCGAAGTCGTCGCGCTCCAGCAGGGCGCCGAGCGCTCGCTTACCGATGTTGCCGGTCGACCATTGGACCACTCGGTAGCGCGCCATGCTCACACCGTATCGATGTCGAGCCAGTGATCGACGTCGAATTGATCGTCGACGGCGCGGATCGTCGCGCCGCCATGGCCGGGGTAGTGCGCGGGTATCACGGCAGCCTTGGCCTGGACCGCCTCGGCGAATATCCTGCGGCGGGTCACCGCGGCGGCCGCCGCGTCGACGTCGAAGGCGCAGGCGTCGCCGGGTCGACGGAGTTGCAGCGGGCTGTGGGTGAGGTCGCCGACGAAGACCGCCGGCTCACCCGCATCCAGCCACAGCACCGAGGAGCCCGGCGTGTGCCCGGGGGCGGGCCGCAGCCGCAGGGACGCACTGATCTGGTAATCGCTGGACCACGGGACGAGCTGGCCCGCCTCGGCGATGGGCGCAACGCTGTCGGCGAACACCAATTGGTCACCGCGCTGCTGGGCCGCTTCCTCTTCGCTGCGCGGCGATCGCCTCGCTGCGGGCCCATCGGGGGCGAAGTGCCGGTAGTCGGCCGCCGGCACCACGTATCGGGCGTTGGGAAAGGTCGGCACCCAGGAATCGTTGTCCAGCATGGTGTTCCACCCGACGTGGTCTGAGTGGATGTGGGTGTTGACCACCACGTCGACGGCGGTGCGGTCGACGCCCGCCGATCGCAGGGCGGCCAGGAAGCCGGTGTTCAAATGGTCCAGGGGCGGCATGTGCGGGCGTTGGCGATCGTTGCCGACACCGGTGTCCACGACGACGGTCAACCCGTCCACCTCGATGACCCAGCTCTGGATCGCGATGTGCCACTGATCGGTGGAGGGATCGAAGAAGTCGGGCACCAGCAGGTCGGCGTTGTCTCGCCAGCCCGACGGCGGCGTTTGCGCGAAAAGGCGGGTGTCCAGGTCGAATTGGAGCTCGAGTACCCGCGCGACGGTCGCGTGGCCGAACCGGACCGGGCGCATCAGACGTTCGCGCGCAGGTAGCCGTAGACGCCGGCGAAGTTGCGGTTGACATCCTCGGGGATGGGCACCGGACCGCCGAGGGCCCTTGCGCCCCAGACGATTTGGGCGGTGCGCTCGACGAGGGCGGTGATGTGCAGCACCTTGTCGGGCCGCGGCCCCACGGCCACCAGTCCGTGGTTGGCGATCAACGCGGCGCCCCGGCCGTCGAGCGCCTTGACGGCGTTGGCGCCGACGTCGGGAGTGCCGGAGGCGGCGTACTCGGTGCAGCGGACGTCGCCGCCGCAGTACACCGCGAACTCGTCGATGCACGCCGGAATCGATTGGTGCGCAATGGCGAACATGGTCGCCCACACCGGGTGGCTGTGAATGACGCTGCCGATGTCGTCGAACGCGCGGTAGCAGGCCAGGTGCAGCTGCATCTCCGAGGACGGCGAGCGGCCATCCGCGGCGTGCAGCACGGCGCCGTCCGGGTCTACGAGCACGAGGTCGTCGAGCTGCATGTCGCGGTAGTCGACCGACGACGGCGTGATGACGATGTTGCCGTCGGAGCGCCGCGCGGAGATGTTGCCCGCGGTTCCCTCGACCAGGCCCCGGCGCAACATGTCCTTGGCCGCGTCCAGCACGGCGGTTTCGGGGTGGGCCACCGATTTCACGGACGTCATGGGCCGAGCACCTCCGGGTTGACGATGTGGGCGGGCGTGCCGCCGGCCAGCAGCGCTTCCAGGTCGTCGGCCAACATCTGCGCCTGCCGAGCCTCAGTGTTCCACGTGGCGCCGCCGATGTGGGGCGTCAGCACGACATTGGGCATGCCGACCAGCGGGTGGTCGGTGGGCAGCCACTCGCCGACGAAGTGGTCCAGGCCCGCGGCGGACACCTTGCCGTCGCGCAGCGCGTCGACGAGCGCGTCGGTGTCGTGCAGCTGGGCGCGGGCGGTGTTGAGGAAGACCACGCCGTCGCGCATGGCGGCGAACTGCGGCGCCCCGATCATGCCGACCGTGTCGTCGGTGACCGGCGCATGCAGGGAGATCACGTCGGCCTCGCCCAGCAGCTCGTCCAGGCCGTGCCGGGCGTCGTCGTTGTACGGGTCGTGGGCGATGACCCGCAGGCCCAGCCCGGACAGCCGCCATGCGGTGGCGCGGCCGACGGCGCCGAGACCCACCAGGCCGGCGGTGCGCCCGGCGACCTCCCAGCCGCGGAACCGCTGATAGGGGATGCTGCCGTCGCGAAAGATGTTGCCGCTGCGGACATCCGCGTCGGCGGGCACGAGCTGGCGGGTGGCGGCCAGCAGCAGGGCCACCGTCATCTCGGCGACCGCGTCGGCGTTGCGGCCCGGGGTGTTGAGCACCGGAACCCCGGCCGCGGTGGCCCCCGCGATGTCGACGTTGTTGGGGTCGCCGCGGGTCGAGGCGATCACCCGAAGGCCCAAGTCGAACACCGGCCCGCCCACCGAGTCGCTTTCCACCACAACCACATCGGCGGCCTCCACGGTGATGCGCTCGGCCAGTTGTTCGGCGCTGTAGATCCGCAGGGGGGCCTGCTCGATCCAAGGGTCATAGACCACGTCGGCCAGCTGCTTCAGCTTGGCGAAGCCCGGTCCCCGCAGCGGGGCCGTCACCAACGCGCGCGGTCTTGACGTCACGAACCCCAATGCTGGCGTACGGTGACGCCCGTGTCACGTGAAGTCGTCACAATCGGCGTCGACGTCGGCAGCACCGCGGTCAAAGCGGTCGCCGCGGACGCCGACGGCCGGGTGACGGCGCGGGCGCGGATCCCGCACCAGTTGCGGATGCCTGCGCCGAACCGGCTCGAGCACGACGCCGACGAGGCGTGGCGGCGGGGACCGGTGGCGGCGCTGGAACGGCTGAACCCCGGGCCGAACGTCCGCGCGGTGGCCGTATCGGCGATGGTGCCGTCGCTGACCGCCGTCGACGCCGAGGGCGTGCCGATGACGCCGGGACTGTTGTACGGCGACGAACGGGGCCGAACACCGGAACAACCGGTGCAGCCGCTGCCCGCCCTGGGCGAGGCCGCCGAGTTCCTGCGCTGGACGGCGGCGCAGGCGCCGGACGCGGCCGGATACTGGCCGGCGCCGGCGGTGGCCAACCACGCCCTTGCCGGCGAGGCGGTGATCGACTTCGCCACCGCCGCGACGGCGTACCCGCTGTTCGACGGGACGGGCTGGAACCTCGAGGCGTGCGCCGAGCGGGGCGCGCGGCCCGAGCAGATGCCACGGGTGGAGAGCATGGGGGCCGCCGTGGGGGAGGTGCACGGCAGCGGCGCCGCCCTGGGAATCGGCGCGATCGACGCGTTGTGCGAACAGATCGTGGCCGGCGCCGACCGCGACGGCGACGTGCTGGTGCTGTGCGGCACCACCCTGATCGTGTGGACCACCATCGGAGAGCCCCGGCAGGTGCCGGGCCTGTGGACCATCCCGCATACCGCCGCGGGCAAGAGCCAGATCGGCGGGGCGAGCAATGCCGGCGGGCTGTTCCTCGGCTGGGTGGACCGCGTGGTCGCGCCCGGCGACCCGGCCGCGGCGCGGCCCGGGCGGGTGCCGGTGTGGTCGCCCTACATTCGCGGGGAGCGCACCCCGTTCCATGACCCGGATCGCCGGGCCGTGCTCGACGCGCTGGATCTCACCCACGACGCGGCCGCGCTGCGCCGGGCCGCCTACGAGGCGTCGGGCTTTGTGGTCCGTCAGCTCATCGAGCTGAGCGGGGCACCGGTGGCGCGCATCGTCGCCACGGGCGGCGGCACCCGGGTCGCACCGTGGATGCAGGCCATCGCCGACGCCACCGGGCGGCCGGTGGAGGTGTCGGCGGTGCCTGAGGGGGCGGCGCTGGGCGCGGCCTTCCTCGCGCGCATGGCGGCCGGCCTGGAAACATCGATCGCCGACGCCGCCCGGTGGGTCTCCACCGAGCGCGTCGTCGAACCCGATTCCGCCTGGGCCCCCGCGGTCGAGGACCGCTACCAGCGGTTCCTGGAGCTGGGAAAGAACAGATGTAGCGCGCTCCCTCCGGCGGCGTTCTAGGCTGTTGCAATGACCGACCACGATCGCAAAGCCGCCCGTCGCGAGATTGCCGATGCCCTGCTGAAAGCCCTTGAACGGCGGCATGAAATCGCCGACGTCGTGGTGGAGTCCGAGAACAAGGCGGCCGCGGTCGAGGCGATCGTCCGCCTGCTCGACACCTCGCACGTGGCCGCCGAAGCGGTGATGGGGATGTCGTTCGATCAGCTCACCATCGACTCGCGCCGCAAGATCCTGGCCGAACTCGAGGACCTCAACAAGCAGCTCAGCTTCACCCTCGGCGAGCGTCCGGCGAGCTCGGGGGAGACCCTGGAGCTGCGGCCCTTCTCGGCGGAAACCGACCGCGACATCTTCGCCGCGCGCACCCAGGACATGGGAGCCGCCGGCGACGGGTCCGGCGGCCCGGCCGGCAACCTCGACGACGAGATCAGCGCGGCGCTGGGGCGCCTCGACGACGAGGAGGCGGCGTGGTTCGTGGCCGTCGACTCCGGCGAGAAGGTCGGAATGGTGTTCGGCGAGCTGCTCGGCGGGGAGGTCAACGTGCGCATCTGGATCCACCCCGAGCACCGCAAGAAGGGTTACGGCACGGCCGCGCTGCGCAAGTCGCGCACCGAGATGGCCTGGTGCTTCCCCGCCGTGCCGATGGTGGTGCGCGCGCCGTCCGCCAGGCCCGCCTGAGCTAGCTCAGCGTCGCGGTGACGGCGACGATGTTGCGCAGCTGGGACGTCTCGTCGTCCGGGAAGACGAGGCCGTAGTCGGCGAAGTACTCGCGCCGCTGCCGGGTGCTCACCCGCCAACCGCGGCCGGTCAGGTAGTCCACGACGTTGCTGCGCTCCCCTTCGAAGAACAGCCCCGACAGGTCGATGTCGCAGCCCAGGTTTGCCCACCGGTCGTTGAACTGCTGCGCGCGTTCGGTCATCGTGCGGCCGGAGTCGCCGTGGAATTCGGTGGCCAGCTTGCTCCCGGGCGCGCTGAGCTCGGTGATGTTGTCGAAGAGCCGGTCCTGGGCTTCGGGCGGCAGGTACATGAGCAGGCCCTCGGCGCTCCACGATGTCGGTTGCGACGGGTCGAAACCGCTGCGCCGCAACGCTTCCGGCCAATCGTCGCGCAGATCGACGCTGACGGTGCGCCGCTCGGCGGTCGGGGAGGCGCCCAGCTCGGTCATGGCGGCGGTCTTGAACTCGACGACCTTGGGTTGATCCACCTCGTAGACCACGCTCCCGGGCGGCCAGCTCAGCCGGTATGCGCGGGCGTCGAGGCCGGCCGCCAGGATCACCGACTGACGGATCCCGTCCCGGGCCGCATTGAGAAAGAAGTCGTCGAAGAAGCGGGTGCGCACCGCGATGGAATCCGTCTCCAGCTGCAGGTCCCGTTCGCCGTCCTCGGCGTCCGCGGGGGCCACTTCACCGTCGACCAGTTGGCGGAAGAATTCCAGGCCGACAGCTCGCACCAGAGGCGCCGCGAACGGGTCGTCGATGATCGGGTCGGCGCCCTCGCTGGCCAGCGCGCGGGCCGCGGCGACCATCGTGGCGGTGGCACCGACGCTGGAGGCCAAGTCCCAACTGTCTTGGTCAGTGCGTGTCATGCTGCTCCCCATTTACTTAGCAAATGCAACGAACCAAGAGCACTCTACGCCCCACGGCTTGCGGCTTCCTGTGCTTTTTATGGGTCGTCCTTGACGGCCCTGGACGGACTTGCCCAGACCAGCTGTTAGTCTCGTACACGGTTTGACGCGCTGCAGATAAGTCGGCCGTACGTCCTGGCCTGCGGGTGTTGGGCGCGTAATGCAGGAAACCCCCCGGCTGCGCAGGAGGAAGAGTGCTTTCGGCTTTCATCTCATCGCTGCGGACAGTCGACCTGAGACGGAAGATCCTCTTCACGCTGGGAATCGTCGTTCTCTATCGGCTGGGCGCTGCTTTGCCGTCCCCTGGCGTCAATTTCCCGAACGTCCAGCAGTGCATCAAGGAGGCCAGCGGCGGCGCGGCCGGACAGATCTATTCGCTGATCAACCTGTTCTCCGGCGGTGCGCTGCTGAAGCTGACGGTGTTCGCCGTCGGGGTGATGCCCTACATCACCGCCAGCATCATCGTGCAGCTGCTCACGGTGGTCATCCCGCGGTTCGAGGAACTGCGCAAAGAAGGCCAGTCCGGCCAGGCCAAGATGACGCAGTACACCCGCTATCTGGCGATCGCGCTGGCGATCCTGCAGGCGACCAGCATCGTGGCGCTGGCGGCCAACGGCGGGTTGCTGCAGGGCTGCTCGCTGGACATCATCGCCGACCAGAGCATCTTCACGCTCGTCGTCATCGTGATGGTGATGACGGCCGGCGCGGCGCTGGTCATGTGGATGGGCGAGCTGATCACCGAGCGGGGCATCGGTAACGGCATGTCGTTGCTGATCTTCGTCGGCATCGCGGCCCGCATCCCCTCCGAGGGCAAGACCATCCTGGACAGCCGCGGCGGGATGATCTTCGGCGCCGTCTGCGTCGCCGCCCTCGTCATCATCGTCGGCGTGGTGTTCGTCGAGCAGGGGCAGCGCCGCATCCCGGTGCAATACGCCAAGCGCATGGTGGGCCGGCGCATGTACGGCGGAACGTCGACGTACCTGCCGCTCAAGGTCAACCAGGCCGGCGTCATCCCGGTCATCTTCGCGTCGTCGCTCATCTATATTCCGCACCTGATCACGCAGCTGATCCGCAGCGGCAGTGGTGGAGTGGGCAATAGCTGGTGGGACAAGTTCGTCGGCAGTTACCTGTCCGATCCCAGCGATCCGATTTACATCAGCATCTACTTCGGGCTGATCATCTTCTTCACGTACTTCTACGTGTCCATCACTTTCAACCCCGACGAGCGTGCGGACGAGATGAAGAAGTTCGGCGGGTTCATTCCGGGCATCCGGCCGGGCAAGCCCACCGCCGACTACCTGCGTTATGTGCTGAGCCGGATCACCCTGCCCGGCTCGATCTACCTCGGCGCCATCTCCGTGCTGCCCAACTTGTTCCTGCAAATCGGCAACGGCGGAGCGGTTCAGAATTTGCCGTTCGGCGGTACCGCGGTTTTGATCATGATTGGTGTCGGCTTGGATACGGTCAAGCAGATCGAGAGCCAGCTGATGCAGCGCAACTACGAGGGGTTCCTGAAGTGAGAGTCGTTTTGCTGGGCCCGCCGGGGGCGGGCAAGGGAACGCAGGCCCAGAAGCTCTCCGAGAAGCTCGGGATCCCGCACATCTCCACCGGCGAGCTGTTCCGCAGCAACATCGAGAACGGAACCAAACTCGGTCTCGAGGCCAAGCGCTATCTGGACGCCGGCGACCTGGTGCCCTCGGAGTTGACCAACCAGCTCGTCGACGACCGCCTCAGCGATGCCGACGCCGACGCCGGCTTCGTCCTGGACGGGTATCCGCGGTCGACGGAGCAGGCCAAGGCGCTGCACGAAATGCTCGAACGCCGCGGCACCGACATCGACGCGGTGCTGGAGTTCCGCGTCTCGGAGGACGAGCTGCTGCAACGGCTCAAGGCCCGTGGCCGCGCCGACGACACCGACGACGTCATCCTGAACCGGATGAAGGTGTACCGCGACGAGACCGCGCCGCTGCTCGAGTACTACCGCGACGAACTCAAGACCGTCGACGCGATCGGCACCCTCGACGAAGTGTTCGCCCGCGCCCTGCAAGCGCTGGGCAAGTAACGATGAGCGCGCTGGCGCGGCTGCGGAGACACAAAGTCGTTCCGCAGCGCACCGCCGGTGAGCTCGACGCGATGGCGGCGGCGGGGGCGGTGGTCGCGGCCGCGCTGCATGCGGTGCGGGCGGCGGCGGTGCCCGGGGTGTCGACGCTGGGCCTCGATCAGATCGCCGAGTCGGTGATCCGGGAGGCGGGCGCAGTTCCGTCGTTCCTCGGCTATCACGGCTACCCGGCGTCGATCTGCGCGTCGGTCAACGAGCGGGTGGTCCATGGGATTCCGTCGGCCGCAGAGATCTTGGCGCCCGGCGACCTGGTGTCCATCGACTGCGGCGCGATCTTGGAAGGCTGGCACGGTGACGCCGCGATCACGTTCGGCGTCGGCACCCTCGACGCGGCCGACCAGGCGCTCTGCGACGCCACCAGGGAATCGCTGGAGGCCGGGATCGCGGCAATGGTTCCCGGCAACCGGCTGACCGATGTCTCGCACGCCATCGAAACCGGCACGCGCGCGGCGGCGGACCGGCACGGGCGGGCGTTCGGGATCGTGGAGGGCTACGGCGGCCACGGCATCGGGCGGCAAATGCACATGGACCCGTTCCTGCCCAACGAGGGCGCGCCCGGACGCGGCCCGCTGCTGGCCCCCGGGTCGGTGCTGGCGATCGAACCGATGCTGACCCTCGGGACGGGCAAGACCGTGGTGCTCGACGACGCGTGGACCGTCACCACCTCCGACGGCTCCCGTGCGGCACACTGGGAGCACACCGTCGCGGTCACCGACGCCGGTCCGCGCATCCTGACGCTGGCCTAGCCTGCTGCGTCGCCCGGCGTGGCGAGTCGCGGCGGGTCGTGGCGATTGAACCGGCCACGACCGCAAGCGCGGCGAAGCCGGGCGCGGCGGGTCGTGGCGATTGAACCGAGCACCCGTTCGACTCGTTTCAGTAGTCGGAGGTGATGGAGTGGCCCGTGTTGCAGGCAATTCGAGGGCGTCCGGGACCGCCGAAGCCGCCCTGATGAAGGCGCTGTACGACGAACACGCAGCGGTTTTGTGGCGTTACGCGCTCCGGCTCACCGGGGATGCGAGCCAGTCCGAGGACGTCGTGCAGGAGACGTTGCTGCGGGCCTGGCAGCATCCGGAGGTCGTCGGGGACACCGAGCGCTCGGCGCGGGCGTGGCTGTTCACCGTCGCGCGCAACATGATCATCGACGACCGGCGCAGCGCACGGTTCCGCAACGTCGTCGGTTCGACGGACGAGGCGGGGGCGCCCGAACGGTCGACGCCGGACGAGGTGAATGCCGCGCTGGACAAGCTGCTGATCGCCGACGCGATGGCGCAGCTGTCCGCCGAGCACCGGGCCGTGGTCGACCGGTCGTACTACCGCGGCTGGACCACCGCGCAGATTGCTGCAGACCTCGGGATCGCGGAAGGAACGGTGAAGTCGCGATTACACTACGCCGTGCGGGCGTTGCGACTCACTCTGCAGGAACTCGGAGTTACCCGGTGAGGGGCTCCGAATGCTTGAAGGGTGCTGGGGAAAATGGATGACATGAAGACGCCGCTGCGGGGCATCGGGCCGCCGGACGACCCGTACGTGATGTGGGATGCCGCATACGTGTTGGGCTCGTTGTCGGCGGTGGAGCGACGCGAATTCGAGGCGCACCTGGCGCACTGCCCGGCGTGTCGGGAGGCCGTCGCCGACTTGAGCGGCGTGCCTGCGCTGCTCTCGCAGCTCGGCCCGGACGAGGTGGCGGCGATCAACGACTCCGGCCCGGCCGCCGGGTTGTCGGCGACACCGGAGATGTCGCCGGAGCTGCTGACGTCGTTGCTGGCCAAGGTGAGCTGGCGCCGGCGCCGCACGCGGATAGTGACCTGGGTGGCTTCGTCGGCCGCGGCGGTGGTGCTGGCGATCGGCGTGTTCGTCGGGGTGCAGGGGTATTCCTCGTCCCCGTCACAGCAGGTGACCGCGTCATCGGCGCCGATGGCGCAGGTGGGCACCACCCTGCTGGCCTCGACGGTCGAGCTGTCCAGCCAGCACTGGGGAACCTCCATCAACCTGCGGTGCGTGTGCCTGGCCCCGCTCAACGCGCACCACGACACGCTGGCGATGGTCGTGGTGGGCCGCGACGGCAGCCAGACCCGGCTGGCGACCTGGGTGGCCGTACCCGGCCACACCGCGACGCCCGCGGGCAGCATCTCGACGCCGGTCGACCAGATCGCGGCCGTTCAGGTGGTGGCCGCCGATAGCGGCCAGGTTCTGTTGCAGCGTTCGCTCTAGGGGTCGGGGGCTGCGGTGTCTGGCCACGGGCGTCCACTGCGGGCGCTGGTGGTGGGCGCCGGTGTCGGCGGGATCGCCGTTGCCCGCGGCTTGTCGCGGGACGGGCACGACGTCACCGTCTTCGAGCGTCGACCGGAAGTGCGGGCGGCCGGCGGTGCCGTGACGATCTGGTCCAACGGCGAGACGGTGCTTCGGCAGCTGGGCGTCGACATGGACCGGGCCGGTCAACTGCTGTCGACCGTGCGGGCCGTGACCGCCACGGGCCATCCGCTCGCCACGCTCGACGTGTCCGCGATGGCGGCTCGGCTGGGCGCGCCGGTCCGGATGGTTCCGCGCCGGGTCCTGCTGGAGCGGTTGCTGGACGGCTTTCCGGCCGACCGCATCCGATGCGGGGCCCGCGCGATCTCGTTGGCCGCCACGGGCGACGCCGTGCGGGTCGAGTTCGACGACGGCAGCTGGGCCGAGGGAGACCTGTTGATCGGCGCCGACGGCCTGCACTCGATGGTCCGGGACAACGTCGGCGGGCGGCAGGCCAAACCCACCGGCTGGTGCAGTTGGCAGGGGCTGATCGCCCTTGCGGACATCCCGGACAAGCACACCGCGCTCATGGTCATCGGCGAGCGCGGAAACCTCGGCCTGTGGCCGGCCGGGGGCTCCGAGGTGCAGTGGTGGTTCGACCTGCCGTGGTCGTACGACTTCGTGCGACCGCAACGCCCGATCGAGACGCTCCGGACCCACTTCGCCGGGTGGTCGGAAGCCGTCGACCGGGTGCTGGCGGCCCTGACCGACGATGATCTGGCGCACTCGCCGTATCCGCATTTCCGGCATCCGATGGCCCCGGCGGGCCGGGGCCCGGTGACGTTGCTCGGCGACGCCGCCCACACGATGCCGCCCACCCTGGCGCAGGGGACCAACCAGGCGCTGCTCGACACCATGGTGCTGTGCAAGGCGCTGTCGGCTCTTCGGGGCGGCGCCGCCAAAGGCGACGTGCCGAGCGCGCTGCGCTGGTATGAGAAGACCCGGCGGCGCAAGGTGATGGCCGTGTCCAGGGTGGCAGCACTGCCGGTCTCGCACGGCGAGTTGGTGCTGCGGCCCGCCGGCCTGATCCCCGACCGGCTGCAGGCCGGCGCACTGACGATGTTTCTGCGCTGGACGAGTCACCCGCGGATGTGCGCGGAGATCAGCCGGGAACTGCGAGCGGCGACGACCAGCCGGTCCAGCCCATGAACGACGAAATCATCAGGGTCAGAGGCGAATTCGATGCGCCCTCCCGCTGGCTCTGGCTGTTGAAGTGGTGCGTGCTGGCATTCCCGCACTACCCGATCCTGATCGGGCTCTACCTGATATATCCACTGTCGACCGTCGTGGCCGGCGTCGCCATTCTGTTCACCGGGCGGTATCCGCGGCCCATCTTCGACTTCAATGTCGGCGTGCTGCGCTGGTCGTGGCGCGTGATGAATTTCCGGTTCCCGATGAACAGCACGGACAGGTACCCGCCCTTCACGCTGGCGTCGCGGCCGGACTACCCGGGCGATCTGCAGGTCGACTATCCCGAGCGGCTGAAGAACTGGGCCGTGCTGGTGAAGTGGCTGCTGGCCGTGCCGCAGATCCTGCTCTGCTGGTCGATGGAGCCGCTGCTGCAGCTGCTGTGCGTGATCGCCGCGGTCGGGTTGTTGTGTACGGGGACCATCCCGACGGGCATGTTCGATCTTCTGCTGGGCATCGTTCGATGGCGCTATCGGGTGGCCGTGTACGTGTCCCTGATGCGTGACGAATACCCGCCGTTCCGAATGGATTTGGGCGCCAGTGACGCGTCGTAACCCCTTCTTCCCGTACGTGTACAGATTCGGCCAGCCGGTTTTCGACCGGCTCTTCTATCACCGCTATCGCCGCGAGGCGCTCAGCCACGCAAGGGGCCGGCTGCTGATGCTCGGCTTGGGTCCGGGCACCGACTTGAAATTCCTGCCCGCCGCGGTGACGACGGTCGCCGCCGTGGAGCCGGAGGCGCCGTTCCGGCGGATGGCGTCCCGGCTTGCCCATCGCCGCGGCATCGCCGTCGACATCGTCGAGGGAACCGGCGAATCGATTCCGTTCCCGGACAACGCTTTCGACTCGGTACACATCGGGCTGGTGCTCTGCTCGGTCGACGACGTGGCCGCCACGCTCGGCGAGATCCGCCGCGTGCTCGCTCCCGGGGGCCGGCTGGTGGTGCTCGAGCATGTCCGCGGCGGAGGCGCAACGGGCCGGTTCCAGGACCTGGTGGCCAGGCCGTGGTCGTGGCTGGCCGCCGGCTGCGAGCCGAACCGCCGAACCCTGGATTCCATCGCCGCGGCCGGTTTCGACACGACGGCGCTGCGCACCATCCCGCGCACGCCGGTGCCCTTCCCGTGCAAACCCCATTTGCAGGGGTTCGCCATCCTCACTCCACGCTGAGTGCCTCGATGATGTTCAGCCGCGCCGCGCGCCGGGCGGGTGGCAGCGAGCCGAGCAGGCAGATAGCCAGCGCCCCTGCGGTGAACGCCATGGGCATCGGGCTCAGGCGGAAGCCGACCTGGAAATTCATGATCTCCCCGCTGATGAGGGTGAACAGCCACTGGTCGGTCAGGCCGAACAGCAGCCCCAAAACGCCGCCGACGAAACCGATTCCGGCCGCCTCGGCCAGGACCGTCCGCAGGGTGAACCGCCGGCTGGACCCCATGGCCCGCAGCACACCGATCTCGCGGCGGCGTTCCAGCACCGACAGCGTCAGCGTGTTGAGCAGCGCGACGGCCGCCACCGCCACGACGATGACCCACACGGCGTTGGCGATGAACATGCTCTGATGCAGCGGGGCTTCCAGCCCCGCCAGCGCGGTGCGGCCGTCGTACACGTGGTTGGGCGCGGGCACCACGTGGCGCACCTCCGTCAACAGGCGCCGCGGGTCCACCCCCGGGGCCGCGGTGATCTGCAGGGTCGTCGCCGCCGGGCGATCGAACCACGCCCGCATGTGCCCGAGGCCGATTCCGACCGTTCCGATCACGGTCGAGAAGAACGGCACCAGGGCCAGCACCGGCGTCTGCCGCGGGCCGTGTGGCGTCTGCAGCTGCAGCCGATCGCCGGTGCGGACGTGCAAAGTGGCGCCCAGATTCTGCGTGAGCACCACGCCGCGGCCGGCCAGAACGTCGGTGCGCACCCGTTCGTCGAGCGCGCGGAACAGCGAATCGTGGGTCCCGTCGGAGAAGCCGTCGAGCAGGACGCGCGTGCCGCCTACGACGGCGAACCCGAACGCGCCCTCGGTCACCCGCGCCACCCCGGGCACCGCGGCAACCTTTTCCGAAAGGCCTTGCGGCAGTGCGTCGGTGGGGTAACTGTCGGGGGGGTTCGCGCTCACCCACACGTCGACGCCGGCGGCGGGAGCGAATATGGCGCGGGCCGAGCGGATCATGTCGGCGTTGGTGCCGGTGATCACCACGGTGGTGACCACCCCGATCAGCACGGTCATCACGGTGGCCCACACGCGCCGCGGGGCGCGTTCGATGGTGGCCGCCGCGAGTGCCCCGAACGGTCCGAAGACGCGGGCCAACGCGGCCGTGGCCGTGACGATGGGTGCGGCGAGCGCGAACCCGAGCGCGATCTCGGCGCTCAGCAGGGCGGCCATCGCGGCGAACGCCAAGGTGCCGCGTTGGCCGAGGACCACCCAGATGGACACCGCGAAAACCGCGACGGCGCCCACACCGGCGGCGACCCGCAGCCAGCGGGGCACGACGTCCGCCGCGGACGCCCCGACCGGCGCCAGCGCTTCGATCGGCGCGACCTTGTACACCTGCCGCGCGGCCATCGCCGAGGCGACCACGCTGGTAAGCGCCGTGGCCGCGAGCGCCAGTGGGATGGCGTAACCGGGCAGCCAGTACTGGACGCGGGCCTCGAGGCCCTGGGTCATCGCCGGGGGCAAGCGGCCAATGGCCATGCGGCCGGCCAGGATTCCGATGCCCGAGCCGATGGCGCCGCCGAGCAGCCCGAGTATCGCCGCCTCGCCCAGCATGTCGCCGACGATGGTGACGCGCCGGCCGCCGATCGCGCGCAGCA
Source organism: Mycobacterium sp. E3251 (assembly GCF_001666835.1). Lineage (GTDB taxonomy): Bacteria > Actinomycetota > Actinomycetes > Mycobacteriales > Mycobacteriaceae > Mycobacterium. The sequence continues at coordinate 62,134 of NZ_LZJF01000107.1, read as the reverse complement.
TCGAGATGATCGGCCGGCGCTGGGCGATCGCCATGGTCATCGTGGTGTAGATCAGAAACGCGCCGACCACCAACGCGACCGCGGCACCAAGCAGCGCCATGTAATTCATCAACCTGACACCGTCACCGGCCCGGGCCGCCCGCAGGCTCGGAGCGGCGACGATGGCGCGGCCGTGCACCGCGGCGGTGACCGCGGCCCCGACAACGTCCGCGTCGGCGCCCGGTTTGGTGGTGATCAGGATCGAGTCGAGCTGCCCGGGGCGGCCGGTGACGTTCTGCGCCAACGCAAGTGGGGCAAGCACGTAGTGCCCGCCGTTGAGGTCGGCGAACTGCTTGTCCGCGAGCACCTCGCTGACCGTGACCGAGCCCGAGCCCAGTTGCAGCGTCTGGCCTTTTGCATATCCCACCCGCGGCCCGACCTGGACCCCGTTCGGCGTCGAGGACAGCGCCTGCACCGGCCGTGTGACCGCGTCCTTCAGGGCGCCGCCCAGTGCCGCGGTGCTCGCGTCCGCACCGAACAGCAGCACCGGTCCCGTCGCCGTCGACGCGGAGGTCCGGATCATCGGAGCCGCGGTCGCGACGCCGGGAACCGCGGACACGTCGGCCAATATCGTGTCGGGGAATCCGGCGTCGGTGATGCCCGACACCTCGAGCGCGGCCACGCCGGCGACCCCGTCGGCCAGCCGGTTGACCGATCCGGTGATCGAACCGAAGATGCCGAATATCGCGACCAAATACATTGCGGACACGGCCATTACGGCAATCGACGCGAGCGTGCGGCGGCGATGCACGGCGAGCTCACGCAGGCTGAACACGCGCAGTCGGCTGGCCGCCGCCGAGAGTTTCACGCAGGGACCGCCGGTACGTCCGAACCGACGCGGCCGTCCTGCAGCGTGATCACCCGATCGGTCGCCGCGGCGGCGTCCGCATTGTGGGTCACCATCACCACGAGCCGGCCGCGGCCGGCTTCGTGTGCCACCCCGGCGAGCAGCTCCAGGATCGAGGCGCCGGTCGCGGAGTCGAGGTTGCCGGTGGGCTCGTCGGCGAGGATGAGCGGCGGGTCCATCATCAACGCGCGCGCCACCGCGACGCGCTGCATCTGGCCGCCGGACAGTTCCGCCGGCCGGTGCTCGGTCCGGTCGCCGAGCCCGACGCGGTCCAGCAACCGAATCGCATCCGGTTTGACCCTGCCCAGCCGGACACCGTCGAGCAGTTTGGGCACCGCGACGTTCTCCCACGCCGACAAGGTCGGCAACAGGTTGAAAAACTGGAAGATGAAACCCACCCGATGGTGGCGGAACTCCGACTGCTCCTCGTCGCCCAGGCGGCCGATCTCCTCGCCGTCGAACATGATCGAGCCGGAATCGGGAGAGTCCAGCGCACCGAGCAGGTGAAGCAGCGTGCTCTTACCCGCGCCGGAGGGTCCGACCACCGACACGAACTGACCGTCCCCGAGGCGAAGGCTGATCCCGTCGAGTGCCCGGACCGATTGACCGCCGACCCGATATTCGCGCACCACGTTGCGCAGTTCGATGGTCATCTAGACACCACGAGGGCCGGCGGCACGCGGTTCACCCGGCGGGGTGAACCGATCAAGTGCCGGCCTCGTGTCTGAAGACATGTCCGGCAAGTACCGGGTGGTCGATCACATCGTCGGGCACCTCGCGTCGCTCGGGGTGGACCACCTCTTCGGCGTCGACGGCGCCAACATCGAGGATCTGTACGACGCCGCGCACTTCCGGCCGGAACTCACCGCGGTGCTGGCCAAGCATGAGTTCTCGGCGGCCACCATGGCCGACGGGTACAGCCGCAGCGGTGCCGGGCTGGGCGTGGTGGCGGCGACGTCGGGTGGGGGAGCGCTGAACCTCGTCGCCGGTCTGGGCGAGTCGTTCGCGAGCCGGGTTCCGGTGCTGGCCCTGGTCGGCCAGCCCGCGACCACGATGGACGGACAGGGCAGTTTCCAGGACACCAGCGGCCGCAATGGATCGCTGGATGCCCGCGCGCTGTTCTCGGCGGTGTCGGTGTTTTGCGAGCGGCTGGTCTCGCCGACGGACGTCCTGTCGGCGTTGCCCAGGGCGATCCGCGCGGCGCGCGCCGGGGGCCCGGCGGTGTTGTTGCTGCCCAAGGACATTCAGCAGGCTTTCATCGCCGTCGACGGCAGCGCCGAGCAGTTGCATTTCAGCGCGTCGATCGGCGACCCGCATCCCATCGCCCGGGAACTGCGCCGGACGACCGGTCAGGTCACGATCATCGCCGGCGAGCAGGTGGCCCGCGACGACGCCCGGGCCGAACTCGAGGACCTGCGCGCGCTGCTGCGCGCGCGGGTGGCCACCGTCCCAGACGCCAAAGACGTCGCCGGCACGCCGGGTTTCGGCTCGTCGTCGGCCGTCGGCGTGACCGGCGTCATGGGCCACCCGAGCGTGGCCGAAACGCTGGCCGCCAGCGCCCTGTGCCTGATCGTCGGCACCCGGCTCACGGTAACCGCGCGCGGCGGCCTGGACGACGCACTGGCGGCGGTGCGGACGGTATCGATCGGGTCGGCGCGGCCCTATCTGCACTGCACACACGTGCACACCGACGACCTGCGTGGCTCGCTGCGCCTGCTGACCCAGGCACTGCGCGGTCACGGACGCCCGAACGGCGTGCGGGTACCCGATCTGGTGCCGCGCACCGAACTGACGCCCAAGGACTGCGACGGGCCGGGCGTGCGGTACCGCGACGCCATGGCGGTACTGGACCGTGCCCTGCCCGACGGGGCCGACATCGTCGTCGACGCCGGCAACACCGGCGCGGCAGCGATCCACTACCTGCCGGCCCGGCGCGGCGGCAGGTTCGTCGCCGCGCTCGGGATGGGCGGCATGGGCTACAGCTTCGGGGCCGGGATCGGCATGGCGTTCGGACGCGCTAACGGCGGCCGGCAGAGCGGCCGCACCGTGGTGATCGCCGGGGACGGTGCCTTTTTCATGCACGGACTCGAGGTGCACACCGCGCTGCAGTACCGGCTTCCCGTGACGTTCGTGTTGTTCAACAACAACGCCCACGCGATGTGCGTGACCCGTGAACAGCTGTTCTACCAGAACCGCTACAGCTACAACCGTTTCCTGCCCAGCGCGCTGGGAACCGGTCTGGCCGCGATGTTTCCCGGGCTGACATCGGTCGATGTCAGTGACCCCGCCCAACTTGCCGCGGCGCTTCGGGTGGCGCTGGACATCGAGGGCCCGGCGGTCGTCAGCGTCGAATGCGATGCTGACGAAATCCCGCCGTTTGCACCATTTCTCACCGCGCTGTCAGGCAGCGCGGCTGCCACAGAACAGGTTCCGACCGCAAAGGAGAACCGGGCCGATGTCGCTGCCAGCGCTTGAGGACATCCCCACTCCCATCGACGGGGTGGTCCGCATCGAAACCAGCCCGCGGGAGAAGGCGACCCCGATCATCATGGAGATGATGCGGTCGGTCTACCCGCACGACCAGGTCTTCGGGGAGTACTGCACGGTCAACGATTACGTTGCGTGCCCGCCCGATGAGTTGTACGAATACCTGGCCGACACCCGCAGCCTCGAGGAGTGGACGTACAGCCTGCGCGGTTTCACGCCCACCGACTCACCCGGCCTGTGGCTGGCCTACGACCGGCTCGGCTCGGAGACCGAGATCTACACCCGGACCGTCGCCAACGCGGCGGCGCGGACCGTCGACTACCACTGCGCATGGGACCAGGGCAAGCACCTGTGGATGATCTATCTGATGCGCGTCGTCGACGCACAGGTGGTCCTCGACAAGCCGGGATCGGTTGTGCTGTGGACGAACTGCCACCACCCGTTCTATGACAAGAACCCGTACCCGGAGACCGCGCCGGCGCAGCGGCCGGTGTGGGTGGGCGACTTCTGGGACATGTTCGGCGCCGGTCACGCGCTGGAGCTGCAGAACCTCAAGGCGATCGCCGAATACCGGCACCGCAACGGCCTTCCGGTGACGCCGAAATGGATGAGGTAGCAACATGAGCCAACCGAGCGTCAGCCTGATCGACGTTTCCACCTATCTGCCCGGCGAGCCGATCGGCGCCGACTACTACGCGCAATTCGCCGAATCCGACGACCTGCGCGAGAACGTGATGTTCCGCGCCCCGAAGTTCCGCCACCACGTCGGGCCGGACGAGAGTTCGATCGACATGATCGAACACGCGGCGCAGGGCCTGATCGAGCGGCACGGCCAGGACGTGGTCGAGGGAGCCGACGTGCTCATCACCCACACCCAGGTGCCGGACATGGCCTTCTACGGGCAAGGCGGCGGCATCGCGCACCGGCTGGGCATGCGGCCGTCCTGGGTGCTCGACCTCAACAACGGCGGCTGCGCGGCGTTCGTGTTGGCTCTCAACGTGGCTCGCAAACTGCTGGCCGCCGGGGACGGGCACACCGCGCTGATCGCCATCGCACAGAACGCGGCCGGACAGTTCTTCGATCAGCCGACCATCCGCCGCAAGGCCCAGTCCGCGGTGCCCGGGGACGGCGCGGCGCTGGGTTTGGTCACGCGGGGCGACCAATCGCCCATCCTCGACGTCGAGTGCCGCACCTACGGTGAATACGCCGGCGAGATGACGCTGTCCTACGACCCGCCCCGCAAGTGGTGGCAGGCCGGGGCCGGCGAGGGCAGCATCGGCTTCACCGAAAGCAAGATCACCAAGGTGCTGGCCCGCGGCAACCGGCAGGTCCCCGAGGTGGCGCTGGCGGTGTGCGATCGAATAGGCCTGCCCGCCAAGGACATCGACCTGCTCGTCACCAACCAACCGAACCGGGTGTTCCTGCGCAACTGGCGTGAGGCCCTCGAGTTGCCCGAGTCGAGACACCGCGACACTTTTGATGAGTGCGGCAACCTGTTCGGCGCCGGCATCCCGATCAACCTGGACCGCGCGATCTCCGATGGGCAGGTCGAGGCCGGGGACGTCATCATGATGGCCGCGTTCGCGCATGCCGGCGACTTCGCCGGTGCGGCGGCGGTGCGCTGGGGCGGGCGAGGGTGATGCAGCCCGTCCCTAGCCCGGTGGACGGTGGCGGCTGCGACGCGCTGCCCGACGCGGTGGACCCGTTCGCGTTGTCGCTTAACGAGAATCCATTCCCCCCGCTGTCGGCGGTGCGGTCGGCGTTGATGCGGTCCGTTCACGCCGTCAACCGCTACCCCGAGTTCGTGCCCGAGCGGCTGCGCGGCGTGATCGCCGACCACATCGGGGTTCCCACCGACCGGGTGGTGCCGGGCGCCGGCGCGACGGGCGTCGTGCTGCTGGCCCTGCAGGCGCTGACCACGCCGGGCGACACGGTGGCGATGGCGGCGCCCACCTTTGACGGCTACCCGATCCTCGCGCGGATGGCGCGACTGAAGACGCGGACGGTTCCCCTGGACGCGCAGGGTCACCAGGACCTCGACGGGCTGGCCCGCGCCGCCGCCGATGCCCGGGTCGTCGTCCTGTGCCGGCCGCACAATCCCACCGGGACGATCGAGTCCGCGGCCGCCGTCTCGGCGTTCCTGCGCCGCGTGCCGCGCGAGACCGTCGTGCTGCTCGACGAGGCGTACATCGAGTTCACCGCGCCCGAGCACCGCATCGCGGTGTCGGCGTTGGTCACCCGCTTCCCGAATGTGGTGGTGGTACGGACCTTCTCCAAGGCCTACGGTTTGGCGGGGCTGCGGATCGGTTACGGCGTGGCGGCGCGGGAACTGGCCGCCGCGCTGTGGTCCCATCAGCTGCCGTTCGGCGCCCCGATCACCAGTCTGGTCGCGGTCGCCGCGTCCTACGCCGCGGAAGACCAACTGCTGCACCGGGTCCGGATGATCAACGCCGAACGCTGTTATCTGCGGATGCGCCTCGGCGCGCTGGGGGTCGACACGACGGACGCGCACGCCAACTTCATGTACCTGCCCCCGAGGGGTGGGCCGTGGCATGAGGTTTTCGTCGACGACCGGCTACGGGTGCGGTGCTACCCGGACGGCGGCGCGCGGATCACCGTGGGCAATCGCGCCTCGACACTGGCGGTGCTCGCGGCGCTGGGGAAAGGCCACGCTCGCGCGCCAAGTGCGGTATGAAGGGGCGTGGCCGCCTCACGACCGCCGAAGCGTGATCCGATCGCCGCGGCGCGCGACAACTGGGAGCGCTCCGGTTGGAGCGATGTGGCGCAGGGCATGGTCGCGGTGACCTCGGTGATGCGGGCGCACCAGATCCTGCTGGCCCGCGTCGAGACGGCGTTGCGCCCCTACGACCTGAGTTTCTCCCGCTACGAGTTGCTGCGCCTGCTGGCGTTCAGCCGGACCGGCGCGCTGCCGATCACCAAGGCCTCCGATCGGCTGCAGGTCCACGTCACGAGCGTGACGCATGCGATCCGTCGGCTGGAAGCCGACGGGCTGGTGCAGCGGGTGCCGCACCCCACCGATGGGCGCACCACGCTGGTGCAGATCACCGACCTGGGCCGCTCGACGGTCGAGGACGCCACCGTGACCCTCAACGATCAGGTGTTCGCCGACATCGGGATGTCCGAAGCCGAAGCGCGGGCGCTGGTTTCATCGATCGAAACGCTGCGCCGCGATGCGGGCGACTTCTGAATCGCTCGCCTGGGTCACATCCGTCCCAGCAGTCCCGGCGCGGGCGGGATGCGACATTTTGCCCGCCTCACAGCGACAACGGTTGTCGCTCGGAGGCGGGCAAAACGCGCGGTGAGTCTTCGCAGGTGCCAATGTGAAGGTTGTGAATCCCATTGCCGTTCAGGGGGTTTCGCGCAGCATTTCGATCACCGCGCTGAAGTCCTGGTCGGCGTGGTCGGCCGCGAATTTGGCGTAGATCTCGGCGGCGTGCCTGCCCAGCGGCGCCGCCGACCCGGTCGAGGCCACCGCGTCCATGGCCAGGCCCAGGTCCTTGTTCATCAGTGCGGTCGCGAAACCCGGCTTGAAGTCGTTGTTGGCCGGCGATGTCGGCACCGGGCCCGGCACGGGGCAATTGGTGTGCACGGCCCAGCAGTTGCCGGTCGCGCCGGTGATGACGTCGAACAGGGACTGCGCTGAAAGCCCGAGCTTCTCGGCCAGCACGAAGGCCTCGCCGACGGCGATCTGCTGCACCGCCAGCACCATGTTGTTGCATACCTTGGCGGCCTGCCCGGCTCCAGCCGCGCCGCAGTGAATCACCTTGCCCGCCATGGGTTCCAGCACGGGCCGGGCGCGCTCCAGGGCGCCGTCGTCACCGCCGACCATGAACGCCAGCGTCCCGGCGACGGCGCCCTTCACCCCGCCGGAGACGGGCGCGTCCAGCTGCGAAACCCCGTGCGACTGCGCAAGCGCGTGCACTTCGCGGGCGTCATTGACCGAGATCGTCGAGCTGTCGATGAACAGCGCTCCCGCCTTGGCCGCCGGCAGAACGTCGGCGTAGCACCGCTTCACCAGGTCGCCGTTGGGCAGCATGGTGATCACCACGTCGGCCCCGGCCACCGCCTCGGCCGCGCTGTCGAACGTCGTGACCCCGTTGCCGACCGCGGCGGCGACCGCCGCGGGCACCGGGTCGAACCCGCGCACGGTGTGGCCGGCGGACACCAGATTCGCCGACATCGGCCCGCCCATGTTCCCCAGCCCCAGGAACGCAATCGAGGTCATGGCTGCCTTTCTAAGCGGTCGCGCGGAATCGTCCGGCCTCGGCGCGGCCGATGACCACCCGCATGATTTCGTTGGTCCCTTCCAGGATTCGATGCACCCGCAGATCGCGGACGATCTTTTCCAGACCATACTCACGCAGATACCCGTAGCCGCCGTGCAGCTGCAGGGCCTTGTCGGCCACCTCGAAGCAGGTGTCGGTGACGTAGCGCTTGGCCATTGCGCACAGCTCGACCTTGTCGGGGTCGTCGTTGTCCAGCGCATCCGCGGCCCGCCACAACATCATTCGCGACGTTTCCAGCCCGGTGGCCATGTCGGCCAGGGTGAACCGGATGGTGGGCTCGTCGAGCAGTGCCTTGCCGAACGCTTGCCGTTCCCGGACGTAGGCGCCCGCCTTGTCGAAGGCGGATTGGGCGCCGCCCAGCGAGCACGCCGCGATGTTGAGCCGGCCGCCGTTGAGGCCGTTCATCGCGATGCCGAATCCGGCGCCTTCGCCGTCCGCGCCGCCCAGCATGGCCTCGGCGGGTACCCGCACGCCCTCCAGGATCACCTGCGCGGTGGGTTGGGCATGCCAGCCCATCTTCTCTTCCAGCGCACCGAAACTGAGCCCCGGAGCGCCCTTTTCGACGACGAAGGCCGAGATGCCGCGCGGGCCGTCACCGCCGGTCCTCGCCATCACCACGTACACGTCGGAGGCGCCGGCGCCGGAGATGAACTGCTTGACACCGTCGAGCACATAGTCGCCGCCTTCCCGGACGGCCCGGGTGCTCAAGGCGCTAGCGTCGGAGCCGGCACCCGGCTCGGTGAGGCAGTAACTGGCGATGACGTCCATCGCGGCCAGCCGCGGCACCCAGGCCTTGCGCTGTTCGGCGGTGCCGAACTTATCGATCATCCACGCACACATGTTGTGGATGGACAGGAACGCGGCGGTGGTCGGGTCCGCGATGGCCAGCTGCTCGAAGATGCGGACCCCGTCGAGCCGGCGCAGGCCGCTGCCGCCGACATCCTCGCGGCAGTAGATCGCCGCCATGCCCAGCTCGGCCGACTCGCGCAACACGTCGGTCGGAAAGTGTTTGGCGGCGTCCCATTCCAGGGCGTGCGGGGCGACGCGCTTGGCGGCGAACGCGGCCGCCGTCTCGGTGATGACCCGCTCGTCGTCGTTGAGGGTGAACATAGAGCCCTAATCCATTGTGGGGATGACGAATTCGGCGCCATCCTTGATGCCGGACGGCCACCTCGACGTCACCGTCTTCGTCTTGGTATAGAAGATGATGGACGAGGGCCCATGCTGGTTGAGGTCGCCGAAGCCGGAGCGCTTCCAACCGCCGAAGGTGTGGTAGGCCACCGGAACCGGGATCGGCACGTTCACGCCGACCATGCCCACCTGCACCCGGGACACGAAGTCGCGGGCGGCGTCGCCGTCGCGGGTGAAGACGGCCACGCCGTTGCCGTACTCATGTTCCGAAGGCAAACGCAGCGCCTCTTCGTAATCGTGGGCGCGCACGATGCACAGCACCGGCCCGAAGATCTCGTCGGTGTAGATCGACATGTCGGGAGTGACGTGGTCGAACAGCGTTGGGCCGATGAAGAATCCGCCCTCGAGGCTGGCGTCGTCGAATGTCAGGTCGTCGCTGGCGCGCTCGCGGCCGTCGATCACCAATTCGGCGCCGGCCTCGACGCCCTGGCCGATGTAGTCGCGCACCCGCGCCAGCGCGGCCTCGGTGACCAGCGGGCCGTAGTCGGCCTTGGGGTCCAGGCTGTGCCCGACGCGCAGGTTGTTGATCCGGTCAATGAGCCTGGCGCGCAACCGTTCCGCGGTCCGCTCGCCGACGGGCACCGCGACGCTGATCGCCATGCACCGTTCGCCGGCGCTGCCGTACCCGGCCCCGATCAGCGCGTCGACCGCCTGGTCCAGGTCGGCATCGGGCATCACGATCATGTGGTTCTTGGCGCCGCCGAAGCACTGCGACCGCTTGCCGGTGGCCGCGGCCGTCGCATAGATGTACTGGGCGATGTCGGAGCTGCCGACGAAGCCCACCGCCTGGATGTCGGGGTGGTGCAGGATGGCGTCGACGGCCTCCTTGTCGCCGTGCACGACCTGGAACACGCCGGGCGGCAGGCCGGCCTCCAAGAACAGCTCCGCCAGCCGCACCGGAACCGACGGGTCACGCTCGCTGGGCTTGAGCACGAAGGCGTTGCCGCACGCGAGGGCCGGCCCGGCCTTCCACAGCGGGATCATCGCCGGGAAGTTGAACGGGGTGATGCCGGCGACCACTCCCAGCGGCTGGCGCAGCGAGTAGACGTCGATGCCCGGGCCGGCGCCTTCGCTGTACTCGCCCTTGAGCAGGTGGGGGATGCCGATGGCGAACTCGATGACCTCGATGCCGCGCTGGACGTCCCCGCGCGCGTCGGCAACCGTCTTGCCGTGCTCGAGGGACAGTAGCTCGGCGAGCTCGTCCATGTGGTCGTTGACCAGTTCGACGAATCGCATCAGCACACGCGCGCGCCGCTGCGGATTCCACGCCGCCCAACCCTTTTGCGCCTCGACGGCCGAGGCCACCGCGGCGTCGACTTCGGCCTTGCCGGCCATCGGCACCCGCGCCTGCACCTCGCCGGTGCTGGGGTTGAAGACGTCGGCGGTGCGGGTCGATTGGCCGGCGGTGCGCTGCCCATCGATGAAGTGGGGGATTTGGGTTGTCATGGTGTCCTCGAGTTGTACGCGCGTGAGAGGCGGATACTTGGATATCCTAGTAACCGCCGACGGGCGTCGCAAGGACACCGGTTTCACGCCAGGTAGTTGCCCGCTTCCAGGTCTTCCAGGAGGCTCGGGTGGCTGGGTCGCCAACCGAACCTCCGGCGGGTCAGCGCGCTCGAGGCCGGTTGGTCCGCCTCGAAGACGGCGCCGAAGAAGCCGAAATGGTCGGCCGGGACCGGCGTCGTGGGCACGCCGAGTTCCCGCCCGATGGCCTCGGCGAGCGCGCGCATCGGATCCCCCTCATCGGCGACCGCGTGCGCGACCGTACCGGGAGTGGCCTCCTCGAGAACCAAACGAAACAGGCACGCGGCATCGAGGACATGCACGGCCGGCCACCGCTGGCCGCCGTCGCCGACATATCCGGACACCCCGGTGCGTCGAGCCGCCTCGATAAGCAGGGACGCGAACCCGCACGGCCCGCCCGCCCGGTGCACGGACCTGGGGAGGCGGACCACCGCCGACCGGACCCCCTTGGCGGCCAGGTCCAGGGCGGCCTTGGCGTTTCGGCCCCGTCCGCCGATAGGTCCATCGGTCGGCATCGGGTCCTCCTCGGTGCAGGCACGGCCGGGCACAACCGGCGTTCCCGAGGCCATGACGAATGGCTTGCCGGTCCCCTCGAGGGCGGCGCCGAACGCCTCGACGGCACCGGCCTCCTGGGTGACCGCCTTTTCGAAGTCGTCGAAGTGCAGGAAGGCGAGGTGAATTACGGCGTCGGACTCCGCGGCGCCCCTGCGCAGGCTGTTCTGGTCGTCGAGATCGCCGCGTAGCACCTCGGCTCCCATGGACTGGGCGGCCAGCGCCGACGCGTCGGAGCGCGCCAGCGCGAGGACCTCGTGGCCCGCGCCGATCAGTTCGGGCACGACGGCCGAGCCGATGCCGCCGGTGGCACCCGTGACGAAAACCCGCATGAGCGTCTCCTCTGAGTGATGGGACTGATGTCTCATCACGGTACCAGGTGATGGGATAAAGGTCTCATCGTTACCATGTCGGGATGCCCCGATGGGAACCCGATGCGCGCCTGCGGCTGGTCGAGGCCGCGCTGCATCTGTTCTCCGAACAGGGCTACGACCGAACCACCGTCGCCGAGATCGCCGATCGCGCCGGGCTGACCAAGAGCACCTTCTTCCGGTATTTCCCCGACAAGCGGGAGGTGCTGGCGGCCGGCCAGGAAACCCTGTCGCGGCTCCTGGTCGACGGCATCTCGTCGGCGCCGGCGGACGCCACCCCGCTCGCCGCCGTCGCGGCCGGGCTGGACCGCGTGGCCGGGTCGATGACGCCGTTCAATCGCGAGCTGGCGCCCCGGCTCAAAGCGGTCATCGCCACCAGCACCGAGCTGCAGGAGCGCGATGCGCTCAAACAGGTCGGTCTGGCCGCGGCCATGGCGGGTGCGTTGCGGGCGCGCGGCGTGCCGCACCGGGCGGCGACCCTGGCGGCCGAGCTGGGTGGGCTCGCTTTCAAGGAGGCGTTCGCCGAATGGGTCACGGCCGACGGCGATCAGAGCCTGGGCGAATTGGTTCGCACCGCCCTGAACGAGATCCGTGCCGCGGCGGCCGACCTCGGCTGAGCAGGCTAGCCTTCAGGCGTATGCGCACCGTCGAGGCCGATTACCTGGTGGTCGGCGCGGGCGCCATGGGCATGGCGTTCGTCGACACGCTGGTGTCCGAGACGGATGCCCGCGTGGTGTTGGTGGACCGCAATCATCAGCCGGGTGGGCACTGGACCATGGCCTACCCGTTCGTCCGGCTGCACCAGCCCTCGGCGTTCTACGGCGTCAATTCGCTGCGCCTCGGCAGCGACTCCATCGACCAAGTCGGTTGGAACCAAGGGCTTTACGAGTTGGCCACCGCCGGGGAGGTGTGCGCCTACTACGACCATGTGATGCGCCAGCGGCTACTGGCGAGCGGCCGGGTCTCCTACTTCCCGATGAGTGAGTACCGCGGTGACGGCCGCTTCACCACGCTCGCCGGCGCCGACTACACCGTCAGGGTGGCCCGCCGCGTCGTGGACGCCACCTACATGCACGTCACGGTGCCGGCCATGCGCCCGCCGCCCTACGCCGTCGCGCCCGGCATCACCTGCGTGCCGCCGAACGACCTGCCGAAACTGGGTGCGCACGAACGTTATGTGATCGTCGGCGCGGGCAAGACCGGCATCGACACCTGCCTGTGGCTGCTCGGCCAGGGCATCGCGCCGGACCGGCTGACCTGGATCGTGCCCCGCGACTCCTGGCTGCTGGATCGCGCGACGATGCAGCCGGGACCGCTGTTCGCCGACCAGATCAAAGTCGGCTTCATTGCCCAACTGCGCGCGATCAACGACGCCGCGTCGGTCGAGGATTTGTTCTGCCGGCTCGAGGACGCCGGCAGTGTGCTGCGAATCGATCCGGCGATCCGGCCGACGATGTATCGCTGCGCGACAGTCACGCGGGCCGAGCTCGAACAGCTGCGACGCATCGGCGACGTGGTGCGCATGGGTCACCTGCTGCGCGTCGACGCCGACCGGATGGTCCTCGAGGGTGGCACGGTGGCGCTCGACGGTGACGCCCTGTTTGTCGACTGCACCGCCGACGGTGCCGAAAAGCGTCCGGCAACAACCATTTTCGACGCCGGTCGGATCACGCTGCAAAGCGTGCGCGGTTGCCAGCAGATCTTCAGTGCCGCGCTGATCGCCCACGTCGAAGCCGCGTATGCCGACGACACCACCAGGAATCAGCTTTGCGTGCCGTTGCCCCATCCGGACACCGACGTCGACTGGTTGCGGTTGGCGCTGGCGGATTACAGCAATCAGCTGCGCTGGCTCGACGATCCGGACCTGACCTCCTGGCTGTCCGCGGCGCGCCTGGACCTGTTCGGCCATCTCGTCGGTCATCTGTTGCCGCCGGCGTCGGCAAAGCCCCGCGTGCGCGACCGGCTGCTGAGCATCGCCAGGTCGGTGTTCTCGGCCACCGCCACCAAACTCGACGCGCTGCTCAGTGAACAAACCTCGCTAGCCGCACCGTGATAACCGGTGTAACCCGGCTCGATATTCATCGGGTGGAGGAGGCACGTGGCGGCACAAAGCGAACCCGTCAAACGGCCGCTGCGGGCGGTGCCCGACAGCGGCTTTGACGATGGCTATCCCGACTGGGAAGCGGTGTACCAGGACAACGCGTCCTGGGTCTACCGCACGCTGTTCGCCCGGGTCGGCAACCGGGCCGACGCCGAGGATCTCACCGCCGAGGTCTTCCTCGCCGCGCTGCGGCCGCTGCGGCTCACCGCGAGCGTCGGCGAGGTGCGCGCCTACCTACGGGTCACCGCGCGAACGGTGCTGGCCGCGCATTGGCGGGAGACCCTGGGCCGGGAGATAACCTCGATCGACGACATCGAACAACCACCGGAAAGCGAGGAAGCGATCAGCACCGCGCCGCAGCGTGTCGCCAGGGTTCTGGACAACCTGCCGGACCGTTACCGGCATATCCTGGAATTGCGCTTCCTGCAAGGGCATTCGATCAAGGATTCCGCAGCGGAACTCGGGGTCAGCGTCGCCAACGCCAAGGTGCTCCAGCATCGCGCGCTGCGATTGGCGGCGCAGGTCAACGACGGGGGTGCACCATGAACGCGCGAGGGCTCCGCCGATACGTCGACGACCTGTTGCGGGGCCGGCGGCCCAGGCCGTTCGTCCCAGACGACTTCGAGGCGGCGCAGCTGCGCACGGCGATCGAATTGCGCGCGGCCGGACGCCGGGGCGAGGCCCCGCGGCAGGAATTCCTCGACGAGCTGCATGGTCGCCTCGCCGAGCAGATGTCCGACGCGCGACCGCACGCGGCGCCGCAGCGCAGCAGCACCCGCCGCCAGGTCATCGTCGGCACGTCGGCCGCGGCGGCCGCCGCGGTCACCGCGGTCTCCATCGACCGGGCCGTGATCGCCGGCCAATCCGGCGGGGTACCCGCCGCCGACAACGCGCCCCTCACGCCGAACGCCGGGACCTGGCAGCGGGTGGCGGCCAGTTCGCAGGTAACCGACGGGAACATGCATCCCTTCGACCTGGGTTCGGTCAGTGGATTCGTCCGCCGCGTCGACGGCAAGCCGCAGGCCGTCTCCGGGGTATGCACCCACCAAGGTTGCCGGCTCTGGTTTGACGCGCCCGACGACACGCTGCGCTGTCCCTGCCACTCGACGTCTTTCTCGCCCACCGGGCAGGTGCTCACCCACCAACTGCCGATCGCCCCGAAGCCGTTGCCGGCGTTGCTGGTTCGTGAGGTCGACGGTGTTATCGAGGTGTTCGCGCCCGCGCGTCCCGACCAGCCCGCCTGAGTGGTGTAACCCGCCGCCCTATTCCTGGGCATGACGCTTCGAAAACATTCGGCGGTCGCCCTGGCCGCCGCGGTCCTCCTGGCGGGCTGCTCGGCTTCGCGGCCCGCGACCGGCTCCGGCTCCGGCACCAGCATGCCGATGGGCTCGGTGACGGCGCCCGCGGCTCCGGTGAGCGGCAATCAGGTCATCATCGACGGCTTCGCGTTCGCGCCGGCCACGCTGACCGTCCCCGTGGGCACCACGGTCACCTGGACCAACCGCGACGAGGAGCCGCATACGGTGGCCGCCTCCGACGGTTCGTTCCACTCACCCGGGATGGGGACTGGGGCCACCTTCACCCACACCTTTTCCGATGCCGGAGCGTTCGACTACGTCTGCTCCATCCACCCGATGATGCGCGGGAGCGTGGTGGTGACGCGATGAACCCCAACATGAGTCGCCGCCAGCTGATGCGGCACACGGCGTGGTTCGGGGCGGCCGTGGGCTTCGCCGTGGTTGGTGGCGAGGTGATTTCGCACGTTGCGGGTGCCGAGGCCGCCGAGCGCGCGCACGCCCGGCCCACCCTGCGGTTCGCCCAGATCAGCGACAGCCACATCGGATTCGCCGGGGCGCCCAACCCGGACGTCGCCGGCACGTTCAGTCACGCGATCGAGCAGGTCAACAATCTCGGCTACACACCGGATTTCGTCGTGCACACCGGCGACCTGACGCACCTGTCCAGCCCCGAGCAGTTCGACCAGGTGAAGCAGATGATGACGGCCCTGAAGACGCCACACGTGTTCACCGTGCCCGGGGAGCACGACTCGGTCGACGATGCGGGGCAGAAGTACCGAAGCGCCTTCGGTGCCGGATCCGTCGGCGACGGCTGGTACAGCTTCGACACCGCGGGCGTGCACGTGATTGCGCTGGTCAACACGCTGAACCTGCACAAGCTCGGGCATCTGGGTGCCGACCAATTGTCGTTCGTGGAAAAGGATGTCGCGCGGCTGTCGAGCGATACCCCCATCATCGTGTTCAGCCACATCCCGTTGTTCGCGATGTACCCCAACTGGGGCTGGGGCACCGACGACGCGGCCCAGGCGCTGAGCTACCTGCGCCGGTTCTCGTCGGTCACCTGCCTCAATGGGCATGTGCACCAATTGTTTTCCAAAACGGAAGGCAACGTGACGTTCTACAGCGGGACGACGACCGCGTACCCGCTGCCGCGGCCCGGTGACGGTCCGGCGCCCAAGCCGGTCACCCTGCCCGCAGGCAAGCTCCGCGACGCGCTCGGCATTCGCGAGGTGAGTTACACCCGCGGCGAGGCCGCCCTGGCATTGAAAGAGCAGGCGCTGCAATGACTCTGCTGATTCGCATCGGCCTGGCCATGTCACTGGCGGCCAGCGCGGCCAGCCACGCCTACCTGTATATCCACGGCTACCGACACATCCCGGACATCGGCGCAGCCTTTCTGGTTCAAGCCAGCGCGTCGTTCGCCATCGCCCTGCTGATCCTCTTCGGCGGTCCGGGCTGGCTCCGCTGGGCCGGCGCGGCCGTGGCGGGTGGCTCGCTGGTGGCCTTCGGCCTATCGAGAACGGTTGGCGTGCTGGGCTTTTCGGAACAGGGCTGGCAGCCCGCGCCGCACGCAGCGATCAGCGTGGGTGCGGAGGTGCTGACGGTGCTGCTGTGGGCGGGGGGTCTGATCGTTCGGCGACCACATTGGCTGGCTGGTGGCGTTCACCGGCAGCTTCCTCTTCGGCCGCCCATTTCTTCAGAAGCCGAGACTTGAGCGACATCGAGGGCTTCTCGACCAGGAACCAGCTCAGCGCGGCGACCGGTAGCGTGACGAACGTCGCAACGATTGCGTGCACAACCGGATTCGGACGGTCAGGCCAAGAGATCACCAGCAACTGCTGAATCGGGAACGCGTAGATGTACACGCCGTAGGACAGGTCGGTACGAAGCCTCAGGCGTTTGTTTTTGAGGAGTGCACCGGAGGCGATGATGGCGTACGCGAGCGGAATTCCACCGAGCAGCCGGTAATGCGGAAGCAGGGTGCCGCCCAAGGCGACCACGACCGCGCTCAGCGCGACGAGCGACCACCGGGCGGGTATTTTGTCCCGCCACTGGTAGAGCAACGCGCCGGCCGCAAACATGACCGCGAAGCGCGAGCTCACGGCCGCGAACTGGCCCATGAACGGCTCGCCGAGCCTGATCGGCGGAGACAACGCCTCGCCGATCACGGCCAACGCCAATATGGCGGGAGAAACCCATCGGCGGTTAGCCAGCCCGGCCATGCCAAGGGCGGCCACGGCGAAATAGCAACCCAGCTCGAAGATGAGTGTCCACAGCGAACTGTTCCAGCTTCCCGGATAAGGGACCCCGCGCGGTGTCCCGCCGACGTCGGCCTTCAGCATCACCACGGCGCTGTTCATACCGACGTACTCGAGCGGTGCGCTGGACAGCAGGAGCTTGAGCGCCGCGCCGCCCTGAATCGCCAGGCCGATCGGAGCGATGACGAACGCGGTGATGACCAGGCAGACGTAGTAGCCCGGGAGGATCCGGAGGGCCCGGGCGGCAGAGTAGTCGCGGAGGTGCGGGTGGCGAAGCCAGCTCGCGGTGATGAGGAATCCCGAGATGGCAAAGAAACCATCGACTCCGCCGGCGGCGATGTATGGCGCGCCGGCCCATAGGTGACCGGTGAGGATAAAGGAGTGCCCGACGATGACCGAGGTCGCCAGCGCCAGGCGCCATGCGTTGAGCGCGTTAGCGCGCGGATCGAACGCTTGCCCGAGGGTCATAGGCCTCCGCCCATATCGCCCCCGAAGCCGTCCGCGGCATAGTATGACAAGCCGCCGGGGGTGTTGGGAATTTTGGCTTATTTGACCCGCTTGTGAACCGGGCCTAGCCGGTACCCGGGGCCTGGGGAGCGGTCCGGTCGGCGACGAGCTCCTCGGGTTGTTCGCCGCCCGGCCCTGCGGGCGCGGGTGCGCCCCACTTCTGCTTGAGTCGCCGTTTCAGGGACATCGAGGGCTTTTCGATGACGAACCAGCTAAGGGCGGCCACGGGCAGGGTGCTGACCGCGCTGACGACGAAGAACACGACCGGATGCAGAGTCGCGAGCCCGCAGACGGCCAGTATCTTCTGAGTGGGGTACGCGTAGATGTACACCCCGTAGGAGATGTCGGTGCGCAACTGCAGCCGCTTGTGCTGCAGCAGTGCGCCCGACACGATGACCACGTACGCCAGGGGAAGGGCCGCGACCACGCGGTAATCGGGCAGGAACCCAGCCGCAACAACGATGGCCGCGCACACCGCGACCAGCGACCAGCGGGCGGGAATCACGTCCCGCCACTGATACATAACCGCCCCGGCGGCGAACATGATGGCCGAACGCGCGGCGAGCTGGGGGATGGTCCAGACACCGGGGAAAGTCAGCGGGGGAAACACCAACGCCGCACACACGGCCACCACCAGCAGAACCGGAGAAACCCACCGGCGGTTGGCCAGCCCGACGACGCCGATGAAGGCAACGGCGAGGTAGCACAGCAATTCCCAGACGAGGGACCACAGCGATGCGTTCCAGGTGGGCCCACCGGGCGCCTGACTCAATGTGCCGGCGATGTTCGGTTGGAGGTAGGCCACCGCGCTGTTTTTCAAGACGTATTCGATCGGTGCGATGGAGCGCAGCAGCTTGAGAGCCGACCCGCCCTCGATCAGCACACTGATGGGCGCGAACACGAACGCCGTCACCACCAGGCAGATGTAAAAGCCAGGCAGGATGCGCAGGGCTCGCGCGGTGAGGTAGTCACGCACGCGCGGGTCGGTGAGCCAACTCCTGGTGATGAGGAATCCCGAGATCGCGAAGAAGCCGTCGACCCCCACGGAAAAGAAGAGCTGATTGATCGCCGCGGGCGGCGTGCGGCCGGTGATGGGCCAGGAGTGGAAGAGCATCACCTCGGCCGCGAGCACCAACCGCAGCGCGTTCAGAGCATTACTGCGCGGATCGAATACCTGCCCGAGCTTCATCCGCCTCCGACCGTCGTCCCCCATCGAACTGTCCGCGCCATCGTATCGGCCGCACGCCGACGGCGTGGTCGGATGGGGATTGTCGACTAGGTCGTGCCCGGACGTTCCGGGGGAAGCGGGGATCCCGGGACCTCCTGGGCGGGCGGCACCATCACCGTTTGATCTTGAGTCGCATCTTGATCTTGGTCTTGGGGTGCGGACGATTTCTTTCCGAACCGCCGTTTGAGGCGCCGCGCCGGCTTCTCGACCAGGAACCAGCTCGCCGCGGCCAACGGCACCGTGGCGGCGGCGGTAACACCGGTCAACAGCAGCGGATTAAGGCTGATGAGCCCGCAGACGAGCAGCAGCTGCTGGGTCGGGTACGCGTAGATGTACATGCCGTACGACAGGTCGGTACGCAGTTTCAGGTGCTTGTTGCGGATCAGGGCGCCCGATACGACCACGGCGTAAGCCAGGGGCAAGGCGCCGACCACCCGGTAGTCCGGCAGGAAACCCGCGGCTACGACGATGGCCGCGCTCAGCGCGACGAGTGACCAGCGGGCGGGGATCACATCTCGCCACTGATAAAGGAACGCGCCGGCCGCGAACATGATGGCGGTGCGGCACGCCAAGAAGAACAGGGCGGTGCGGACGTCGCCCTCGTGTTGGGTCATGACATCGGGGAACTTCAGCCCCGGCAGCATCATCGCGCCGCCCGTCGCCAGCAGCAAGAATGCGAGAGACACCCACCGGTGGGTGGCGAGTCCGACCACGCCGATGATGGCAACGATGAGGTAGCACATCACTTCCCAGATGAGGGACCACAGGGAAGCGTTCCAGACGCCCGCGCTGGGAACCCCGGTCGGAGTACCGCCGATATCGAACTTGACCAGCGCCACGGCGCTGTTCTTCAACACGAAGTCCAGCGGCGCGCCCGAGGTGATGAGCTTGCCCGCCGAGCCGCCTTGAATCGCCACGCTGATGGGGGCGATGACGAAGGCGGTCACCAGCAGGCAGACGTAGAACCCGGGCAGGATGCGCAGCGCGCGGGCGGCGAGGTATTCACGGAGGCGGGGATTGCCGAGCCAACTCGCGGTGATGAGGAATCCGGAGATCGCGAAGAACCCGTCCACCCCGACGCAAAGTAGAAGCTGGAGGACGGCCCGGGCGGACGGGAGGTGGCCCCTGATCGGGAAGGTGTGCCAGAAGATCACCTCGCCCGCCAGCGCCAGCCGCCAGGCATTCAGGGCGTTATTGCGCGGATCGAAGGCCTGCGCGAGTTTCATCCGCCTCCCCCGTGTCCGTACAGGGCCTAATCGGCGTATCGTATCGCGACCAAGCGCCAGAATGGGCCGGTTCACGGTACCTAAGGTATCGCGCAATGGCAAATATGCGGTTGGTCAATATCCGCGCACCAAGCTCGGTCAATTGGTGAATACAATTTGGCGCGCGAAGAGTGGCCAAGTGCCTTGTGGGATAACGACCGTCGCGGTCGGTGAAACAACGCGACCCCGCGGTTATGCGTTGCGCATCCCGTCGATAAACCTCTGCGTCTCCTCCCAGCTGGGCAAAAGCCCTGCGGCTCGCACCTCTTCGAAGCTGGGGGCCGCGGCGTCGCGGTCGGACAGGCTGGGGGCGGCACCGTTCACCAGCGGCCAGTCGACCCCGATCGCCGGATCGGTCGCGCAGATGGTGTGCTCGCGCTGCGGGTTGTATTCGGCCGAGCAGAGATACATCACGGTCGAATCGTCCTGCAAGGCAAGGAAGCCGTGCCCCAGGCCTTCGGAAAGGTAAATCGTCCTGCGGTCCTTGTCGTCGAGCAGCACCGAATCCCACTGCCCGAATGTCGGTGAGCCCTCCCGGATATCCACCACGACGTCGAACACCGAGCCGCGTACGCAGGTCACATATTTGGCCTGGCTCGGCGGCAGCTGGGCGAAGTGCAAGCCGCGCAGCACGCCGGCCGCCGAGACCGAACAGTTCGCTTGGCGGACATCCAAGCGGTGGCCGGCGAATTCGGTGAACCCGTGGTCGGTGAGCCATTCGAAGAACAGTCCGCGGGAATCGCCGTGAATGGTGGGGGTGATCTCCCAGGCGCCGGGGATTGCGAGCTCGCGAACCTTCATCTACTGACCACGCTCTTCGTAACGGGCTTCCGCGGCGTCCTTCAAAGGGCGCCACCATGATTCGTTGGCACGATACCAGTCGATGGTGGCGCTCAACCCCTCTTCGAAATCGGTGTGCTTTGGCGCCCAACATAATTCGTCGTACAACAGCGAAGGGTCGATGGCGTAGCGCAGATCGTGACCGACGCGGTCGGTCACGTGGTCGAAGTCATCTTGTTCGCGCCCCATCATCTTCAGCAGCGTGCGCAGCACACTCAGATTGTCGCGCTCGCCCTCGGAACTGATCAGGTACGTGCGGCCGATCTCGCCCTTTTCCAGGATCCGCCGCACGGCGCTGTTGTGGTCGTCGACGTGGATCCAGTCGCGGACGTTGGCGCCGCTGCCGTACAGCTTGCACCGCCGGCCGGTGAGCACGTTGGTGATCTGGCGCGGGATGAACTTCTCGACGTGCTGATACGGCCCGTAATTGTTGGAGCAGTTCGAGATCGTCGCGCGCACGCCGTACGACCGCACCCAGGCTCGCACCAGCATGTCGGCGCCTGCCTTGGTGGCCGAGTACGGACTCGACGGGTTGTACGGCGTCGACTCGGTGAATCGGTTGGGGTCGTCGAGCTCGAGGTCGCCGTAGACCTCGTCGGTCGAAATGTGGTGCAGCCGCACGCCGTGGCGCCGCACCGCTTCCAGGATGGTGAACGTACCGACGACATTGGTGTGCAGGAACGGGCCCGGGTCGTCCAGCGCGTTGTCCACGTGGCTCTCCGCGGCGAAGTGCACCACCGCGTCGGACTCGGCGACCAGCCGCGAGACCAGCTCGGTGTCGCAGATGTCGCCCACCACCAGCCGGATGGAGTCCTCGACGTCGGCCAGCGACTCCCGCCGGCCGGCGTAGGTCAAGGCGTCGAGCACCGTCACGGAATCTTCGGGGTGCTCCCGGACCGTGCTGTGCACGAAATTCGCGCCGATGAAGCCAGCGCCGCCGGTGACCAGTAACCGCATGCTCAAACCCTAACCGAGCGAGTCGGTCAGCTTGTGCCAGTCAGCCCCAGCGGCCCGGCCAATTCGCTCAGTGCCGAGACGAGCGCGTCGTCGTCCCCGGCGTCCAGCACCTGGACGGCGACGTGATCGGCCCCGGCGTCGCAGTGTTCGCGGAGCCGGTGCGCGATGGCTTCCGGCGTGCCGTAGGCGACCACCGCGTCGATCAGCCGGTGGCTGCCCGGCTTGCGCACGTCGGCTTCGGTGAACCCGAGCCGCAGCCAGTTGTTCACGTAGTTGCTCAGGTCCAGGTAGAAGTTCGCGTACCTGCGGCCGATCTCGCGGGCCTTTTCCGCGTCGGTGGTGAGTACCACCTTGTGTTCCGGCGCCAGGAACACGGAGTTGCCCACCAGTTCGCGTGCTTTGGCCGTGTGTTCCGGCGTGGTCAGGTACGGATGGGTGCCGGCGCTGCGCTGCGCCGCCAGCCGCAATACGCGCGGCCCGAGCGCCGCGAGCACCCGGCGACTGGTGGGCACCACCGCCGCGTCGAGCTCGTCGAGGTAGGAGACCAGCGCGTCGTACGGCTTGACGTACTCCTGGGTGTGCTCGGGGTGTCCCACCCCGACACCCAGCAAAAACCTTCCGGGATGGGCGTTTTCGATGCGCTTGAAGGACTCGGCGACCGCCGGGGCCGGTTCGGTCCAGATGTTGACGATCCCGGTGGCCAGTTGCAGCGACGTCGTCTGCTCCAGGGCCGGTTCCACCCACGACAGCTCGGCATCCGGTGAACCGCCGATCCAGACGGCGCCGTAACCCAGCGACTCGATCCGCGCCGCCAGTTCGGGGGTGATGGACCGCGACCCCAGCCATACGCCGAACCGGCCCAGGTCGGGTTTGAGTGCTACTGGCTCGGTCATCTACGTCCCCCTCGTGCGTCGTCTGCTAGCTCAGTCCGAGCGGCCCGGCCAATTCGGCCAGAGCCGGAACCAGGTTTTCATCCCTCGTCAGGACCTGCACGGGCACGTGGTCGGCGCCCGCATCGAGGTGCTCCTTCAGCCGCGCCGCGATCGCATCGGGCGTGCCGTAGGCCACCACCGCGTCGACCAGGCGGTCGCTGCCAGGCTTGGTGACCTCCTCGTCGGTGAAACCGAGCCGCTTCCAGCTGTTGCGGTAGTTGGCGAGCTGGAAATAGATGTCGAGCGCCCTGCGGCCCACCGCACGGGCCTTCTCGGGGTCGGTGGTCAGCACCGCCTTGTGCTCGGGAGCCAGGAATGCCGACGGGCCGATCAACTCGCGCGCCTGAGCGGTGTGCTCGGGCGTGGTGAGGTACGGGTGCGCGCCGGCGGCGCGCTCCGCCGACAGCTTGAGGACGCGCGGGCCCAGGGCGGCCACCACCCGTCGGTTGGCGGGCACCCCGTAGTCGTCCAGTTGCTGCAGGTATTCGACGAGCGCGTCGTAAGGCTTGCGGTACTCGGTGTGCGCCTCGGGATGGCCGACGCCGATGCCGAGCAGGAAGCGGCCGGGGTAGGCCTTGTCGATGCGGTGGAACGACTCCGCCACCGGCTTGGCCGCGGCCGTCCAGATGTTGACGATGCCGGTGGCCACCTGCAGGGTGGTCGTCGCTTCGAGGATGGGTTCCACCCAGGCCAGCTCGGCCGGTGGTGAACCGCCCACCCACACGGCCCCGTATCCGAGGGATTCGATGTCTTTGGCTTGCTGTGGCGTCACGCCGCGTCCGAACGATCCGAACCGGCCGAGATTGGGCTTGCTCGCTGCATCGGTCATGGTTGTTCCCAACCGGGGGCGCGTTGCGGCTATTCCGGAACGTCTACATCCACGGGCGGCGGCGTCTCGAGCGGCAGCAGCACGATGAACCGGGTGTCGCCGGGGACCGATTCCACGCGCAGGTCCCCTCGATGCTTCTTGACGACGATGTTGAAGGCCAGATCCAGCCCCAGGCCGGTGCCCTCGCCGAACGGCTTGGTGGTGAAGAACGGCTCGAAGATGTGCTCACGCACCTCCTCGGGCACCCCGGGTCCGGTGTCGCAGATCTCGACGCGGGCCATGTTCTCGCCCTCCCGGCAGGTGCGGACGGTCAGCGTGCCGCCCTCCTCGCGCATCGCGGCGATGGCGTTGTCGATGATGTTGGTCCACACCTGATTGAGATCACCTGGGTAACAAGGGATTTCAGGAAGAGATTGGTCGAAGTCCTTGACCAGGGTGATCACCGGATTCTTGCCGGACTCCTTGCTCGGGTCCTTGGTCAACCGGTCGGCGAACATCACCAGCGTGCTGCGCAGCAACTCGTGCACGTTGGCCACCTGGAACGGGGCCCGATCAAGCTGCGAATACTGCTTGGCGTCGGCGACCAACGCCGAAATCCGTTTGCTCGCTTCCAAAACCTGGTTCATCAGCAGTTCGCTCTCGATGGTGTAGTTGATCCATCGGATCGCCTCCTCCAGCGAGGTCGACGCGAGTTCCTCGCTGACCGTGGAAATCCGCTCCAGCCAGTCGGTGTCGATGCCGCCTTCGACGAACGTCGGCGCGATGTCCCAACCGCCCTCGACGCCGTGGTCTTCCAGCCAGTCGCCGACGGCGTCCTCGCGGTCGGCGGTTTCCATCGCGCTCAGGTGCTCGGACGCCGACTTGGCGACCTGCTCGGCGACCTCCTGCTGCAGGTGGACCAGGGCGCTGAGCGCCTCGGGACTGACCGTGCCGTCGGCGAGCATCGCCAGCTTGCCCCGCATGCCGGCGACCCGGCCGCGCAGGTCGGCCGCCGCACGGGCGATGGCCGCCGCGGGGTTGTTCAGCTGATGCGTCAGCCCGGCCGACAACCGGCCCAGCGCCAACAGCTTCTCCCGGTTGTCGATGATCCGGCGCGTGCGGTCGGTGCCGACGGCGATGCCGTCGAGCAGGTGGACCGCCATCGGGAATTGGTCCTTCATGAACCTGGCGAACACCGGCGCGTCCATCACGAAGAACCGCGACGGCTTGGTCACGTGCACCGAGGCGTCGTAGCTCTTCTGCTTCCCGCCGGTGAACGCCCGCCACGCCCCGCAATACACGCCGCGCTGCGAGGTGCGGTTGGTTTCGATGTCCTGGCCGCCGGAGAGCTTGGACATCATCAGCTCGCCCTCGATCAGGACGTAGAAGCAGGTCGCCGGCTCGCCCTCGACGCAGATCGGGCCCGGTTCGTAGTTCTCGATGTGCCCGTTGGCGCACAACACCGCCAGCTGCTCGTCGGTGAGGGCCTCGAACAGGAACAGGCTGCGCAGCTCGTCGGGCTCGCACGGCGTCTTCGCGGTCACGATTCCGCCAGGTAGCGGTGCACCAGCATCACGGCCATCGACCCCTCGCCGACGGCGGCCGCGACCCGCTTGGCGGACTCGGCCCGCACGTCGCCGGTGGCGAATACGCCCGGCACGCTCGTCTCGAGGTGGTGGGGCGGGCGGTCCAACGTCCAGCCGCAGACGTTGCGCAGGTCCGGCCCGGTCAGGACGAAGCCGTGGTTGTCGCGCGCGAGCACCCCGTCCAGCCACTCGGTGCGCGGCGCGGCGCCGATGAAGATGAACATCCGGGCGCAGGTGACGTCCTCGGTGTCTCCGGTCCGGTTGTCGACCAGGGTCAGCCGCTCCAGGTGGTCGTCCCCGACGGCGCGGCGCACCTCGGTGCAGGTGCGCACCGTGATGTTGGGTCGTTGCTGGATCTGCTGGATGAGGTAGTAGGACATCGAGGCGTCCAGCGACGGCGCCCGCACCACGATGGTCACCGACTTGGCCTCGCGGGAAAGGTACATCGCGGCCTGGCCGGCCGAGTTGGCCCCGCCGACGACGTAGACCTCCTCGCCGGCGCATTCCGACGCGATCGACACGGCGGCCCCGTAGTAGACGCCGCGGCCGGTCAGCTCGCCGCAGCCCTCCGCCGGCAGCTGGCGGTAGGCGACTCCGGTGGCCAGGATGACGGCGTGCGCGTCGATCGATCCGCCGTCGGAGAACCGCACGGTGCGCTTGGGGCCGTTGACCTCGAGCGCCGTGGCGGTGCGGGCGGTGATGAGTTCGGCGCCGAACTTCTCGGCCTGCCTGCGGGCCCGGTCGGCCAGCTGGCCGCCGGACACCCCGTCGGGGAAGCCCAGGTAGTTCTCGATGCGTGAGCTCTGGCCGGCCTGGCCGCCCGTCGCGGTGCGTTCGATGAGCACCGTGCGCAGCCCCTCGGAGGCGCCGTACACGGCGGCGGCCAGGCCCGCCGGCCCGCCGCCGATGACGATCAGGTCGTAGAACTCCTGCGACGGCGTGGTGGTCAGGCCCAGGGTGTCCGCCAGCTGCGCGTCGGTGGGCTCGACCAGGGTGTCGCCGCGTTCGGTGACGACGACGGGCAGCCGCAGGCCGTCCTCGCCTGCGGCCTTCAGCAGCCGCTCGCCGTCGGGGTCGTCGGCCATGAACCACGAGTAGTGCAGCCCGTTGCGGGCCAGAAAGTCGCGCACCTGCCAGGACCGCTCCGACCAGCGGTGCCCGATCACCTTGGTGTGCGGGATGGGATGTTCGGGTGCCGCACGCCAGGCGTCCAGCAGCGCGTCGATGACGGGGTAGAACTTCTCCTGCGGCGGATCCCACGGCTTGAGCAGGTAGTGGTCCAGGTCGACGACGTTGATCGCGTCGATGGCGGCGTGGGTGTCGGCGTAGGCGGTCAACAGCACGCGGCGCGCCGCGGGGTACAGATCCATCGCCTGCTCGAGGAATTCGATGCCGCTCATCTGCGGCATCCGGTAGTCGGCGATCAGCACCGCGACCGTCTCACCCCGCAGCTTGAGCTCCTTGAGCGTGTCCAGGGCGTCGGGGCCCGACTCCGCGCGCACGATCCGGTGCCGGTCTCCGTATTGGCGACGCAGGTCGCGGGCGACCGCGCGGGAAACCGATGGATCGTCGTCGACGGTCAACAGGACCGGCTTGCGAGGCTGAACTGATGGGGTTGCGGGGCTCGCGGGACTCGTCATCGGGATTAAGTATGCCCTCGTCAGGGCCCCGGCGGCAGGTCGAGGAGGCGGATAATCGGCGGCCCGGATTTCGCCGCCAGCGATTTTGGGTCAGGGCGCTGACCAGGTATCGTGGGACAACGGTGCGTCATCCGCGCCGACTTTTTGCGTGCCCTGTCTTAGGAACTTCCT
This sequence comes from Mycobacterium sp. E3251, assembly GCF_001666835.1. Taxonomy (GTDB): domain Bacteria; phylum Actinomycetota; class Actinomycetes; order Mycobacteriales; family Mycobacteriaceae; genus Mycobacterium. The sequence continues at coordinate 35,225 of NZ_LZJF01000107.1, read as the reverse complement.
GGAATTTCCTGCCCTTGGCTCACGTTTCTAGTCGGGCGAATGCTGCGCCGATATGGGCGCACACAAGGATACGAAACCAAAGACGAGGATTGCTGAAAAGTTATGGCCAAGAAGGACGGTGCCATAGAGGTCGAGGGCCGCGTGGTCGAGCCCCTGCCCAATGCGATGTTCCGCATTGAGCTGGAGAACGGTCACAAGGTGCTCGCCCACATCAGCGGCAAGATGCGGCAGCACTACATCCGCATCCTGCCCGAGGACCGGGTGGTGGTGGAGCTGTCTCCCTACGACCTGTCCCGGGGCCGCATCGTGTACCGGTACAAGTAAGCCCGAATTCCGACAACGAGAAAGAACAGGATCGAACAGCCGTGAAGGTGAACCCGAGCGTCAAGCCAATCTGTGACAAGTGCAGGGTGATCCGTCGGCATGGGCGGGTCATGGTGATCTGCTCCGATCCGCGTCACAAGCAGCGCCAGGGCTAGTGGCGATCGCAAGCGCGGCGTAGCCGGGCGCAGCGGGTCGCCACGATCCATCGAGCGCGGCCTTGCCGAAACACAACTGAATGCAGACCTCCCAGCACCACTGAGCGGCTCGCATCTTTAGAGATGGGCCAGCTCATCCACGCCCGGACGGAGGCCGGGCCCCGCGAAGCGGGAACGGGCTGGGAAAAGACCTCCGCCGAGAAAAAGAGGAAACGCCACCTATGGCTCGACTAGTAGGCGTCGATCTGCCGCGCGACAAGCGGATGGAGATCGCGCTGACCTATATCTTCGGCGTCGGCCGCACCCGGTCGAACGAGATCCTGGCAGCTACGGGGATCGATAAGGACCTGCGCACCAGGGACCTGACCGACGACCAGCTGACCCACCTGCGTGACTACATCGAAGCGAACCTCAAGGTTGAGGGTGACCTGCGCCGCGAGGTGCAGGCCGACATTCGCCGCAAGATCGAGATCGGCTGCTACCAGGGCCTGCGGCACCGCCGCGGCCTGCCGGTGCGCGGCCAGCGGACCAAGACCAATGCGCGCACCCGCAAGGGCCCCAAGCGCACCATCGCAGGCAAGAAGAAGGCCAGGTAATCGCCCATGCCACCAGCCAAGAAGGCAGCCTCTGCGCCCAAGAAGGGGCAGAAGACCCGCAAGCGGGAAAAGAAGAACATCCCGCACGGTGCCGCGCACATCAAGAGCACGTTCAACAACACGATCGTGAGCATCACCGACCCGCAGGGCAACGTCATCGCCTGGGCGTCGTCGGGTCACGTCGGCTTCAAGGGCTCGCGGAAATCGACCCCGTTCGCCGCGCAGCTCGCCGCCGAGAACGCCGCGCGCAAGGCGCAGGAGCACGGCGTGCGCAAGGTCGACGTGTTCGTCAAGGGCCCGGGTTCGGGCCGGGAGACGGCGATCCGCTCGCTGCAGGCCGCGGGCCTCGAGGTCGGCGCGATCTCCGACGTCACCCCGCAGCCCCACAACGGCTGCCGTCCGCCCAAGCGCAGAAGGGTCTAGGAAGACAATCATGGCTCGTTACACCGGACCCATCACCCGCAAGTCGCGCCGGCTGCGCACCGACCTGATCGGTGGCGACCAGGCCTTCGAGAAGCGTCCCTACCCGCCCGGCCAGCACGGCCGCGCGCGGATCAAGGAGAGCGAATACCTGCAGCAGCTGCAGGAGAAGCAGAAGGCCCGCTTCACCTACGGCGTCATGGAGAAGCAGTTCCGCCGCTACTACGAAGAGGCCACCCGGCAGCCCGGCAAGACGGGTGAGGAGCTGCTCAAGATCCTGGAAAGCCGGCTGGACAACGTCGTGTACCGCGCCGGGCTGGCCCGCACGCGCCGGATGGCCCGCCAGCTGGTGAGCCACGGCCACTTCAGCGTCAACGGCGTGCACGTCAACGTCCCCAGCTACCGGGTGTCGCAGTACGACATCATCGACGTGCGGGACGGCTCGCTGAACACGGTGCCGTTCCAGATCGCGCGGGAGACGGCGGGCGACCGGCCGATCCCGAGCTGGTTACAGGTGGTGGGGGAGCGCCAGCGCATCCTCATCCACCAGCTGCCCGAGCGGGCGCAGATCGACGTGCCGCTCGCCGAGCAGCTGATCGTCGAGTTCTACTCGAAGTAACGGACTTTCGAGCCGCCCGGCTCGAAGCCCCCAACGGCATCAAATAGCGGGTGCCGAGAAGGAGAAGAAGAAACAAATGCTGATTTCTCAGCGACCCACACTGTCGGAGGAAGTCCTCACCGACAGCCGCTCGCAGTTCGTCATCGAGCCCCTGGAGCCCGGATTCGGTTACACCCTGGGCAATTCGCTGCGCCGGACGCTGCTGTCGTCGATTCCCGGCGCGGCCGTCACCAGCATCCGCATCGACGGCGTGCTGCACGAGTTCACCACCGTCGCCGGGGTGAAGGAAGACGTCACCGCGATCATCCTGAACCTCAAGGGCCTGGTCGTCTCCTCCGAGGAGGACGAGCCGGTCACCATGTACCTGCGCAAGCAGGGCCCGGGCGCGGTCACCGCGGGTGACATCGTCCCGCCCGCCGGTGTCACGGTGCACAACCCCGAGATGCACATCGCGACGCTGAACGACAAGGGCAAGCTCGAGGTCGAGCTCGTCGTCGAGCGTGGCCGCGGTTACGTCCCGGCGGTGCAGAACCGGGCCTCCGGCGCCGAAATCGGCCGCATCCCAGTCGATTCCATCTACTCGCCGGTGCTCAAGGTGACCTATAAGGTCGACGCGACCCGTGTCGAGCAGCGCACCGACTTCGACAAGCTGATCCTGGACGTCGAGACCAAGAGCTCGATCACCCCGCGCGACGCGCTGGCGTCGGCCGGTAAGACGCTGGTCGAATTGTTCGGCCTGGCACGCGAACTCAACGTCGAGGCCGAGGGCATCGAGATCGGGCCGTCGCCGGCCGAGGCCGACCACATCGCCTCGTTCGCGCTGCCGATCGACGACCTGGACCTGACGGTGCGCTCGTACAACTGCCTCAAGCGCGAGGGTGTGCACACCGTCGGCGAGCTGGTGAGCCGCACCGAGTCCGACCTGCTCGACATCCGCAACTTCGGTCAGAAGTCCATCGACGAGGTGAAGGTCAAGCTGCACCAGCTGGGCCTGTCGCTCAAGGACAGCCCGCCGAGCTTCGACCCGTCGCAGGTCGCGGGCTACGACGTGGCCACGGGCACGTGGTCCACCGAGGGCGCGTACGACGACCAGGACTACGCGGAAACCGAACAGCTGTAATTGACGTCCGTCCCGGCCCTACCTGATACGGGGGCCGGCCCCCAATGAGGAGATAGTGCAATGCCCAAGCCCACCAAGGGCCCCCGCCTCGGCGGGTCGTCTTCGCACCAGAAGGCCCTGCTGGCCAACCTGGCGACGTCGCTGTTCGAGCACAACCAGATCAAGACGACCGAGCCGAAGGCGCGCGCGCTGCGTCCGTACGCGGAGAAGCTGATCACGCACGCGAAAAAGGGCACGTTGCACAACCGTCGCGAGGTGATGAAGAAGATCCGCGACAAGGACGTCGTGCACAAGCTGTTCGACGAGATCGGGCCGTTCTTCGCCGACCGCAACGGCGGTTACACCCGCATCATCAAGGTCGAGCCGCGCAAGGGCGACAATGCCCCGATGGCGGTGATCCAGCTGGTGCTGGAGAAGACGGTGACCTCGGAGGCCGACCGGGCGCGCCGGGCCAAGACGCCCAAGAAGGCTCCGGTTGCGGCGGCGGCGGCACCTCAGGCGGCGGTCGAGCCTGAGGAAGCCGTCGGCCCGACGGCCGAAGAGGTGACCGAGCCGGCCGAGACGTCGGAAGCCGGCGAGGCCACCGAGTCCGGCGAGGCCACCGAAGCCCAGGCCAAGGCCGAGGAGAAGGCCGACAAGGCCGTCGCCGCGAGGGCCGAGGCCGAGAAGGCCGCCGAGGCCGACGAGGCTGACGAGAGTTAACGACGCCGTCCGTCTGCGGCTCGACATCGCCTATGACGGGACGGAATTCGCTGGCTGGGCACCCCAGTCCGGCCAGCGCACCGTCGCCGGAGTGCTCGACGAGGCGCTGACGACGGTCTTCCGTGCGCCGATGCGGCTGCGGGCGGCCGGGCGCACCGACACCGGGGTGCACGCCACCGGTCAGGTGGCACACGTCGACGTGCCGCCGGCCGCGCTGCCGCACGCCTACTCGCGCTCGTCACGCGCCGGGGAGGCGGAATTCGAGCCACTGGTGCGCCGGCTCGGCCGGTTCCTGCCCACCGATGTGCGGGTGCTCGACATCACCCGTGCCCCAACGGGTTTCGACGCCCGATTCTCGGCGCTGCGGCGCCACTACACCTACCGGCTGTCGACGGCGCCCTACGGGGTGGAGCCACAGCAGGCCCGCTACATCACCGCCTGGCCGCGCCCCCTGGACGTGGACGCGATGGCCGACGCGTCGCGAGAGCTGCTGGGGCTGCACGACTTTGCCGGATTCTGCCGGCACCGGCCCAACGCCACCACGATCCGCGACCTGCAGCGCCTGGAGTGGTCGCGCGACGGGCACCTGATCACCGCGCACGTCAGCGCCGACGCGTTCTGCTGGCAGATGGTGCGCTCGTTGGTGGGGGCGCTGCTGGCCGTGGGCGAGCACCGGCGCCCGGCGTCATGGTGTCGCGAATTGCTCACCGCCACAAGCCGTTCCAGCGACTTCGCGGCCGCGCCGGCGCACGGACTGACGCTGGCGAGCGTCGACTACCCGCCCGATGACCAGCTGGAGGCGCGCAACCTGGTCACCCGGGACCTGCGCACCCGCTAAACCTTGGCCGCGACGAAACTGGCCGCCTGGTTGGTCAATCCGGGCACGTAGCTCAGGTGCGAGGCCCACCGGGTGCCGCCCGAGCAGATCGGGTCGCCCGGGTTGCACAGGTCGATGGTCTTGCCGGCGAATTCCGGGGTCAGGGCATTCATCAGCCCGCCCGCCCGGCTGGACGGATTCCCGAACAGGGCAACGGCGGCGACGTGATCGGCGGCGGTGGCCGGCAGTGGCTGGCGGAAACCCAGGCCGGGCAACGGTGCGGCCGTGACGATGTCGACGACGGCGGCCCCCTGGGAGTAGCCGCCGAGCACCAGCTTGGTGTTGGGGCAGTTGCCCGCCATCTGCTGGATGTGGTTGCTGGCGTCGTTGGCGCCGTCCGCGGCGGCCAGGAAGTCCTTGTTGGCCGGGTAGTTCACCCCATACGCGCCAACGCTTTTAGAAGTCTGCTGGCGCAGCGAGTTGACGAACGCCCCGCCGACCTTGCCGACGCCGGGCGGTTCGTCGGTTCCGCGGGCGAACACCACCTCAACGCCGGGGCAGGAGGCAAAGGCCTGCGGAAGCAGTTGGGGAGCAACCACTATCGCGGCGCCGGCGAGGAGGCCGGCGCCCAGCGTCAGTGGAATGAGCCGCACCCCACGATGTTAGGGGCGCGTTGATCTCGCGCCGGTAACGATTCAGACGAGAGGTGCTTGCGGAGTAACCGTGCTCGGGGTGGCCGGCGCGGGTGCCGGACCGGTTCCACCGTGGATGGAGGGCGGCGACCCGGGCGGGGTCTCCTGCCCGTAGACCGGCGACGGCTGGCCGCCGGGCTGGGTCGGAACGGGGCCCAGCGGCGGCCCGAATCCGGGAACCGATTGACCGGTGCCGGCCAGTAACTTGCTCGCGACGAACGCCGCGGCCTGGGTGGTGTAGACGGGAACGTAACCCTCGGTGTGCCCGGTCCACTCGTTGCCCTGACCCGCGTGGCAGATCGGGTCTTGCGGGTTGCACAGGTCGATCGCCTTGGAGCCCAGCAGCGCGCTCTGGGTGGGCAGGGTGCCGCCGGCGCGGTCGGCTATGTCGCCGAAGGTGGCGACCGCCGCGATGTTGGGGGCGTATTGCGCCGGCAGCGAGTTGCCCCAGCTGATGCCGCCGATGGGCACGCCGGCCACGATGTCCATCACCGACGCGCCCTGGGAGTAGCCGCCCAGCACGATCTTGGTGTTCGGGCAGGTCTCCACGCTCTTCTTGACGCGGTCGATGGTGTCGTTGGCGCCGTCACCGCCGTGCAGCTGCAGCTTGCTGGCGGCGTAGTTCACGCCGTAGGGCAGGATGTTCAGGTTCGTCTGCTTGCGCAGCGAGTCCACGAAGGCGTCGCCGACGCGGCCCAGGCCGGGCGGCTCGTTGGTGCCGCGGGCGAAGATGACCTCGACGTCCGGGCAGTCGAAGGCGGAGGCTGTTGGCGCCGCGGCGGGGGACAGCAGCAGGCCAGAGGCTGTGACCAGTGCAGAGGCCCCGAGCCCGAGGCAGCGACCCACGCGGTGAGAAAACACGCCGTAACTTTACCTACCCTAAGCACGGTTCGAAAGTTCGCTGACCTGTGGATCGATTAAGCGTCTCCGCGGACGGGCGCTCTACCGTATGCGCAACGACTACGCAGGTTGGGGGAATCAGTGCCGCGTCAGCCGACCGCGTGGCTGCACATCAGCGGCTACCGATTCCTGCTGCGTCGAGTGGAGTGCGCGTTGCTGGGCGGGGACGTCCGCACTCTCAGCGCCGGCTCGCGCGCGCAGACCGCGGCGCTGACGATCGGGTGCGTGCTGGCGGCGATCGCCGTCGCGGGGGCTGCGTTCCTTGCTTTGCTGCGGCCGCGGGTGGCGCTCGATGGCGCGCAACTGGCGATGGGGCAAGAATCCGGAGCGCTGTACGTACGGGTGGGCGATACCTGGCACCCGGTCATGAACCTCGCGTCGGCCCGGTTGATCGCGGCGGTGGCGGCGAACCCCCGGCCGGTGCGCGAAGCAGACCTGGCCCGCGCCAAACGCGGCCCGCTGCTGGGTATCCCGGGTGCGCCACAGTTCATTGGTGATCCGTTGTCCGCGGACGAAGCGGCCTGGACGATCTGCGACGCCGACGGCGCGACGACGGTCGTCGTGGGACGCACCGAGGACGCGGCGGCAGCACCCCTCAACACCGGGTGGGCGGCACTGGTCGCGCCACCCGAGGGTTCGCCAACCTACCTGCTCTACGACGGGAAGCGGGCCGTAGTGGACGTCGCCGACGCAGGGGTCGTGCGCGCGCTTCGGCTGGAAGGCCGCAAACCGCGACTCGTCTCGCCGGCGTTGCTGAAGGCCGTCCCCGAGGCACCATCGATCAGGACACCCCTCATCCGGGCTGCGGGCGGCAACGCGTCCGCGCTCCCGGGCTTCCCGGTAGGAAGTGTGGTGCGCATCACACGGTCAGGGGGTGACGAGTATTACGCGGTGGTCGCTGCCGGTGTGCAGCGGATCGGAGAGGTGGCCGCCGACCTCTTGCGTTTCAGCAACTCCGAGGGCACTGCGAACGCAGTCACGGTGGCGCCCGATGCGATTCGCGCCGCTCCGATCGTCGACGCGCTGCCGGTGGCCGGCTTCCCCGACCGGCCTCCCACTCTGTCGGACGGCAGCGCCTTGTGCGTCTCGTGGCAGCCCGCGCCGCACGGCCAATCGGCCGTCAGGTTTCTGGTCGGCGGTCGGCTGCCGATACCGGCCGGTCAGGTACCGGCGATGTTGTCCCAGGCCGATGGCCCCGGCCCCGCGCTGGACGCCGTGTACATGCCGCCCGGCCGAAGCGCATACGTGCGAGTCGGCACGCGGTACCTGGTCACCGACAGCGGCGTGAGGTTCGCGATCCACGACGACGACGCCGCGCATGATCTCGGGCTACCGGCGGCTAACCCGGCGCCGTGGCCCGTACTGGGCACCCTTCCGGCCGGGTCGGAGCTGAGCAGAGAGAAGGCGTCAATCGCCCGTGACTCTTTCGCGGGGATGCCGTAGTCGCCGCCTGGCCACACCGGCGGCCAGCGCGACCCCCAGCGCGGCGAGACAGAGGGCGACTCCGCGCAATGCGGTGTTCCGCGCGTGGGCGCTCTGCGGTGCGGGTGGTGGTGACGCGGCGATCGGCGCGGGGGCCGGCGTAGACGTGGGTCCCGGTGGACCGGTGTCGGTGCTGACTGCCGCCAGCGCGTCGATGGCGCCGTTGCCCACGAGCGGGTCCCAACCGGAGGACGGGTGATGCGCTGTCGACTCGATGCGCTGCATCACTTGCCGCGCGGTCAACACCGGGAACCGCGCCCGGATCAGCGCGGCCAGCCCGCTGACCACGGGCGCGGCATAACTGGTGCCGGACACCGGTTTCGACCCGAGTGGTGTTACCGCCTCGCCGAGAGCCGCTATGTCCACCCAGGGCCCTGCAAGGGTGAAGCCCGACGGCGCACCTTCAGGATTCACCGAACCGACGGTCAGGACGAAGTCGTCGTACCACGCCGGGCTGACCGCAACCGTGGCGGTCTCCCAGGTGGCATCCGAGCGCTGGGGAGGGCACTGCGCGGCTCCGCCGGTGTTGCCGGCCGCGGCCACGACGACGGCATTCTTGACGTCGACGGCGTAGGCCAGCGCGGCGCCCAGCGCGCGATCGTCGAGCGCCGCCGCGACCGGAACGCAGGCCACCGAGGAAATGTTGATCACCGACGCGCCGAGATCGGCGGCGGTGCGGACGGCTTTCGCCATGGTGTCGACGTCGCCAACGCCTCCGCGGGAGCGGTCGCTCGCAGGGGAGAACTTTCCGCTGGACTGGCGAATGCTGATCACGGTGGCTTCGGGGGCAATGCCAGCTGAGCCTGAATCCGCTGTCGCAGCGATGATTCCGGCGACCAGGGTGCCGTGCGCATCACAATCCTGTGTCCCGTCGCCGCCGGACACATAATCCCCGCCCGGCACCACATCGGCTAGCAGGCGATGCCGCGAGACACCGGTGTCGATGACCGCGACCCGTTGTCCGGTGCCGCGAGTGAGCTGCCAGACCCGCGGCAGGTCGAGGAGGTCCGTTAGCCGGCTAGGCGCCGATCCCGTCGTCATCGTCGCGCAAACCTCGCGTTGCACCGTCGGCCGCGGGGGCGCCGGTCGTGCGGGCTTCGGTAACCACCTGTCGTCGACCTGAGGTGGCGGAACTGCTTGCGCCGGCGGCAGTCCCAGCATTGTCATCCACACCAGCGCGGACACCGACAGGAGGCGGACGGCGGGCGACGGCCTCACTTGAGGTTCAATCCCCGGACGGCGTCATAGAGCCCGCATATCCAACAAGCCAATGGGACCAACGCAACCAGCGCCAGCCACTCCAACGCATCGAAGCTTCGGCGCGCAAGCGGCGAGAGCGACATCGCCGGAGCGGCGAATCCGAGGTAAAGCGCCGCGGCGCTCAGTGTTGCCGCCCCGGCGGCGACCCACGGCCCGTGCCCGGTTGTGCCCAAGACGGCGACGGCGAAAGTCGTCCCAACCACCGACATTCCCGCGATCGCGAACGTTTGCACCCTCGTGCCGGCACCGGAACGCGCACGTAGCAGCAGCAATCCGCCGGTGATCGTGCCGAACGCCATGCAGGACTGGCGTGTTGCACCGGCCAGAACGGTGACGACGGCGCCGACCGCCGCCGAGGCCGAAAACCCCGCAAGCAGGCTCGACAACCAGGCGTCGGCGCGGAGCGCTTGCGCCGTCAGGCAGGCCCGGCTTGCTTCGGCCTCGTCCAAGTCCGAGGGCGGCGACAGTTGAGGCGATAACCCCGCCAACACGATTGACACCCGCGCCGCGGCCCCGAGCAGGCCGAGCGACACCAGCGCGGCGCCCGCGCCCAGGGCCTCCGGCGGGGCGGCGGTCATCACCCCCACCAGTGCGGCCACGGCGACGACCGTCGTGACGCACGATACGGCGGTCAAAGTGACCGCGCCGCAACCCGATGCGCGCATCGCCACCACGCAGGTGACCGTGGCCGCTGTCGCGGCCAGCAATACATTGCAGACGCCAGGCGCGCCCGGCACCGCCAGGAAACCGGCGACCGCTGCAAACGCGGTGGCCATCGCGTTCAGCGCCAGCCCGGCGACCGCATTCCGGCCGGCCCGGTGCACCACCACGGCGGACAGCAGGGCGACCAGGCCCGCGCCTGCCGCCACGCCCACCGTCGTGTGAATCTCGTGGCCGGGGTTGCCGCTGAGCGCATTTCGGACGAGCGCCAGCACGCCGATCGCTGTCGAGCAGCTCGCCGCGACCGTACCGGTGCGCTGGGCCGCCAGCCGCCGTAGGGCATCCGTCCCCGGTTCCGGAGGCGACGTCAGCGCCTCCGCCACGGCCTCCGCGACGTCGTGGTGACGAGCGCCGGGTGGCGGGACGGGCTGCCGGCTCAGTAGGAGAACGGCGCCGTCGGCAATATTGTTCTGCGCCAACGTCTTCGACGGGTCCAGAACGGAGGATCCGGGGAGTGACAGGTGGTAGCGCTTGGCGGTCGGATCGTCGTCGTCGCGGACCTCGAGGAAGTCGACGATCGACGGGGTCAGGATGGCGATGGGAATCTCGGCCGGTAACGACAGGTCGGCGACGGTGGCGCCGGAATGAATCGACACCCGGCGCAGCCCTGGATCAGTCCCTTGCAACGGTGACCCCTTCAGTCAGATTGCCGCGAACATAGCCAGGTTTCGGCCACCGGGTTTCTGGCTGTCCACAGGTGACTTGTCGTGGCTTTCGGTGCTGCCTACGGTCGCGCAAGGGGAGGGGGCAAGATGACCCAAGCTTTCGTGCCCGTGGCGCGGCGCCGGCCACCGGAAGTAGCGACAGCGGACCTCGTTGTCGATCCGCCGCCCGGCCCGCCGTCTGCGTCAGCGCCGGGCCTGCTGCGCCTGTTGCCAGTAGTGCTGGCCGTGGCCGGAATGAGTGTTGTGGCGGCGGCATTCGGGTCAGGGCTGGGCGGGAGCCGCACCCCCATGGTCCTGGCGTTCCCGATGATGATGCTGGCCTCGTCGGTGGTGACAGCTCTGGCCGGGCGCGGGCGGCGCCAGGGCGGCGGCATCGAAGCCGAACGCCTCCGCTACCTCGGGTACCTCAGTCAGCTGCGCTCAACCATCGCCGAAACCGCTGCCGCACAGCGCTCCTCACTGACATGGAATCGGCCCGACCCCGACACGCTGTGGACACTGATCGGCGGCCCCCGAATGTGGGAGCGGCGAGGGACCGACCCCGACTTCTGCCTGGTCCGAGTCGGTACCGGGCCCCTTCCTCTGGCCACCCGGCTGGTAGCCCCGCCGACCAGCGAGCCTGCCGACCCGGTCACCACCACCGCCCTGCAACGCTTCCTGCGGACGCATTCCGCGATCGTCGGGCCGGTCGCGATCGCCTTGCGTGGACTCCCGCGTGTGACGATCGACGGAGATGTGACGGCGGCGCGGGAGACGCTGCGGGCGATGATCTGCCAGCTTGCCGTCTTGCACCCTCCCGATCAGTTGCTGATCGTCGCCGCAATCAGCGACCGGAACCTTCGGCACTGGGAGTGGCTGAAATGGCTGCCGCACAACCAACACCCGACCGCGGCCGATGGGTTGGGCGCTGTGCGGATGGTGTATCGGAATGTGCGGGATGCGCGAAGCGCGCTCACCGGCGCGCGGTCGGCGCACGCGGTGGTGATCACCGACCTGAACGGCAGCGTCGACGAGTTCGCGGGTGCGACCGTCGTCGAAATCGGCGGCGGCCGCGATGGCGCACCGGTGACCATTAGCCCGCTAGGTGAATCTCAGACGCTGACGGACCCCGACCGGTTGGGCCCCCTGGATGCGCTGGTATGTGCCCGCCGGTTGGCGATGTACCGGGCTGGCAACGGCCTTCGCGGTGACAACGGCGTGGCTTGGACGAGCCTGGTCGGCATCGACGAGGTGGGCCGTTTCGATCCGATCGCTTTGTGGCACAGCCAAGACCACCGCGATCGACTCTGCGTCCCGATCGGATCCCGGGCTGACGGCACCCGGTTGGAGCTGGATATCAAAGAGGCCGCCGAAAACGGCATGGGTCCACACGGGCTGTGCATCGGCGCCACGGGATCGGGCAAGTCCGAGCTATTGCGCACGATCGCGCTGGGGATGATCGCGCGAAACCCTCCCGATGTGCTCAATCTGCTGCTCGTCGACTTCAAGGGCGGGGCAACGTTTCTCGATTACGCGCGGGCGCCACACGTGGCCGCGGTCATCACGAATCTTGACGACGATGCGCCGCTGGTGGCCCGGATGCGTGATGCCTTGGCCGGTGAAATGAATCGTCGGCAAAGACTGTTGCGCGCGTCGGGCCGAGTCAGCGCCGCGGAGTACGAACGTGCGCGCGGGGAGGGCGCCGCATCGACGGCCCTGCCCACCTTGTTCATCATTGTCGACGAGTTTTCCGAGTTGCTGAGCCAACATCCGGATTTCGCCGACCTGTTCGTGGCGATCGGACGGCTGGGCCGGTCGTTGGGCATGCATCTGCTGCTGGCTAGCCAACGACTCGATGAGGGGCGGCTGCGCGGGCTGGACGCCCACCTGTCCTATCGGCTCTGTTTGAAGACACTGTCAGCCGGTGAATCACGGGCGGTGCTGGGAACTCTCGATGCCCATCAACTGCCGAATACTCCTGGGGTGGGTTACCTGCGCACGAGCGACGGGGAGCTGACCCGATTCCATGCCGCGTACGTCTCGGGACCGCCGCCGGGCGGTACGCCGGTCGCGACGCCCGCGTCCGCGCCGTCCGTGCGCGCGTTCGGGACACAGAGGGTCGGCGCGATCATTCATGCGGTCGAGACCGGTGGGTCGGCCGAGCGCACGGTGCTGCACGCGGTCCTGGACCGGTTGTCCGGCCACGGACCGCCAGCACACCAAGTCTGGCTGCCGCCGCTTGGCCCGGCGCCGGCGTTGCGCACCGTGCTTCGCGACGCTTCTCTCGAGTCGGCAGCCCTGACCGTTCCGCTCGGCATCGTCGACAGGCCCTTCGAGCAGTCCCGAACACCGCTGATGGTCGATTTGCGCGGAGCCGCAGGCAATGTGGCGGTCGTGGGCGCGCCGCAGTCGGGCAAGTCGACGGCTCTGTGCACGCTGATCACGGCTTTGGCGGCCACACACGACCCGCGGCAGGTGCAGTTCTACTGCCTGGACTTCGGCGGCGGGGCGCTGAGGTCGACGCGGACAATCCAGCATGTCGGTGCGGTCGCCGGCCGGGCCGAACAGCGACTCGTCGCGCGGATCGTGGCCGAGTGCGAGTCGGTCATCCGTTCACGGGAGGCCATCTTCAATGAGCACGGGATCGGGTCGATGGCGGAATACCGGCAGCTGCGGGCGCAGCACAAGCTGCCCGACACCGATACTTTCGGGGACGTCTTCCTTCTGGTCGACGGCTGGGCGACCCTACGTGAGGAATTCGGCACACTGGAGGCATCGATCACCGCCATTGCGATGCAAGGACTTTCGTTCGGCGTGCACGTGGTGTTGTCGGCGTCGCGGTGGGCCGAGATCAGGCCCGCATTGCGGGACCAGATCGGCACCCGCATCGAGCTGAGGTTGGGTGATCCGGCCGATTCCGAGGTGGACCGAAAAGCGGCCCAACACGTGCCCCGGGGCGCACCGGGTCGCGGTCTTTCCAGCGACGGGTCGCACATGATCATCGCCTTGCCCCTGGCCGAGATCGCTCGCACTGAATTTCGTGCGCCCCCAATACTCCTGCTGCCCAGGATGATATCGCGCGAGGCCGTCGTAGCCCGGGCGGGAGGCCCCATCGTCCTGGGCATCGATGAGCATCGGCTGCAGCCGGTGCTGTGTGAATTCGACCGGCACGCTCATCTTCTCGTGCTCGGCGACAAGGGCTGCGGTAAGACCGCGACACTCCGGACGCTGTGCCGCGAGTTGGTCCGGACCAAGACCCACGCGCAGGCCCACCTCGTGATCGTCGATTTTCGGCGCTCACTGCTCAGTGTGGTCGAATCCGATCATCTCGGGGGATACGCGATGTCGCCGGGCACGGTGACCGGAATGCTGCCAGACCTGCTCGACCTGTTGCGGCGCCGAATGCCCCCGGCCGACGCGAGCCAGGCCCAATTGCGAACCGGGTCCTGGTGGTCTGGGCCCGACATCTACCTCGTCGTCGACGATTACGATCTGGTCGCCGGCGCAGCAGGCAATCCGCTGGCGCCGATTGTCGAATACCTGCCTTTTGCAAGGGATCTAGGGTTGCATCTGGTCATGGCACGACGCAGCGGCGGGGCGGAGCGCGCGTTATTCGAGCCCCTGCTGGCGGCCGTACGTGACCACGGCTGCACGACGCTGATGATGAGCGGATCCCCCGGTGAGCACGCGCCGTTCGGGTCCGCTCGCCCCGCGCGATTGCCGCCCGGCCGTGGTGTCCTGCACACCAGCGCGGGCGACGAACAGCTCGTCCAGGTGGCATGGAGTCAGCCGTGAACGCACATCGCAGCGTCATCGAAGTAGGTCCCGGCACGGTCCGCCGGTTGTGTTGCGGGGCAAGCGCGGTCACTGAGGACGAGAGGTACGAGATCATCGGGGCGGCGCTCGGCGCGATAGACGATCAGGTCACGTTGGTGGGCGAGCGCCCGGTCGCCGTCGCTTCGCTATGGAGGGATGCGCTGCGATCGGTGGCCTGTGCGTGCGGTGAGGGCATCGTCGTGGTGTATCCGTCCGGGTGGTCGTCGTCGCGCGTCGGGGTGGTGAGCGCCGCGGCGGCCACCGTCTTCGGTGGGGTGCTGGCGCGGCCCCGGTCGTGGTTGCTGAGGCGGGCTGCCGGTGCCGATACGGAATCGACGGTGGTCGTGGAGATCACCGAACGGATGGTGGTGATCGGTGGCGCAGAAGCCGTCGCCATACCGCGTCGGCCGCAACCGCGTCCTGTCGCCGACGAGGTGGCGGCCGTCCTCGCGGGCATGCCCGCGGCCACCGTCCTCGTCGACACGCCGGGGACCGTCGCCGGCGCGGCGCCCCTTGCGGCGTCGATCGCTGATGCGGCGCGCGGCAACGGAAAGGCGGTGGTGTTAATCGACGATGCCCGGCTGGCCGGGTTGGCCCGATCCGTGGCGTCCGAATCCGACGAGCCGACTGAGCCACTCCGACCCGGCGCTCGTGTCCGACCGAGCGCGCGGGCACTGAGCGGTCTCGGCGCGGCCACCATGGTGCTTGCCGCGGCGGCCCCGGCGGTCGTCACCGTGAGCCGGCACAGCACCGTGACCCCGCCGCCGGTAGCAGCCGTGCCGACAACATTCCTGGTGGAAGGCCGGGTCGCCCTTACGGTGCCCGCGGATTGGCCCGCTCAACGGGTGGTCTCCGGGGCGGGTTCGGCCCGGGTGCAGCTGACTTCCCCATCCGATCCGCAAGTGGCGCTCCACGTTACTCAGTCACCGGTCGCGGGCGAGACCTTGAGTGGCACCGCCGAGCGGTTGAAACGCGCGATCGACGCCGAGCCCGCGGGTGTGTTTGTCGACTTCAATCCCTCGGGGACCAGCGCCGGCAGGACGGCGGTGACCTACCGCGAGATCCGCGCCGGCCATCACGTGTGGTGGACGGTGCTGCTGGACGGGCCGGTCCGGATCAGCCTCGGATGCCAGAGCCGGCCCGCGATGGAAGAGACCGTCCGCATGGTCTGCGAGCAGGCGGTGCGGTCCGCCCACGCCATCGGATGAAGTGCGAATCGAGTGGAACCAAATGCGCGTCGCCGGGGTCGAACTCAATATGGCTGCACCGAACACACTGAACACAGACTTCGACCTGATGCGGTCGGTCGCGGGCATGACGGACGCCCGCAACGACGAAATCCGGGCCATGCTGCAAGCGTTCATCGGCCGCATGACCGGAGTGCCGCCATCGGTATGGGGTGGGGTCGCGGCCGGGCGCTTCAAAGATGTGGTGGATCGCTGGAACGCCGAGTCGTTGCGGCTCTATCACGTCCTGCACGCGATAGGCGAGACCATTCGGCACAACGCGGCCAGCCTGCAGGAGGCCGGAAACGACCACGCAGGCCACATTGCCGCCGCCGGCGGACAACTGTGATCGAGAGGATCATCCGTGGAATCTTCGCTCTCCTATGACTTCGGCGAAATCGAGTATTCGGTTCGCCAGGAAATCCACACCACGTCGGCCCGTTTCAATGCGGCGCTGGAAGAACTGAGATCGCAGATCGCCCCGTTGCAGCAGCTCTGGACCCGCGAGGCGGCGGCCGCCTACCAGGTTGAGCAGCAGAAGTGGCACCAGGCGGCGACCGCCCTCAACGAGATATTGGTCGATCTGGGAAACGCGGTGCGCGACGGCGCGGACCAGGTGGCGGACGCCGATCGGCGGGCGGCGCACGTCTGGGGAGGGTAGCCGCGCCCATAGTCGTCTGTGTGGTCCCGGCGGGGGAGAGCCGTCGGGACCACACAGTCGTTTTGACCTGCGGGGACACCCGTCGGTAAGCTGCTCGGTTGGCGTGCGGTACGCCGGGGCCTCGGGTCAATGTCGGTCGCCGAGACTCACCCCAACCGCGAACGCCTGACCGGCACCCGGCTCGACCCGGGATCCACCTCGAGAAAGAAAAGGTAAGCGCTGTGCCCACCTACGCGCCAAAGGCGGGTGACACCACGCGGTCGTGGTACGTCATCGACGCCACGGACGTGGTGCTTGGCCGCCTTGCCGTCGCGGCAGCCACCCTGTTGCGCGGCAAGCACAAGCCGACGTTCGCCCCCAATGTCGATGGCGGTGACTTCGTCATCGTCATCAACGCCGACAAGGTCGCCCTTTCCGGCGACAAACTGCAGAGCAAGCTGGCTTACCGCCACTCGGGGTATCCCGGCGGCCTGCACTCGCGCACGACCGGCGAGCTGATGGAAAAGCACCCCGACCGCGTCGTCGAGAAGGCGATCGTCGGGATGCTGCCCAAGAACAAGCTCAGCCGTCAGATCCAGCGCAAACTCCACGTCTACGCTGGCCCGGAGCACCCGCACGCCGCTCAGAAGCCGGTTCCGTACGAGATCAAGCAGGTGGCCCAGTGACCGAAACAACCGAGGCCCTGGAGGATTCAGAAACCACGGCCACCCCGGAAACCCCGGACGTCCCGGCCGAGGCGCCCGCCCCCGCGGCCGCCGAGTCCTTCGTCTTCGACCGGCCCATCCAGACCGTCGGCCGCCGCAAGGAGGCCGTGGTGCGGGTGCGCCTGGTGCCCGGCACCGGCAAGTTCGACCTCAACGGCCGCAGCCTGGAGGACTACTTCCCCAACAAGGTGCACCAGCAGCTCATCAAGGCCCCGCTGGTCACGGTCGACCGGGTGGAGAACTTCGACATCTTCGCCCTCCTGCACGGCGGCGGGCCCTCGGGCCAGGCCGGCGCGCTGCGGCTGGGCATCGCCCGGGCGCTGATCGTGGCGCAGCCGGAGGACCGGCCCGCGCTGAAGAAGGCCGGCTTCCTCACCCGTGACCCGCGCGCCACCGAGCGCAAGAAGTACGGCCTGAAGAAGGCCCGCAAGGCGCCTCAGTACAGCAAGCGCTGATCAACCATCACTTTCTGGCCGCGACGGGGCCTCAAACGGGGAAGTCACGCGCGTTCTTCGGCGTGTCTGCGCGCAAACGCGCCCCGTTTCGGTCAGAAAAGAACGGGCACGTTAGGTGCTGAACCGTCGATTGTGAGAGGTTTGTCCGCATGGGCCGACTATTCGGCACCGATGGTGTCCGCGGGGTCGCCAATCGGGAGTTGACCGCCGAGCTGGCGCTGGCGCTGGGCGCCGCCGCCGCCCGGCACCTGGCGAGGTCGGGCGGACCGGGCCGGCGCGTCGCCGTGATCGGGCGCGACCCCCGGGCCAGCGGCGAGATGCTGGAGGCCGCGGTGATAGCCGGGCTGACCAGCCAGGGCGTCGACGCGTTGCGGGTCGGCGTGCTCCCCACCCCCGCGGTGGCCTACCTGACCGGCGCGTATGACGCCGACTTCGGGGTGATGATCTCGGCGTCGCACAACCCGATGCCCGACAACGGCATCAAGATCTTCGGCCCGGGCGGGCGCAAGCTCGACGACGACACCGAAGATCAAATTGAGGCGCTGGTCGCTGATATCCCTGCCGAACCCGGGCTGCGCCCCGTCGGCGCCGGCATCGGCCGCGTCATCGACGCCGAGGACGCCGCCGACCGCTACCTGCGCCACCTGAGCAAGGCCAGCACGCTGCGGCTCGACGGCCTGACCGTGGTGGTCGACTGCGCGCACGGCGCGGCGTCGTCGGTGGCGCCGCGCGCCTACCGCGCGGCCGGCGCCCGGGTGATCGCGATCAACGCCGACCCCAACGGCCTGAACATCAACGACAACTGCGGCTCCACCCACCTGGATTCGCTGCGCGCCGCGGTCATCGCGCACCGGGCCGACCTCGGCCTGGCCCACGACGGGGACGCCGACCGCTGCCTGGCCATCGACGCCAACGGCGACCTCGTCGACGGCGACGCCATCATGGTCGTCCTCGCGCTGGCGATGCGGGACGCCGGCGAGCTGTCCTCCGACACGTTGGTGGCCACCGTGATGAGCAACCTCGGGCTGCACCTGGCCATGCGCTCCGCCGGGATCACCGTGCGCACCACCGGCGTCGGCGACCGCTACGTCCTCGAGGAACTGCGGGCCGGCGACTACAGCCTCGGCGGCGAGCAGTCCGGCCACATCGTGATGCCCGCGCTGGGCTCCACCGGAGACGGCATCGTCACCGGGCTGCGCTTGATGAACCGGATGGTGCAGACCGACTCGTCACTGACCGCGCTCGCGGCGCCGATGAAGACGCTGCCGCAGGTGCTGATCAACGTGCGCGTCGCCGATAAGGACGTCGCCGCCGCGGCGCCCGCGGTGCGCACCGCGGTCGGCGACGCCGAGGCCGAACTCGGCGACACCGGCCGAATCCTGTTGCGCCCCTCCGGAACCGAGCCCGTGATCCGGGTCATGGTGGAAGCGCCCGAGGCGGACGTCGCGCAGCGGGTCGCGAATCGGGTGGCCGAGGCGGTCAGCTCCGCGCGCTGAACGCGGTTGGAACCCCGCCGCGTCGCCCGGCGTCGGATTAGGCATGAGATTCGACAGGGGAGTACGACCGGCCACCGTCGTGGCCCGCACCGAGATCGACGTAGCGGCGACGCACCGCATCGCCGGCCAATTCCGCGCCGCCGCCGACATCATCGACCGCGCCCTCAGTGATCAGCTGGGGCGGTTGGCTTTCGGCGGCCCCAGCGCGGGGCGGGCGCACACCGCGCGCGGCGAGGCGCTGCGGGCCGAGCTGGAGCGGCTGACCGCCGAAGTGGCGCAGTGGTCACGCGCATCGGTCGAGATCGCCGCCGCCCTGCGGGCGAGTGCCGACCGCTATGCCGACGCCGAACTGTATGCCGCAGCACGGATCGCCTGATCGTGGCCGACCGGTTGGACGTCGCGGAGCGCCTCACCGAGGGCCTGCCCGCCGTCGAGCACACCCAGAGTTACGTGCAGGCCTGCCATGCCCTGGGTTACCACCATCCCGAACTGACGGCACACCCTTCTCAGGTACGCGAGTGGTACGGCACCGAGGACGGCCTGGACCTGCGCGCCCTCGACCGCGACTGCGCGGAACTGCGGGCGGCGGGTGAGGCGGTCATGGAAGCACTGCGGATACAGCGCACGCAGGCGGCCGAGCTGGCGGCGGCGTGGACCGGGCCGGGCGGGGACGCCGCGGTGCGGTGTCTGGAGCGCCACTGCGACACCGCCAGCGCGGTGGCCACCGAACTGCGCGCGGCGGCCCAACGGTGCGAATCCCTGCGCGACAACCTGTGGTACCTGGTCGACACGAAGGTGGCGACCGCCATGGCCGTCGACGACCGCACACAGGCGCAGCGGCCGGCGTGGTTGGCCGCCGCCGCGGCGGTCACGGCTGGGGTGGGGGATCGGCAGGCCGCCGAAGAGGTCGTGCGCACACAGGTAATGCCGTACGTGGACAACGAGATTCGCGACGATTGGCTGACCACGATGCGCTCGACGCGCGATGGTGTGGCGACCTCCTACGACATGGTCACCGACAGGATGTCCGCCGTGCCGACCGTGCGCTTCGAAGCCCCCGGTGATCTCGGACCCGGCTACCAGCCGTTGCGCCCGTCCCCGCCCAGCGAACCGCCGGTCGCCGTCACACCCGCGGCCGCGGCCCCGGTTCCGTCGGTGGATCCGGTTCCGGGCCCACCGGCGGAACCGGCTCCGACCGCGGCCACGCTCGCGCCGGCTCCGATTCCGGCTGCGCCGCAGCCGGACTGGGGCACCGCGCTGGGGGATGGCGCCGGCATGCCGGCGGGCGATCTGGGCGGTGGGCTCGGTGGCGGTGGTGCCGGTCTCCTCGGGTTGGCCAGCAGGATCGTCGACGCGGTCGGCGGTGTCCTCGGTGCGGCCGGCGACGAGTCTGGCTCCGCCGATCCCTTCGGTGACGGAGATGCGTTCGGCGAGAACCCCTTTGAGGCCGACGATGAGGACGACGCCGACGAGAAGGACGACGAGCCCGCGAAAACGGAAGACGTCGACGACAGCGAGGAAGCCACGCCCGACGCGGCTCAACCGGTCGACGCGCCGGCGACGGCGGGCGCACCGGCGCCCGCGGAACCGCCACCCCCGGCTGCCGCGCCGGTCGACCCGCCCGCACCGGCGGCCGCTCCAGCGGCGGGCGAGCCGGCACCTCCGGCCACCGATGGGAAGACGCCCTGCGAGATCGCGGCCGACCAGCTGCCGCAGGCGGGGCAGTGACGGCTCAGGCCGGGCGCAGCTGCAGCACGTCCTCGACGAAACGCACGGATTCGGCCCGGTCGGTGGCCAGCGGGCTGAGCAACAGCGTCGTCACCCCGGCCTCGGCGAAGGCGGCCAGGCGTTCGGCGACGTACCCGCGCGGGCCGACCAGCGACATGCCCCGCACCAGTTCGTCGGGCACCGCGTCGATGGCCTCCTTCTTGCGGCCGGACAGGTACAGCTCCTGGATGCGGTCGGCGACCTCGCCGAACCCGTAGCGCGTCGCCAGGGCGTGATAGAAATTGCGGCCCTTGGCGCCCATCCCGCCGAGGTACAGGCCCAGCTGCGGCTTGACCCACGCCAGGCGGTCGTCGACGTCGTCGCCGATGGCAACCGACGCGTGCACCATGACGTCCAGCGGCCCGAGCGCCGGATCCCGCTTGGCCGCACCGGCCGCCAGCGCCTCGCCCCACACCGACGCGGCCTTGTCCGGCAGGTAGAAGACGGGCTGCCAGCCTTCGGCGATCTCGGCGGTGAGCTCGACATTCTTCGGGCCCAGCGCGGCGATCGTGATCGGAATACGTTCGCGCACAGGGTGATTGATGAGCTGCAGGGCCTTGCCCAGGCCCGTTCCGCGGTCCGGCGGCAGCGGGATCTGGTAGTGCTTGCCGTTGTACTGCAACCGTTCCCGGCGCCACACCTTCCGGCAGATCTCCACGATCTCGCGGGTGCGGCCCAGCGGCGCGTCGAACTCGACGCCGTGGAAGCCCTCGATCACCTGCGGCCCGGACGTACCGATCCCCAGCCGGAAGCGCCCGTCGGACACGAAGTCCAGCCCCGCGGCCGTCATCGCCAGCAGCGAGGGCGTGCGGATGTAGATGGGAAACACTCCCGAGGCCAACTCGACGGTGTTCGTCTTGGCGGCCAGGTACCCGAGTTGGCTCACCGCGTCGAAGGCGTACGCCTCGGCCACCACGGCGATGTCGATGCCGGCCTTCTCGAGTTCGACGACGCGGTCCACGGCCTGGTGAAAGCCGCCCGAATAATCCAGAGCGATCCCGATACGCATCCACGACAGATACCACGGCAGCTACCGGCGGCTGCGAGGGCTCGGGAACTTCAGCCCGCCGAGGTACCCGTCGGCCGTCGTCAGCAGGGCGCAGGATGTCGTTGCCGGAGAAGGAGACCGGGCCGGACTACCCAGTTACCGCATCACTTCAACAGCGCGACGATCTTCTCTTCCAGGGCAACCGGCGCCGCCTCGGGATCGAGCGGATCCGTCTTGGGCAGGTGGGCGACGGGATCGGCGAAGTCGCGGTAGGTCTTGTCGCCGCCCAACGTATAGAGCAAATAGCCGGTGAGCAGCGCGCGGACCGTGCGCTGCGTGCGCCGGTGCGGGCTGGCCAGTCCGAACACCTTGGTCAACCGCCGGCCCTCCACGAGTCCGCCGGGCTGTGCCTTGCTGACGATGCGCAGCGTGGCCGCGTCCCACGCCCGGGACAGCGACAGGGCATTGGACGTCAGCGACTGCGGATCCCCCGGCGCGGTCAAGATCAACCCGGGCAGCTTCAGCGTCGTCGCCGGGGCCTCGGCCGGGGGGCTGGTGACGGCGGGAAACAGCGCCGCCGCCGCGGCCAGCTTGTTGGGCATGCCGGCGGCGGCGAACACCGCGGCCGAGCCGCCGAAACCGTGTCCGGCCACGCCGAGTTTGGCGGGATGCACGCTGATCTTGCCCGGCCCCAGCCGCACACCGGACACGATGTCCAGCGCGGTGCCGAGGTCGGAGGCGAAGTTCAGGACGGAGGGGGCCAGCCCGCGCTCGGTGTCGGGAGCGCCGGCCACGATGCCCCAGGACGCGAGATGTTCGAGCAGACCCGCATAGTTGGCGGCCTTGGTGAGCCAGTCGTGACCGAATGCGATCCCGGGCAGATTCAGCCCCTCCTCCGGGGTGTACACCACCCCCGGCAACCCGGCAAATGCCAGGTCACCGCGCAAAACGCGATGCGGGCCACGGCGGCTGAGGGCTGCGACGAGCTTGCGGGTGCGGGCCACGCGTCGACGTTAGCGCATCGCGCTCAGGCCCTGACCTCGATCACGCCGACCCGCCAGAGCACCGCATACACCTGGCGCAGCGGGATGCTCAGCAACCGGGCGGCCGCGTCCACCATGGGGTCGCCACCGCCGATCGGCTCGCGGCGGCGCCGCTTGGCTGCCGGTTTCGGTGCCGGCGCCAGCGTCAAGCCGGCCGCGGTCGAAGTAGTCACCACATCGTCGAACAGAACCGCAGTCATGATTCTCCCCTTGAAGAAGGCTACAAAAATTTAGGATTAACACTTGTGAACGTTTATCTATCCGGCGGTTTACTTGTCTGTGCCCCGCCGAATTAACGGCAGATTTTCAAACGCGAATACCGGTAGCTGGACTATCGGCTTTGATGTCAGTCATAAACGGTTTTTGGTGAACTGATTTGGTCGCGCTGCGCGCATGAGCACCGGCAAATCAAGCGATTCACCAGCTAGAGGGATCAAGCGGGCGTCAACAGACTGTCCTTTCTGCTGGCTTCGACGGTTGCCAGTCGTGGCCGATATGCAGAATTTTAGGTAGCTGTATTGCTAGATCGATGGCCCAGATGAAAACGCCGCAAATACATCAGGTGAAAAAGCTTCTACCGTTTATGAAGACGGCATGAAGAGGACGGTCGGCGTTCCTTGCGGTGGAAATCCGGGCGGATTGGTCCACGACGTCCACCCTGGCGGCGACCGCCGTCGCGGGCGAAAGGGGGGCGCAGCCGGCGGCGCCCGGCTCTTCGGCCGTCAACGTGGGCCTTTTCCGCAGGTGGGCGCCCTATTGTGAGCGTCGGCATGCCGTGGTGGGCCGACGGCTGCACTACCCTGGTGTGAATGTGCGGAATCGTCGGCTACGTCGGGCAGCAGCCTGCCTGCAAGGTCGTCATGGATGCGCTGCGCCGGATGGAGTACCGGGGCTACGACTCGTCGGGGATCGCACTGGTCAACGGCGCCGGGACGCTCACCGTGTGCCGCCGCGCCGGACGGCTGGCCAACCTGGAGGACGCGGTCGCCCAGATGCCGCCGGAGTCACTCGGCGGCACGACCGGCCTCGGCCACACCCGCTGGGCCACCCACGGGCGCCCCACCGACCGCAACGCGCACCCGCACCGCGACGCCGCCGGCAAGATCGCGGTCGTCCACAACGGCATCATCGAGAACTACCCGAGCCTGCGCCACGAGCTGGAGGCCCTGGGCGTGGAATTCACCAGCGACACCGACACCGAGGTCGCGGTGCATCTGGTGGCGCAGGCCTACCGGCACGGCGACACCGCGGGTGACTTCGCCGCCTCGGTGCTGGCGGTGCTGCGGCGGCTGGAGGGCCACTTCACGCTGGTGTTCACCAACGCCGACGAGCCCGGCACCATCGTGGCGGCCCGCCGCTCCACCCCGCTGGTGATCGGGATCGGCGACGGCGAGATGTTCGTCGGCTCCGATGTGGCCGCGTTCATCCCGCACACCCGCAACGCCATCGAACTCGGGCAGGACCAGGCCGTGGTGATCACCGCCGACGGCTACCGGATCACCGACTTCGACGGCAACGCCGACGTCGAGTACCGCGAATTCCACATCGACTGGGACCTGGCCGCCGCGGAAAAGGGCGGCTACGAGTACTTCATGCTCAAGGAGATCGCCGAGCAGCCCGCCGCGGTGGCCGACACCCTGCTCGGGCACTTCGTCGACGGCCGGATCGTGCTCGACGAGCAGCGGCTCTCCGACCAGGAGCTCCGCGAGATCGACAAGGTGTTCGTGGTGGCCTGCGGCACCGCGTATCACTCCGGGCTGCTCGCGAAATACGCGATCGAGCACTGGACCCGGCTGCCGGTGGAGGTGGAGCTCGCGAGCGAGTTCCGCTACCGGGATCCGGTGCTGGACCGCAGCACGCTGGTGGTCGCCATCTCGCAATCTGGGGAAACCGCCGACACCCTCGAAGCGGTGCGGCACGCCAAGGAGCAGAAGGCCAAGGTGCTGGCCATCTGCAACACCAACGGCTCGCAGATCCCCCGCGAATGCGACGCGGTGCTCTACACCCGCGCCGGCCCCGAGATCGGCGTCGCCTCGACGAAGACGTTCCTCGCGCAGATCACCGCCAACTACCTGGTGGGTCTGGCGCTGGCGCAGGCCCGCGGCACCAAGTACCCCGACGAGGTGGAGCGGGAGTACCAGGAGCTGGAAGCCATGCCGGACCTGGTCGCGCGGGTGCTGGCGATGATCGAGCCGGTGGCCGCCCTGGCGTATCGGTTCGCGCAGTCCTCGACCGTGCTGTTCCTGGGCCGCCACGTCGGCTACCCGGTGGCGCTGGAAGGCGCGCTGAAACTCAAGGAACTGGCGTACATGCACGCCGAGGGATTCGCCGCCGGTGAACTCAAGCACGGGCCCATCGCGCTGATCGAGGACGACCTGCCCGTCATCGTCGTCATGCCCTCGCCCAAGGGGCAGGCCACGCTGCACTCCAAGCTGCTGTCGAACATCCGCGAGATCCAGGCCCGCGGCGCCGTCACCATCGTGATCGCCGAAGAGGGCGACGACACCGTGCGGCCCTATGCCGACCACCTGATCGAAATCCCATCGGTGTCAACCCTTTTGCAGCCGCTGCTGTCCACCATCCCGCTTCAGGTGTTCGCCGCGTCGGTCGCCCAGGCGCGAGGTTACGACGTTGACAAACCGCGAAACCTCGCCAAGTCCGTCACCGTGGAATAGTTCCGCCGCTTCGGCTGTATCGCCGCCAGACCCGCGGCGGTTCCGTTAGATTGCCTTGGGAAACAAGCCTTCCATAGCGGTAGGAGAAGCATGCGGTCGGCGGCCAGAAGATTCGCCGCGGTGGGCATCGTCGTGCTCATCGTCGGGACCTACGTCGCGTTGGTCGAGCTCTACCAGAACACGGTCGAAGCGGTTGCGGCCGGCACACTGAGCGACAACGCGGAGACGGCCAGCCAGACTATGGCGACTTTGACCGCGGAGGAGATGCAGCCGAACTTCAGCGCGGTGGTCGTCAACGTCGCCGTGGCACCCGGGCCCGCGATGTTGGATCCGGTCACCCACCGTCTCAATGAAGACCTCATGGTGCGCGTCAGATCGTCGGCCCAGCCCAGCCGGCGCGACTACACGAAAGGCATGCTTCCCGGCGTCTTTCCGCTCCCGCTGACCATTGCGGGTCACGTCGAACGCTGGCCGTTCGACAGCTACACCTCGGGACCGATCGAGGTGCAGTTGTTCCACGGTGGCGACACGACGAAACCGCCGGAACTCATTCCGGTGCGACTCGTCGACCACTTGCCCGGATTCAAGGTTTCCGCGGCCAAGTTCGCCGGCCACGAGGGGTACCGCCTGAGCGTGCGCCGCGCGCTGAGTACCGCGGTGTTCGGGATCGTGATTTGCGGCGTGCTCATCGCCATCGCCGGCCTGGGTCTGTTCGTGGCTATTCAGACGATGCGTGACCGGCGGAAGTTCCAGCCGCCGATGACGACGTGGTATGCGGCGATGCTCTTCGCCGTGGTACCCCTGCGCAACGCGCTTCCCGGCTCGCCGCCGTTCGGGGCCTGGATCGACGTGACCATCGTGCTCTGGGTGATCGTCGCGCTGGTGATAGCGATGCTGCTCTACATCGCCTGCTGGTGGCGCCACCTCAGGCCTGAGGTCCCCGAGGTCGCCGCCGCCCCGCCGCCGGATCCGGTCCCGGCGCCATCGGGCTGACACCCCGGTCGCATCAACGCATTTCGTCATCGAGTAGGGGGTGGTCATGAAGTTTGGCGTGATAGCACTGATCGTGGGCGTCGTCGGGGCCTACGTCGCCTCGGTCGCGCTGTACGCCAACAGTGGGGGGCACCATAACCACCCGCAGACGGGGGCCGGGGGCGACCGCAGCACGGCGACGTTGGTGGTCGAGGACATCCAGTCGAACTACAGCGTGCTGATGGCCAACCTGTCCATCTCGCCGGGATCGGGTCTGCTCGATCCGCAAACCGGGCATCTCAACCAAGACCTCGGCCTCCGCGTGCGATCCGTGGCGACGCCGACCCGCCGCACCTGGACCAAGGGCATGCTGCCCGGCGTCTTCCCCGTCCCGCTGACGATCGCGGGGGAAATCGAGAATTGGCCCTTCGACCGCTACGGTTCGGGGCCGATAGAGATCGAGCTCATGCGCGGCGGCAGCGACACCGTCGCCGAGCGGTTACCGGTGACCTTCGTCAACCATCTTTCGGGTTGGCAGGTATCCACCGACGGGTCCGGCCCCTACCGCGTCAGCGTGCACCGCTCGCTGAGCGCCGCGGCGTTCGGCATCGTGATCTGCGCCGTGCTGATCGCCATCGCCGCACTGGGCCTCTTCGTCGCCGTTCAGACGCTGCGCAACCGCCGGAAGTTTCAGCCCCCGATGACGACGTGGTACGCGGCGATGCTGTTCGCGGTGGTGCCGTTGCGCAATGCGCTTCCCGGCTCGCCGCCGTTCGGCGGCTGGATCGACGTCACCCTCGTGCTGTGGGTGCTTGTCGTCTTGGTGGTGTCCATGCTGCTCTACATCGCCTGCTGGTGGCGGCATCTGAGGCCCGAGGTGACTGCGGCGCCGGCGAACTCCGTATGAGGTTCGCAGTCGTAGGTCTCGTCGTGTCCATCCTTGCGGCATACGTCGCGTCGGTTGCGCTGTACGCCCAAAGCCGGACGGCGCATCACCGGGCGGAAGTCCCGGTCGGGGGCAATACCAGTACGGCGACATTTTCGGTCGAAGACATTCAGTCGAATTACAGCGTTCTTGTTGTCAACCTCGCGATTTCACCCGGATCGGCACTGCTTGATCCGCAGACCCAGCACCTCAACGAAGACCTCAGCCTCTGGGTCAGGTCCGCGGCGACGCCCACCCGTCGCACCTGGACGAAGGGCATGCTGCCCGGCGTATTTCCGGTCCCGGTGACTATCGCGGGTGAAATCGAACGGTGGCCCTTCGATCACTACGATTCGGGGCCGATCGAGGTCGAACTCTTGCACGGGGGCGAAGGTGGCGTTCCCGAGCGCTTGCCCGCCACGTTCGTCAACCACCTTCCCGGCTGGCAGGTCACCGCCAGTAACGGCGGGGGGCTCGGTCCGTACCGCGTGACTCTGCAGCGGTCGCTGAGCGCGGCGGCGTTCGGCATCGTCATCTGCGGTGTGCTCATCGCCATTGCCGGGCTCGGTCTCTTCGTTGCGGTCCAGACGCTGCGTGATCGGCGCAAGTTTCAGCCGCCGATGACGACCTGGTACGCGGCAATGCTTTTCGCGGTGGTGCCGTTGCGCAACGCGCTTCCCGGTTCGCCGCCGTTCGGTGGCTGGATCGACATCACGATCGTGCTCTGGGTGCTCGTCGTGCTGGTGATCTCGATGCTGCTCTACATCGCCTGCTGGTGGCGGCACTTGCGACCCGACGCCCAACAGCCCGGCGTGCACGCCGCTTAGGTGCAGCAACCCCACCGTCGGCGTGCGAAGGTAATGACGTGACGAAAGCACCGGTGCGGTCCCGACTGCGCAGCATGGGACTCGCCGTCTGGCACTACGTCAGCCAGGCGCCGCTGACGTACGGGTGGTTGCTCGTCCTGCTGATCACGACGCTCGTGCAGCACTGGCTGCCCCAGCGGCAACTGCACTCGATGCTGATGCACCATTCCACCAACATCCATGGGCTGGCGCGGGACCCGCTCGACGTACTCTTTTCCAGCCTGCTGTGGATCGACGGCGACAACCTGGCCCCGTACCTGATCCTGTTCTCGTTGTTCCTGGCGCCCGCCGAACACTGGCTGGGCCAGTTACGCTGGCTCACAGTGGGATTGAGCGCCCACATCCTGTCCACCTACTTCAGCGAGGGGCTGCTCTATTTCGCGATCGAGCAACACGACGCGTCGGAGCGGCTGGTGCACGCCCGCGACATCGGCGTGAGCTACTTCCTGGTCGGGGTGATGGCCGTGCTGGCCTATCACATCGCCCGCCCGTGGCGCTGGGGTTACCTGGGCGTCCTGTTCATCATCTTCGGCTTCCCGTTGATCGCGATGGACCGTATTGAGCTGAACTTCACCGCGATCGGGCACTTCACCTCGATCCTCGTCGGGCTCTGCTTCTACCCGATGACACGGCACCAGGACCCCCGGCAGCTGAGCCCGGCGCGCCTGCGGGCCATCGGGCGCCGCCGCCGCTCGCCCGAGCCATCGGCCTGAGCCGCCTGGCCGCTGACCCGTAATGTGGCACTGGTGCGGCACTACTACTCCGTAGACGCGATCCGCCAGGCCGAGGCGCCGCTGCTGGCCAGCCTGCCCGACGGAGCCTTGATGCGGCGCGCGGCCTTCGGGCTGGCCGCCGAGATCCTCACCGAATTGCGGGCCCGCACCGGCGGGGTGGCCGGGCGCCGGGTGTGCGCGGTCGTCGGCTCGGGCGACAACGGCGGTGACGCGCTGTGGGCCGCCACCTTCGTGCGCCGGCGCGGCGCGGCCGCCGACGCGGTGCTGCTCAACCCGGAACGCACGCACCGCAAGGGGCTGGCGGCGTTCACCAAGGCAGGCGGGCGCATCGTCGAAAGTGTCTCGCCGACAACCGATCTCGTCATCGACGGGGTGGTGGGCATTTCCGGATCCGGCCCGCTGCGTCCGGCCGCGGCCGACGTTTTCGCCGCGGTGAATGACGCGGGCATCCCGGTGGTCGCCGTCGACATCCCCAGCGGCATCGACGTGGCCACCGGGGCGATCACCGGCCCCGCGGTGCGGGCGGCCCTGACGGTCACCTTCGGCGGGCTCAAACCCGTGCACGCGCTCGCCGACTGCGGCCGGGTGAAGCTGATCGACATCGGGCTCGACCTGCCGGACACCGACCTGCTGGGTTTCGAGGCCGCCGACGTGGCCGCCCGCTGGCCGGTGCCCGGGCCGCACGACGACAAGTACACCCAGGGCGTGACCGGTGTGATGGCCGGCTCGTCGACGTATCCGGGCGCGGCCGTGCTGTGCACCGGCGCCGCCGTCGCGGCGACGTCCGGCATGGTCCGCTACGCCGGCAGCGCGCACCGGGAGGTGCTCGCGCACTGGCCCGAGGTGATCGCGTCGCCCACCCCCGCGTCGGCCGGCAAGGTCCAATCCTGGGTCGTCGGGCCGGGATTGGGCACCGACGACACCGGGGCCGCCGCCTTGTGGTTCGCGCTGGAAACCGACCTGCCGGTGATCGTGGACGCCGACGGGCTGACGATCCTGGCCGCCCACCCCGAGCTGGTCGCCAACCGGAACGCGCCGACGGTGCTCACCCCGCACGCCGGGGAATTCGCTCGCCTGGCGGGCAGCCCACCGGGGGACGACCGGGTCGGCGCGTGCCAGAAGCTGGCCGACACCTTCGGCGCCACCGTGCTGCTGAAGGGAAACGTCACCGTCATCGCCGAACCGGGCGGCCCGGTGTACCTCAACCCGGCCGGGCAATCCTGGGCGGCCACCGCCGGTTCCGGCGACGTGCTGTCCGGCATGATCGGCGCGCTGCTCGCCGCGGGACTGCCGGCGGTCGAGGCCGCCGCGGCGGCCGCTTTCGTCCACGCGCGGGCCGCGGCGCTGTCGGCCGCCGACCCGGGCCCCGGTGACGCGCCGACGTCGGCGTCGCGCATCGTGCCGCACATCAGGGCCGCCCTGGCCGCCATATAGCGCCTTATCGAGAGGATTCCGCCGTGCCCCAACACCCGTCCCTGCCCGCCCACGCCATCGCCCCGGCCTACACCGGCCGCCTGTTCACCGCCCCGGTGCCCGCGTTGCGGCTGCCCGACGAATCGATGGACCCCGAGGCCGCCTACCGCTTCATCCACGACGAGCTGATGCTCGACGGCAGTTCGCGCCTGAACCTGGCCACGTTCGTCACCACGTGGATGGACCCGGAGGCCGGCCGGCTGATGGCAGAGACGTTCGACAAGAACATGATCGACAAGGACGAGTACCCGGCGACCGCGGCCATCGAGCAGCGCTGCGTGTGCATGGTGGCCGACCTGTTCCACGCCGAGGACCTGAACGACGCCGACCCCTACAGCGCGTGCGGGGTGTCCACGATCGGCTCCAGCGAGGCGGTCATGCTGGGGGGGCTGGCCATGAAATGGCGGTGGCGCCAGAAGGTCGGCAAGGACTGGAAGGGCCGCACCCCCAACCTGGTGATGGGCTCCAACGTCCAGGTGGTGTGGGAGAAGTTCTGTCGCTACTTCGACGTCGAGCCCCGCTATCTGCCGATGGAGGAGGGCCGCTACGTCATCACCCCGGAACAGGTCGTCGACGCCGTCGACGAGGACACCATCGGCGTGGTGGCGATCCTGGGCACCACCTACACCGGTGAACTGGAACCGGTCGCCGACATCTGCGGCGCGCTGGACAAGCTCGCGGCCGGCGGCGGGGTGGACGTCCCGGTGCACGTCGACGCCGCGAGCGGCGGGTTCGTGGTGCCCTTCCTGCACCCCGAACTGAAGTGGGACTTCCGGCTGCCCCGGGTGGTGTCGATCAACGTCAGCGGCCACAAGTACGGGCTGACGTACCCGGGTGTCGGCTTCGTGGTGTGGCGCAGCAAGGAGTATCTGCCCGACGAGCTGGTGTTCCGGGTCAACTACCTCGGCGGCGACATGCCGACCTTCACGCTGAACTTCTCCCGCCCCGGCAACCAGGTGGTCGGCCAGTACTACAACTTCCTGCGGCTGGGCCGCGACGGCTACACCAAGGTGATGCAGGCGCTGTCCGGGACGGCGCGGTGGCTGGGCGAGCAGCTGCGGGTCAGTGACCATTGCGAGCTCATCTCGGACGGTTCGGCAATTCCGGTGGTCGCCTTCCGGCTCGCCGGCGACCGCGGCTACACGGAGTTCGACGTCTCGCACGAGCTGCGCACCTACGGCTGGCAGGTGCCCGCGTACACCATGCCCGACAACGCCACCCATGTCTCGGTGCTGCGCATCGTGGTGCGCGAAGGGCTCTCGGCCGACCTGGCCCGCGCGCTGCACGACGACGCCGTTTCCGCCCTGACCTCGCTGGACAAGATCAAGCCCGGCGGCCACTACGACGCGCAGCACTTCGCGCACTGAGCCATCGGCCACACAAATGTGGCAGTTGTGACCATTGCGACGAGGCGGGGCGGTGGGCGGGCTGGTTCTGGGACAATGGCGGCTGTGGCCGTTACGCCGATATCGCTGACACCGGGCCTCCTCGGGGAGGCCGCGGTGGACCTGCGCGCCATCGAGCACAACGTGCGGTTGTTGTGTGAGCACGCCGGCCGCGCGCAGGTGATGGCCGTCGTCAAGGCCGACGGCTACGGCCACGGAGCCACCCCGTCCGCGCGGGCGGCGTTGGCCGGCGGGGCGGCCGAGCTGGGCGTGGCCACCGTCGCAGAAGCGCTGGCCCTGCGCGCCGACGGGATCACCGCGCCGGTGCTGGCCTGGCTGCACCCGCCCGGCATCGACTTCGGGCCCGCGCTGCTGGCCGACGTGGAGATCGCAGTCTCTTCGGAGCGTCAACTGGACGAGCTGCTGGATGCGGCGCACCGGACGGGCCGGACCGCCACGGTCACGCTCAAGGTCGACACCGGGCTGAACCGCAACGGCGTCCACCCCGCCAGGTATCCCTCGATGCTGACCGCGCTGCGCCGGGCCGTCGCCGAGGAAGCCGTCCGCCTGCGCGGGTTGATGTCGCACATGGTGTTCGCGGATCAACCGGCCAACCCCATCAACGACCTTCAGGCCCAACGCTTTAGCGACATGCTGACACAGGCGAGCGATCAGGGGGTGCGGTTCGAGGTCGCGCACCTGGCGAACTCGTCGGCCACCATGTCGCGTCCCGATCTGGCCTTCGACCTGGTGCGGCCCGGCGTCGCGGTGTACGGCCTGAGTCCGGTGCCCGAACTCGGGGACATGGGGTTGGTGCCGGCCATGACGGTGAAATGCCCTGTGGCGCTGGTCAAGTCGATTCGCGCGGGCGAGAGCGTGTCGTATGGGCACACCTGGACCGCGGAGCAGGACACGAATTTGGCCCTGCTGCCGATCGGCTACGCCGACGGTGTGTTCCGATCGCTGGGAGGACGATTGGACGTGCTGATCAACGGCAAGCGGCGGCAAGGGGTCGGGCGGATCTGCATGGACCAGTTCGTCGTCGACCTGGGGCCCGGCCGGACCGACGTGGCCGAAGGGGACGAGGCGATCCTGTTCGGGCCCGGCAGCAGCGGGGAACCCACCGCGCAGGACTGGGCCGACCTGCTCGGCACCATCCACTACGAAGTGGTGACCAGCCCGCGCGGGCGCATCACCAGGACCTATCGCGAGGCGCAAACCATTGAGCCCTGAGAGAACCCGCAGGCGCCAGAAGGGGGCTTGGCTTGCGGGAGGCGCGGGGGTGACTGCCCTCGCCACCATCGTTGGAGCCTCGGCCCGCCGTTCTATGATCCAGCGCAGCCGCGGCACCGACGATCCCTATGCCGACGAGGATTTCGAGACGATCGACGACGATCGCCGCTCCGTGGTAACCACCCCCGACGGCGTGTCGTTGGCGATCCGGGAAGCCGGCCCGGCGGATGCCCCGTTGACCATGGTCTTCGTTCACGGATTCTGTCTACGCATGGGCGCCTTCCATTTTCAGCGGACCCGGCTGCCCGAACAGGTGGGCCCGGGCGTCCGAATGGTCTTCTACGACCAGCGCGGGCACGGGCAATCCGGCGAGGCCGGGCCCGAAACCTACACACTGACCCAGCTCGGCCAGGACCTGGAGAGTGTGCTTGCGGTCGTCGCGCCGCGCGGGATGGTCGTGCTGGTCGGGCACTCCATGGGCGGCATGACGGTGTTGTCACACGCTCGCCAATTCCCCGGCCAGTATGGGCGCCGAATCGTCGGCGCCGCGCTGATTTCCTCCGCGGCGGAAGGCGTTGCCAGGTCGCCGCTGGGCGAGATCTTGAAAAACCCTGCGCTGGAAGCGTTCCGATTCACCGCGCGGTCCGCGCCGAAGCTGATGCACCGCGGCCGCAACGTGTCCCGCTCGTTGATCGGCCCGGTCCTGCGGGCGGCCTCCTTCAGCGACTTGCAGGTCAGCCGGAGCCTGGACGCCTTCTCGCAGCGGATGATGAACGGCACCCCGATCCCCACCATGGTGGAGTTCCTGGATGCCTTGGAACACCATGACGAGACCGCCGGCCTGTGGACCTTGCTGCGCATCCCCACCCTGATCGCCTGCGGTGACCACGACCTGCTGACCCCGGATGAATACTCGCGCAAGATGGCGGCCTCCCTGCCGCAGTCCGAGCTTGTCATCGTTGAGGGCGCCAGTCACCTTGCGCTGCTGGACAAGCCGGAGGCGATCAACGACGGGCTGGTTCGGCTGGTCAAGCGGGCCACCCCGGGCCGTGCCGCGCAGGCGGCCCGGTGGATGCGGGAAAGGCTGCCGCGCCGTGGGGGGTGAGGGCACGGCCACGCTGGAGCGCGTCGAGGACACCATCGCACTGGGCTCGCGGCTGGCCGAGGGGCTGCGCGCGGGTGACGTGGTGGTGCTCACCGGTCCGTTAGGTGCGGGAAAGACCGTGCTGGCCAAGGGGATTGCCGCGGCGATGGACGTCGACGGTCCGGTCACCTCGCCGTCGTACGTGCTGGCGCGGGTGCACCCGCCGCGGCGGACCGGCGCACCGGCGATGATCCACGTCGACATGTACCGGCTTTTGGACCAGGACCGCGCCGACCTGATGGGCGAGCTCGACTCGCTGGACCTGGAGACCGATCTCGACGATGCGGTCGTGGTCGTGGAGTGGGGCGAGGGCCTCGTCGAACGCCTCGCCGAGCGGCACCTCGACATTCGGCTGGAACGCCTCAGCGGATCCGACGTGCGGATCGCTTCGTGGCAGTGGGTGCGTTCATGAGCCTTCTGCTTGCCCTCGACACCTCCACACCGGCGGTCACCGCCGGGATCGTGCGCCGCGACGACCTGACCGTGCTGGCCGAGCGGGTCACCGTCGACGCCCGCGCGCACGCCGAACGGCTCACCCCGAACGTGCTGGACGCCCTCGCCGACGCCGGGCTGACGATGGCCGACCTCGATGCCGTCGTGGTGGGCTGTGGCCCCGGCCCGTTCACCGGACTGCGGGCCGGGATGGCGACCGCGGCCGCCTACGGGCATGCCCTGGGCATCCCGGTGCGCGGGGTGTGCAGCCTGGACGCCATCGGCGTGCGCACCACCGGTGAGACGTTGGTGGTCACCGACGCCCGTCGGCGCGAAATCTATTGGGCCCGTTACCGTGACGGGTTTCGGATGGAGGGCCCGGGGGTCAACGCCCCCGCCGACGTCGACCCGGGCGCAGCGCGGGCGGT
This sequence comes from Mycobacterium sp. E3251, assembly GCF_001666835.1. Classification (GTDB taxonomy): domain Bacteria; phylum Actinomycetota; class Actinomycetes; order Mycobacteriales; family Mycobacteriaceae; genus Mycobacterium. The sequence goes on along the minus strand of NZ_LZJF01000107.1, from coordinate 351 downwards.
GGCCGGCTCGAAGGAGCACGCGGCGCTGTTCGACCTGCCCCACCGCGGGCCGATCTATCCCACACCGGCCGGGCTCGTCGCCGCGGGCCAGGGGTCGTCACCGTCGAACAGCTGACGTTCGAGCTCGGCGCAGCGCGCCGCGTCGGCGGGGACCAGGGCGCCGAGCGTCACGGGCTCGCCCAGGGCGGTCATCCGCGCGCCGCCATCGGTTTGGCGTCGGGGCGGCGCAGATACAGCGCCACCAAGGGCAGCGGGCGCTGCGACCAATCGGGCACCGCGGCGACGAGCCCGGCCGGTGTGGGATAGATCGGCCCGCGGTGGGGCAGGTCGAACAGCGCCGCGTGCTCCTTC
>NZ_LZJF01000106.1 GCF_001666835.1 Mycobacterium sp. E3251 | reverse complement strand
GATCGCCGTCCTCATCGGCATGAGCGCGATCCTGGGCCTGACCTCCTATTGGGGATGCCACGACGCCAACCATCCCGCTTTCTTCACGCCACTGATGGCGACGGCCAGTCTGGTCAAGGGTGGCACCGGCGACTTCTCGGTGAGCGGACGCACCTGCCCGAGCCCAACGCCGGTCGGCCTGGAACTGGCCCGCATCGCGGCACTGTCGGCGATCTTCACCGGGCTGGGGGGCGTCGTGGTGGGGGTATTCCGGGCCCAGGTGGACCGGCTGCGGGCCAACCTGGCTGATTCCGTCACCGCCATCGTCGGGATCGACGGCGACACCCAGTCAATCGTCAGCGAAGTCGCGCGGACGCTGGACCGACGCGGCACGCTGGTCGTCATCACCGGCGCCGGCGATGACCGGGTGCAGCGGGCACGCAGGCAGGGCGCCCGGGTGGTCCTGGTGGACTTCAACAACCCGTCCACGCTGGTGTCCCTGCGGCTGTGGCGACACCTGTCGCGCCTCTACCTGATGGCGCCCGACCCGGCGGTCAACCTGTTGTGGCTGAACCAGATCGGCCGCCGACTCGACGAGGTCGCCCACAAGCGCCGGTTGCCGCTGATCGTCCGGATGGACGACCCCTGGCTGGCGCAGGCCTGGCGGGCCCAGCAGTTCGGCGGGTCGGACATCCGGTGGGCGGCCGATGTGGTCGGCAGGTATGAGGTGACCGCGGCCAGGCTGCTCGACGGCATCATCGCAACGGGGCGAACGAGTCGGGTATTCGTCTGCGGCTCTTCGCAATTGACCCTCGCGCTGTGTGCCTACCTAACCCAGCGCGCGTTGGAACGCGACTTTTACACCCCGCCGGGCGTGGCGCCGTTGCCCGCGCTCACGCTGGTCGAAAGGGACGCCCAGGAGTACCTGGCGGATCACGAGTTCTACCGGCAGCAGGCGGGATTCATGTCGGAGGGACCGGCCATCGATGCCACGGCCGAGTCGCCGACGGTCCCGACCATGCTGAAGCTGATCGGTGATGTCGACCCCGCGACCAGTGCCGTGATCTTCGTGGACTCCCACGCCGCGACGACCGCCGCGCGGCTCGCGGCCCGCTTCCCCGACATGCCCATCTACGCCTCGGACCTCAACACCAGCATCAGTGACGACTCGATTCAGGTCGTCGGCCGGTTGCAGTCCTACTCGTTGGTGCTGGACACCCAGGAAGGCCAGGCGCAGGACGCCTGGGAGCGCGCGGCGAGGCTGATCCACGAGCGTTATGTGTCGACGATCGACGCGGCCGCGCCACGCTCCCCGGCGACGATGCCCTGGGCCGAGCTCAATGAGTTCTACCGGGGGTCCAATCGGCGTCAAGTGCGCAATGCGCTGTGGATGGTCGAGCAGATCGCGGGCCACACCTGGAATACGTGGGGCAGCCCGCCCGCCCAGCTGTCCGGCAACGAGATGGCGGGGCTGCCTCCCTTGGAACAGCTGGCCCTGATGGGCTTCGATCGGTATTCGGCGATGAGCATGGCCCGCGCGGAGCACGAGGATTGGTGCCGCTACTACCGCCACAACGGTTGGAAATACGGTTCGCCGCGCGACGATTCGCGCAAGATCCACAACAAGCTGGTCGACTGGTCGGTGGTCGAGAGCGATCCCGAGTTACTCAGTGCCGCGGTGCGCAGCCTGGCGGCCACGTTGTGGAGCCTGCGCCAGCTTGGCTTCCGGTCGCGCCCGCTCTGGCGATCCTTCACCCGGGTAGGGACGGTGGCCGCCGAACAGCGAAGCACCCCATGGACGTGGACGTCGGATTCGGGCCACACCATGCGCGCCGACGCCGGCGACTGGGCGATCCAGGAAGACGGCCGGGTGTGGTCGGTTCGCGACGACATCTTCCGGGATTCCTACGAGCCGGCCGGCGACGGGCGCTGGCAGCGCAAAGGGCGCGTCCAGGCCCGTCCTGCCTACCCGGGCGAGACGGTGAACACATTGGAAGGGCCGACCACCGCGGCGGAGGGCGACTGGGTCGTCCGGGGATCCACAGGCGAGCAGTGGCCGGTTCCCGGCGCAGAATTCGCGCGTCGCTATGCCGAATTCCACCCTCCCGAGGACGCTTCAGCGGTTGGCGGCGCCCAAGCTTAGGTTTCAGCCGTCGCCCCGGATAGGCGCGAATTTGCGCCGTCTGACACCGCCCAGCACTGATACGGTATCGGCGCATGCCCAATAGCCGGGTGCGCCGATTTCGCCGTTTGTTTGCTACGCCTCCCCGTAGGAGACCGTGATGCCGCTGTTCATCAGCTACTCGAGCCAAGACAGGGCGGCGGTCGACGCTCTGACGGCCGCGCTTCGGCGCGCGCAGCAACAGGTCTGGTTCGACCAGGAGCTCGGCGGCGGTGAATCGTGGTGGAACAAGATCCTCGAGCAGGTCCGCTCGTGCGACGTGTTCATCGTTGCGCTGTCCAACAACTGGCTGCAGTCCAAACCCAGCCAGGCCGAGTTGCGGTACGCGAGGGCACTGAACCGGCCGATCCTTCCCGTGCGCATCGGTGACGTCGACAGCATGCGCGTGAATCCCCTTGCGGCATTGCAGATCATCGACTACCGGGAACCGACCGTCGACGCCGGCATCCAACTCGTAACCGCCGTACACGCACTGCAAAGCAAGCCGGTGCCGTTGCCGGACCCGCTGCCCGAAGAGCCACCGGTGCCGTTCGGGTACATCACCCGGTTGGGTGACACCCTCGCCGAAAAAGAGCTCAGCCCGCAGGCACAGACCCAGCTCTTGATCGAATTGAGGCAGGGACTCGACGAGGACGGCGACGACCCCAGCGCCCGCGGCGACATCGGGCAGCTGTTGCGCATGCTGCGCCTGCGCCACGACGTCACCTACCGCACCCGCACCGAAATCGACAACGTGCTGGCCGAGATCGAGGCCAGGGACAGTTCGTCGGGGGGACCGTCGGAGACGACGACCCCGGCCCCTGCCGCACCGCAACCCGCCGCACCAGCATCGCCCACCGGTCCGTTGCCGAAGGCCGCCGCGCCCACGGCGGCGGGCGGGTCCGGAAAGAGGCTGATGATCCTCGGCGGCGCGGCTGCGGCGGTCATCGCGGCGATCGTGATCGCCGTCGTATTGACCATGCAGGGAGGCAAGACGAAGCCGTCCCCGAAAGCCGGCGGCACCCCCAGTTCGGCGGCGCCCAGCGCCCCGGCCGCCGGCAACGCCTCAAACTTGGACTCGTATCTGCTCGGCCCCGCCGACGTCGGCGCCGTCGTGGGCGACCCGAACCTGGTGGTTTCCGAAAAGGCCGCACAACTGCGCAACCTGCGGGCGACGCTGTCCAATCCGGACTGCAAGGGCGCATACGAACCCATCGAGGAATCGTCCTACAAGGGGGCGGACGGCTACACCGCGGTGAGCGGGCAAGCCGTGCACACCGCCGGCGAAAACCCGCCGCACCGGCTCTACGAAGCGGTCGTACAGTTCTCGTCGCCTGACAAGGCGACCGCGTTCGTGCAGGGGTCCGCGGACAAGTGGAAGGCGTGCGCCGGACAGCAGATCACGGTGAACTTCAACGGCAAGTCCTACGGGTGGACCTTTGGTGAGGTGACCGGGACCGTACCGAGGATCTTCCAGGCGCGGACCCAAGCGGACGGAACCCGGATCTGCCACCACGCGCTGCACGCGGTGTCCAGTGTGGTCGTCGACCTGCTGCTGTGCGGCCCCGACGCCGAGACCGGTCAGGCGGGCAAACTCGCCGGGCAGATAGCCGCGAAGGTGGGCCAGTAACCACTCCAGACATGGAGCGGCCCCCGAGCAAGGCTCCTGGTTGGACAGACCGGAAGCTCGGGGGCCGGGTGGCTACGGGGAATTCGCCAGCGCGCGTATATCGCCGGCTCTTCGAAAGCCACTGCTGCTAGCGCGCAGCCACCTCACATGTCCATGAAGCTATCAATTCTCGGACCACCTCCCTTCTTGTGTACGGCCGACCGTACCCGGGATTCCGCAAGCCGACAACACAATTCAGCGCTTAGCGATCGCTGACGATCGCCGAGTCGACCAGTGCGGCGAATTCGGCGGCCAACGGTGACCGGGGCAACGGCCGACCGTCGAGGGTGTGCACGCGGGCGGCCAACGTCATACTCGAGACCAGCCAGATCCCTTGCGCGGCATGGAGATCGGTGGGACGCAGCGCGCGGTAATCGCAGTCGTACCCTTTGGCCCGCGCCACCTCGAAAAGGGCCTGTTGCGTGGTGCCGCGCAAAATCGGATACCACGGCGGCGGCGTGAGCAGACACAGGTCCCCACCGGCCTCCGTCGCGATCACCACCGTCGAGCGCGGCCCTTCCAGGATGTAGCCGTCCGAGCTGACGAAGATCACGTCACCGGCGCCTTGTCGGGCGGCATGACGCAACGCGGCCATGTTGACCGCGTAGGACAGCGTCTTGGCGCCGGCCAGCAGCCACGGCATGGCGTCGGCACCGGCCGAGGGCAGTCCGCGGTCCAACGTCACCGCGGCCAGGCCCTCGCGCCGAACCGCCGTCACTCGTTCGGGGACGGGGTTGACCATCACATAGGTGGTCGGCTCCGTCCCGCCCTCCCGGCCGCGGCTGTAGATCAGGCGCATCGCGCCTTCGTCAGCGGTGTCCGCGACCCACTGCCGAGTGGCCAGCCCGATCGCATCGCGCCAGCTCGGCAGGTCCGGCTCGGGTAGGTCCATCAACCTCGCCGACTGGGTCAGCCGTTGCAGGTGGGACTCGACCAGACAGGGTCTGCCGTCGCGGATCAACAGAGTCTCGAAGATGCCGTCGCCGCGCACCGCCGCCAAATCGTCGGCGTGCAGCAGCGGCGCGTCCGGCGGATGAATCGCGCCGTCCAGCGTGACGATGACACCCGCCTGCCCTGCCATGAAGGTAAAGCCTAGCCGCGAATGTGAGGGTGGCCGCACGCTCGTCGGCGGGCGGCAAGGGGTCCGTAGAGTTGACCCATGACTGCAGTGCCTGCACCCGATGCCGGACCCGACGCGGGCGCCGTCTGGCATTACGGCGACCCCCTGGGCGAGCAGCGCGCGGCCGAAACCGCTGCAGTCGTGGTAGACCGCTCGCACCGGGCGGTCCTCACCCTGACCGGTAACGATCGCCAGAAGTGGCTCCACAGCATTTCCACGCAGCACGTCAGCGACCTCCCGGAGGGCGCCAGCACCCAGAACCTCAGCCTTGACGGTCAGGGCCGCGTCGAGGACCACTGGGTCCAAACCGAACTCGGCGGCACCACCTACCTGGATACCGAACCCTGGCGGGGCGAACCGCTGCTGGACTACCTGCGCAAGATGGTCTTTTGGTCCGACGTGACTCCGGCTGCCGCCGACATGGCGGTGCTTTCGTTGTTGGGCCCGGGCCTATCCGACCGGGCGGCGCTCGATGCGCTCGGCGTGGACGCCCTGCCCGCCGAGCTGACGGCGATCCCGGTGGCCGGCGGAGGCTTTGTGCGACGTATGCCCGGCGGTCCGTCCGGCCGAATCGAACTGGATTTGGTGGTCCCGCGCGGCGAGTCCGCCGGCTGGCAAAACCGCTTGGTGCAGGCGGGGTTGCGACCCGCGGGGGTGTGGGCCTACGAAGCACACCGGGTGGTGGCGCTGCGCCCGCGGTTGGGCGTCGACACCGATGAGCGAACGATTCCGCACGAGGTGGGGTGGATCGGCGGTCCCGGTGAGGGCGCCGTCCACTTGGACAAGGGCTGCTATCGCGGCCAAGAGACCGTCGCGCGGGTGCACAACCTCGGTAAACCGCCCCGGATGCTGGTGCTGTTGCACCTCGACGGCTCGGTCGAGCGGCCCTCGACGGGCGACCCGGTGCTCGCGGGTGGTCGCGTGGTCGGTCGTCTTGGCACCGTGGTGGATCACGTGGACCTCGGGCCGGTGGCCCTGGCGCTCATCAAGCGTGGGTTGCCCGCGGACACGAAATTGGCGACCGGCCCGCAGGCTTCGGTCGCTGCGGTGATCGACGCCGATTCGCTGCCGGCCACGGAACAGATCGGCGCGGGACGGCTGGCCGTTGAACGCTTGCGGGGCGGTGCGAGATAATTGTGAATGATGTCCGCCACAGCGGCAGGGGGCACCGACGCCCGACCATAAGGCACGGTAAACTGTCGGCAGGACAATAACGACACCAGGAGATCGGAGCCGCCTGATTCGGGCCGCTCCGTTATTGCGCGAGGGGGTTCCCCCATGGGCCGCGGCCGGGCTAAGGCAAAGCAGACCAAGGTTGCTCGAGAACTCAAATACAGTTCTCCGCAGACCGACTTCCAGCGGCTTCAGCAAGAGCTGGCAGGAACGGGTGCCGGCGACTCCACCGAGCTGGAGGACGACGGCGTCGCCGACTCCTGGGCAGACAGCGACGACTGGCGTCGCTAGAACTGACGCCGCGATGCCGATGGCACTCGCTTCGGCACGGAGCTAGCCCCGCTCCCGGCTTTTAGAATCTCGGGTGCTGACCGACGAGCTTTGCCCGCGGGCCCTCTTTACCGCCTTTGCAGACGGTTCCCAGCACCCAGCAGTCCAAGTGGCGGGCCGTCAAGATGGCCAGGGCCCGGTCGGTGTCCTCGGGGGCGACCACGGCGACCATGCCCACGCCCATGTTGAACGTCTTCTCCATCTCCTCGCGCGTCACCCGCCCACGCTGGGCGATCATGGCGAACACCGGGGCGGGCGTCCAAGTCCCGCGGTCGATCTCGGCAACCAGGCCGTGCGGGATGACGCGTTGCAGATTGCCGGCAAGTCCGCCGCCGGTGACATGGCAGAACGTGCGGACATGGGTTTCGGCGGTCAACGCCAGGCAGTCTTTGGCGTAGATCCGGGTCGGCTCCAGCAGCTCCTCGCCCAAGGTGCGGCCGAACTCTTCGACATACCCGGCCAGGTTCATCCGGTCGATCTCGAGCAGCACCGTGCGCGCCAGGGAGTAGCCGTTGGAATGCAGGCCGGAGGAGCCCATCGCGATGATGGTGTCGCCGGGTTTGACGCGTTCGGGACCCAACACGTCGTCGGCCTCGACGACGCCGATACCGGTCGCCGAGATGTCGTAGTGGTCGGGTTCCATCAGGCCGGGATGTTCGGCGGTTTCCCCGCCCAGCAGCGCGCAGCCGGCTCGCACACACCCCTCGGCGATACCCGCGACGATCGCGCTGAGGCGTTCGGGCACCGTCCGGCCCACCGCGATGTAGTCCTGCAGGAACAGCGGCTCGGCGCCACACACCACGAGGTCGTCGACCACCATCGCGACCAGGTCCAGGCCGACGGTGTCGTGCTTGTCCATCGCCTGGGCGACCGCCAGCTTCGTTCCCACCCCGTCGGTGGAGGCCGCCAGCAGCGGTTCGCGGTAGTCGTTGCGCAACGCGAACAGCCCGGCGAACCCACCGAGGCCGCCCCGCACCTCGGGCCTGGTGGCCTTCGTCGCAAGCGGCTTGAACATTTCAACGGCGCGGTCGCCGGCCTCAATGTCCACCCCGGCCGACGCGTAGGTGATGCCGTGGGTGCCCGGGCTTCGTCCGGGGCTTTTTCCGGGATCCGTCATCGCGATAAAGGCTACCGGGCGCCGCCGACCGCCGTTATCAAACGTCGTGGAAGGGGCGCGCCGGACGTCCGTCAGTGGACGATCGGCACTTCGTCGGGTGCCAGATCGTCGAGACCGGCTCCGCGGGCGGCGTTGGCGAGCATGTGCTCGATGACGTTCTTACCCAAGGCCGTCTCCTCGGGCAGTTCGATCGGATACTTGCCGTCGAAGCAGGCGGTGCAGAGCCGCGACGCGGGTTGCTCGGACGCCGCCACCAGGCCACGCAGCGAGATGTAGCCGAGGGTGTCCGCACCGATGGCGTGCCGCACGGCTTCGAGCATCTCCTCTTTGTCCTGCACGGCGTTGGCGATCAACTCGGCCGGCGAAGGGAAGTCGATGCCATAGAAGCAAGGCCACTTCACGGGCGGCGACGCGATGCGCACGTGGACTTCGACGGCACCGGCCTCGCGCAGCATCCGCAACAGCGCGCGCTGGGTGTTCCCCCGCACGATCGAGTCGTCGACGACGATGAGCCGTTTGCCGCGGATCACCTCGCGAAGTGGGTTGAGCTTCAACCGAATACCGAGCTGGCGAATGGTCTGGGACGGCTGGATGAAGGTCCGCCCGACGTAGGCGTTCTTCATCAGGCCCTGCCCGTACGGAATGCCGGACTCCTGCGCGTATCCCACCGCGGCCGGGGTGCCCGACTCCGGGACCCCGATCACCAGGTCGGCGTCGACCGGGCATTCACGGGCCAGCCGGCGACCGATCTCCACCCGGGTGGCGTGCACGGACCGGCCGGCGATCGTGCTGTCCGGACGCGCAAGGTAGACGTACTCGAAGACGCAGCCCTTGGGGGTGGGGTTGGCGAAACGCGTGGAGCGCACCCCGTCGGCGTCGATCGCGAGCAGCTCGCCCGGCTCGATGTCGCGCACGAACGACGCGCCGACGATGTCGAGGGCCGCGGTTTCGGAGGCCACCACCCAGCCGCGATCCAGACGTCCGAGCGAAAGTGGCCGCACCCCATGCGGATCGCGGCACGCATACAGCGTGTTCTCGTCCATGAACGTCAGGCAGAACGCACCGCGCACGGTTGGCAGCAGGTCCAGGGCCGCCTGCTCCAGCGTGGAGTCGGCCGCGCCGTGGGCCAGCAGCGCGCCCAGGATGTCGGAGTCCGTGGTGGCCGGGGCGGGCGCGCGGCGGGCGATCAGGCCCGCATCGCGGGCGCGGGCGGCGAGCTCGGCGGTGTTGACCAGGTTTCCGTTGTGCCCTAGGGCGACGCCGGTGCCGGCGGCGGTGTTGCGGAACACCGGTTGCGCGTTCTCCCACGTGGTGTCGCCCGTGGTGGAGTAGCGACAATGCCCGATGGCGACATGGCCCGGCATCGCCGCGAGCGTCTGCTCGTCGAACACCTGGCTGACCAAGCCCAAGTCCTTGAAGACGAGGACCTGCGATCCATCGGCGACGGCGATGCCCGCGGCTTCCTGCCCGCGATGCTGCAGGGCGTACAAGCCGTAATAGGTGAGCTTTGCGACGTCTTCGCCCGGGGCCCAGACCCCGAATACACCACACTCTTCACGAGGCGAGTTGAGGTCCTGCTCGGGTTCCTGGTCGGTCACAATTGGGGGGCTCCCTGGGGAACGGTTGGTGACGTAACGGAGTCTACGGGTCCGACGCCCGCGACCGCGAATTAACAGCGCGTGTTGAGGGGCGAAAATTCCCGCAGCTGACTCTAAACCTGCAGTTCAGGGTTACGATTCAGCCGACATCGAACAAGGGCAGACAGTGCTCGATCTCACCCGCCCGAGCGCCGGAAAGGCTCAGCGCAGCGGCGTCCTTCGCCTCCTGGAAAGACAACAGCCCGGTCGCCAGCAGCAGCCACGTCCGCGGATCGGTCTCCACGACGTTGGGAGGCGTGCCCCGGGTGTGCCTGGGCCCCGCGACGCATTGCACCGCGACAAAGGGTGGGATACGCACCTCGACGCTGGCGCCGGGCGCCACGGCGGCCAGAGTGCGCGCGGTGAGTCGGACGGCCGCGGCAAGACTCTCTCGGTCGGGGTCCGGCAGGGATTCGTCGCGTAACCAATCCGCCACCGCCAACACGGCCTGCCGAGTCTTTGCCGGATCGGCCTTTTCACGGGCGGCCATACCCTAGGGTCTCAAACTCATGGAGCGTCGTCGCCTGCGGCGCGGGCCACCGTACAAGACCGTCGGCCTCGTGACGGTCATCATCATGGGTTTGGCCGGGTCGCTCCTGTACCTGCAGTTCCGTGGCGATCTCACGCCGACGACGAAGCTCACCATGGTCGCCACCCGGGCCGGACTGGTGATGGATCCGGGATCCAAGGTCACCTACAACGGGGTGCAGATCGGCCGGGTGGCGAGCATTTCCGAGATCACCCGCGACGGCAAGCCGGCCGCCAAGGTGGTCCTGGATATCACCCCCCGATACGTCGCGATGATTCCGGCCAACGTGGCGGCGGCCATCAAGGCCACCACGGTCTTCGGCAATAAATACGTCGCGTTGAACTCGCCGCCGCAGCCCGCGGCCCAAGCGATCACGCCGTCAACCGTGATCGATGCGAGGTCGGTGACGACCGAGTTCAACACCGTGTTCGAGACACTCATCTCGATCGCGGAGAAAGTCGACCCGGTCAAGGTGAATCTGACGCTCAGCGCGGCCGCGCAAGCCCTGACGGGGTTGGGCGACAAGTTCGGCGACTCTGTGGTCAACGGGAACACGATCCTCGACGACGTGAATCCCCAGATGCGGGAAATCCGCGGCGACATCCGGCGGTTGGCCGCGCTCGGCGACACGTACGCCAACGCCTCGCCGGACTTGTGGGACGCGCTGGACCACGCGGTGACCACGGCGCGTGCGCTCAACCGCCAGCAAGGCGACCTGGATGCCGCGCTGCTGGCGGCGGCCGGCCTGGGCGGCGCGGGCGCCGACGTATTCGGCCGCGGCGGACCATACCTGGCCCGGGGGGCGGCCGATCTGGTGAGCTCCAGCCAGCTGCTCGATGAATACAGCCCGGAAATCTTCTGCACCATCCGCAATTTCAACGAGGTCGGACCCAAGATCCACAACGCCCTCGGCGACAACGGCTACTCGTTGGGCGCGCACGCAGCGGGCGCAATCGCCGGCGCGCCCAATCCGTACATCTGGCCGGAGAATCTGCCCCGAACCAACGCCAGGGGCGGCCCCGGCGGCATGCCGGGCTGTTGGCAGACAATCACCCGCGAGCTGTGGCCGGCGCCGTTTCTGGTGATGGACACCGGCGCAAGCATGGCCCCCTACAACCACTTTGAACTCGGTTCACCGCTTTTCGTCGAGCATGTGTGGGGTCGACAGCTGGGCGACTACACCATCAACCCGTGACGCCGCCGCACGCCGAGCGCGGCGATCGCGCCGGCCTCGTTGATGGCCAGGTGCACCAACATCGGCGCGGCGAGGCTGCCGGAACGCTCTGCCAGCCAACCGAATAACCAGCCCGCGATGCCCGTCACCAAAACGGTGCCCATCACCGGGTCGCCCGCCGACCTCGCGTCTGCGACGTGGGAGAGCCCAAAGCACGCCGCTTGCAACAACCTTCCGCCGGGCCTGCCACATGCCCCGGAAGCGACAACGGTCAGCGCCGCCCGGAACGCGGCCTCCTCGGCCCACACGGTCCCGACGGGAATGCGCAGCAGCAGCCAGGCGGGCACCGATCCGGGCGGCTCCCGCTCGGCCATCGATGCCCGCACCAACGGCAGCGCCGTCGTAGCCGCGATCACGCTCGCCGCCGCCGCGCCGGCCGCCGACCCCAGCCGCAACCCCACCCAAAGCCGCGGCGGAGATAAACCCAGCGGAGCACGCGTCACCAGCACCAGCAAGCCGGCCGCTCCGGCCTGCACCGCGACGCGCCAAGCGGCGGGTAGTCGCGGGCCGACAAAGCTCCAGCTGACCAGGGCGGCAGCCAATGAGAACGCACCTGCCCGGCGAAAACCGTTTCGGCCCATCAGCATTCGCCGGCGGGACTTATCCGAAGAGGTGGGGCAGCACCGACTCGGACGTCTCGCGCAGTTCGGCCAGCGACACCGTGAACAGGCCCTGAACCTCCACCGCGTCCGAGGCCTGGTCGACGACGCCGATGCGCACCGCGGGCAGCCCCCGCGCCTCACACATCGCCCGGAACCGGCTCTCCTCGGTGCGTGGCACCGCAATCAGGACCCGGCCCGCTGACTCGGAGAACAACGTGACGAACGGATCGGCACCCTCGGGAAGCACAATGCGGCAACCGGTTTCGCCCGCCAGGGCGGCCTCCACGATCGCCTGCGCGAGCCCGCCCTCGGACAGGTCGTGCGCCGCCGACACCAGCCCATCGCGGGAGGCCGCGGTCAGCACCTCAGCCAATAACTTCTCGTGCGCCAGGTCGACCGCGGGCGGCAGCCCACCCAGGTGGTCGGCCGTCACCTGCGCCCAGATGGAACCGTCGAGTTCATCGCGCGTATCGCCCAGCAGCATCAGGGTCTCGCCCGGTTCGCCACCCAGACCGGTGTGGATGCGCCGGCGGACATCGTCGAGCACACCGAGCACACCGACCACAGGCGTGGGCAGAATCGCTGCCGACCCCGTCTGGTTGTAGAAGCTGACGTTGCCGCCAGTGACCGGAATACCAAGGGCCGCACAGCCATCCGCTAGTCCCCGCACCGCCTGCGAGAACTGCCACATCACGCCGGGGTCTTCCGGAGAGCCGAAATTGAGGCAGTTGGTCACCGCGACGGGGGTCGCGCCGGTGACGGCGACGTTGCGGTAGGCCTCGGCCAGCGCGAGTTGGGCTCCGACATACGGATCGAGCAGCGTGTAGCGTCCGGACGCGTCGGTCGATAGCGCGATGCCGCGGCCGGTGGTCTCGTCGACGCGAAGCACACCACCGTCGGCGTGCTCGGCCAGCACGGTGTTGCCGCGCACATAGCGGTCGTACTGTTCGGTGATGAAGGCACGGCTGCACAGGTGCGGGCTGCCCAGCAGCGCAAGCAAAGTCGCGCGCAGCTCCTCTCCCGTCGCCGGGCGCGGCAGGCTCGTTGACCGGTCCGCGTTCAGGGCGTCCTGTGATTCGGGCCGGGCGACAGGCCGCTGGTACACCGGCCCCTCGTGTGCCACGGTGCGCGGCGGCACGTCGACAACCGTCTCCCCGCGCCAGGTGATCCGCAACCGGTCACCGTCGGTGACCTCGCCGATCACCGTCGCCAGCACCTCCCATTTACGACACACCGCCAAGAAAGCGTCCACGTTGTCCGGCGCCACCACCGCGCACATCCGCTCCTGCGACTCGCTGCAGAGCACCTCAGCGGGCGTCATGTCCTTGGCCCGCAACGGGACGGCGTCGAGCTCGATCGCCATTCCGCCGTCTCCGGCCGACGCTAATTCCGAAGTCGCGCAGGATAATCCGGCGCCACCGAGGTCCTGGATGCCAATCACCAGGCCGCCCGCGTAGAGCTCGAGGCAGCACTCGATGAGCACCTTTTCCATGAAAGGGTCACCCACTTGCACCGAGGGCAGCTTCTTGCGGGACCCTTCGCTGTCGAAGGTTTCCGACGCCAGCACCGACACCCCGCCGATGCCGTCGAGACCGGTGCGCGCGCCGAACAGGATGATCTTGTTTCCGGTGCCCGAGGCAAACGCCAGGTGCAGGTCCTCCTGGCGTAACACGCCCACACACAGGGCGTTGACCAATGGGTTGCCGGCGTAGCAGGCGTCGAAGACGGTCTCGCCGCCGATGTTGGGCAATCCGAGCGAGTTGCCGTAGCCACCGATCCCGCGGACCACCCCGTCGACCACCCGGCGGGTATCCGGCGCGTCGGCGGCCCCGAACCGAAGCTGGTCCATCACGGCGACCGGCCGCGCGCCCATGGCCATGATGTCGCGGACGATGCCGCCGACGCCGGTCGCCGCGCCCTGGTAAGGCTCGACGTAGGAGGGATGGTTGTGCGATTCCACTTTGAACGTGACGGCCCAGCCGTCGCCGATGTCGACCACGCCGGCGTTTTCGCCGATGCCGGCCAGCATGCCGGCGCGCATGTCGTCGGTGGTGGTCTCACCGAAGTAGCGCAGGTGGACCTTGGACGACTTGTACGAGCAGTGCTCGCTCCACATCACCGAATACATCGCCAGCTCGGTGTCCGTGGGTCGGCGGCCGAGGATCTCACGAATTCGCTGGTACTCGTCGTCTTTGAGACCGAGTTCGGCGAACGGCTGCGGCTGGTCGGGGCTGGCAGCGGCGCGCTCGACGGTGTCGATCGCCTGGGTGCGGGCGCTCGTCCCGGAGACTGTCACGCCAGACAGTCTAGGGCTGCGGTGACGTGGCCGTGGGGCGGCCGCGGGGGCTATTGACCGACGACGCAGAACACATTGCCCTCGGGGTCTGCCAGCACCACCCAGCGGAAATTTTCGCCGAATTCGTGCCGGCCCACCTCGGTGGCCCCGGCGGCTATCAGCCGAGACACCTCGGCATCAACGTCGGCGGCGCCGAAGTCGAGATGCACGCGGTTCTTCCCGGGCGTGGGGTCGGGCACCTTCTGGAATCCGAGGCGGGGTCCTTCGGACAAACTCACCGCGGTGAACTCGTCGGCGAGCAATTCCTGCGTCGTACCACCGAACTGCTCGGCCCACCATCCGCCCAGCTTCGCGGGATCCCGGCAGTCGAAAGTGATCATCTCCACGTTGAGCGCCATACCGCCAGACCATAGGCCTCTCACGGGCTCAGGCCCAGCTTTGTGCCTGTGCCGTCATCCAGCGGTTACGCGATGGTCAGGAAGTCGGCCATCATGGCCATGTCTTCGTGCTCGAGGTTGTGGCAATGCAGCAGGTAGGAGCCAGCGTAGTCGGTGAAGCGGGTGAGGACTTCCACGGTCTCGGCCGGGCGGACGTCGACGGTGTCTTTCCAGCCCCCGTCGAAACGTCCGGGCGCGCGGTTGTTGCGGGAGAGCACTTGGAAGGAGTTCAGGTGCACATGAACGGGATGGTGGAACTCGCTGATCAACCGCCAGATTTCTGTCGTGCCGAGCCTGGGGCGCGCCAGCGGCCGGCCCGGTTGATACGGCAGGTCGTTGATCGTCCAGACGCCTCTTCTGCCTAGGCGGAAGAGGAAGGTCCGGGTGGCCACGACTTGCTCTCGGCCGAGGGGGGCGCTGGTGCCGAGCCGCTCGGGGATCGCTGAATCATCGGAACGGTCGCTGCCGACGACGTCGAACCGCATGACCTCGGCGGCGCTTCCGGTACCCAACAGGTTGAGGAGGCGCACGCTTGTTCCACGCTGATAGCGGCCGAAGTCGACGACAACCTCGAAACGTTCGGCCGGAGCGATGTCGATGAAGTCATGGCTTACCGGCCGCGCGAGCAATCCGCCATCACTGCCGATTTGCACCAGTGCCGCCCCTCCAGGCGGCTGCGGGTCCAATTGCAGGCGATAGCGACGGGCGTTGGATGCGTTGAGTAGCCGCAGGCGATAGCGGGCAGGATCGGTTTGCAACACCGGCCATGGCGCACCGTTGACGAGGATGACGTCGCCCAGGACGCCGTTCATGTAGTCGCCCGTCACCCCACCGGGGTCAGCGGCCGGGTACCGGAACGAACCATCGGCGGCGAACGCACGATCGGCGATCATCAGCGGGATATCCCGGAAGCCGCGAGGCAGCGGCAACGCGTCTTCCTCGTCGTCGTGAACCAGGTGAAATCCGGCCAGCCCGCGCCACACCGCGGCACCGGTGTAGCCCATGCGGTGATCGTGGTACCACAACGTTGCGGCTCGCTGATCCAGCGGATAGACGTAATCACGTTGCCCGACAACGCCGTTGCGCGCCATGTCCATTGCGGCCGGTTGACCGGCCTGCGGCAGGATGAAATCGGTCGGGTACCCATCGTGGTCCGGTGGGGTGTGCCCGCCATGCAGGTGTACCACCACCGGCACCGGCAGAGCGTTGCGGTGCCGCACGACGGTGCGTCGGCCGGACCGCGATGCAATAGTTGGGCCGGGAAAGCTCGTGTTGTAAGTCCATGCCGCGGTGGTCATCTCGGGCAGGATGCGTAATTGCGTGACCTGCTGCGTGATCTCGTAGTAGTCGGTGTGAGCATCGGTGCCGACTGGCGTCAATTGTTCCGGGATCGGCAGCGGGACTTGGTAACGGGCAGGCAGTTTGGTCTCACTGCGCATCAGTCGCCCCGACTCGGCGGAGCCCAGCAGTGTGCTGGACAGTGGCCAGCCGGCGCCCACAACCCCGATCCCTGCCGCGGCGGCGCCCAACCGCAACGCGCTGCGTCGATTCACCGAGTCACGTCCTGCTGTTCCGCGAGAGGGAGTGCGGTCAGCGGCAGGCGCCAAACCGACGCGGTCAGCTGCAGGATTCCGGCAATCAGCAGAACTCCGAGCGGAACGTGCAGGCCCGTCAGCCGCAATTCACCCGAGGCGAACTCGGCGACGAAGAGAATCGTCACGAGCGTACCCACCGCTACCGGCCACCGCGGCCCGCCTGTCCTGCTGACGATCACCAGCACAACCACCTGCACGACGGAGAGCACCGTGGTCACTTTGGCGCCGACTGAGTGCAGCATCAGTGCGTTGTACTGCCCGCCCAGGAAACTGCCGGCCAGTGCGGCCTGAGCCACCGCCAGGATCGCCAGCGTGGTGCTGGTAGCACGGGCGACTACCCGGGGCCAGCGCTGGTTAGCGTCGCGAGACCACCAGCCTGCGTACAGCTTGGCGTCTGTCATGGTTCTCCTTCGTCATGGGCGTCGGATCCGTGCTCAGGAATGACGACGAGACGGCGCCTCGAAAAGTTACGCACGCAGCTGTAACTTTCTGCGCCGCCGATCCGTCCTTGAATTACGAGCTGCTCGGTTAGAACCTCGGCGGTTCCCATCACAGCCGATTCCACGTTCGCCGCAACGGAATACACCAAGGAGAAGTGATGTCCAGTCCGACGCCGCCCCGCTGGCTGAAGCCGATGAACAAGTTCATGATCGCGATGCAAAAGCTGGGTGTACCCACGGGACCGCCCATGGTTTTGACGGTGCCGGGCCGCAAAACGGGACGACCGCGCAGCACGCCGATGACACCCTTCAGGCTGGACGGACAGCTTTTTGCCGTGGCCGGATTCCCCGGTGCCGATTGGGCACGCAATGCGCGCGCCGCCGGCGCCGGGACGCTCCGCAAGGGCCGAAAGGTGCGGCGAGTCAGGATAACTGAGCTGACCGCCGAGCAGGCCCGCCCCGTGTTGCGGGAGTACCCGATCCAAGTGCCGGTCGGTGTCGGCTTCTTGAAGCGCTCGGGCCTGGTGCGTGACGGCCATCCCGAAGAGGTCGAGGCGCTGGCAGGCCGGATCGCCGTGTTCCGATTGGACCCCATTCCGGCGGGCTAACTCCCGACGATTCCCCTATCGGTCGACCATCCTCGGAGCCACCAACATGCACACCGCGTACCTTGCCGTGACGATAATTGCCATCGCCCTCGACGGATTTTCGGGCGTGAGCGCGCTGCTCCACTTCGCGCCCATCATTCCGCCTATGCGACGGGCCGGGGTCCCACTGTCCTGGCTGAGATTCCCCATCGGCACCCTGAAAACCCTAGGCGCGCTTGGGCTTGTGGTCGGACTGTGGATTCCAGCGATCGGCATCGCGGCGGCGGCCGGGCTGACCATCTTCTTTATCTGCGCGATGTACACCCACGTAGTCGCCAACGATATTTCCGGTCAGTTCGTCTTCGCCGGGTTCGTGCTCGCACTCAACGCCGCGACCTTCGCACTCACCCTGATTGCCCACCCGGCTGTCGTCTAAGCCTCACGGCTCGGGCGAAAGGAACGCGCGCATCGCCGCCGAGTAGGTGACTACGTCGTGAGCGCCCATCAATTCCCGCGCGGAGTGCATCGCCAGCTGTGCGGCGCCGATGTCGACGGTGGGGATGCCGGTCCGGGCCGAGGCCAGGGGCCCGATCGTCGACCCGCACGGCAGATCGGCGCGGTGCTCGTAACGCTGCAGGGCGACCCCGGCCTGCTGGCAGGCCAGCGCGAAGGGCGCGGCCGTGCGCCCGTCGGTGGCATAACGCAGGTTCGGGTGCACCTTGAGCACCGGGCCGGCGTTGACCTCGATGAGGTGGCCGGGCTCGTGCCGCTCCGGATAGTTGGGGTGGGTGGCGTGTGCCATGTCCGCCGAGGCCAGCAACGACTCGGGCAGCCGACGCAGGAAGTCTTCCCGGGTGCCGCCGGCGGCGAGCACGATCCGCTCGAGGACGGTGCTCAGCAGGTTGGACTGCGCACCGTGATCGGAAGACGAACCGACTTCCTCGTGGTCGAAAAGCACCAGCACGGGCACGACGCCACGCGGCTCGGCGGCGAGCAGAGCCTCCATCCCGGCATAACAGCTGGCCTGGTTGTCCAGTCGGGGAGCGCTGAGTAGGTCACCGTCGGCGCCGAGCACCGTCGATCGGGTGAGGTCGTGGGTCATCAGGTCGGCGGACAGGACCGCTGCGGGCGCAACCCCGGCGCGTTCCGCGACGAAGTCAACGAAAGACCTCGCTTCGGCGCCGACGCCCCAGACCGCGTTGACGTGTCGCTGCGGGTCCAGCGTCAGTGATTTGCGGTCCTCGGCCAGGTGAATGGCAAGCTGCGGTACTCGAAGGATCGGCTCGTCTATCCGGACCAGCCGGTGCTCGATCCCCGTGCCTCGAGCACTCGAGTGCACCGACAACCGTCCGCTGATGCCCAGGTCGCGGTCCAGCCAGGAGTTAAGCCACGCTCCGCCGTACGGTTCCAGCGCCACGACGCGCCAACCGGCGACCAGCCGATCCGGATGCTGCTTGACCCTTAGGTTAGGGCTGTCGGTGTGTGCGCCGACGATCCGGAACGGGCCGTCGGGCCGATCGGAATTCCAGGCGACCAGCGAGCCGGCCCGCACCGTGAAATAGCGACCCGGTTGGTCCGGCCAGCGGTTGGCCTCGCTCAGTTCGGTGTACCCGGCGGCGGTCAACCGCGCCGCCACCGTGGCACAGACGTGAAACGGCGACGGAGAAGCGTCGATGAATTCGCAGAGGCCTGCGGCGCTGGCCGACATGTTCAACATCATGGCTGTCGCCGACGACGGAGTTCACGCTAGGTCCGATTGCGCGGCTCCTTGCTCGCGCACTTCCTGCGCTCGCCGTCGCCACGCTCGGTCTGATTGCGCGGCTCCTTGCTCGCGCACTTCCTGCGCTCGCCGTCGCCACGCTAGGGTCGCCCATGTGCCTCCCGTCCAGCCGCAGCCGATCCTCGAGCCGTTGACGCCTGCGGCGGTCTTCCTGGTAGTGACCATCGACGACGGCGGGGAAGCGACGGTGCACGACGCGCTTCCTGAGATCTCCGGACTGGTGCGTGCGATCGGGTTCCGCGAGCCGCCGAAACGGTTGTCAGCCATCGCCTCGATCGGCTCGCGAGCCTGGGATCGCTTGTTTTCCGGTCCGCGGCCCGCCGAGTTGCACCCGTTCGTCGAACTGAAAGGTCCGCGGCACACCGCCCCGGCCACGCCCGGGGATCTGCTGTTCCACATCCGGGCCGAGAGCTTGGACGTGTGCTTCGAATTGGCCGACCGCATCCTGAGGTCAATGGCCGGTGCCGTCACCGTCGTCGACGAGGTACACGGATTCCGCTACTTCGACAACCGCGACCTGTTGGGCTTCGTCGACGGCACCGAAAACCCCGACGGTCCGTTGGCCGTCAGCGCCACCGCCATCGGCGCCGAAGATCCCGAGTTCGAGGGGTCGTGCTACGTGCACGTGCAGAAATATCTGCACGAAATGTCTTCGTGGAACGCGCTGTCGGTCAGCGAGCAGGAGTTGGTGATCGGCCGGACCAAGCTGGAGAACCTCGAACTCGACGACGACCAGAAGCCGGCCAACGCCCACATCGCCCTGAACGTGATCACTGACGACGACGGCACCGAGCTGAAGATCGTGCGGCACAACATGCCGTTCGGCGAGCTCGGCAAGGGCGAGTACGGCACCTACTTCATCGGTTATTCCCGCACGCCGCGAGTCACCGAACAGATGCTGCGCAACATGTTTCTCGGGAATCCACCGGGGAACACCGACCACATCCTCGAGTTCTCCACCGCGGTCACCGGAGGCTTGTTCTTCTCCCCCACCGTGGACTTCCTCGATGATCCACCGCCACTGCCCGCAGCGCCGGTGGCGGAAACGTCTGTTGCACAAGACGGCTCACTTTCGATCGGCAGCCTGAAAGGAAACCCTTCATGAACAACCTCTACCGCGACCTGGCACCGGTCACCGAAGCCGCTTGGGAAGAAATCGAAACGGAGGCGACCCGGACATTCAAACGCCATGTCGCCGGGCGCCGGGTGGTCGACGTCAGCGGCCCCGGCGGCGCGGTCACCGCGGCGGTCAGCACTGGCCGCTTGATCGACGTGGCGGCACCGTCCGACGGCGTGGAGGCTCACCTGCGTGCGAGCAAACCCCTTGTCCGGCTGAGGGTTCCGTTTACCCTCTCGCGTTACGAGATCGACAACGTCGAGCGTGGTGCGCAGGACTCCGACTGGGACCCGGTCAAGGAGGCCGCCAAGAAGTTGGCGTTCGTGGAAGACCGGGCGATCTTCGAGGGCTACGCCGCCGCGTCGATCGAGGGCATCCGCTCCGCCAGCTCGAACAAGCCGCTGACCTTGCCGGCCGATCCTCGCGAAATTCCCGATGTCATCACGCAGGCGATCTCCGAATTGCGGCTGGCCGGCGTCGACGGCCCGTACTCGGTGTTGCTGTCCGCCGACGTCTACACGAAGGTCAGCGAGACCACCGAACACGGCTATCCGATCCTCGAGCACATCGACCGGCTGGTTCCGGGAGACATCATCTGGGCGCCGGCCATCGACGGTGCTTTCGTGCTCACCACCCGTGGCGGCGACTTCGATCTACAGCTCGGGACCGACGTGTCGATCGGTTACACAAGCCACGATGCGGACACCGTGCAGCTGTATCTGCAGGAGACCCTGACGTTCCTGTGCTACACCGCCGAGGCGGCGGTCCCGCTGAGCTCCTAGGAATAAATGCCGGCGCGCGGCTGCTGAGCGGGAGACAAGTGAACTTCTCTCCCGGAGGCAGGGTCCGATGGCAACAACAATGGCAGGCTCCACCGCGCTGGTGACCGGAGCCACGTCGGGTATCGGCCGCGCAATCGCGCTGAAACTCGCGGGGCGTGGCGTCGAGGTTGTGGTGCATGGCCGCGACGCCGAACGGGGCGCGAAGACGGTGCGCGAGATCGAAAACGCCGGAGGCAGGGCGCGTTTCGTCGCCGCAGACCTTAGTGACGCCGACGATGTCCGCCGGCTTGCGGCCGAGACTGGGCCGGTCGACATATTGGTCAACAACGCCGGTATCTACAAATTCGGCGCGACCGTAGACACCGACGACGCAACGTTCGGCCAGCATGTGAATACCAACCTGCGCGCGCCTTACATTTTGGTCCAGCGATTGGTGCCGGGCATGATCGAGCGCGGCGGCGGCTCGGTGGTCAACGTGAGCACCGTCGCGGCTTCGGTGCCGGCGAGCGGTGCCGGCATCTACGGCGCCACCAAGGCCGGCCTCGAATTGCTGACCCGGGTGTGGGCGGATGAGTTCGGGCCATCCGGGGTGCGGGTGAATGCCATCGCCGCCGGGCCCACCGACACTCCCGGCGTCGCGGCCCTGCCCGGCGTGTTGGAGGCGGTGGCAGCCAGCACCGCGCTCGGCCGGCCGGCCGATCCTGGCGAAATTGCCAGTGCGGTCGTCTTCCTCAGTTCCACGGACGCCAGCTATGTCAACGGCGCGGTGTTGCCCGTGGCCGGCGGCCAGCTTGCAATCGCCGCCTGAGGCAGGGCTTTTCGCCTATGCGTCCAGCACTAGATCTGTCTCTGGAGCCGCCGAGCAGATGAGTATCGTCCCCTGCTCGGGCGGCTCCAGCGGCGGCTGCGCGTAACTGGCCCTGCCGGTGACGACACCGGTGACGCACACATGACACACGCCGCTCCGGCAGGAGAACCGGGTGGGCACGTCGCAAGCCTCGGCCAGTTCGAGGATGCTCTCGAATTGGCCTGACCAATTCACCGTTAGTCCGCTGCGCGCGAACGTGATTGACGGTCCGGTTCCCGGAGTTCCCGCCGGGGGATGCGGCGGGATACGGGGAGCGCCGTCGACGATACCCGGGTTGATCGACGGCAGGGCGCCGAATAGCTCGCTGTGGATCCGCTCAGGGGCCAAGCCCTCCGCGATGAGTGCTTCGCGCATGTCGCTCATGAATTGTGTTGGGCCACAGAGGTACGCAGTGGCATGAGCCGGGATACCCAGCGCCGCGAGTGTCGACCGGCCCAACCGCCCCTGCGTGTGCGTATAGAACACCGACTGCCGCGCGTGCGGCAACGACTCGATCAAGCTGGTGACTTCGGCTGCGAACGCCTGTTTTTGAGGACTGCGGGCGGTGTGCACCCACCAAATCTCGCGGGTGCTGCGCACCGCCGCGAGCGCATGCAACATCGCCAAGACCGGTGTGATACCGATTCCCGCCGAAAGCAGCAAGACTGGGCCGTCACCCTCGGTGAGGTGAAACTCACCTCGCGGTGCGGCGGCCTCCACGACCGAGCCCGCTTCGATGTGCTCGTGCAACCAACGGCTCACCAGACCTTGCTCTTCACGTTTGACGCTGATGCGGTAGTACCCGGCGCCCGGGTCGCCCGAAAGCGAGTAGCTGCGCAGCGGCACTGGTGCGCCCGCGCCGGGGAGTCGCACCGTCAGATATTGCCCAGGGAGCGGCGGTGGGAGACTCGCTTGGTCGTCGGCCTCCATCCAGAGAGACATCACCTGTGAGCTTTCCCGGCGTATTGCGTTGACACGCAAGGGACGAAAGCCCTCCCACGCCGGTTGCGCCGGGGCTGCGGAAGCCTGCTGCGCTGCGAGCATGTCGCGGAACGACTGTTGCCAGCCCGGACTGAGCGCGGTGACGTCGACGACCTTGCGAAGCCGGTCGACGTCGCGGTTCGGCAGATAAAGTAGCGCATCGACGTCGGCGACGCTGAGCTCGTGTCTACCACGGTTGGTCCGCACGATGTCATCGCCGGCACGGACCTCTCCCTCAGTGATCACCCGGAAGTAGAATCCCGGACGCCGTTGGGAAACAAGCAAATTCGGCATCCTGGGATCGTTCAGGCGCATTCCAACGCGGAAGCAGGTGACCCTGGGCTGGGTCACCTCGAACTCGGCCCCACCGATCCGGTAGCGGTCACCGATGCACACCTCGTCGTCGGGCAGCCCGGTGATCGTGAAGTTCTCCCCGAAGTGGCCCGGCACGAGGTCGTCGCGGCCCAGGTAGCTCTTCCAAAAGTCGTAAGACTCGGTCTGATACACCATGACGGCGCGCTGCTCGCCGCCGTGGCCGCCGAGATCGCCCTGGGCGTCGCCGTCGAGGTTCAGGCGGCGCACCATGACCGGCCCCTCGACCGGTGTCTTCCAGATCCCGGTATAGACGGTCTTGTCATGCCACTGAACGTTCTTGGGCATGCCGACGTTTACCGAAATCAGCTTGCCCACTATTCACCTCCGGGCTTCGCCAGTGGGACGGCCGGCCCAGAATATGCCGCTCCGTGCCGAAGGGCAACAGATGGCGCGACTGTTGCACCGCGCCCGCTCAGGTGCATAATGGGTTGCGTAACCCAAATTTCTGGTGAGCAGGATGCCCCGCGCAATTGAGGAGAATGGCCATGCCAGCCGTGCATCATCGATACGCCACCGTCGACGGCCACCGGCTCTTCTTCCGCGAAGCGGGCGACCCGAACGCTCCCGCGCTGGTGCTGTTGCACGGGTTTCCGACCAGCTCCTACATGTTCCGGCATCTGCTTCCGGCGCTCGCCGACGATTTTCACGTCATCGCGCCGGATCACCTGGGCTTCGGGCTTTCCGACGCGCCGTCCGTGCAGCAGTTCGACTACACCTTCGATGTGCTGACCGACCTCACTGCCGGGTTGCTGCGCGCGCTCGGCATCGACAGACATGCCATATACGTCCAGGATTACGGCGCGCCGATCGGTTGGCGGCTGGCGCTACGCGACCCCTCGGCGATTACCGCGATCATCACCCAGAACGGCAACGGCTACGACGCGGGATTCGTCGATAGCTTCTGGAAGGTTGTGCGGGCCTACCAAACCGAACAGACGCAGGAGACGGAGGCCGCGGTACGGCAATTCCTTACGCTGGACGCCACGCGATGGCAGTACGTCACCGGCGTTCCCGACCAGACCCTCGTCGACCCGGAATCGTGGCATCACGACTACGCGCTCATATCGCGGCCGGGCAACGACTTGGTGCAACTGAAATTGTTGCGGGACTATGCCACTAATGCGCCGCTCTATCCACGCCTGCACGAATACTTTCGCGCCAGCCAGGTGCCGCTGCTGGCGGTGTGGGGTCGCGGTGACGAGATCTTCGGTCCGGCCGGTGCCGAGGCGTTCGCCGACGACCTGCCGGATGCCGAGATCCGCCTGCTCGAGGGCGGCCACTTCCTGCTGGAGTCCGCACTGGACGACGTCACCGCGCTGATTCGCGGGTTCCTGACCAAGGTTGACATGACCGCCTGACCGGTTCCGGAATCAATGGGTTGGATATCCCATAGTTCTTAAGGCGCGCGGGTTAGCCTGACGCGATGGCACATTCCGATGTTCGAGACGAACAACGGTTGACCGCCAAGGGGCGCGCCACCCGGGACCGCATCGTGGAAGCGGCCGCCCAGCTGATCGTCACCGAGGGCCTGTCCGCGGCGAACATGGAAAACGTCCGCAAGGCGGCATCGGTCAGCGGTTCGCAGCTGGCCCACTACTTCGCCGACAAGAGCGCTCTGATTCGCGCGGTCCTCAGGCGTCAGATCGGCGTGGTGCTCGACTTCCACCGGCAGCCCTCGCTGGGAGGCCTGGACTCCTTCGAAGGCTTCGAGCGGTGGATCGACCTCAACATGCGGTACCTCAGGCGCATCGGATATTTCGGCACGCCCACCTACCACGCGCTTGCCGCCCAGCTGGCGAAGTCCGACGACGCGACGCGCGAAACGCTGGCGGCCGGCTATTGGCAGTGGATCGAGCTGCTCCAGGCAGCGATCCAGCGGATGAAGGACGGCGGCGCCTTGGTCGCGGACGCCGACGCCCGACGATTGGCGATGGTCATCGTCGCCGCCCATCAGGGCGGGGGCACGTTGGCCTTCACCTACCGGGCGGAGTGGCCCCACGCGGACGCGGTTCGATTCGCGATCAACTACCTACGCAGCTTTGCCACCGAACCCGGCGAGCGGGTTACCCGACCTGCGCGGCGTCCACGGGGCCGGCGGAGGACCGTCACGTGAGCGACTACGGCCCAACGCGATTCACCAGCAAGGGACTGGCGACTCGCGCGCGCATCGTTAACGTAGCCGCCCGTCTGATGTTCGAGCGGGGCGTCGCCAACACCAGCATCGAGCAGGTTCGGCGCGCCGCGGGGGTGGGCGGCTCTCAGATCGCGCACTATTTCCGGGACAAACGCGATCTGACCCGCCAGGTCGTTGCCACCCGCCGCGAAGACGTGCGGGCATTCCACACCCAGCCACCGCTCGGCGCCCTGGACAGTGTCGACGCCCTGCAGGCATGGGCCGACGCCTGCGTCGCCGACATAGACGCCGTGTACCGCGTCGGCGGTTGCGTCTACGGCTCGTTGGCGGGTGAGCTGATCGACGCCGACGATCAGATACACGACGATCTCTCCGCCGGGTATGACCAGTGGATCGACCTGTTTCAGGCCGGCTTAACGGCGATGCGCCGACGCGGCGACTTGCGCTCCGGCGCGGACCCCCGCCACTTGGCGGTGTCGCTGGTCGTCGCGCATCAGGGCGGTGCGATGTTGACGTATGCCACCGGGGATCCGGAACCGCTGCGGACCGCCGTCAACGCCGCCGTCGACTACGTCCGCTCGTTCGCGACACCCGCGCGCAAGGACTGAGCCAAATCACGACAACCAACCCCTGGACAGATTGGGACGCATAGCCCATAATAAATGGGTCAGCTGTCCCATTATGCGCCGGAGACCTAACCATGGTTACGCACCTCCGGATTCGTTGAGGCGGCGAGGAATTCGGGAGGAGCGCCACTTGTCCACCAGCGACGCATCCCAGCTGCCGACCGCCCCCGCGATGGTGCGCGAGCAGCCCGGCGGGGAAACAATGCGCGCGATCATCCTTAGCGGGTTCGGCGGCCTGGACAAGCTGGTCTTCGCCGACGTTCCGAAGCCGCTGCCCAAGAACGGCGAGGTGGTGATCGAAGTCAAGGCGTTCGGCATCAACCACGCCGAGATGCACATGCGGCGCGGGGAATGGGCCGAAGCCGCGGAAATCAGCGGCATCGAATGCGTCGGCGTCGTCGACTCATGCCCGGGCGGCGAATTCCCGGTGGGCGCCAAGGTGGCGGCGCTGATGGGTGGTCTGGGCCGAACCATCAACGGTAGCTACGCGCAGTACACCCGCGTACGCGCGGCGAACGTTGCCCTCATCGAATCCGAGCTGCCATGGTCGGATTTGGCCGCGCTGCCCGAAACCTACGCGGTCGCTTGGACATGCCTCTTCCGCAACCTCGACTTGAAAGTCGGCCAGACGCTGGTGTTGCGCGGCGCGACATCGTCGTTGGGCCAGGCCGCACTGAAGATGGCCGTCGCCACCGGTGCGCGCGTCATCGCCACCGCGCGGACTCGTGGCCGGTTTCCCATGCTGGAGGAGCTGGGCGCGTCGCGCGTCGAATTGGAGAGAGGTGACCTGGCCGAGCACCTCGCCGAAGCCAAGCAGGTGGACGCGGTCTTGGACCTGGTCGGCAACAGCACCATCCTGGACTCCCTCGACATGCTGCGCCGCGGTGGAACGGCCTGCTTGGCGGGCTGGCTGGGCGGGCTCGACCCGATCGGAGATTTCAATCCACTGCTGCGCATGGCGAGCGGTGTC
>NZ_LZJF01000105.1 GCF_001666835.1 Mycobacterium sp. E3251 | reverse complement strand
TGGCCAGCCCCGGGTCCAGCGCGGGAGCCGATCCGAAGTTACCGATGCGCTCACCCAGCGGCGGCACCCCGGCCAGCATCGACACCGCGGCGGCGCCCTGCGAGAAACCGCCGAGCACCAGCTTCGTCGCCGGGCACTGGTCGGCCATCTCCGCGATGTGATCGCGGGCGTCGTTGGCGCCGTCCGCGGTTTGCAGGAAGTTGTAGCTGGCCGGGTAGTTCACCGCGTACGCGTCGACGCTGCGCGAGCCGAGGGCCGGCTGCAGCGCGGCGAGCAGCGCGTCTCCGGCGACCCCGAGACCGGGCGGCTCGGCGGTGCCGCGGGCGAAGATGAGCTGAACGTCGGGACATCCGTCGGCCCGCGCCGGCGCCAGCGGACCGGTGGCGATCGAAAGAGCCGCCACCGCAACGGCGACGGCCAGGCCGGCAATCGGCCACTTACGAAGATTCATGCGGCAGATTTTCACATATTCCGGCGTGTGCCACCGCGCCGCTAAGCTCCCCCACTGTGGCCGACCGCTGGCCGTCGCCGTTGCGGTGGCGGCCTCGTTCATCGCCGCCGGGCGGCCGGCGCCGGCGC
>NZ_LZJF01000104.1 GCF_001666835.1 Mycobacterium sp. E3251 | reverse complement strand
GTGGCCAGGTGCGCCGACCCGAACACGAGCATGAACACCAGCCCGTAACTGATGACATTCCAACGCAATTCGCGGTCCTGGTTCGCCTCCACAATCAGCAACGCGGCGACGGTGATCACTGCGGCGAAGCACAGCAGCAGCAGCTCGGCGTTGCGACGGGTGGGCAGCGGAGGTGTGACCGCGAATTGCGTTGGAATGTCATCAGTTACGGGCTGGTGTTCATGCTCGTGTTCGGGTCGGCGCACCTGGCCATCCGGCGTTTCGCCCCCTACACCGATCCCCTGCTGTTGCCAATTGTGGCGCTGCTCAACGGACTTGGCCTGGTGATGATCCATCGGCTCGACCTGGTCGACAACCAGCTCAGCGGCCGCCATCACCCCAGCGCCACCCAGCAGATGATGTGGACCCTCGTCGGGGTGGTCACGTTCGCGCTGGTGGTCACATTCCTCAAAGACCATCGGCAGCTGGCGCGGTACGGCTACATCTGCGGGATCACCGGCCTGGTGCTGTTGGTGATTCCCGCACTGCTACCGGCATCGCTGTCCGAGCAGAACGGCGCGAAAATCTGGATTCGCTTCCCCGGCTTCTCGATTCAGCCCGCAGAATTCTCGAAGATCTTATTGCTGATCTTCTTCTCCGCCGTGCTGATCGCCAAGCGGGGCCTGTTCACCAGCGTCGGCAAGCATTTCATGGGGCTGACCCTGCCGCGCCCGCGCGACCTCGCGCCCCTGCTGGCCGCCTGGGTCATCTCGATCGGTGTGATGGTCTTCGAAAAGGACCTCGGTACCTCGCTGCTGCTGTACGCGTCGTTCCTGGTGGTGGTTTACCTTGCGACACAACGGTTCAGCTGGGTGGTGATCGGCCTGGTGCTGTTCGCGGTCGGCAGCGTCATCGCATATTTCGTCTTCGCGCATGTGCGAGTCCGGGTGCAGATGTGGTGGGATCCGTTCTCCGACCCCGACGGCAGCGGCTACCAGATCGTCCAGTCCCTGTTCAGTTTCGCCACCGGCGGCATCTTCGGCACCGGGCTGGGAAACGGGCAACCCGATACCGTGCCGGCCGCGTCGACCGACTTCATCATCGCCGCGTTCGGCGAGGAACTCGGGCTAGTCGGGCTCGCCAGCATCTTGATGCTCTACACCATCGTCATCGTCCGCGGCATGCGCACGGCGATCGCGACGCGCGACAGCTTCGGCAAGCTGCTGGCCGCGGGCCTGGCTTCCACCCTGGCCATCCAGCTGTTCATCGTCGTCGGCGGCGTTACGCAACTCATCCCGCTGACCGGTCTCACCACCCCGTGGATGTCCTACGGTGGATCGTCGTTGCTGGCGAACTATGTGTTGCTGGCCATCCTCGCTCGCATCTCCAACAGCGCTCGGCATCCCCTACGCGGCCGTGAGCGCAAGGATTCGCCGATCGCGGCGGCCAAGACCGAGGTAATCGAGAAGGTATGAACACCTCTCTGCGCCGCATCTCGATCACCGTCATGGCGCTGATCGTGCTGCTCCTGCTCAACGCCACTATGACGCAGGTGTTCGCCGCCGACTCACTGCGCGCCGATCCGCGCAATCAGCGCGTCCTGCTCGACGAGTATTCGCGCCAGCGCGGCCAGATCATCGCCGGCGGACAATTGCTGGCCTATTCGGTGGCCACCGACAGCCGCTTCCGCTTTCTGCGGGTCTACCCGAACCCGGCCGTCTACGCGCCGCTCACCGGCTTCTACTCGCTGCGCTATTCCAGCAGCGGCCTGGAGCGCGCCGAGGACCCCCTGTTGAACGGCTCCGACGAGCGGCTGTTCGGGCGCCGGCTGGCCGATTTCTTCACCGGCCGCGATCCGCGCGGCGGCAACGTCGACACCACCATCAGACCGCGGGTCCAGCAGGCCGGGTGGGACGCGATGCAGCAGGGGTGCGGTGGGCCGCCGTGCAAGGGCGCCGTCGTCGCCCTCGAGCCGTCCACCGGCAAGATCTTGGCCATGGTGTCATCGCCGTCCTATGACCCGAATCTGCTCGCGTCACACGATCCCCAGGTGCAGGCGCAAGCATGGCAGCGGCTTCGCGACGACCCCGACAATCCGCTGACCAACCGCGCCATCTCGGAGACCTACCCGCCCGGATCCACGTTCAAGGTGATCACCACCGCGGCCGCGCTGCAGGCGGGTGCGACCGACGCCGAGCAGTTGACCGCGGCGTCCTCCATCGTGCTGCCCGACAGCACCGCGAAGTTGGAGAACTACGGCGGCCAGCCCTGTGGCAACGAGCCCACGGTGTCGCTCAAGCAGGCGTTCGCCCTGTCCTGCAACACCGCATTCGTCCAGCTCGGCATGCACACCGGATCCGATGCGCTGCGCAGCATGGCACGCTCGTTCGGCCTGGACACCACCCCGAGCGTCATCCCGCTACAGGTCGCCGAATCAACGGTCGGGATCATCCCCGACGCCGCCGCGCTGGGCATGACCAGCATCGGCCAGAAGGACGTTGCGCTGACACCGCTGGAGAACGCCCAGGTCGCGGCGACCATCGCGAACGACGGCGTCACGATGCAGCCCTACCTGATCGACAGCCTCAAGGGCCCGGACCTGGCCAACATCAGCACCACCGTCCCCTATCAGCAGCGCCGCGCGGTGTCGCCCCAGGTCGCCGCTAAGCTAACAGAGCTGATGGTCGGCGCCGAGAAGGTCGCGCAGCAGAAAGGGGCCATTCCCGGCGTGCAGATCGCATCCAAGACGGGTACCGCAGAGCATGGCACCGATCCGCGTAATACGCCGCCGCACGCGTGGTACATCGCCTTCGCGCCCGCGCAGACGCCGAGAGTCGCCGTGGCAGTGTTGGTAGAGAATGGCGGCGACCGCCTGTCCGCGACGGGAGGTGCACTCGCCGCGCCGATCGGACGGGCTGTGATCCAAGCCGCGCTACAGGGAGGACCATGAGCCCGCGAGTTGGTGTGACGCTGTCTGGCAGATACCGCCTGCAGCGCCTGATCGCCACCGGCGGCATGGGCCAGGTCTGGGAGGCGGTGGACAGTCGGCTGGGCCGGCGCGTCGCGGTCAAGGTGCTCAAACAGGAGTTCTCCCAGGATCCGGAGTTCATTGAGCGGTTCCGCGCCGAGGCGCGCACCACCGCGATGCTCAATCACCCCGGCATCGCCCAGGTCCACGACTACGGCGAGAGCCAGCTGGACGGGGAAGGCCGCACCGCCTACCTGGTGATGGAGTTGGTGAACGGCGAGCCGCTGAACTCGGTCCTCAAGCGCACGGGCCGGCTGTCGCTGCGGCACGCCCTCGACATGCTCGAGCAGACCGGCCGGGCCCTGCAGGTCGCGCACGCCGCCGGCTTGGTGCACCGCGACGTCAAGCCGGGCAACATCCTGATCACCCCGACCGGCCAGGTGAAGATCACCGACTTCGGTATCGCCAAGGCCGTCGACGCCGCGCCCGTCACCCAGACGGGAATGGTGATGGGCACCGCCCAGTACATCGCCCCCGAACAGGCCCTCGGCCACGACGCAACGCCCTCCAGCGACGTGTACTCCCTGGGCGTGGTCGGCTACGAGGTGGTGTCGGGCAAGCGGCCGTTCACCGGTGACGGCGCCCTGACGGTCGCGATGAAGCACATCAAAGAGCCCCCGCCGCCGCTGCCCGCGGAGCTGCCGCCCAATGTGCGGGAGCTCATCGAGATCACGCTGGTCAAGAACCCCGCGATGCGCTACCGCAGCGGCGGGCCGTTCGCCGACGCCGTGGCGGCGGTACGGGCGGGCCGCCGTCCGCCCCGGCCCAGCCAGTCACCGCCTCCCGGGCGGGCATCGCCGGCGGCCATTCCGTCCAGCCCCACGACCAGGGCCGCCGCCGTGACCAGCACCCGCAGCGCGGCGCCGCGCCGATCCCGGCCGGCCACCGGCGGTCATCGCCCGCCCCCGGCGCGCCGGACCTTCTCGTCCGGTCAGCGCGCGCTGCTGTGGGCCGCCGGGGTGCTCGGAGCGCTGGCCATCATCATCGCGGTGCTGATCGTCATCAACTCCCGCGCAGACACCCAGCAGCAGTCCCCGCCCCCGACGGTCACCGACACCGGGAGCCCGCCCGCGCCGCCGCCGAGCAATACCCCGAGCGGCTCCGCGCCACGGCTCAATTGGACGAATCGCGGGACGATAAGTAATTCTGGACTGCAACGAGGGCCGGCCGAGCACGGGTGGGGTGAACCACTGACGCTCAGCGCATCACCGGCCCGACACGAGATGCCAAGATGACCACCCCTCAGCACCTGTCTGACCGTTATGAACTGGGCGAAATCCTCGGATTCGGGGGTATGTCCGAGGTTCACCTGGCCCGCGACGTCCGGCTGCACCGCGATGTCGCGGTCAAAGTGCTGCGCGCCGACCTGGCCCGCGATCCCAGCTTCTATCTGCGGTTCCGTCGCGAGGCGCAAAACGCGGCCGCGCTCAACCACCCGTCGATCGTCGCGGTCTACGACACCGGCGAGGCGGAGACACCGACGGGCCCGCTGCCGTACATCGTCATGGAGTACGTCGACGGCGTCACGCTGCGCGACATCGTGCACACCGACGGCCCGCTACCCCCGCGGCGGGCCATCGAGATCATTGCCGACGCGTGCCAGGCGCTGAACTTCAGTCACCAGAACGGCATCATCCACCGCGACGTCA
This sequence comes from Mycobacterium sp. E3251, assembly GCF_001666835.1. GTDB lineage: Bacteria > Actinomycetota > Actinomycetes > Mycobacteriales > Mycobacteriaceae > Mycobacterium. The sequence continues at coordinate 13,700 of NZ_LZJF01000104.1, read as the reverse complement.
AACCGGCGAACATCATGATCAGCAGCACCAACGCGGTCAAGGTGATGGACTTCGGCATCGCGCGCGCGATCGCCGACAGCGGCAACAGCGTCACCCAAACCGCGGCGGTGATCGGGACGGCCCAGTATCTGTCTCCCGAGCAGGCTCGCGGCGACACCGTGGACGCCCGGTCCGACGTCTACTCGCTGGGTTGTGTGCTCTACGAAATCCTCACGGGCGAGCCGCCTTTCACCGGCGACTCGCCGGTCGCCGTCGCCTACCAGCACGTGCGCGAGGACCCGATTCCGCCGTCGCACCGCCACGAGGGCATCTCCGCCGACCTCGACGCCGTCGTGCTCAAGGCGCTGGCCAAAAACCCGGACAACCGCTACCAGACCGCCGCGGAGATGCGCGCCGATCTGGTGCGGGTGCACAACGGCGAACCGCCCGAGGCGCCCAAGGTCCTCACCGACGCCGACCGCAGCTCGCTGCTCGCGGCGGGCGGGAATCCGCCCGGGCCGCGCACCGACGCGCTGCCCCGGCAACCCTTGCGCCGCATGGACGAAAGCAACGGCGGTTCGGTCGGTCGCTGGATCGTCGCGGTCGCCGCGTTGGCGGTGCTGACGATCGTCGTCGTCATCGCCTTCAACACCCTCGGCGGCACCACGCGCGATGTGCAGGTCCCTGACGTACGGGGCCAAGTCTCCGCCGATGCCATTGCCGCGCTGCAGAACCGCGGCTTCAAGACGCGCACCCTGCAAAAGCCCGATTCGGCGATCCCGCCCGACCACGTCATCAGTACCGACCCCGGGGCCAACGCCTCGGTGAGCGCGGGCGATGAGGTCACCATCAACGTCTCGACCGGTCCCGAACAGCGCGAGGTGCCCGACGTTTCCTCGCTGGGGTACTCCGACGCAGTCAGCAAGCTCAAGGCCGCCGGCTTCAGCAAGTTCAAGCAGGCCAATTCGCCGTCGAGCCCAGAGTTGCTAGGCAAGGTGATCGGCACCAACCCGCCGGCCAACCAGACGTCGGCGATCACCAACGTCATCACCGTCATCGTCGGGTCGGGGCCGGAGACCAAGCAGGTGCCCGACGTAGCGGGCCAGACCGTCGACGTCGCGCAGAAGAATCTCACCGTCTACGGCTTCACCAAGGTCACCCAGGCACAGGTGGACAGCAACCGGCCGGCCGGTGAGGTGATCGGCACCAATCCGCCTAAGGGCCAGATGGTTCCGGTGGATTCGGTGATCGAGCTCCAGGTGTCGAAGGGCAACCAGTTCGTGATGCCCGACCTGAGCGGCATGTTCTGGACGGACGCCGAGCCGCGGTTACGGGCGCTGGGTTGGACCGGGGTGCTGGACAAGGGGCCCGACGTGGACGCGGGCGGCTCGCAATCCCACCGGGTGGTGTATCAGAACCCGCCGGCCGGCACCGGGTGCAACCGGGACGGGATCATCACGCTGAAGTTCGGCCAGTAGCCGCCGGTTCGGCCGGGAAATAGGGCTGCACCGCGGCCCGGACCTCGTTTTCCAGCCGGCGGACCAGCGTGTCGTTGCGCGCCCACCCGCAATAGGTGAGCCAGTTGGCCAGCATCCGGTGCCCGCCCTCGGTCAGGATCGACTCCGGGTGGAACTGGACACCGTGAATCGGCAACTCGCTATGCCGCACCCCCATGATGACGCCGCCGCGGGTGCGCGCCGTCACCTCCAGCACGGGGGGCAGCGACTCCGGCAGTATGGTCAGCGAGTGGTAGCGGGTCGCCGTGAACGGATCCGGAAGCCCTTGCAGCACACCGGTATTGGTGTGGAAGACGTTGCTCGTCTTGCCGTGCAGCAGTTCGGGCGCGCGGTCCACGGTGGCGCCGAAGGCGACGCCGATGGCTTGGTGTCCGAGGCAGACCCCGAGCAGCGGGGTGCGCTCGGCGGCACACGCGCCGACCAGACCGATCGACGCGCCCGCACGTTCCGGGGTACCCGGACCGGGGCTGAGCAGCACACCGTCGAACCGCTTGGCGACGGCGGCCGCGTCGGAAAGCCTGGCGTCGTCGTTGCGCCACACCTCGGCCTCGACGCCCAACTGGCCGAGGTACTGCACCAGGTTGAACACGAAGCTGTCGTAGTTGTCGACGACCAGGATCCGCACCGTGCCAGGTTACCGTCCGCCGGAAATCAGTAGCCGATGGTTCCCATGGGCTGCGCGAAATGCAGCCGGTCGGGCTCGGTGTGGCCGACGATCTGCACGTCGGGCTTGACCTCTTCGCGGTAGCCGAGCCCGAAGCGGACCACGTACTGGCGGTACAGGGTGACCAGGGGAGCGGCGGCCAGGGCGGCTTGCATGGCGGCTGCGTTGCCGACCGCAGTGATCGTGTAGGGCGGGCTGTAAGTGCGCCCGTTGAGTAGCAGCGTGTTGCCGACGCAGCGGGGCACCGACGTGGCGATGATTCGCTGGTCCTGCATCTGAATCGCCTCCGCGCCGGCGCTCCACAACGCGTTGAGGACGGCCTCGATGTCCTGCTGGTGCACCACCAGGTCGTCGGGGGACGCATCCCGCGGGAAACGGCCATTGGCGTCGCGTGGCGCGTCGTCCAAGGTGACAGCGAGGCCCGGCCCGTGCACCGGGTTCATGTCCGCCTCGGTGGCCAGCTCGGCCGAGCGGCGCAGCATTGCCGCCAGCGCCAGATCCGAGGACCGTCCGTGCGCGGCGTCGATCTTGCCGGCCAGCGCGTCGCGTTGGGCGTTGAGGTGGTTCACCGACGCTTGGGCCTCGCGAACCAGATCGACCAGCCGCGGGGCGTCGCTGCGACGGATCTCCGCGCCGCCGGACACCCCGTGAGTGGCGGCAAGGAGCAAACCGGCCGACAGGCACACCACCGGGACGCCGAAGCGCCATGGTGACCGGCGTCCGTCGCTCATTCGGCTCTCCAATTTCCTGGTGGGCGTGCCGGGTGAGTTAGTCTCGTAGCCAAGCTGTGTGTGCAGCTGCCTCTTATCGTTGCACCCGTCCCACTCACCGTCTTGCTGAGGTAATCATGCCCAAGTCCAAGGTCCGCAAGAAGAACGACTTCGCCGTCAGCGCGGTCAGCCGCACGCCGGTGAAGGTGAAGGTGGGACCGTCGAGCGTGTGGTTCGTTGCCTTGTTCGTCGGCCTCATGTTGATCGGGCTGGTCTGGCTGATGGTGTTTCAGCTGGCCGCCGTCGGCAGCCAGGCGCCGACCGCCCTCAACTGGATGGCGCAACTCGGGCCGTGGAACTATGCCATCGCCTTCGCTTTCATGATCACCGGATTGTTGCTGACGATGCGCTGGCACTGAGCGACGTCAGCTGCGAAATGAATTCATTTTTAGCTTGCTCCGTTACTGTGCCAGCAACATTCCCACCCCCCAATCACACGCGTGTGATTTATCCCCACTGTTGATAGCGTCTGTGGATAACTCCATAGGCAGTGGTGGGAGGGGCTGAGCGGCGCATGCAGCAAACACGTTGGGAGCCCAGCACGCCAGGAATCGCTGGTTGTGGGGTCGCCGGTGTTCTGATGGCTATCGTCAGTGTGACCGTGGTCACAGACGCGCCGGGGCGGATTCTCGCGGGGATTGCCGCGGTGGGTCTGCTCTTGTTTGCGGGCGCGACGTGGCGCGCGCGTCCAAAGCTGGCAATTACCGCCGACGGCTTGCTGCTCCGGGGATGGTTCCGGACGCAGGTATTACAACCCCCCGACATCAAGATCATCCGGATCATCGAGTTCCGCCGCTACGGACGCAAAGTCCGGCTCCTCGAGGTGGAGACGGCCGACGACGACCTGATTCTGTTCTCTCGCTGGGACCTCGGGACGGACCCGCTCGAGGTGCTCGACGCGCTGACCGCCAGCGGTTACGCGGGGCGTCACCCGCACTGATCGGGACGGCCGGCGGCCCGGCTTAGGAGATGGTGATCGACTCGATGACCACCGGCTCGGTCGGGCGGTCGTTGGCGTCGGTGGACGTCGTCGCGATCGCCTCGACCACTCGCTGCGATTCGGGGTCCGTCACTTCGCCGAAGATCGTGTGCCGCCGGTTCAGGTGGGGGGTCTTGCCGACCGTGATGAAGAATTGCGAACCGTTGGTGCCCGGGCCCGCGTTCGCCATCGCCAGCAGGTACGGCTTGTCGAATTGCAGTTCGGGGTGGAACTCGTCGGCGAACTTGTAGCCCGGGCCGCCGCGACCGGTGCCGGTCGGGTCGCCGCCCTGGATCATGAAGCCCTGGATCACCCGGTGGAAGACCGCCCCATCGTAGAACGGACCGGAGGACCCGCCCGATGCGTTCTGGGTCGAGTACTCCTTGGTGCCCTGCGCCAGGCCAACGAAGTTGGCGACGGTCTTGGGCGCGTGGTTTCCGAACAGTGCGACTTTGATGTCGCCGCGGTTGGTGTGGAGCGTGGCGGTAGCGGTCTGATGGGGGCTGTTGGTCACGGCATGAGAGTCTGCCACTACCCGTGGGCATGCCCGCACCCGGTGTCGCTCAAGCCGAGCGGCGGCCGAAACTGCGTCGCGCGCATACCGGTTCCGTCGGCGTCCCTATGCTGGCAGTCTGTTCAGGACGCACAGAAAGGCGGCAGATGAGCGCTAAGGCGGAATCCCGGCTGACCCCGCGAGAGCGACTGGCTCGGGGGCTGACTTACTCGACACTGGGTCCGGTCGACGTCACCCGCGGAGTCGTCGGCCTCGGTGTCCAGTCGGCGCAGTCGACCGCATCGCAGATCCGTCGCAAATACCAAGAGGGGCGCCTGGCCAAGGAACTCGCCGCGGCCCAAGAGGCGCTCGCCCAGGAGCTGGCCGCCGCGCAGGAAGTGGTCGCGGGCCTGCCTCAGGCGCTTCAGGACGCGCGACGGGCGCAGCGCCGGAATAGGCGTCCGTGGGTGATCGCCGGGGGCGCTGTCGTTGTCCTCGCCGGCGGCGCCGTCGCGTTCAGCATTGTGCGGCGCCAGGTGCGGGAGAAGCCTCAGGAGCCCCAGTCGCGGCCGCCGAGCGTCGACGTGCAGCCGCGCCCGTAGGCATCACTCCCCGGGATAGTCACCAAAGGACCACAAGTTGCCCTCCGGGTCTCGAACAGAGAATTCCCTTGCGCCGTAATCCGTTTCGGCTAACGGTCGAATGATGTCGCCCTCGCGTTCACGGATGCGCTCGTATAGCGCTGCGGGGTCGCTGGTGACGACATAGCCACCGGAGGTGCCCGGTTCACGACACCATTCGGCGCCGGGCTTGTGACTGCCGAGCATGATGCCGCCGGTTCCCTCCGGCCAGTTCAGTTGGGCGTGGTCGACGCGCGAACCCTCGCCATAGCGCGCGGCGAGGACGAAGCCGAAGGTGTGCACGTAGTAGTCGATCAACGTGGATGCGTCATGGGCCTGCAATGTCAACCACACGCTCGGATTGGAACCAGTCATAGTTGCAGTCTGGGGCGAGCTGATGGCCGCCGTCTTGAATGTTTCGGAACTCTTCAGCCAGCCAGCGCCGCGGGGACGTGCCCGCAAATCTGGTGAACTCGCGGCTCAGGTGCGCCTGATCGCTATACCCGGTCTCGACCGCGACGGACGCCAGGTCGACCCGGCCGCCGCGGCGCCGCACCGATTCGGAAATCAGGCCGGTCGCGTGCTCGAAGCGCATCAACATCGCCACCGTCTTCGGCGACCGGCCGACTTCCCGCCGGAACAGCGTCGTCAGGTGCCGTGGGCTCAATCCGACGGCCTCGGCGGCCGCGGCCACTGAGGCCCGCCCGCCGCTGCGCTCCAACAGCTGCCAGGCGAAGACCACCTCGGGACGCACTCTCGCACGTTCATGTCGCCGCGACGCGTCGACCAGGTAGTTGGTGATCACGGTGAACGCTTCCCGCCAATTCCGGGCGTCGGCGACGCGCTCGTGCAATTCGACGCCACGCGGGCCCATGACAAGGGTGGCGTCGAGGTCGACCGATTCCAACTTTGCGGCGGGCATATCGAAGAGAGCTCGGGCGGCCAGCGGATGCACCGCCAACTGCACACCGGCCTGGCCGCGTTGCTGCCGGATATGCGCGGCGGTGACGTGCAAACCACCCACCAGCAGTGGCTTTGGCTGGGCAGCGGGAACGGCCTCCGGGGTTGCGGCCGCCGACACGCCATCGTCGCGACTGACGATGAGGGTCAGCTTTGCCGAAGGCATTCCGCGGTGCACGCCGGCGGGAGCCGCCAATGCGCGGTAGCCGACCATTGCCGCGACACCTGGCGCGCACCCGGCCGGCCCATTGACGAATTCCCAGACGCGCATCGGCTCGCCGGCGACCACAGTCCCACGTTAACCGTGCGGCCGCTCCCCACGCAGATTTCGATTGCATATGACCTCAATGCGGGGAAATCGGATCGCGCCACCCAGCGTCTCAGTGAGTGTCGGGCCGCCCCTGTTCTTCTCGGGGGCGGCCCGTGATCGATGGGAACTTCCTCGATCTGGCCACCGAAGCCAACGAATCTTGAGATTATTTGGAGGTGCGAGTGGCGGGGGTAAACGTGAAGGGCGGATTTCTTTTCCTCGCCGTTGCTGAAGCTGATGCCAGGCTGCTGGCAGCACCGGCTGGGAGCACGCAAACGAGGTTGGCGCTTAATCAGGGTCTTTCGGAAGCGCAGGGATTAGGCGACCTTAAAGACCGACTGAGACAAGAATTGGCGGGTGCATCAGTTGCCGCAGTGGGCCTCGTGGAGACGCGCCAGAGGAGCAATTGGGTTTATCGGTACGCTTACCAACGAATCACAGCGGTCAGCGCAGTAATGTTCGCCGCCAACGAGCTCGGAATCGATTTCAGAACTCTCCCTACCGAGGCCATCGGCCGCGCGGTTGGCTGCGCACCCCATAAGCTTCAGACGGTCGGTTCTGGCCGTTACGGGTTCGAGAACCCACCCACATACTGGTCTACCGGTCTCGCGGAAGCATACGCTGCTGCTGCAACAATGCTTGGGCGGGTCGAGGCGTGATGGTCGAACCCAACCGCACTGTCCAGGAACAAGATTCGGTTGCCGGTACGAAGCGCCAAGACGAGCGGACCCTCCGATTGCCTTTCGAATGCCTACGCAGTGTGGCAGGCGGTTTGAATGAGGTACGCCTCTGGTGGGATCCGAATCTCGAATGTAGGCGGATTGGCAAGAGGATCGATCTGTCCAACTTGGATGACGTACTACCAGAAGCCGCAACGCTTCAGATGATCGACCACCGTAATGTCGTGCCGGTATTGGCAGCCGCATCGGTCGATGGCTACCCACAGCCCATGAACGTGATCGAGATTGTCACGCCTTACTACCCGAGGGGAAGCGTGACCGACGCGCTCCTGGCTCGAGAGTCGATCGTGCCGACCGATGCAGTTCGGATCGTTCAAGCGGCCCTGAGGGGATTGGGCTGCGTTCACGAGGTCCACGGCATCGCGCATCGCGACATCAAGAGCGGCAACATTCTCTTAGCCGACGATGGTTCGATTGCGAAGCTTGCAGACTTGGGTTTGGCGGGTGTCTTCGACACTAACGGAACGGTACCTGCACTTGACAACCCGACGCTGTATACACCCCCCGAACTCGTTGCGACTGGCATTCTTACTCGTGCAAGTGACCTGTTCTCGATGGGGCTGGTGCTGCTCGAGCTACTAAGAGGACCGTTCGAATATGAGAGCTACTCCACAGCGTTCGTCGTGGAACGTCTGATGAGCAGGCGGTCACCACTATCTGCGGCGGACCGCAAATATCCATTGTGGGTGTCACGGTCAATGATCCGGCTGCTGAATAAGGCGCTGAATACCCGTCCGTCGCAAAGGTTTCAAACAGCGAGCGATATGGATCACCAGCTTTCCCGAGTGCGCGTCATTGATTGGGCCAAAGTAGAAGAGCTCCGCTGGGAAGCCCCTTTCCGTCATCATCCCGAACGTCGGATCCGCGTTGAAGCAACGGCGCTTCGAAAGGGCGGTCTTCGGTTGTCGACGCGGATGAATCGCGGTAATGGCTGGCGCCGCTACGGATTCCGCGATCTCGACGTCGAGGTGTTAGATTCCACACCCGTGCGGCGGTTGTTTGACCAAGCTACGGACACCGCGATCGTTCGCTGAGCCGCGGTCTGGACAGCACGCGCCTCATCGTGTGTGAGGGTTGACCACAATTCGGCGACCTGAACCCGACGAGAATTATCGACCGTCCACGTCGCCGCGGCCCCAATGCCTTCAGGGACAAGCCATCCCCCCTGAGCGAGGTCCAAGAATACCGCCTTGACACTTGCTTCGGTCACTCCGCGACCAACGCTGAACAGCCTCTTCAATGTTCGCAGAGCGTGACCCGGAGGTAGGTCACGAAGCAACTCCTCCACCAGCATGCGCCCGATCCATGAGCTCCGCGGCAGGACCGCCCCCGTCACGCTCCCAGATTCAGCTGTTGCGTCAACCGCCAACAGAATAACCGCACTAGGGGTGAGGAGAAGTCGCCGGCTCATGAGCCAACGATACATGGGCTACGCGTATCGCGTAACGCGTAACGCGGAACGTATAACACGTAAGCGTATTATCTTCCTCGTGGCTCTTGCCGACGACCCCGACGTAGGCGAACTATCGCGCGTATTGTTCGGTCAGACACATCGGCTAGCCGTGATGTTAGGAATTGCCCGGGGACCCAGAGAGTTCGCGCTTTCCGAGCTTGCCGAGGAGCTTGGATACAAGAACCTCAGCAGCATCCAAGACCCCGTCCGCGATCTGGAGAAATCCCACTTGATCACGCGGCTGCCGAAGGTGGCGAACAAAGTGCGTTTCCGTCGGAACGCAAGTCTTGCCTGGCGATGGGCGAAAGAGTTAGGTGAGTCCCTCTCCGCCTGAACAGACGAGAGAGGGACTGCTTGAAACTATAGGTTGGCGCGTGCTCACGAGCTCCGCCATCCGCGTCCCGGCGACATGAGACCAAATCTCCGGCCGGTAGATGGAGCCGTTGCGCCCCGTTCCCGGCTGAGTAGTTGATCGGGCTCCCCTTGCTCTCGGGGAGCATCCCGAATCTCTGTAGCTGGCAAAGCGCTGCCGATCTGGCCGAACGGATCCCTCGACGTTTTGTTCAGGTGGAATAGGGGTAGGTCTGGCAATGTTATGTGCCACATCGTGTTACGACGCGACCACCAAAAATTGAAAGTTCAGCCTGCGGTAAGCAAAGCAGCGTGTCATCATTAGCGCGAGCTGGTGGCAGAGCTATGGTGGACTTCACAACCTGGGCAAAGACGCGTCATGTAGCATTCAGTCGGCTGGCGCAAGTCAGTTCCTAGAGAGGAAAGCCCGTGGGCAAGAGCGCATCACCGAAGGCGGAACAGGGCACGATTGCCGCTTCGCCATCGAAGCGTGCAGGCGGCAAGAAATACGTAATCCTCTCCGGTAAGGTCGACCTTACTATGGCTCCGACCAGTGTTCTGGCAAAAAAGTAGCTCGCCTAGCTGCCGAGCAAAACCGCTGATGCCGCACTGTACAGAAGGCTCAGCAGTTCGTTCGTGTGCTGCTCGCCCAGGCGGCTGAGTACTCCTAAGCGCCGGGCAACGTCGCTTCCGGCCGCCGCTTCCGAGCCGTCGACGTAATAAGTGGAGTCGAGAGTCAGGGCTCCCACCGTCAACTGATCCAGAGGGCGGCCAGCCACCATCTCCCTTGAGGTGAACCCGCCAACGGTGATTGGGACCGCTAATACGCCGTGCCACAGTCCCGAGTTCTTATGCTGATCCAGATTCGTTGTGATAGGCAGGCCGTTGAACACCGCTTGTGCAGCAGCGTACGGAGAATCCGACGAAATCGGCACATCTCTCTTCATTGCCCAAGGCTCCCGGTTCTGGAACGTCGACGATCCGAGCAACTCCAGCGCGTAGGTGGGAGCTTGGCTCGCTAGGTCAAGTCGTCGCAACCAGAGGCATAGTTGGAAGTTCTCCTGATCGCCGGCCTCGTACACTACGCCATATGACTTTGCTAAACGGCGCAAAAACCTCTGGATAGGAGCTAGGGCCGCGCTCAAGCGGCTCGTGATGGCGGCGGACACATCATCAACAGGGACGTACGGAGACCGGTCACAATCAAGCCAACCATAACAAGCTTTAATGGCTGCTTTATAGCGCACTCCGTAACGAAGAGACGGTGCACGTCCGGGTGGCCTACTCTTGTATTGCTCTGGATACTTCACTGCCAACGCTAGGTCGGCAACTACCTGATTTACCTGCGAGAAAGATTTGAGTATGACAGGTTTGACGTTCAACTTACGGTCAATAAATTGTGCAGATGCGGTGAAGTACTCAGCCGTTTGCATATCGTCATTTGCGCCTTCTACGGGCAGCATGACAGACAAAGAATACCTGTGAAGGTTTTTGCGTTCTCGCGCTGGGTCTGGTGTTGTGTATGTGGGATCAGAGCCAGCGGAGTGATACAGAGGTGCGATCACATTGGGATCCGTCAGGCTAACGCCCACGAATACCGCAACAGCGCCGTCGAGAGCCTCCGCAATGATGTTCCTAACTTGTGACCCGTAGGTCAAGAACTGAGACTGCGTCAGGATCAGCGGTTGTCGTACGGTGTCTTCGGGACTACCAATTGCTTGAGTGACCATTCCATGAACATGCAGCACAGATACGATTTGATCGTCACATCGCGCCTTCCAGTCATCGACATCGCCCAGCCCGAACGACTTCACTTCAACGCCGAGTGCTTCCTCCAAGGCGTCTTCTAACAACCGATCGAAATTAGTAGTGATGATGCGGGTGACACCCCTGCGAACCGCTACTAGTCGAGCTATCGACTTGGCGAGTTGCCCAGGCTCAACAATCGCACTCGGTGGGTATAAAGCATCCCGGATTAATTCATGGGTATGAACATTTTTATTTAGGCTGTGAGCCAACGTCAAGGCTATCTCGGCCTTACGTATCTGATCCACCTCGTTCGACAGGACCAATCTCCGCATCTCCGCATTTTTGATAGCTCCCGCCAAACGGTTAACGAGCTCTCCCCACGCGGGCAGCCCGGAATTCATGGAGACCCCGGCCCCGACGACCAAGCTCAATGGAATTGTTTTCTGGACGCTATCGAATAACTGTCGAAGGTAAGGCTGATGCGCGAATGACAACGCATGGTCCTTCACCAAGTCGCTTGCCGATATTAGAGAGTAGTCCCCGCGTCCCGTACTCATGCCGAGGCACCTAGCATCGTGGTGCTTCCCCCAACTCGTCTACGTTTGAGCAGTCAGCCGCAACGTTAGCCAGCAGGTCCCGGCAAAGGCTAGCACTGACCTGCGCCGAATCAACCAGAAATGCGCGTTTACTGGTGAGCGCTGGCTTTGTGAACGGGTTGCTCGGGGCGCGCATTCCCGCGTCGGGGAGGGGTGAGTCGGTTCGATGATCTTGCAGATCTTCGTCGATTGCGGTCGCCTTGCTGGATTGCTGCACCGGCCCTTCCCGTACACAGAGGGTCCATGGCCGCGCTCTTTGCGCCCGGGCAGAGGGGAAGCGGCCTGGCTACTGTAGACGGCCCGGACAGGCACCGCGTCCGCAGTGGCTTCGATAGGCTTCATCACTGATCAACTGCCCCAACGCTCTGACGTGTGCTTTCGCAATTCAGCCAACACAGTCAGGACCTCCCAACGTCCAGTACGTAGAGTTCGGGACAAAGGGGCCGTCACGGCGATGCACGGCGTTTCGGTCTAACGATGGCGGCGCGAAAGAGAACTTGAATCGACTTCCCAAGCTCGCTACGCGGGTGCGATCCGTCTGCCAGTTATCAGAAATACCGCCGCCACCACCAGTCATCTCGTCTCGGGTGTTACCAAAAGCGCGAATGAACCCGGGCCGCTTGCGGAGCTCCTGTACATCTGCGTACCCCGGCTCGTTCACCTCCGGTCGGCGGAGCGACTTTTCGAAAGGGTCGAGCTTCTCCGCGTGGTCCTTGCACCAGATCAGCCAGTCGGTCACCGCGACGCGATTGTCAATGTCGGTGATCTGTTCAATCCTGCTTTCCATCTCCGCCAAGTAGTGACGAAGCCGTCCCTCATCGAGGTCTGCCCTGAGCCGTTTGCTGAGCTTGTGCTGGGAGCCTCCCGACGTTCGTGGGGGACATGCCGTTCTCGGCTGCCGGCGCGGACGCCTTGTTTTTCCCGACTCGGTCGGTGGTTACATGCGGGGCAGCAACGTGCGCGCAGGTGGTGGTCTCAGGCGGTCGCCGCGGCCCAGCTCTTCCCGATGTCCGTGACGGACGCGGCCGGTAAGCAGGCCGTGGTGTACGACTTTAAGCTGCGCGAGCTCCGGCACACTGCAGCGTCACTGGCCATCCACGCTGGCGCGAACATCGAGCCGCTGCAGAACGTGCACGGACGCTAGTCCGCCGGGCTGACGCTGGACCGTTACGGACACTTGTATGGGTCGGACGTTGAGGCGGTTGGGGTGGGGATCAACGCGCTATTAACTCGCGATTGTGGTCAGTGGGACGGAATCAACGCCAGCGCTGGCTTAGCGAACACGGCCTGAAATACAGTTTCGATCTGTGGAGCCTAGGGGAATCGAACCCCTGACACCCGCCTTGCAAAGGCGGTGCTCTACCAACTGAGCTAAGGCCCCTCGACGTGATCGGGTGGCTGACCGGATGGGTCGTCCACCGCCACGTGCCAGACCTCGACCCCGCGTCGGGAGCGCACCACCACCGCCGCCACCACAGCGATCAGTGTGATTGGCAGGGCGAGTCTTACGCAACGTCTTGACGGGCACATGGTTGTGGGCCTAGGAGGACTCGAACCTCCGACCTCTTCGTTATCAGCGAAGCGCTCTAACCGCCTGAGCTATAGGCCCGTACGCGGGTACGGCCGAGCGACGAGATTACCGCAATCGCCGCCCCACCCCCAAAACGCTAGTCGCGGTCGGCCAGCGTTACTTCGATACCGCCGATCAGATCGGTGGTCAGGTTGTAGACGAACGCGGCGATCGTGGCCATCGCGGTCAACAGGACGATGTTCACCAAGCCGATCAACACGGCGCCGCCGAAGATGGTGCCGCTGGAGACGAGCTCGCCGCTGCTGCCGCTGGTGTTGTTCAGCAGGTCGCCGACGTTGCTGTTCAGCTTCGACCACACGCCCATTCCGCCGAGCACCAGGTACAGGAATGCGACCGCGATCATCCAGACGAAGAACAGCGCGACCGAGAGCAGCAGGGAGACCTTGAGCGTGCTCCACGGATCGATCCGGCGAATCTGCATGCTGGCCCGCACCGGCCCGCGCGGTCGCCGCGTCACCTGGGTGTGGCTTTCGCGGCCTTCGCGGCCCTCCCGGGTCTCGGACGCCGACGAACGGCCGGATCCCGGCGGGCTCGCCGCCTCCGCCGTGCGGTCGGGCGGAGTCTTGCGCTGCGGTCCACGCGGCGTCGGGCCGGACAGGTCCGGCAACTCGCTGGCGTAGGCCTCCGCCGGCGGCCCGTCAGCGCGCCCCTGCGGGGCATCACTCTCGTGCGGCGGGTTCTTCGCGTGCGGGGGCGCGCCGGCGCCCGGCGCCGCGGTGCCGGAGATGAACCGGTTCAGCCGGGCCTCGACGCCGGTGGGCGGGCCCGACGGCCGCGCCTCGGTCGGGGGCTCGTTCTGGCGCGGCGCCTGCGGGGGCCTGGGCCCACCGCGCTGCCGCGGTGGCGACTCTCCGGCGTCGGGAGCACGTCCGGGATGTGCGGGCGGCGTCGCGCGGTGTACGCCGGCGCGCTCGGCCGAGCCGTCCCC
>NZ_LZJF01000103.1 GCF_001666835.1 Mycobacterium sp. E3251 | reverse complement strand
GACGGCGAGGGGCGCGCCGTCGATCTGCTGGAGAGCTTCACCCGCTCGGGACGCTGTGATCGCGCCACCGGAGTGAAGCGTAGTCCTTGAGATCGCGATGGCCCGAGGTGCAAGTTGGCAATTCGGACCAAGTTAGTGGATAGACTGCGAAACGCATTGAGGGCGTCGACGGACGTCTAGGCTCATGACCGGGAGTACTGGCATGCGGATTAAGGGGCAGCTTTGGCCGTGACTGACCACGACACGCGGTTTGCGTACCTGGACTTGCTCCGACGCGATTTGACCCGGTACGGCAATGACGAGTTGGTGCCCGTGGGCTGGTACCGCTTGGGGCGCCCTTTGTTCAGCACCCGCAATCTAATGCTCGTCCGCAAGCGCCCGTTCAATAAGCACGCGCGAGACCTGGGGCTGGATTGGCCGGCGGATGCCTTGACGATGATCGGTATGCAGCGGCTGACCAGCCTGCAGCATTGCGTGGAGACGGTGCTGGAAGAGGACATCCCCGGCGACCTGGTCGAGTGTGGCGTGTGGCGCGGCGGGGCGTCGATCTTGATGCGCGCGGTGCTGGCCGCACACGGGGACGAGAAGCGCTGCGTGTGGCTGTGCGACTCCTTCGCCGGCGTACCGCCGCCGGACGTCGCAAACTACAAGCAGGACAAAGGGATCACGCTGCACCGTCACGCGCGCATCCTCGGGGTGCCCGAATCCGAGGTGCGGGCTAATTTCGAGCGTTACGGGTTGCTCGACGATCAGGTACGGTTCGTTCCCGGCTGGTTCAAGGACACGCTGCAGGATGCGCCGATCGATCGCATCTCCGTGCTGCGCCTGGACGGCGATCTGTACGAGTCGACGATCCAGGCGCTCGATGCGCTTTATCCGCGGCTGTCGCCGGGTGGCTTCTGCATCGTCGACGACTACCACGCGATCAAGGCGTGCGAACAAGCCGTAACGGACTATCGGGCGAAGCACGGCGTGACCGCGGAGATCGTCGAGATCGACGGCACCGGCGTGCTGTGGCGCAAGTAGACGGTATTCGACAGGGCAATGCCGGCGCCTGAGCGGGTTGGCGAAATTCGGTGGCTACCAAAAGTTTTGCCGTTCGGGCGGGTGAACCGTTGAACCCGTCGTATTTGGCACGGGCTAGACGTCCGCCAATGCTATGGTTGCCGCCGTGGCAACAGGGCTGACAACCGGAACCCGCCTGCGGATGTGGTGGGTACGCACCGAGTACTGGCTCGCGCGGACCATCCTTCCCGACGTCTACGCCAACGACGCGCTGGTCACGTTCAATAACTTTCACGCGTTCCTGGACGATCCGGAGTTCCAGCGCGCCTATCGGCGCGGCGCCCGCTCCCTGGGCAAAGAGGATTGGTACCAGTGGCAGTGGCGCGTGCACGTGGGGCTGTGGGCGGCGGCCAGCGCCAGCAAGCTTGACGGCGACTTCGTCGAATGCGGCGTGAGCTACGGGTTCTTGAGCAGCGCCATCATGGAATACCTGGACTGGGACCGGCTGGGGAAGACCTTCTACTTGCTCGACACGTTCGCCGGACTCGACCCGCGCTTCGTCACCGAGAACGAACGCCGGGCCGGGGCACTGGAGATCAGCGAAGATCACCTGCGCAACGGGATGTATGCCAGTGGAGTCGAAAGCGTTCGCGCGAATTTCGCGGAGTGGCATAACCAGCGCATCATCGTGGGCGCGGTCCCGGAGACGCTCGACGAGGTCGACGCGACCGCCATCGCTTACCTGCACATCGACATGAACTGCGCCCCACCGGAAGTCGCCGCACTTCGCTATTTCTGGCCACGGCTCATACCCGGTGCCTTCGTGCTCCTGGATGACTACGCGAACCGGGGGCGCGACGAGCAGCGCGCCGCCATGGATGCGGTGGCAAATGAACTGGGTGTGAAGATCTGCGCGTTGCCCACGGGACAGGGCCTGCTGATCAAGCCGGCGAGTTAAGCAAGCGCTTCAGCCGGAAGCCTTCTCACGGGCGGCCTTTTCGAGCAGATCCGCAGCCTTGGCGACGCTTTCGGCGGGGGTTGTCATCCGAGTGGCGAGGTCGCGGGCTCGGGTGGCATATTCCGGGGCGAGGATCTCGCGAAGATCCGAGACAAGCGATTTCTCGGTGGTCTCCGAGAAGCGTCGGGCGGTTCCCACCTTGAGGCGCTTGATCTGATTGCCCCAGTACGGCTGGTCGGCCGAGCTCCACAGAATCAAGGTGGGTATGCCTGCACGCAGGCTTGCCGCCGTGGTGCCCGAGCCGCCGTGATGAACGACCGCGCGACAGGCTGGAAAGACCGTCGCATAATTCACCGCGCCCACGACCTTGACGTGGGCGGGAAGTGGCACATCGCTGAAATCGCTCCAGCCGGCGCAAATTAGCGCCCGCTGGTGCAATTCCGCACATGCCGCAGCGATCATTTCGACCGTGTCGACCGGAGATTCGACCGGCATGCTGCCGAAGCCAAAGCAAATCGGCGGCGATCCGGCGGCAATCCAAGCTGCCACGTCGTCGTCGGCGCCCGTGGTCAGTTGCATTGTCAATGGGCCGACAAACGGCCGTAGGCCGTCCCATTTCGCCCATTCGTCCGCCAGTCCGGGAAAGCAAACCTCGTCGTACGCTTGGATTTCCAGCGACTTTCGCTGGGCGATCCGGCGCGGCGAGGGATGCGTTGCCTTGGGGAGCCCGAGTTCGCGGCGCTGCGTGTCCTCGACCTTCTTGTTCAGGCGCCAACTGAACCAGTCGAACGCCGTCATCGCCGAGCGGCTCAACGGCGCCGGCAGCATCGAAACGGTCTGGCCGTTCGGCCGCATGGGGACGTGATGCAGCGTGGCAAACGGGATGTCGTAGTACTCCGCGACGTTGGCGGCGGCCTGCTCGAAATTCAGGCCGGTGCACAATAGGTCAGCGTCGGCGGCGAGGGACGTCAG
>NZ_LZJF01000102.1 GCF_001666835.1 Mycobacterium sp. E3251 | reverse complement strand
CCCAGCATCGCGCCCAGGATGATCCAGTCGCAGTGGTCGGTGCCCGAGCTGAACTGCCAGCGGCCGTTGAAGATGTAGCCCCCGTCGACGGGCTTGGCCACCCCCTGCGGCGCGTACGGTGACGCCATCCACGTGTCGACGTCGTCGGCCCATACCTCGTTGGGCACTTTCGGGTCCGCGTACGCCAACTGATAGGGGTGCACGCCGACCACGCCGACGATCCAGCCGGCGGCCGGATCGAGTGCGGCGGTGGCCATCACGGTCTCGGCGAACTCGCGCGGGTGGACCTCAAGGCCGCCGTGGCTCTTGGGCTGCAGCAGCCGGATCAACCCGGCCGACTTCATCAGCTTCACGCTGTCGTCGGTCAGGCGGCCGATCCGCTCGGCCTCGGGGGCCTGGTCGCGCAACTGATCCGCCATCGCCACGACCCGGTCGAGTACCCGCTCGCTCATATCGTTGTCCTTTACGTCTGTGGGCGTAGTAATGATCTATTGAAGTCCGCGGCCCACTGGACGCTGTTCCCGGTCAGCGGACGCCGAGATAAGACGTGAGCTGTCGTCCGACATTCGGGACACACGGCAGCCAGGTCCCATCGATGGGCCTAGCGTCAGCGCCTTTGGACCAGGTTCAGGGAGCAGCATCTCGATGCGGCCATAATCAGCAGGCACCGACGCCGGAAGAGCAAAGCTTGCCGTCGGCTGCCCAAGTGGCCCAATTGCGCTGTGCCATCACACGGAATGTGTCCCGTGACTTCATCGATGGGAACGGCCACATGAACGTGTTGCATTATCTGGATTTCGGTTCGGCCGCCGCCGATGCGTTGGTGCGTGAACTCGGGATCGACGACGCCTATCGGGCTGATCGACAGCTCGGCCTCTTCACCGTCGAGCACCACCTGCGCTACTACAGCGAGCTGATCGAAGATGACACGGCCAATCTCTACGCCCGCGTCCTTGACCGCTCACCCAAGGTGGTGCACATGATGTCATTCGCCGTGGATCGTACCGGCAACGCCTATCGGCGACACTTGAGATGGTCCTCGTGCACGTCGATCTGACCCGCCGGCTGCCCGTGGCGATGCCGGTCGACATCGCCGCTGCTTTCGACGAGCACGTCAGGTACTCGTCGACCCTGGAGTGGGCCGCGCCCGTCTGCGGCGCGATGGGCGTGCGACGTCAACCATGAAACGGCCAGCGGCCCGGTGATTACCGCCGTCAAACCTATCGCCGGCGGCCAAACCTCAGCAACCGCCACATATACCGCGGCAGTTGCGGAGTCGGGACGCGGGCCGGCCAGTCGTCGGCGCGGAAGTAGGCATCAGACCCGCCGTCGACGAAAAGCACACTGCCGCAGAGAAAGGCGGCGGCATCCGACAACATGAACACCATCCAGTCCGCGAGGTGCGTGGGATCACCGAACCCACCGACCGGGACCGGGAACGCGCGGATGGCCCTGGCTTCACGCGGTGTGGCCAGCTGTCGCTCGAGCAGGGGGGTCATCACCGCGCCCGGAGCGATCGCGTTGAGCCGGATACCCGCACCCGCCCACGCCGGTGTCACTGCGGTCCGACGCACCCAGCGCGCCACCGCGATCTTCGATGCGCCGTAGGCCATCGAGGGGGCGGCCGATCGGAACACTCGTAGTGCACGCTCGGCCTTGTGGAGATCGCGGCCCAGTAACGCCCGCACGGCTCGCTGGGGCACCAACGGCATTGTCGTCGACGAATTACTGCCCACAACCACGACTTTCGCATCGCCGGCCGCCGCCAGTGCCGGGTGCCATGCCTCTAGGAGCTCGACCACACCTAAGAAGTTCACCGCCAGGATCCGGGCCGCGCTACCCGCGCCCGGGGTGGGGCCCACACCAGCGGCCAGCACGGCACCGTCGAGTCGACCGTCGCCGGTAGCGCACACGGCAGCGGCGGCCGTCCTGCGTCCGTCGGGAGTGGACAGATCCGCCACGACGTCAGCGTCCTGAATGTCGACGCCGATCACGCGGTGACCCGCGGCCAGCAGTTTGCGGACGACGGCTTGGCCCATGCCCGATGCCGACCCGGTGACGGCGTAGGTTCCCATCCGCGTCGCTGCTAGGCCTTGGCTAACAGGCCGGCATCGACCACGAGCTGGGTGCCGGTGATGTAGCGGGCGTGGTCGGAGGTCAGGAAAACCACGGCGTTGGCGACGTCTACCGGCTCCACCCACGGAACCGGGAGCAGGTGGCGAGCCGCGAGCGCTTCTGCAGCGTCGGCCGCCGTCGGGCTGGTCAGGTCAGGCCGAAGGCGTTTAAACGTCGCCTCGTTGAGCACCATCGAGGTCCCGACCGCTCCAGGATGAACAGTATTGACGCGAATGGCGCGCGGGCCCAGTTCGTTGGCCAGCGTGCGCGCCAACCCAACGACGGCATGCTTGCTCGCAGTGTAAGCAGCGGTGGTGGCCGTGCCGCGAAGACCGTTGGTGGAGCTGATAATCACGACGGACCCGCCGCCCTCGCCGAGGTGCGGGACGGCGGCTTTGACGGTGTGCCAGACGCCGGTCACGTTGACATCCAGGGTCTGCTGCCAGTCGTGGGTAGTGATCTCCCACGTCGGAGCCGACACCGTGTGGACGCCTGCGTTGGCTACGACGATGTCAAGGCGTCCCAGGTCGGCGACGGCGGCGCCCACCGCGCCGGTCAGTGCGCCCAAGTCGCTGACATCGGCCAGCCCCGTCACCGCGCGTCGGCCGCGCTGCGCCACCGCGGCGGCGGTCTGTTCGAGGTCTTCTGCTGCCGCCGGCACGTCCACCGCGATGACGTCGGCGCCTTCGTCTGCGAATCGCTCGCACAGGGCGCGCCCGGTGCCGCGCCCAGCGCCTGTCACCAGCGCCACACGACCCGACAGGCTCGACATCAGGGCGCCTTGGTCAGCGAAAACCCTTTGTACCCAGCCTCGGCGACTTCATTGCAGATGTCGAGGTAGGTCCCAAACCCGCCGAGGAACAGCATGAACACCCGCGGCTTGCCAGGCACGTTGGCGCCCATGTACCAGGAGTCGGCCTTGGTGAACAGGGTGGCCTCGGCTCGGCGCGCGCATTCGGCGACCCAGTTGTCCACCGCATCGGGAGTCGCCTCGATCGCCGTGTAGCCGTGATCGTCGAGATATCTGATCGAGTCGGCGATCCAATTCACATTCGCCTCGGCGTGCAGCACCATGTTGGCCAGCACCGCCGGCGCGCCGGGGCCGCACACGACGAACAAGTTGGGAAAGCCGTCAGTGCTCAGACCCAAGTAGGTTCGCGGCCCATTGCTCCAGTCATCGCGCAGCCGTTTACCGCCCCGGCCGACGATGTCGATTCTGGCCAATGCCCCTGTCATCGCGTCAAATCCGGTAGCCAACACGATCATGTCCAGGTCGTAATGGGCGTTGCTGGTGTTGACGCCGGTGGCATCGACAGATTCGATCGGCGTGTCTCGCACACTGATCAGTGTCACGTTGGGGCGGTTGAATGTCTGAAAGTAGTTGCTGTCGGTACAGATCCGCTTGGTGCCGATCGGGTGATCCGTGGGGATCAGCAGTTCGGCCAGCGCGGGGTCATCAATGATGGCCCGCACTTTCTCCTCATAGAACTTGCGCGCCTCCTCGTTGGCGTCCGGGTCGATCATCTGGTCGGAGAAGGTTTTGGAGAACAGCACCCCGCCGAGATCCCAGCGTTTTTCGAACGCCGCGCGCCGCTCTTCGGGGCTGGCTTGCATCGTCAGTTTCGGATGGGCGATGTGCGGTGAGCCGCCGCCGCTGCGCCATGATAAGCGCCTGCGTTCGGCGTAATTGGCCTTGACCCGGGCCCGGTCTTCGTCGGTGAGAGGCCGATTGCCGGCGGGGACACTGTAATTCGGGGTGCGCTGAAAGACGTAGAGTTGCGCGGCTTGTTCCGCGATGATCGGGATCGACTGAATGCCCGAAGATCCCGTCCCGATGACCGCGACGCGCTTACCGGTGAAGTCGACCGTTTCGTGTGGCCATGCCGCGGTGTGGTAGATCTCGCCGGTGAAACGGTCGAGGCCGGCAAAAGGTGGGGTCATCGCCGCGGACAATGGGCCCGTCGCCATCACACAGAACCGCGCGCTCACTCGTTGCCCGGTATCGGTGGTCACCGTCCACCGCAACCGCTGCTCGTCGAGAACCGCCGACGTGACACGGGTGTTGAAGACGATGTCGCGGCGCAGATCCAACCTGTCGGCCACCCAGTTGATGTAGCGCAGGATCTCCTCTTGGGTGGCGTACTTTTCCGACCAGTCCCACTCCTGTTGCAGGTCATCGGAGAACGAATAGCAGTAGTCGACGCTCTCGACGTCGCAGCGGGCGCCCGGATACCGGTTGAAATACCAGGTGCCACCCACGTCGGGACCGGCCTCGAACACCTTGACCGTCAACCCGTCGGCGCGCAGCTTGTGCAGGGCGTAAAGCCCGGCAAAGCCGGCACCTACGACCACCACGTCGATGCCCTGGTCCAACCCGTCGTTCGTGCTACTGGTCACGAACAGCGACGGTAGGGTCGCTGCGCCCGGAATCGCAGGAGACGTCCCGGTGACTGGACGCCGGGATGGCGACCTCCCGTCCATCGGAATCCGACCACGACATCACGGACCAATGTGGCAAGGATCGGCCGCATGGCAGATGTCGAAGAACAAGGCGCCGCCCTGTGCACCGATGCCGCGGTGGCCACCGTAGACGTCGAGTTGGACGGTGCTCTCCATCGACTGCAATGGCGCCGCGACCAGACCCTGGTCGAGATGATGCTTGACGCCGGGATCAATGTGCCGCATTCGTGCCGAGAAGGGCATTGCGGCTCCTGCGTGGCGACCTTGATTTCCGGGGAGGTGGATATGGCCGGTGGAGATGTGCTGGGACCCGAAGACCGCGCCGACGGTTTGATCCTCGGGTGTCAAGCCCGGCCAGTGACCGACAACATCCACATTGAGTTCTAGGCGCATGAACGGCGTGCCGACATGACAGAGGTTGCGACGTGACCGGCAGGGTCGCTGGGAAGGTGGCCCTGATCACGGGCGCGGCGCGGGGAATCGGGCGTGCGCAGGCGGTGCGGTTAGCCCAGGAGGGCGCCGATATCGTGGCCCTTGACGTGTGCGCTCCCGTTGACACAGTGGTGGTTCCGCACAGCACAGTCGACGACCTGGAGCACACCGCCGCCCAAGTGCGCGATACCGGCGCCAAAATACATACCGAGATCGTCGACGTGCGCGATGTCGACGGCGTCCAGGCGGCCACCGATCGCGGTGTGCGACGGCTGGGAAGATTGGACGTGGTGTGTGCTACCGCTGGGATCACTTCGCGTGCACTGGCGCTGGACCTCACCGAGGCGGCCTGGCGGACTATGTTGGATGTCAACCTCACCGGTGTGTGGCACACGTGTCGGGCCGCTGCGCCGCACCTGATTGCGCAAGGTGGGGGTGCGATCGTCCTGACCAATTCGATCGCAGGCCTTCGCGGATTGGTGGGCGTCGCCCATTACACCGCGGCTAAGCACGGCGTGGTCGGCCTGATGCAGAGCCTGGCCAAAGAACTTGCGCCGCAGAATGTCCGAGTCAATTGCGTCCATCCGACCAATGTGGACACTCCACTGATTCAAAACGACGCAGTGCGCAGCGCGTTTCGTCCCGAACTCGACAGGGCGCCGACGCGTGCCGAGTTCGCCGAAGCGGCCCTTCGCATGAACATGCTCGCGGTGCCGTGGGTCGAACCGGTCGATGTCGCCAACGCCGCTTTGTTTCTCGCTTCCGACGAGGCGCGCTATATCACCGCGGTCACGCTGCCCGTCGACGCTGGTGCGACTCAACGATAGGGAGGGCGCGACATGAAAGAACTGTCCGCTGGCTTTCTTTCCCTTTGTCACGCTGGATAATCCGGAGCCGCATCTGCACCGCCGTTACACCGAATGGGCATCATGCTGCCGTGAGAGGAACGCCAGCACGGTGCTTTCGAAGGCTTGCTTCGCTTCGATCATCGCCCAGTGCCCGGACTTGGGAAATATGTGAAGTTCGGCGTCTTGGATGGTGCGCATCGGAATCAGCGCCATATCCGGTGGACTCACTCGGTCGTCGCGACCCCATGTAAGCAGCGTGGGGACGGTCAACTTGTGCAGGATTGCCCACGGCATCGGGTTTTCGGACGCGGCCATCGCGGCGTTCATCGCGGCAAACGCCGCTTTGCCGTACATGCGGCGCGCCGCGGCCAGGGTGTCCGGATCGGTGGCCAATTGCCAGCGTTCCTCGACCAGTTCGTCAGTGATCAGGGACTGGTCGTACACCATCGATTTGAGCCAGTCGACCAGGCGCTGCCGAGTCGGGTCTTCGACGAACTCCTGCAACAGCCGGATGCCCTCACTCGGGCTGGGGCTGAAGATGTTGATGCCGATCCCGCCGATCGTGACCAGACGGTCGACACGATCGGGGTTGTGGATAGCGAAGTTGATGCCCACACCCCCGCCCATCGAGTTTCCGACGATGTGTGCCTTTTCGACGCCCAGCGCATCCAGGAACGGCGATACGGTGCCAAATGCCATGACCATTGGGTGGCCGCCGAAGTCATCGCTGACGCCGAAACCGGGAAATTCCAGGATGATGCAGCGGAAGTGCTCGGCGAAGGTGGGCAGGATGCCGCGGAAGTTGCGCCATCCGGTGACCCCGGGACCCGAGCCATGCAAAAACAGCAGCGGCTGCGCCGCCGTGGCCTCCGGGCCAGTGTCGTAGTAGCGCAAAATCCCTTGCGGTAGCAGGGTTTCGCGTACGTCTTGCTCGCCTAGGAAGACCTTTTCGGAAGTGTCTGCCACGGTGTCAGCCTGCCACGGCGTTGCGGGTGGCACGCCGCGGTGTTCCGCTGACCGGGTGGTGTTATGACTGGCGCTGGGTAGCACCGTCACGGCGGACTGTGGTCCGACGACGCGGTCGGCGACACCTGTTGCTGCACAGCCGACTTGCCGTCCACCAGGTGCCTCACGCCGCTCTCTTGCTCGCGCTTGATCTCGAGTGCGATGTCGATGAGTTGGTCTTCTTGGCCGCCGATGAGTTTGCGTTGACCGGCGCGGTGTAGTAGCTGGTGGGCGGGCACGCCGTAGCGCTCGGACTGGCGGATGGCGTGCTTGAGGAAGCTCGAGTACACCCCGGAGTAGCCCATGATCAGCGCATTGCGGTCCAGCAGGCACTCGGCGGGCATGGCCGGTGCGACCACCTCTTCGGCGGCGTCGGCGATGTCGAAGAAGTCGATACCCGTCTTCACGCCGATCTTGTCGAACACCCCGATGAGCGCCTCGACGGGCGCGTTGCCCGCGCCGGCGCCGAATCGGCGACACGAGCCGTCGATCTGTTTGGCGCCCGCCCGAACGGCCTCCACGCTGTTGGCCACTCCGAGCCCGAGGTTCTCGTGCCCGTGGAAGCCGACCTGGGCGTCATCGCCGAGCTCGGCGACCAGCGCGGCCACCCGGTCGCGCACCCCCTCGAGAACCAGCGCGCCGGCCGAGTCCACCACGTAGACGCACTGGCAGCCCGCGTCGGCCATGATGCGGGCCTGGGCGGCGAGCTTTTCCGGCGAGATGGTGTGGCTCATCATCAGGAAGCCGACGGTTTCCAGGCCGAGTTCGCGAGCCAGGCCGAAGTGCTGAATGGACACGTCGGCCTCGGTGCAGTGGGTGGCGATCCGGCAGATCGAGCCGCCGTTGTTCTGGGCCTCCTTGATGTCCTCTTTGGTGCCGACCCCGGGCAGCATCAAAAAGGCTATCTTGGCTTCGGTGGCCGTCTGCGCGGCCAGCTTGATCAGCTCCTGCTCGGGGGTTTTGGAGAACCCGTAGTTGAAGCTGGACCCGCCCAGCCCGTCGCCGTGGGTGACCTCGATGACCGGCACCCCCGCGGTGTCCAGGGCGGCCACGATGGCACCCACCTCTTCTTTGGTGAATTGGTGGCGCTTGTGGTGCGAGCCGTCCCGCAGCGACGTGTCGGTCAGCCGTACGTCCCAGATCGGGTTGAAGAAAATGTCGTGTGTGCTCATGCTTGCGCTCCCGGCGCTGTCGCGGATAGGGATTCCTTCGCGATTTCCTCGCCGACCTTGGTGGCCGCGGCGGTCATGATGTCCAGGTTGCCCGCGTACGGGGGCAGGTAATCGCCTGCGCCCTCGACCTCGACGAACGTGGTCACCACCGCCTGCCCACCGGAGTTGATCGACGGCTCGTCGAACTGCGGCTCGTTGAGCAGCCGGTAGCCGGGCACGTAGGTCTGCACCTCGGCCACGACGTCGTGGATGGATTTGGCGATCGCGTCGCGGTCGGCGTCCTCGGGGATGGCGCAGAAGATGGTGTCGCGCATGATCATCGGCGGGTCTGCGGGGTTGAGGATGATGATCGCCTTGCCACGCTTGGCGCCGCCGATGGTTTCCACACCCTTGCTGGTGGTCTTGGTGAACTCGTCGATGTTGGCCCGCGTGCCGGGTCCGGCCGAGACCGACGCCACCGACGCGACGATCTCAGCGTAGGGCACCTCCACCACCCGGCTCACCGCGTAGACGATCGGGATGGTGGCCTGCCCGCCGCAGGTGATCATGTTGACGTTCGGCGCATCCAGGTGCTGGCGCAGGTTGGCCGGCGGGATCACCGCCGGGCCGACGGCGGCCGGGGTCAAATCGATGGCCCGAATCCCCGCGGCCGCATACTTCGGCGCCGCGTCCCGGTGCACATACGCACTCGTCGCCTCGAACACCAGGTCGGGCTTCTCCGACTGGGCCAGCAACCAGTCCACACCCTCGTGCGTGGTCTCCAAACCCAGCTTGCGGGCCCGCGCCAAACCCTCACTGTCGGGGTCGATGCCCACCATCCAGCGCGGCTCCAGCCACTCCGACCGCAGCAACTTGTAGAGCAGGTCAGTACTGATGTTTCCCGACCCGACAATGGCCACACTCGCCTTAGCCGGCATCTGACGCTCCTCTTATTCGAACGACAAACGAACAGAACCCAAGCCGGTGAACTCGGCCACGAACTCGTCGCCGGCGTGCGCGTCGATCGCGCGCGTGCAGGACCCCGGAAGGACCAAGTCGCCTTTGCGTAACCGCACGCCGAAGGCCTCCACCTTGCGGGCCAGCCAGGCCACCGCGGTAAGGGGGTTGCCGAGCACCGCGTCGGTGCGGCCCTTGGCGACGACCTCACCGTTGCAGCTGAGCACCGCATCAATCCCTTTGATGTCGACGTCGTCCGGGGAGACGCGCGCCTTGCCCAGCACGAAGCCCGCCGACGACGCGTTGTCGGCGATGGTGTCGCACAACTCGATTTTCCAGTCGGTGATCCGGGTGTCGATCAACTCGATCGACGGCACGATCGCCTCGGTGGCCGCCAGCACGTCGTCCTCGGTGCACTCGGCTCCCGGCAGGTCGGCATTCAGGATGAAACCGACCTCCACCTCGACCCGCGGCCACAGGTAGTGGCTCGCCTTCACCGGCGTGTCTTCGGACAATTGCATCTCGTCCAGCAAATGCCCGTAGTCCGGCTCGTCGACCCCCATCATCTGCTGGATCGCCTTCGACGACAGGCCCACCTTGTGCCCCAGCACCCGAGCTCCCTCGGCCACCCGCTGACGAATGTTGATCAGCTGGATCTCATAGGCGTCGACGACGTCGATCTCCGGATGAACGGCGGTCAGCGGAGCGATCGGTGAGCGGCTCCGCCCAGCCTGCGCCAACTGGACAGCTAGCTGGTGGTGTAATTCCCTGCTAAGCATGAGAATTGGTTCCCTCAGCATTTGCAGGTGAAGTCATTGCCTTGGCGTCCATCCCGCCGAGTGGGCCGGTCCCGATCTCGGCGTTATGGGCATGTGCGAAGTGGTGAAGACCGAAGACGGCGTCCATGCCATTGCGTAATCCCATGTGGTCTTCGCAGTGGTTGACCGCCCGCTTGGCCAGGGCGAGACCGAATTGGGGCATCGTCGCGATACGCGTTGCAAGGCCGAAGGTTTCATCGCGTAGCTGCGGCCGTGCGACGACTCGATTGACCATACCGATTTCGTAGGCGCGCTGCGCGCTGAACCTCTCACCTGTGTACAAGATCTCCTTGGCAAACCGGGGTCCGAGCACCCAAGGGTGTGCGAAATATTCGACGCCCGGAATGCCCATGCGCACAACGGGATCGCTGAAGAAGGCATCATCGGCGGCCACGATCAGGTCACAGGCCCAGGCAAGCATCAGACCACCGGCCACACACGCGCCTTGCACCATCGCGATAGTGGGCTTCGGGATTTCGCGCCACCTCCGGCACATCCCAAGATAGACCTCTGTTTCCCGCGCAAAACGTTGGTCGCCGCCTGGCTTGTCGACGTGGTCCCACCACAACACCGCCCGATTCTCATAGCGCACGTTGTGGTCACGTTCGGGGGTGCCGATATCGTGACCGGCGCTGAAGTGCTCGCCGGCACCCGCCAACACGATCACCTTGATGTCGTCATCGTCCACTGCGCGCCTAAACGCTGCATCCAGTGCGTAGGTCATCGCCGAGTTCTGCGCATTGCGGTAACGCGGACGGTTCATGGTGACCACAGCGACTCCGGAGGTCACTGCATAGGTGACCACTTCGTCTACATCTGGCGTGTCCATGTTGATGCCTTCCGTCATCACGCATTCCGGTTCTGACCATCATCAGCGCAGTCGACCCGCAGGCAGTAGTCGGTTTCCATACACTGGGAGTCATCTCGATCACAGCTGGTGGGATGCGTGCCGGCAATCCGTGCGGCGCCGCCACGTTACTCAGCGCATCCCGACTGTCGGGATTACCGATCCGGTACATGCGCCGTTTCCGCGTAGCGTCAACGCTATGCGCTTCTCGTTGCGCTTTGAGCGGACATGTGCCGCGCCAGCGCAGATCGTTTACGACCTGCTCACTGATGTCACGCGGTGGCCTGAGTGGCTAGGCGGTGTGCGGGCCGCGGTCTGGGAGTACCCCGGAACGGCCAACTCCCGTACCGGGGCGATACGTCGAATCACCATGAGCGGCTTGACTATGCGCGAAAAAATTCTGATCGCTGACCGCCCCTACCACCACGCCTATACCATCCTCTCGGGAATCCCCGTCACCGATCACCGCGCCGATGTTCATATATCCACTACGTCTCGCGGATCTCACATCGTATGGAAGGCAACGTTTCGCCCCCGCATCCCGGTCACGGGGCCGCTGATCTGGCTCATGCTGCGCGCGAGCATGCCCACGATGGTGACCGCTCTCGCCCGGGGAGCCGAAGCGCAGCCGACGTAGCCACCGTGCCGGTGAGCATGGATTGCAACCGGTCTCGTCTACAGGATCAAGATGGCCCAAAGCCATTTACCGTCAGCCTCCTTGGTCATTACACGCGGCCCGATGACGGGCTGGGTTTGGTGCCCCGCGTGGTGGCCGGAGCCAGGCCGTTGTCTTCGCATCGCCGATCACCGCCACCCACACGTGCGGGCGGGTGACCGAAAGTCGTTGATGTTAGCCACTCGCCGTGCAGGGGAGAAGGTTAGGCTGCGCGATCTACATGCGGACCAGGGTGAACGGGTACGTGTAGGTTCCCGCCGGTGACCCGTTACAACCCGAGGAAAACGAGGAGTCCAACGTTCCAGCAAGCGCGGACGCATCCCATGCGTAGACGTCGTGCGTGGGTATCACGGGGCCGTGGTAGATGTCACCACAGCGCAGACCGTCGGGAACGTCGACACTCAAGGTATAGCGGCCATCGGCGAACCGAGCGCTGCCGTTGTACTCGAATGCCCTGGCTACCGGTTGGGGTATCGCGCTCACGCTGACACAGTCACCGCTGCACGAGGAAATCGCCCAGATCCAGGTATGGAAGTCGTACCTGCCGGTGATCAAAAGCTGGTAATTGCCGGTTCGCATCTCCGCGTGGGCCACGGGCACGAGCCCGAAGGCCGCCGCCGCCAGGCAGATACCCAGTATGAGCGCCTTCAAAGTTCGCTCCATTCTGTTTGGGCCGAGGATCAGACGACATGCCGTTACCCACCGCAATGGCGGACTGCCCTCGGCGGGGCCGCTGGTCGCGGCTCACATATGCGAGCCGCCGTCCACACGGACTTCGGTGCCGGTGATGAAATAGGCGTCGGGACAGCCCAGCATGGCTACTACGGCGGCTACAGCGTCTGGTCTGGCGAAGATCGCGCCGTCAGCCAGTGGAAGTACGGGCTGAACCTTGCCGAACAAGGAAAAGTCGACGTCAGCGGGTAGGCCCGGACCTACGCTCTGCTTCGATTCTCCTGTGCCATCAGTCATTCCGGAGGAAATTGACCCCGGCTGCACCGAGTTGAACCGGATTCCCTCTTTGCTGAACTCCATGGCCAACGCATGTGTCATCGACTGAATTCCGCCCTTGGATGCGGCGTAGGCGGACATATACGGGTGAGCAAAGGCCGCCGAGGTGGAGCTGAAGTTGACCACGGCTGGACCGACGCCCTCGCGTAGGGCCGGGATCGCCTCGCGGGTCATCAGGAAGGTGCCGACCAGGTTGATACGGAGTACCTGCTCAAAATCGGCCACGGTGGTGTCCAGGAAATGGGCCGAGCGCAGAATCCCCGCCGCGTTGACCAACGTGTCGAGACCTCCCAGCGCCGCGAGCGCCCGGCCGACACCGTCGCGGACGGACTGCTCGTCGCCGACGTCCAACGTCACCGTGGCGAGCCGGTCCGCGTACGTGTCGGCCTTGGCCACCGTGTCCTTCAACCCGGGCTCGCTGATGTCGGCGGCCACAACTCGTCCGCCTTCCTCCAGCACGCGCAGCACGGTTGCTTGTCCAATGCCCGAGCCACCCCCGCTGATCAAGACGCGGCGATTCGCATATCTCTGAGGACTGTTCACAACGGGGATGGTGCTCCGCGGAATCGGCAATGTCAGCCGCATGTCCCGGTGGGTGGTCCTCTCCTAGGCGGGGAGGGCCCGGTATGGACCCGGTTCGGGTGCCCTCGCATGGGATCCGCAGCGATGGATAGGCGTCCCGGTAAGCGGGACATCGTGTGGTTCACGTCTCACCCGACTGGGAGGGTTCTGCTCGACGCAGCTCGGACCGATGTGGTGCAGGGCGTGACCCGAGCTGCGATGTCTGGTGTCGACGAGGTGAAGGAGCCACAGCCGGTGATCACGAAGGCGCCCGACCGTTGGTCGCCGGGGCTTTCGTCGTTTGGCGCCAAGCTGGCTGGGCCCATGCAGGCCATCGGGGGACTGGCCGCGATGGCGGCCGATGCGGCGAAGTTCGCTGTCCGCAGGCCGTTTCAGGGACGAGAGTTCCTGGATCAGTCGTGGTTTGTCGCACGCGTCTCGCTGATGCCCACGCTGCTGGTAGCCATTCCATTTACCGTGCTGGTCAGCTTCACGCTCAATATCCTGCTGCGCGAACTGGGTGCGGCCGACCTTTCGGGGGCGGGTGCAGCCTTCGGGGCGGTCACCCAGGTCGGTCCCCTGGTCACGGTGCTGATCGTGGCGGGCGCCGGCGCCACGGCGATGTGCGCCGATCTGGGCTCGCGCACCATCCGTGAAGAGATCGACGCGTTGGAAGTGTTGGGAATCAATCCCGTTCAACGATTGGTCACCCCGCGCATGCTGGCATCGGGACTGGTGGCACTGCTGCTCAACAGCGTCGTCTGCATCATCGGCATCCTGGGCGGCTACACGTTCTCGGTGTTCGTCCAGGACGTCAACCCGGGTGCATTCGCGGCGGGCATCACCCTGCTGACCGGGGTGCCCGAATTGATCATTTCCTCGGTCAAAGCGCTGTTGTTCGGTCTCATCGCCGGCCTGGTGGCCTGCTACCGCGGGCTGACGATCACCGGTGGCGGCGCCAAAGCTGTGGGCAACGCCGTCAACGAGACGGTGGTATACGCGTTCATGTCGCTGTTTGTCATCAACGTCGTGGTGACGGCTATCGGCATCCAGATGACGGCGAAGTAGGCAGACGGTGACGCTGCGAGCGGCATATCCGGGTCTGGCCCGAGAAATCAACAGACCGATCAGCGCGCTGACCGGCATCGGTGACCACGTCGCGTTCTACGGGAAGGCGATCGCCGGGGCCCCGTTTGCGGCCACCCGCTACCGGCGAGAGATCATCCGCTTGATCGCCGAAATCAGCATGGGCGCTGGCACCTTGGCGATGATCGGCGGGACAGTGGTCATCGTCGGATTTCTCACCTTGGCGACGGGTGGGACGCTGGCCATCCAGGGATACAGCTCGCTGGGCAACATTGGCATCGAGGCGTTGACCGGCTTTTTGGCCGCGTTCATCAACGTCCGTATCTCGGCGCCGATTGTCGCCGGCATCGGCTTGGCGGCCACCTTCGGCGCCGGCGTGACCGCCCAACTGGGCGCCATGCGCATCAATGAGGAAATCGATGCGCTCGAAAGTATGGGGATCCGGCCCGTTTCCTACCTAGTGAGCACACGGATCGTCGCCGGTATGCTGGCGATCACGCCGCTGTACTCGATCGCGGTCATCTTGTCGTTCGTGGCCAGCCAATTCACCACCGTGGTCGTGCTGGGGCAATCCGGTGGGC
Source organism: Mycobacterium sp. E3251 (assembly GCF_001666835.1). Classification (GTDB taxonomy): domain Bacteria; phylum Actinomycetota; class Actinomycetes; order Mycobacteriales; family Mycobacteriaceae; genus Mycobacterium. Next base: position 11,118 of record NZ_LZJF01000102.1, on the reverse strand, counting down.
TCTATGGTCACTACTTCTCGACGTTTCTGAACCCAACCGACCTATTGTGGTCATTTCTGCAGGCGATCCTGATGGCCTTGGCCATCCTGTTCACCCACACCTACTACGGCTACTTCGCCAGCGGGGGACCCTCGGGTGTCGGGGTCGCGGTGGGCACTGCGGTGCGCACTTCCCTGATCATCATCGTGTCGGTCACCCTGCTGGTTTCGCTGGCCATTTACGGCGCCAACGGCAACTTCAACTTGTCGGGCTAGGGGAAGAAAGCTGATGTGGAACAACACTGTTCGCCCCTTGCTGGGTCTGGCCACCGTCGGTGTGATCGGCGCGATCGTCGCTGCCACCATCGTGTTGTTCGAAGGCGGTGCCATCGAATCGGTGCCGGTCACGGTGCTATCGCCCCGGGCGGGACTGGTGATGAACCCGGACGCCAAGGTGAAGCTGCATGGTGCACAAGTGGGCAAGGTCTCCTCGATCGACAACCTGCCCGACGGCCGGGCCGCGATTCACCTGGCGATCAATCCCTCCTGGCTGAATCTGATTCCCGCCAATACCGGCGTCGACATCGAATCAACGACCGTCTTCGGGTCGAAATTCGTGCAACTCATCCCACCGCCCGATCCCTCCCCCCAGTCGCTGAAGGCGGGCCAAATCCTTGACTCTGAGCATGTCACCGTCGAAATCGACACCGTGTTCGAGCAATTGGTGTCGGTGTTGTCGCAGATCGAACCGGAAAAGCTCAATGAGACCCTTGGCGCTCTCGCGCAAGCGTTCAGCGGCCGCGGTGACAAACTCGGCCACACCCTGGCCGATCTGGACGCCCTGTTGACCAAGATCGACCCGAGCCTGACCTCCCTGAGGCACGAACTCTCGGTGGCCCCACAGGTGCTCAACGCCTACGCCGACGTGGCCCCCGAACTGGTTAAGACGGTTCAAAACGCGACCCGGTTGAGCGACACCGTGGTCGACCGGCAGCGTGATCTCGACACCGCGCTCATCAGCGCGATTGCGCTGGCCGACATCGGAAACGACGTGCTGGCGGACAACGCGCAGGCGTTCACCGCCGTCCTTCATCTGCTGGTCCCCACCACGAACCTGACCAACAAATACAACCAAGCCATCACCTGCGCGCTGGCCGGCCTCAAGCCGCTGGCCACCGGTCCGCCCCTGCCCGTACCGGGTGTCCTGTTGCTGGATTCGTTTCTGCTGGGCACCGAACGTTACCGGTACCCGCAGAACCTCCCCAAGGTCGCGGCGACGGGCGGTCCGCAATGCATGGGCCTACCAGACGTGGGCTTCGGGCACCGCCCGCCCTACCTGGTCACCGACATTGACGCCAACCAGGCGCAGTACGGAAACCAGGGAATCCTGTTGAACTCCAATCGCCTTAAGCAATGGCTGTTCGGGCCGATCGACGGGCCGCCGCGCAACACCCCACAGATCGGGATGCCGGGATGACGGGCTCGGTCGGGACGACCGTCAAGTTCGGGCTGTTCGCGGTGGTGACCATTGTGCTGACGGCTGCCCTGTTCGCCATCCTTGGCCAGTACCGCACAGGTTCGACATATGGCTATTCCGCGGTGTTGAGCGATGCCTCCAGCCTTAAGGCCGGTGATTCGGTGCGTGCCGCCGGGATCCGGGTCGGCACGGTCAATCATGTTGCGCTGCAATCGAATAACACCGTGCTGGTGAGTTTCGACGCGAACCGCGAGGTCAGGCTCACTACCAGCACGCGAGTCGCGGTGCGTTACCTCAACCTGGTCGGGGATCGCTACCTTGACCTGCTCGACGCGCCCGGTTCTGCCGGGATTCAGCCGCCTGGATCGCGGATTCCGATAAACCGCACCGAGCCGGCGCTGGACCTCGATTTGTTGTTGGGTGGGCTCAAACCGGTGATTCAGGGGCTCAACCCTCAATCGGTGAATGCGCTGACCAACTCGTTGATCCAGATTCTGCAAGGCAGCAGCGGCGATGCGGAGTCGTTGTTCGCCAAGACCTCGTCCTTCTCCAACGCCCTGGCCGACAACGGGCAAGTGGTGCAGCAGTTGATCGACAATCTCAACGAGGTGGTCGCCACGGTGGCCAAGGACGGCGGCAAATTCTCGGCGACGGTCGGACGCCTCGAGCGGCTCATCACGGAGTTGTCGGCTGACCGTGATCCGATAGGCGACGCCATCACCGCGCTCGACAAGGGAACCGCGTCATTGGCCGACCTGCTTACCCAGGCCCGTCCGCCGCTGGCCGGTACCGTCGACCAACTCAATCGGCTGGCTCCGTTGCTCGACAATGACAAGGCGCGGCTGGACCTCGCTTTGCAGAAAGCCCCCGAAAACTACCGCAAACTCGTGCGGTTGGGTGCCTACGGAAGTTTCATCAACCAGTACCTGTGTGGCATCTCCATTCGCGTCACCGACCTTCAGGGCCGCACGGCCGTCTTCCCGTGGATCACCCAAAACACCGGACGATGCGGGGAACCCTGATGCTGAAATATCGCGGCACACAACTCATCCGGGCCGGCTTCATCGCGTTCGTGCTGATCGTGCTAGTCATCATCATCGGCCTGCACCCCCAACAGCTGTGGTCGATGGCTACCTCCATCCGGTACCAGGCGCTGTTCACCGAGGCCGGAGGCCTAACTGCAGGCAACGACGTCCGAGTGTCGGGCGTGAAAATGGGAACGGTCTCCGACGTCACGCTCAGCCATGGCAAAGCATTGGTGACCTTTAGCCTCGACGCCAAGGTGCACCTGGGATCGAGCACGACAGCCCACATCAGGACGGGCACCCTGCTGGGTGCGCGGATGCTGGCCTTAGAGCCCGCAGGCGCCGGCAGCATGCACTCCTCCGATGTCATCCCGGTACATCGGACGACATCGCCATACTCCCTGACCGACGCCGTCAGCGACTTCACCGCCAACACCGCCGCCACCGACACCGGCGCGCTCAACGCATCCTTGGACACATTGGCCGAAACGATCGAGCGGATCACACCACGACTGGGGCCCACGTTCGACGGCCTGAGCAGACTGTCGCAATCGTTGAACAGCAGGAATGAATCGCTGGCCCATCTTCTCAAAAGCGCCGCCGATGTCACCGGCATCCTGTCGGAACGCAGCCAGCAGGTCAACACCATGTTGCTCAATGCCAACGACCTGCTCGGAGTCCTGAATCAGCGTCGTTACTCGATCGTCAACCTGCTGGCCAACACCTCGGCGCTGGCCCAGCAACTCTCGGGCATGGTGGCGGACAACGAAAAAGAACTCGCGCCGACACTGGCCAAACTCAACTCGGTCACCGCGATGCTGGAAAAGAACCGCGATAACATCGCCAAGGCGATCGTCGGATTAGCCAAATACCAAGTAACCCAGGGCGAATCGGTCAACAACGGCTTTTATTACAACGCATTCGTCGGCAATCTGATCCCGGCGCAGGCCCTGCAACCGTTCCTGGACTACGCGTTCGGATTCCGGCGGGGCGTCAATGCGGGTCAACCACCCGACAATGCCGGACCGCGCGCGGAATTCCCCTGGCCGCACAACGGCATTCCCGGAGGACGATGATGGCGACCGGGGTGAACAAGGCGTGGTACACCAAGGCGCTGCTGGTGACATTGGTGGGACTTATCGCTGCGGGAACGGCTTTCGTGGTACATGCAGAGGTCTTCGGGCCCAAGATGATTACCGCATATTTCAGCTCCGCGACCGCCATCTACCCCGGCGACGAGGTACGCGTGGTGGGGGTCAAGGTGGGCACCATCAAGTCCATCGAACCCCAAGGGACGCAGGCCAAGATGACACTGGCCGTCGACCGTGATGTGCCGATCCCGGCCGACGCCAAGGCCGTGATCGTGGCACAGAACCTGGTGGCGGCCCGGTATGTGCAGCTGACCCCGGCTTACGAAGCCACGGGAACCGGCGGTCCGACGATGGCCGATGGGGCGGTGATCGGCGTGGATCGAACCGCGGTACCCGTCGAGTGGGATCAGGTCAAAACGCAACTGATGCGGCTGGCCAGCGAATTGGGTCCCGCAAGCGGCGTTTCCACCAGTTCGCTCGGGCACTTTATCGACAGCGCGGCCAATGCCATGGACGGCAACGGCGACAAGCTTCGGCGGACGATCACCGAGCTGTCTCAGGTCGGGCGCATCCTCGCCGGCGGTAGCGGCAACATCGTCGACATCATCAAGAATCTTCAGATCTTCGTTACCGCCCTGCGCGACAGCAACGTCCAGATCGTCGAATTCCAGGACCGCCTCGCAACGGTGAGCAGCGTCGTGGACGGCAACCGGTCAGACTTGGATGCCGCGCTGACCAACCTATCCTCGGCGGTCGGTGAGGTGCGCCGATTCATCGCCGGAAGCCGAGACCAGACCGCAGAACAAATTCAACGACTGGCCAACGTGACGAAAAACCTGGCCGACAACCGCATGGCGGTGGAAAACCTTCTGCACGTGGCGCCCAACGCAATCGCCAACGGCTACAACATCTATAGCCCGGACTCCGGAACGGCACGGGGAGCCTTCGCCATGTCGAACTTCGCCAATCCGGTGGCACTGGTGTGCTCGGCGATCGGCGCGGTGAAGAATGCCACCGCGGCCGAGACGGCGAAGCTGTGCGCCCAATACTTGGGCCCGGCACTGCGTTTGATCAACTTCAACTACCTACCGATCCCGTTCAACGCCTATCTGGCCAAATCGCCGAGCCCGGACAACCTCGTCTATTCGGATCCGAACCTGATGCCCGGCGGGCCGGGCGGAGTCCCCCCCATCCCAACCGATCCACCCGCAGTGTCGGCCTACACCGGCGCGGGCGACATACCACCCCCTCCGGGATGGGAATTGCCGCCGGGTCCCCCGGGGATCTACGCCCCTAACGGATTACCCGCTGACCCTTCGCCGGCGCTGTTCCCCCGTGCGCCAATCCCACCGGGAGTGCCCCGGCCGGCCCCAGCGGCCCCCGGCCCGGCCAGCCTGCAGGACATGCTGCTGCCGGCTGGTCCGCAACCACCGCTGCCGACCGCATCCCAGCCCGGAGGCACACCGTGACCGGATCGCGATCAACGCGGCGTCTCGCAGCGATCGCGTCATGGGTGGTGTTGACGGCAACCGGATGCGCTTTCGATGGCCTCAATTCACTGCCTCTACCTGGCACTGTCGGACGAGGCCAGGACGCGGTGACTTACCACGTCCAAATCGCTAATGTCGGTACGCTGGAATCTAATTCGCCGGTGATGATCAACGACGTCGTCGTTGGCAGCGTGGGCAAGATGACGCTGCGCGATTGGCATGCCGACGTGGATATCTCGGTGCGTCCAGACGCCGTGGTGCCGGCCAACGCTCTCGCCAGGATCGGCCAGACAAGCCTGTTGGGCTCGATGCACCTGGAACTGAACCCCCCACCGGGCGTGCCCGCGGCCGGCAGGCTCGCACCCGGGGCGACCATCGGTCTGCAACGCTCCTCGACCTATCCGTCCACTGAGCAGACCCTGTCCTCGCTGTCAGTTGTCGTCAACGGCGGGGGACTGGGCAAGGTCGGAGGCCTCATCAACGAGTTCAACGCGGCACTGGGCGGGCGCGAGGACAAGATCCGCGATCTGCTGACGCATTTGAACGACTTCGTCGGTGTTTTGGATTCCCAGCGTGACAACATCAACGCATCCATCACGGCATTGAACGCCCTGGCCGGCACCCTTGCCGGACAAAGCGGTGTCATAACCGCAGCGCTGCAACGGATTCCGCCCGCACTGGACGTTCTGATCAAAGAGCGGCCAAGGATCACGACCGCGCTGGATAAATTCCGGGTGTTCAGCAACACGGCCACCGGATTGATCAACGCCACGCACGACGATCTGGTCGCCAACCTTAAAAATCTGGAGCCGACCGTGCGCGCACTCGCCGACGTCGGCCCGAGCCTCGACACCGTCCTGGCCTTCGCGCCGGCCTATCCCTACCCGCAGAACTTCATCGACCGCGCGATCCGGGGCGACTATTTGAACGAGTTCATCACTTTCGACTTCACGATCCCGCGGCTCAAGAGGGGACTGTTGCTGGGCACACGATGGGGGCAGGAGGGAGCCACGCTGGTGCCCGCCCCGGGAGACCCCTGGTATGCCACCTTCACCAAGGACCCGCTCAACGCGCCCCTCACGGCCCCGCCGAACGCGGTGGCCACGCCGCCCATGGCCGGTCCGCCAACGCCGGCCGGCGCCCCGGTGACCACCCAGCAGCTCAGCCAGCCACCGATCCCGGCGCCGACCGATTTCGTGCCACAGGATGTGGGGGACCGCTGATGTTGACGCGCTTCGTCCGAATTCAGCTGACCATCTTCACCATCGCGTCGGTCATCGGGATGACCGTGATGATCGTCGAATACCTGCAAGTGCCCACCCTGCTCGGCGTCGGCCGCATGCGGGTCACGCTGCAATTGTCGGGCACCGGCGGACTTTACCGGTTTTCCAACGTGACCTATCGAGGAGTGGAGGTTGGAAAAGTCACCGACGTGCGGCCCACCCGCGCCGGCGCCGAGGCCACACTGTCGTTGAACACCAGCCCGCAAATCCCGGCGGATCTGCGCGCGGAGGTGCTCAGCGTGTCGGCGGTCGGAGAGCAATATGTGGACCTGCAGCCAGCGACGGCGGCAGGACCTTACCTACATGACGGCTCCATCATCCCCGCGGCACACACCTCGATCCCACAGGCCGTCGGACCGATGCTGGATCAAGTCAGCACGCTGATCAACAGCGTCCCGAAGACCAAGATCAGCGGCCTGCTCGACGAAACGTTCAAGGCCTTCAACGGATCCGGGTACGACGTCGGGTCGCTGCTGGACTCCTCGTCACAACTCGTCGGCGACGCCAACACCAACGCCGAGCGGTCACGCACCCTCATCGACGACAGCCGGCCCCTGCTCGACGGCCAGGCGCAATCGGGCGGCGCCATCCGCACGTGGGCACGCAGCCTCGCCGGCATCAGCCAACAACTCGTCACCGACGACCACCAGACACGGACGCTGCTGCACGGGGCGCCAGGGGCCGCCGATGAGGCGTCACGCCTGTTCAATCAGGTCAAGCCGACGCTGCCAATGCTCTTGGCGAACCTCACCACGCTGGGCCAGGTCGGTGTCACCTATCACCCCTCCCTCGAGCAGCTGCTGGTGTTGCTGCCGCCCACCATCGCCGCCACTCAGTCCTACGGCGCACCCAAGAACAATCCCACCGGATACTCCCTGGGCGACTTCACCCTTACCATCGGCGACCCGCCCGCATGCACGGTAGGGTTCTTGCCGCCGTCGTCGTGGCGGTCACCAGAGGACACGACGGTGATCGACACTCCCGACGGGCTGTACTGCAAACTGCCGCAGGATTCACCCATCGGGGTACGCGGCGCCCGGAACTACCCGTGCATGGGCCATCCCGGCAAGCGCGCGCCCACGGTCGAAATCTGCAACAGCGACAAACCTTTCGAGCCGTTGGCGATCCGCCAACACGTCCTGGGTCCCTACCCCCTCGATCCGAACCTCGTCGCGCAGGGCGTCCCGCCCGATGACCGCGTCAGCTTCGGTGACCAAATCTTCGGACCACTCGAGGGCACCCCGCCGCCGGGACCGCTGCCGCCAGCGGCCGGCCCCACGCAAGCGCCTCCGCCAGAGTCCCCGCCGCCCGCCCCGGCCGCAGCGCCGCCACCTGACGGTTCCGAGGGGCCCGCCCCGGCTGCCGCGCCGAGTGCATACACACCTCGGCGGTCCGGCCCATCGGTTGCCGTCGCAACCTATGACCCACGAACCGGCCGGTACGCCACCCCCGACGGCACCGTGTATCGCCAATCGGACCTGGTCCCCCGCGCCGGTATGCGGTCCTGGAAAGATCTCTTCCCGACATGAGCGGCAGCTCACGCCGACGTTCTCGGACCGCAACCCTCCTAGGTGCCTTCGTGATCACGTCGCTGGGCACTGCGCCCCCCGGCAGCGCGGCCGGCGACTGGGGCCTGAACGGCACCTACACCGCGACATCCAACGGGGAGTGGGCCAAGACCAACGAGATCTTTCACAACGAGGCCAGCATCCGAAGTATCTGGACGATCAACACCACCTGCAGCTATCCCACCGAATGCACCGGCACGGTAGTCAGCGACTGGGGTTGGCGCGCCCCGATTTATCAAACCGGCGGTGTGTGGTTCGTCAAGCACATTGTCGACAACTGGCAGCCCTGCCCGGATGGAACCGCGGCTCAGGGATTCCAGGTCTTCAGGTTCGCCCCCACCAACCCCGACGGAGATGCCGTCGATCCAGCCTCGCCCGTTCTCACCGGCGCCGACGAGACGACCGGCGTCAGCGGCGCCTGCGGGCGAAGTAAGACATGGTTCATCAGCATGCCGTTCAAGCTGGTCAAGACGCGGTGAGGGCCGAGAATGAAACCATCCATCACCTCGCAGCATTCGGGTCGTCTCGCAGACCTACGCCTCAAAAGACGCGCGACGCGAGCGATCCTGCCCGTGGCCATGGCGGTGACGGCCCTCCTGGCGTGCACACCCGTCCACGGGTGGGCCGAACCGTCCGCGTGTGACAACCCATCCTGCGTCCCGGGTATCACCGGAGGTGTCGTGCTCGGCGCGCCGTGCCCGGATACCACCCATTTCGTGTTCGGCACTACCTCGTGGGGCCGGTTGGTCTTCTGCGGATCTCCGCGGCGTTATGAACCCCGGTACTTCCGTTCCCCCTCGATGTGGGGAATTAAGGACGAGAACTCCAACTGCGAGGGCCTCGAAAACTCGGTCGCACAAGCCCCCGATGGCTTGTTCCTCACATGCCTGTCTGTCGACGGTGCACCCCGCTGGGTTCGTGGCGACACCTAAATCACCCCATATGCCGGTGGCGAACAATATGCTCGGGCGTTCCGCGCAGTCCCTAGCCGGGCTGGCGGTTGCAATCCTCGTTGCGACGGCCGCATCCGCGACGCCCGTTGCCCGTGCTGACGAGCCGGTGCTGCACCACGTCACCTACACCGTCACCGCGCAGCGCCGCGTCACCGCAGACATCTACTTCCGGGACGCCGATCCGCCCGGCTGGGCCGAATACAGCCACGACCCGTACCAATTCAGCCCTAAGGTCGAGGCCGACGTGGGGCCAGCCACACGGTGGACCCGGGACGTCTGGTTGGCAGCTCCCGATGAATGGGCCATGGTCGTCGCCACCAGCGGGATGTCGCCGGCCACGCCGGACTTTCACTGCGAACTCGCCATAGACGGGGCAGTCGTGGCCACCAACAACGGCGTCAAAGGCGCATTGTGTTCGGTGCGCCACTGGTAATTCGGTGCTCGGCAGGCGCCGAGGTGAATGCTCACTCAGCGGGAACTGCAGTCCAAGACTGCGCCGCACGACGCTACCTTGTGCGCTACTAGCCGCTTGTATCAACCAATCGCCCGGCCAGCTTCGCTCGCACGCGGCGGAAACGGAGAGAGCACGGCAATGCCCGCCGCCAGTTCGTTCCCGAAACGGGACGCGAGTCCTCTCGATGTCACCTCCGAGCGGCCCGTCGATGCTCAGCTTCTCGAGGCAGCGGAGGCAGAAGCTGCCGAAGCCGAAGCGCTCGCCGCCGCTGCCCGGGCCCGCGTCCAGTCCATGCGGCAACGCCAACAGACAGAAGCAACCGACACCGCATCGGCAGAAATCGCTGAGACCCCAGCCGACGATGCGTCGGCAACTCCCGCGGATGACGTCACCGATCGGGACATCACCGATGCCACTGAACTGCCCGATCAAGGCGGCAAGGCACCCCGGCGGCAGAGAAAGACATACTTCCACCGCCCGAAACGAACCACGATGGTCGCGTCCGTCGGGATGCTCTGCACCGCAGCGCTTCTCGTCGCAAGTGCTGTCATGGTCCGACACCACAATCAGCTGCTAGACAAGCAACAGCGTGCCGCGGAATTCACAGCGGCCGCACGACAAGTCGTGGTCACCCTGATGTCGATTAGCGCGGACAGCGCCAAAGACGACGTACAGCGCATCATCGACAGCTCGACCGGGCAGTTCAGAGATGACTTCCGCGGCGCGGCCGCGGAGTTCGTCAAAGCCGCTCAGACTGCGAAGGTCTCGGCCAAGACGACCGTGCAAGCCGCGTGCCTGGAATCCATGACCGAGGACACCGCAGTCGTGGCCGTTGCCGCCAGCTCCACGCTCTCCAATACCACCGGCGCCCCCGAGCAGCCGCGTTCCTGGCGGCTCAGCGTCAAACTGGCCCGAGACGGCGGGAAAATCAAGATGTCAAGCATGGAGTTCATCCCATGACCATCGGGCAGCTCGAAAACGACAACCTCACCAACGTTGAACTCGCCCTCGCAGGGGCCAGTGACGACCAGCGCGACGACACTACCGGTGACGATCAAAGGACGACCGCAGACGCCGCCAGCGAGACGCGCCGCACTCGGATACGAACCGCACTATCGCACTGGCCGCTACTCATCATCGGTCTGCTGTTGGTAGCGGCCGCCGCCGCAACCGCCACACTGTACTTCGGCCAATATCGACACGACCAGCAGACCAACGACGCTGCGGCAAAGGCGGTGATCGGTGCCGCAACCGAGGGGACCGTCGCGCTGCTGTCCTACACACCCGACAAACTGGAAAGCGACCTGGCCGGTGCAAAGTCACACCTGACCGGTGACTTCTTGACGTACTACGGCAAATTTGCCGACCAAATCGTGGCGCCCGCAGCCAAGCAGAAAGCCGTCAATACCCAAGCAGCGGTCAAGCGCGCGGTCATCAGCGAGCTGCACCCAGAAACGGCCAGGGTGCTGGTCTTCCTCGATCAGACCACAACGAGCAAGGATCAACCTGAGCCGGTCCAGACCGCCAGCAGCGTCATGGTCAGCTTGATCAAAGTCCATGGCGCATGGCTTATCTCGGCGTTCGATCCCATCTAGAACTGCCCTGGCTCCGGGACGGGGTTGAATCCGCCGAACGAAACATTCATCATGCATAGTTATCGGCCACGAGACAATGACCGGTGTCGCATTCTCATTGAGGAGATGATTGATGGCCACCCCTGAGACCCCGTCCCGCTACACTGTCATTTCTGCGGATACCCACGCCGGCGCCGACCTCCTCGAATACAAGCCGTACCTCCC
>NZ_LZJF01000101.1 GCF_001666835.1 Mycobacterium sp. E3251 | reverse complement strand
CGGCGACGGCGCCGAAGGGAGCGACGGCGAGCAGCAGCGCGGGGGCCAGCAGCTGAGGCGCCGTGGCCAGGATCTCGAGGATGTGCGTCGGCCAGTCGAACAGCGCGAGCTGAACGATGTACTGGAAGGCCAGCGCAGGATTGTGCACCAGGTAATAGCCGAACTGTTCGAAGTCTTCGAGAAGTTCCAGCGCTCGAACGACCCACCAGATCGGCTGGCTCGCGTTCGTGTAGGCGTCGTAGGGCAGTCCGTTGACGGTGCCCTGCGCGGGGTCCCAGTTGATGCCGAGGTTCTTCAAGATCTGCGCAATGAAGTCATCGAGCGGATTGTCGATCGTGGGGTCGTGGGCGACATTCGACGAGTCACCGGATGAGGCATCGGATTTCACGATCTGCGGCGCTGGATCGGGGGGCGGTGTCGACGCCACGGCCGCCGTGGAGATCGCTTGATAGGTGGTCATGGTGGTGGCCGCCTGCACCCACATCCGCGCGTAGTCCGCCTCGTTCACCGCGATCGGAACAGTGTTGATGCCAAAGAAGTTCGTCGCGACCAGGGCGCCGTGCACGACGTGGTTTGTCGCCAGCTCGGGCAGCGTCGGCATCGCCGCCAGCGCCGCCGTGTAGGCGGCCGCGGCGGTCTCGTGCTGAGCGGCCGTCGCGGCGCTGTGCGCGCTGGCCTGCGTCAGCCACGCGAGGTAGGGCGCATGCGCGGCCACGTACGACTCCGCGCTGGGCCCCTCCCATGAGCTGGCCTGCGCCGCGGCCAAGGTGCCGCTGAGTTGTGTTGCGGCCGAGGCGTATTCGGTGCTCAGTTCGGACCATGTCGCCGCGGCCGCGAGCAGCGACGCCGGACCGGGCCCGCTGCTGAGCAACGCGGAGTGCACCTCCGGTGGCGAGGCCATCCAGATCGGCGCCGTCATGGGTCTCCTCGGGCTGGAAGGGGTACCAGGCAGAGGAGAGCTTAATGAAAATGATTTCCGTTATCAACTCGTCAGGGCGTACCGCGTGCCCGCGCTAGACCAACGGGCGCCCCGTCCTGATCCGGCGGTCGACGTCGGCCAGCAGCACGTTGAACGGAAACCGCCGAATGAACCGCGGCAAGCACCGGTTCACCACGGCCAACGTCGCGATGAGCCGGTCGAAGCGACGTTGCCTGGTGGCGTCCCAGGGCAGCCGCATCTCATCGCGGAACCGCTGCGGCAGAAAGCCCGTGGTGATCAACAACGGAAGCCTGTCGGCGAGGCGCTGCAGCGGTCCGGGCAAGGCGAGCCCCGGGACGCGGGACGCGGCGATCGGATACAGGTACTCGCGCACGGCGTCGTCGATGCGGACCTTGTCCAGCGACTCCTGCCAGTACCGGTCGAACGCGGCCCGGTCCGGCGGCCACATCTCCGGCGGCACCTGCAGCGTGGTCGCCAGCGCCATGCCCTCGCGGTAGTGCCGGTCGGCCTCCTCCCCGTCCAGCTCGCCGGTGAACATGCGGTAGATGTCGACCCCGCCCTTGTACAGGCAGGCCCCCACCCACAGCTGCAGATCAGGGTCGAAGGCGTTGTACTGCACCGGGCTTTCGGGGGTGGAGTAAACCTGGGCGTGAGCCCGGTTCACGGCGCGGCGGAAGGCCTCCTTCTGAGCGTCGCTGCCGTTGGTCGCCACCGCCAGGTAAGTGAACGTGGTGCGGGCACGCTTGATCGGATGCAGGTCGACGCGGCCGCTTTCGACGCGGCTCTCCATGACGCCGTAACCGACGCCGGGCCGCGCCAGCTGCATGATCACGTTCGCCGGGCCGGCTAAAAGCGCGACGCCCATCAACCCCTCGTCGATCCCGAGCGGCCGCCGGCGGTGACGCCGCCGTGCGGGCAATGGCCGCGGCGCATCGGCGACGCCGCGCTCGACGTGTCGAGCCGGTTCGTGAACGGCCTCGTGTATCGCCATGGTCAGACCTCCCGCGGCGGAGCACGCTAATGTGCGAACGCCTGTTTCCTGATATTGTCGCGGCGTCGCGTTGGTGTCAAGATGGTTCGCATGAAACCCTCGAGCGCGCGGCCGTACCGTGGCGTCGAGGCCGCGCAGCGGCTGGCAACGCGCCGCAACCGGCTCCTGTCCGCGGGTCTGGAGCTACTCGGCGCGGAGCAACAGAGCATCTCCGCGGTCACCGTCCGCGGCGTCTGCCGCCAGGCCGGCCTCGCGGCGCGGTACTTCTACGAAAGTTTCGCCGACAAAGACGAATTCGTCGCCTCCGTGTTCGACTGGGTGATCGCCCAACTGACCGCCACCACCCAGGCCGCGGTGGCGGCGGTGCCTCCGCCCGAGCAGACCCGCGCGGGCATGGCCAACATCGTCCGCACCATCGCCGACGACGCCCGCATCGGTCGCCTGCTGTTCAGCACGCAGCTGGCCGATCCCGTGATCGTGCGCAAGCGCGCCGAGTCCAGCGCAATGTTCGCCATGCTGTCCGGCCAGCACGCCGGAGACGCGCTGCGCGTCCCCGCAAACGACCGCATCAAGGCCGCGGCGCACTTCGTGGTCGGTGGCGTCGGGCAGACAATCAGCGCCTGGCTCGCCGGCGATGTCCGACTCGAGCCGGACGAGCTCGTCGATCATTTGGCGGCACTGCTCGACGAGCTCGCCGAACCCAACTTGTACCGACTCACGGAGACGGCGGCGAAGCCGCGGGGGAAGCCGTGACGCGTGTCCTCACACCGGGCAAGCGGTATGCCACCCCGTGGTGGCGGTAAGCGAGAAGTCGCTCAACGCGGCCGAGATGTGTTGCCGTAAATCGGCCTTCGAATTGGGACGACCCAGCTCGAAGGCAAGAAACGAGATGAAGACCCGGCCATGCACCCTTCCCGACAACAACGCCAGCGCCCCGTTGGTGCGGTACATGGTCGCGGTGGTCACCCCCGGGTACACGGTCTTCATGGCGAAGTAATCGGCGTCGGTGCCGTCCGGGAGGTTGACGGCTCGGTCCACCGATCCGAGGTTGGACGACACGACGGTGATCGCGCTGCCGGTAACCACGCCGATCAATCGCCGCATGACGCGTTTTGGAATCAGGGGAACCAGCGGCAGCAACGCCCAGCGCTCGTCGGGCTCATCGTGGTGGCGGGACAGCGCTTCCTTGATCCTCGCGCGGATTTCACGCAAATCCCTCCTCGCCGGTGCGGGGTCGACCGTGATATCCACGTTGACGACCGCATTGGCCCGGGTGTCACCGGGGGTACGCTCGTTGACCGGCATCCCCACATTGACCGTGCCGTCGGCGGCGACCCGTCCCACTCGCCCGGCGAGGTGGGCCGCCAAACCCGCGAGCAGGGCGTTGCTCGTTCCGCCGAGCGTGGTTGCGCGCGCGTCCCATTCGTCGGCATCGATGAAGACCGTTGCCATGGGCAGCGTGATGCGTTCGTCGGGCCCGGTGAGCGGAACGTGCCGCTTGGTGTCCGGTGACGCGGCGGCTGCACGGCCGGCCCGGGCCATGCGTGCCGCCGCAACGACGGCCCGACCCACATCCGTTGTGTCTCGCGCGGTTTGGCGCGCGTCCTCACACAGCGCCCGCCACCGCCCCCGCGAAGCCGGCGCGGGCCAGCCGATGGCGTCGTCGCGGCCGCACGCCGCGTCCGCCAACGCCTCGCACAGCCCGACGCCGTCGGTGAGGCAATGAGTTACCACCAGGCTCACCGCCGCGCCCCCATCGTTCAGTGGGAGCACTCCCAGGTGCCAACCGGGGCCACGCTCGGCATCCGGCCGCCTGGCCGCCTGCTCGTCCAGCCAGTCGTCGATCTCGTCGCGCGGCCGCGGCGTTGCGACGATATCCAGGTCGGGCTGATCGTGGGGCGCTACCCAACGATGCCGGCCGAACGGCAAGGGGGACCGTTCGATGCGCCGACGCAGCCGTCCCCGGCCGAGATGGTGATGGAAGGCTCGCAGCCCGTCCATGTCGACGGCGCGGTCGTACACCCAAATACATTGGAGCACGCTGGTAGTCGATGTCGCTCGCTCCCCGAGGAATAGGGTCTGGTCGGCCAGGTCCAACAGGTTGTTCATCGCTAGGCCGCCTCGTCGTCGTTCTCCGTCGGCGCGATCACCCCCGGCTCGTCGGTGGGCTCGACGATGCGGGTAAACATCTGACCCAGCGTCGCGATGTAGCGGCCGACCGACTCGCGCGCAATCGCGTTGTCCGGAAAGGACATTGTCACCGTGGTTCGTTCGACGTGCCGGTTGATCCACATGTTGATCCCGCCGGCGGACAGATTGTCGCCATAGGTCCCGAAATTCATCTCCGCCCACATCCCGACGAGGGGTATTTTCCGGAAGTCGAGGAAAGAGACCATCATAGGCAGCTGTGTTGGCAACTTGATGGCCAGCCCATCCAGCGTCGCCAACTCCAAGACCCGTTCGACCGGCACGGCGGCGAGGTCCTTGGCGGCATCGAAAGACTTCTGTGCCGCCCGCGCTGCCTCGGGGAACGAGTCGCCGGTCGTCGGCACGGAAACCGGGATCAGGCTGGCGAACCATCCCACGGTCATCGTGTCGATGCCCGGCGTCCGGGTGTCCCTGGCCGTGAATCCGTAATAGGTTTCCTTGCCGGTCAATGCGCGCTCCGCCAACGCTGTACACGCCAAGACTCCCCCGATGAAGCGGGCCCCGGCCGCGCAGCAGGCAGCGTCGAAAGACGCGGTCCCCGCGGCGTCCAACAACTCGACCGTCAACAGATCACCCTTGCAGCTGGCCCACGTGTCGCCCAGTGGCAGCGGAAAGCTCGGCCAGTCGCCGTCGGCCTCGCGCGCGAACGCGATCCAGTCCTTGATCTCCGGGGAGGACATGGTCAAGCCGGCCGCGTTCTCGCGCTGCCGCGCCGCGTAGTCGCGATAACTTCTGACCTCGGGGGGCACGGCGAGCTCACGCACTTGCGAGCCCGCCGCAAGTTCCTGGTATGTCAGGTGGACGTCGAGGAAAATCAGTGCGGCGGACAAGCCGTCGATGTGCAGGTGGTCGACGCTGGCGTAGAACGTGAAGTGGTCGGCCCCCTGGACGACTCCGTATGTGAAGCAACCCCATCCGAGGGTCTCGGGTGTCGTGGCCAGGACGTGCGTGCGCGCCTGGTCGGGGCTCATCGGTCCGAACGCCACGGGAGCGAAGTCGATGACCTCGGGGTCCTCGATCACCCGGCGGACGATGACGCCCTCCTCGAATTCAAACCAGCTGTGGTAGGTGTCCTGCCTACGGACATGCGAATTGATCGCGGCCGTCATCGCCGGCATGTCACACACACCGGGAATATCCCACGCCACGACCATCAGGCGGGGCAGCTGCCTGTTGAGCGCCTTGCCGTGGTAAGCGGTCCAGAGGTGTTGATTTTGTTGATAACTCGGGGCCGAATAGCTGCGCCGTGCGGCGCGAGCCGCTTCGTGCGCCGCGGGTGTGGCCATCCAGGTGGTCAGTGGGCCGTGCGGTGGCTGCCATTCGCTGATGCTTCCGAGTGCGACCATTTCTTGATCCTCGCCCTTCGCGATGCCTATTCCGTTGTGCGGCAAGGGGGTAGCGGAAGAGCCATCCGTAATGGCCCTTCTGCACAGCATGAATTCAATTTCGTATCGGGGATCTTTTGCGACGAATTTCCGTATGTTGGCCCGAACTTACGGTGTCGCTTGTACCCCCTGCCGCCGTTATTGCACGTTAGTACAGGAAGGTGAGGATTGCTGCGTTTTAGGAAGATTCGCAATCTCGTGCGATCGCGGCGCCAGGCCGGTAATCTTCTTTACCCTCACCGGGTCGACGCACGGGTCCGGCGCTTCGGCCTGGCGCGCCGAGCCAAATCGCGGCCGCCTCAGGGGAACAACGGCAGTTCCCACAGTCGCATGCCGGGGTCCAGCAGCCACAACCGCATCATCGTGAGCCGCATCAACCGTTGCGCGCTGAAGATCAGGAACACCGCCAGCGGCACCTCGACCAGCAGCGCGGTAGTCACCGACAGCCAGACGTCCTTGGGTCCGGCCGTCATCAGGTCGAACCAGGCGTCGCAAATCAGCAACACCCCGGTGGTGAACGCGGCCGGCACCAGCAGCTGGCGACGCAGGTACCCGAGCACCGCCGTCGCCACCATGAATCCGACCAGGAGAATGTCGAAGCCCACCCATGTCACGGGCCAGTTGTGGGCAACATAGTTCTCCGGCAACGTAACCGAGAGGTATCCCAGCCAGGGAACCATCGCCATCGAGCCGCCGACCATCAGACTCAACCGGATGCGCCGCACCCTGGCCAGCAGCGCCGGGTCGATCAAGTCGCCCACGGGCTGTTCGAGCCGAGAAATGAGCTGCCGTCGCTGCTGGGGCGTGAGCGCCGCGATCTGCGCGTCGGTCAGGATGCCGTCGGTCACGGGCGGCCGGCGACCACCGGAGGTCGGCGGTCCGCCGCGGTCTTGGGCACGGCCTGAGCATCGGTGGCATCGAATTCTTTGACCCAGCATGCGAATTCGAGGGTGATGCCATCGGGGTCCTGGAAGTAGAACGACCGCACGTACACCCCGGGATGCACCGTCGCGGACACTTGCATCGGGCTCTCGTCATGGTTGAGCACCGGGCCGACGCGCACCCCTTTGTCCTTGAGCCGCTGGCGGTAGGCATCGAACTTTTCGGCCGGCACGTGGAATGCGAGATGGTTCATGGTGCTCACCGCGCTGGTGATGTCGCCGATACCGGGGATGGCGCCCGGCGACGAGATGCCGGGCACCCGGTCGGGGGCGTCGGCGAACCAGAAGAATGCGACGCAGTCGCCGTTGCCGGCGTCGAAGAAGAAATGCTGGCCCGCCCCCCCGGGCAGGTCGAGGGACTTGATCAACGGCATGCCGAGGACCTTGGTGTAGAACTCCACGGTCCGAGCCATGTCCGAGCAGACCAGCGCGACGTGGTTGATCCCGCCGAGTTCGAATTCCGTGTTGGTGTTGTGTGGCTTGATCATCGCGCGGCTCCCCTCGGTCCCCGGCTTGAAGTCCTGGCCAAGTTGTATTTCTGAATCTAACATCGGCCTGAAGTTTGTTTCGAGATGTCCGATGCCAACAGGGCCGGTGAGATGACGCCTAACACCGACGCCGCAGGGGTTATCCGCGAGTTTGTCGGCCTGCCGTCGCCCACTGCCGGCCGCGCCGGCGCGGGTGGGCATCCTTGCCAGGGGCTGTACTACCGCGGGGTGGGACGCAAGCCGAAGGTGGCGATGATCGCCACGCACTACCAGATCGACTTTTCCGAGCATTACCTCGCCGACTACATGGCCACCCGCGGTGTCGGCTTTCTGGGCTGGAACACCAGGTTTCGCGGCTTCGAAAGCAGCTTCCTGCTCGACCACGCGCTGGTCGACATCGGCGTGGGGGTGCGCTGGCTGCGCGAAGTGCAGGGAGTGGAAACCGTTGTGCTGCTCGGCAACTCGGGCGGCGGATCATTGATGGCCGCATATCAGTCGCAGGCCGTGGAGCCGAACGTGACCCCGCTGGACGGGATGCGTCCGGCCGCGGGCCTGACGGAGTTGCCGGCCGCCGACGGCTACGTGGCCACCGCCGCCCACCCCGGCCGACCCGACGTGTTGACGGCCTGGATGGATGGTGCCGTCGTCGACGAGAACGACCCCGTCGCCACCGATGCCGACCTCGACCTGTTCAACGAGCGCAACGGGCCGCCGTATTCACCGGAGTTCCTCACCCGTTATCGCCGGGCGCAGACCGCACGCAACCACGCCATCACCGACTGGGCCGAGCAGGAGCTCAAACGCGTTCGCGCAGCAGGCTTTTCCGACCGCCCGTTCAGCGTCATGCGCACCTGGGCCGATCCTCGCATGGTCGACGCCAGCATCGAGCCGACCAGGCGTCAACCGAACATGTGTTATGCGGGTGTTCCGGCCAAGGCGAACCGGTCGGCGTACGGCATCGCCGCCGCCTGCACCCTGCGCAACTGGCTGGGCATGTGGAGCCTGCGGGTGGCGCAGACCAGGGCCGAACCGCATTTGGCCCGGATCAGCTGTCCCGCCCTGGTGATCAACGCCGAGGCCGATACCGGGGTCTTTCCGTCCGATGCCCAACGGATTTTCGTCGCGCTCGCCGGCCCCGACAAGACGCAGGCGTCGATCGACACCGACCACTACTTCACCACCCCGGGCGCTCGTGGGGAGCAGGCCGACATCATCGCGAAGTGGATCGCCAAGCGGTTCCACTGAGGAGCCCACCACCACGGACACCATTGGGTCTGGCACGCCCGGCGACCCCGGTAGTCAACCAACCGACCGGTTGTTAGTTTGGAGGGTGCCTGGCCAAGGCGAACCCCTAAAGCATGGGAAGGCGACCAATGCCGATCGCTATCACTCCTGAGCATCAAGACCTGGCCGATTCGGTGCGGTCGCTGGTGGCGCGCATCGCGCCGTCGGAGACGTTGCACGCGGCAATGGAGACACCCATCGACAATCCCCCGCCGTACTGGCGGGCCGCGGCCGAGCAAGGCCTGCAGGGTCTGCATCTAGCCGAGTCCGTGGGCGGGCAGGGTTTCGGCATCCTCGAGTTGGCCGTCGTGCTGGCCGAGTTCGGCTACGGTGCGGTGCCGGGCCCCTTTGTGCCGTCGGCGATCGCCAGCGCACTGATCTCTGCCAACGACCCGAACGCGAAGGTGCTCTCCGAGTTGGCCTCCGGCGCCGCCATCGCCGCCTACGCGATGGACTGCTGCGGACTGACCGCCACGCGCCAGGGCGACACACTGGTGCTGCGCGGCGAGGTCCGCGCGGTTCCGGCGGCTGCGCAGGCCTCCGTGCTGGTGCTCCCGGTCGCGATCGACAGCGGCGAGGAATGGGTGGTGGTGCGCGCGGAGGAGCTTGAGATCGAGCCCGTGAAAAGCCTTGATCCGCTGCGGCCCGTCGCCCACGTTCGGGCCAACGCCGTCGAGATCGAGGCTGACGCCGCGTTGTGCAACCTGAGCATGGCGACAGCGCACGCGCTGATGACGACGCTGCTGTCCGCCGAGGCGATCGGGGTGGCGCGCTGGGCGACCGACACCGCGTCCCAGTACGCCAAGATCCGTGAGCAGTTCGGCAGGCCGATCGGTCAGTTCCAGGCCATCAAGCACAAGTGCGCCGAGATGATCGCCGATACCGAGCGGGCCACCGCGGCGGTGTGGGACGCTGCCCGCGCTATCGACGAGGCGCGCGAAAACGGTTGGGATATAACGGGTTCCAAGGTTGAGTTCGCTGCCGCCGTCGCGGCGACACTGGCGCCGGCGGCCGCTCAACGGTGCGCTCAGGACTGCATTCAGGTGCACGGCGGGATCGGCTTCACGTGGGAGCACGACACGAACGTGTACTACCGCCGGGCGCTGATGCTGGCCGCCTCGTTCGGCCGCAACTCGGAGTACCCGCAGAAGGTGGTGCACACCGCGACCAGCACCGGGGTGCGGGCGGTCGACATCGACCTCGACCCCGACACCGAGAAGCTGCGGGAGGAGATCCAGGCCGAAGTGGCCGCGCTCAAGGCGATGGAGCGCGCCGAGCGCAAGGTCGCCGTCGCCGAGGGCGGCTGGACGCTGCCGCACCTGCCGAGACCGTGGGGCCGCGCCGCCAGCCCGGTCGAGCAGATCATCATCGCCCAGGAGTTCACCGCCGGCCGGGTCAAGCGCCCACAGATGGGCATTGCGACGTGGATCATCCCGTCGATCGTCGCGTTCGGGACCGAAGAGCAGAAACAGCGTTTCCTGCCGCCGACCTTCCGCGGCGACATGATCTGGTGTCAGCTGTTCTCCGAGCCGGGAGCCGGATCGGACCTGGCCGGGCTGAGCACCAAGGCCACCCGAACGGACGGCGGCTGGCGCATCACCGGCCAAAAGATCTGGACGACGGCGGCGCAGCTCTCCCAGTGGGGCGCTCTGCTGGCGAGGACCGACCCGAACGCTCCGAAGCACAACGGGATCACCTACTTCCTCCTGGACATGAAGAGCGAAGGCGTCGAGGTGAAGCCGCTGCGCGAGCTGACCGGGAACGCGATGTTCAACACCGTCTACATCGACGACGTGTTCGTGCCGGACGAATGCGTGCTGGGCGAAGTGAACCGGGGGTGGGAGGTCAGCCGCAACACCCTTACCGCGGAACGCGTTTCCATCGGCAGTAGCGAGGCGAACTTCCTGGCCACTCTGGGCCAGTTCGTCGAGTTCGTTCGCGACGGGCAGTTCGACCCGATCGCACAACACCGAGCCGGTCAGTTGATCGCCGAGGGTCACGCCGCCAAGGTGCTGAATCTGCGCTCCACGCTGTTGACTCTGGCCGGCGGGGATGCCATGCCGTCCGCTGCCATCTCCAAGTTGCTCTCGATGCGCACCGGCCAGGGCTACGCGGAGTTCGCGGTGTCCTCGTTCGGCACCGACGCCGCCATCGGCGACACCGGCGAGCTACCCGGCAAATGGGGCGAATATCTGTTGGCGAGCCGGGCCACGACCATCTATGGCGGCACCTCCGAGGTGCAGCTGAACATCATCGCCGAGCGACTGCTCGGGCTTCCCCGCGATCCCTAACTGCCACTTCCGATTTGACCCGGGGAGAGAGGGCCATGCCGACCTGAGGGGTGGTCAGGCCGGCATGGTTCCCCCCCATCCCGTGGGCCGGTCAACCTAGAAATGGATCGGCACGTCGAGGTTGACCGGTTGCCACGGGGAGGTGGTTCACCACCACCAGTTCCACCAGTGCCCGGGGGCCCAGAATCCGCGGCTGCCCGAACCCCAACCGGGGTGACCTCCGCCGCCCCATCCGTGGCCGCCCCATCCATGACCGCCATGACCCCCGCCTGGACGGTCGGGAATGATGCCGGGCCCCCCGGGCGTACCGTGCGGACCGGCGGTGGTGAAGCTGGTGTCGGGACCTGGTACCGGGGCCGCCTGTGCGGCGGGGCTGGCACCGAACAGCAGCGCTCCCGCCACCGCTGAAGCACCCAGTGCGCCCACGGCCGGGCCGCGTAACGATCGTGCAGAGATCGCCATCGCAAGCTCCTTCCAGGACCTGATGCCGACAAACAAAACGTTAGCCAGAACTTTCCCGGCAAACAACGTTGCTACACGGAAATGACGCTGTGAATTATGTAACAAATGGGTCAATTCCTCTGTGCGGATCGCAATTCAGTCGATTAAGGATTTCCATAAATCAGGAAATCGGCGGCTACTGACTTACGGAGCTTCCGAATTTATGCTGGTAGAGAGCCATCTACTGACATACTGGTTTGCACGCCTCCGTATCAGCGGATCCGCTGAATTACGACACCAAATCCCCCGCCGAACCGAATTCTTCCATCGCAATTCCCGGCGCCCATCAGCGCGTGGACAGCTATCCGCACAAATTTGCTGTAAGAAACCCCTGCTGCGGCGCCTGCCATCGGCGCGGCCGGTCCGCGGCCCGGCGGCGCGACTTACGCCGTCGTCGGTGGAAGAATCAGTATTGTCACACTCGAGCGCTGATTTACTGATTGGCCACTCATCGGAGGACGACCGCCGCAGTGAACTTCAACCCCAGCCACATCGGACCCGGCGCCGGAACGTTCCGGGGCCCCGGTCCGTCGGCCACACCGGCAGGAGACGCCGCGCCGACCGAGCGCCTCACCGGGCTCGGGCAGCAGGGCGCCCACCGGATCGTCAGCCAGCCGGCGGCCAACCAGGCGGGCCGGGGCCAGCGGACGCGCCGCACCGTCGACCTTCCGGCGGCCACCCACCGCGCCCTCGACATTTGGCAGCGCGAGGCCGCGGATCGCCTGGGAGTCGCCCGGGTGACCGGACAGGAGGTCCTCACCGCGCTCATCGACCAGCTGCTGGTCGACCCCAAACTCGCGGCACAGATCACCCGCGCCATCAAAGACCGGCGCTGACCCCGACCGGGGACAGCGGCTAGTCGACCTCCATCTCACGCAACTCGCGCTTGAGGATCTTGCCCGTCGGGTTACGCGGCAGCTCGTCCAGGAAGACCACCTCGCGCGGCACCTTGTAGCGGGCGAGATGGTCGCGGACGTAATGCTTGATGGTGTCCTCGTCGACGTCGGAGCCGTCCTTCTTCACGACGAAGGCGCGCAGCCGGTGTCCCCACTCCTTGTCCTCGACGCCGATCGCGGTCGCCTCGACCACTTCGGGGTGCCCGCTGATCAGGTCCTCGACCTCAGCGGGGAACACGTTCTCGCCGCCGGAGACGATCATCTCGTCGTCGCGGCCGCTGACGTACAGCAGCCCGTCCTCGTCGAAATAGCCGACGTCACCGGACGACATGAGGCCGTCGATGATCTGCTTGTGGCCGCCGCCGGTATAGCCCTCGAACGGGAAGGCGTTGCCGACGAAGATGCGCCCGACCTCACCCTGCGGCTTCTCCTTGCCGTTGTCGTCGAGGATTTTGACCTTCACGCCCTTGACCACCGGGCCGACCGTGGACGCGTTCTTCTCCAGGTCCTTCGGTCCCGCGATGGTGGCGAAAGCGATCTCGGTCGAGCCGTACATGTTGTAGATGACCGGGCCGAGATCCTTCAGCGCGCGGCTGGCCAGCTCGGCGCCCAGCTGCGAGCCGGAGATGAACACGATTTTCAGGCTGGACAGGTCCGGCTTCTTGTCCATCTTTTCGACGGCGTCGAGGATCCGCGACAGCATGACCGGCACCACCACCATGGCGGTCACCTTGTGCTTCTCGATGTCCTCGAGGACGAGCGGCGGCTTGAATTTGCGCCGCAGCACCAGCGTCGACCCGAGGAACATCGCGATGGTGCCGTGCAGAAAACCCAGCGCGTGAAACATCGGGGCCGGCAGCGAGGTCACCTCGTTGGCCTTGAACGGCACGTGCGACAGGATGCCCCCGATCGGCGCCAGCGTCGGCGGGGTGCTGCGGTTCGCCCCCTTCGGGGTGCCGGTGGTACCGCTGGTCAGGATGATGATCGACGAGTGCTTGCTCGCCTTGGGGGCGGGTTCCTTGCTGCTGCGCTCGATCAGGTCGGCCAGCGTTTCGTCCTTGCTGCCCGACGGCTCGTCGGCGTCGGGGTTGGTGCCCAGCGCGCGCAGGAAGCCCAGTTCCGGCTCGGCCTTGCTGACGGCCTTGGTGTATTCGTCGTCGTAGATGATCAGCTTGGCGCCCTCGCGTTCGGCCACCTCTTTGATTTGCGGGCCGGAGAACTCGCTGTTGAGCAGGATGATGCGGGCACCGACCCGGGCGGCGCCGAAGTACGCGATCAGGAACCAACGGGTGTTGCGCGCCAGGATCGCGACCCCGTCGCCGCCCTTGACGCCCATCTCGAGCAGGCCGTTGGCCACCGCGTGGGCCGCGTCATCGAGCTCCTTGAAGGAGAACTCGCCGTCTTCGTCGATGCACGCCGCGCGGTCGGGGTGGCGTCGGGCGTTCAGCGACGGCAGCATGCCGAACTCGCCCCACTTGTAGATGTCGTTCGCCATCGCGGCGTAGTTCTGCGGCGGTTCCAGCCGGAAGGCGCCCGCCTCGAAGATCTTGCGCACGTAGTGCAATTCAGCCGAGCCACGTTCCAGGTACTGCTGAACCTTGGCAACCGCCTGCCCGGGCAGGCCAATCAGATTAGGCATCCATCCACCCTATGTGACGTCCGTCGCATTCCGAGGGGTAAGTACCCACCGACTTACGATGATGAACATGGGTCCGGTTTCGCTCGAGGTGGCCGGGCGTCAGGTCACGATCACCCACCCGGACAAGGTGGTGTTCGAAGCCCACGGCGGCGCGGGGCCGCACACCAAACTCGACCTGGTCCGCTACTACCTGTCCGTGGCCGAGGGGGCGCTGCGCGGCGTTGCCGGCCGGCCGATGATCCTCAAGCGCTTCGTCAAGGGGATTTCCGAGGAAGCGGTGTTTCAGAAGCGCGCGCCGAAGAATCGGCCCGACTGGGTGGACGTCGCCGAATTGCGCTACGCGCGGGGCACTTCGGCCGCCGAGGCCGTCATCCACGACGCCGCCGGCCTGGCATGGGCGGTCAACTTGGGCTGCGTCGACCTCAACCCGCACCCGGTGCTGGCCGACGACCTCGACCATCCCAACGAACTGCGGGTCGACCTGGATCCGATGCCCGGGGTCCCCTGGCGGCGGATCGTCGACGTCGCGCTGGTGGCCCGCGAGGTGCTGGAGGACTACGGCCTGACCGCGTGGCCGAAGACTTCCGGGAGCCGCGGTTTTCACATCTACGCGCGGATCGCCCCCCGCTGGGAATTCCGGCAGGTGCGGCTGGCCGCCCAGACCGTGGCCCGCGAGGTCGAGCGGCGGGCGCCCGACGCGGCGACCAGCCGGTGGTGGAAGGAAGAACGCGAAGGGGTGTTCGTCGACTTCAACCAGAACGCCAAGGACCGCACGGTCGCGTCGGCGTACTCGGTGCGGGCGACTCCGGACGCCCGGGTGTCGACGCCGCTGCTGTGGGACGAAGTCACCGAGCGCCTTCCCGAGGAATTCACCATCGACACCGTGCCCGGCCGGTTCGCCGCGATGGGTGACCCGTGGGCGGGGATGGACGACGCGGTCGGCGAGCTCGACCGGCTGCTGGTGCTGGCCGAGGAGATGGGTCCCCCCGAGCGCGCGCCGAAGGGATCGGGCACGTCCGACGGCCGGCGCCGGTCGGTGATGCCGCTTATCGAGATCGCCCGCACCAAGACCAAGGACGAGGCGCTGGCCGCGCTGGACACCTGGCGCGACCGCCACCCGGACGCGTCTCGCCTGTTGCAACCGGTCGACGTCCTGGTCGACGGCATGCGGGGCCCGAGTTCGATCTGGTATCGGATCCGGATCAACCTGCAGCATGTGCCGGTTGACCAGCGACCTCCGCAGGAGGAACTGATCGCCGACTACAGCCCCTGGGAGGGTTACGGCGGTAAGCAGAAGCCGTCGAGCTGAAGGGCGGGTTACACCCCGGCCCGTGCCAGCGCGTGGTAGGCGTTGCCCTTTCGCAGGTAGCAGTACCAGGTGACCACCAGCAGGGCCAGGAAGAAGCCCACGTAGAACCGCAGCGCGGGTTCGATGCTGCCGAAGTGTGATTTCGACCAGGCGTACGCCAGCGGCACGACGAAACCGCCGAAGGCGCCGATCGACGAGATCACGCCCAGGGCGCCGGCGGCCTGGCGCCGCATGTGCGCCATGGTGTCGGGATCGCCGCCGGCGAGCTGCCCCTTGATCGCGAAGATCCTCGAGATCATCCGGTAGGTCGAACCGTTGCCGATGCCGGTCGCGACGAACAAGAACATGAAGCTGGCGAAGAACAGCGGCAGATTCTTGGCGTTGACCGACCACAGCGCCGCCGTGGCGCCCGCGGCGAGCATGACGAAGCTGACCGCGGTGATCCGCGCGCCGCCGATCCGGTCGGCGAGTCTGCCGCCGAGGGGCCGGATGACCGAGCCGATCGCCGCACCGAGGAATGCCCAGGTCAAAGCGATGTCACCCCGACCGAACACCGTCTTGAGCAGGGTCGGGAAGGCCGCCGAGTAGCCGATGAACGAGCCGAACGTGCCGATGTAGAGCAGCGACATGACCCAGGTGTCGGGATGCCGCAGCGACTGCCAGACCGGCCGCACGTCCGCCTTCGCCTCGGACAGGTTGTTCATGAAGAGAAACGCGCACACCGCGGCCGCCACGGCCAGCGGCACGTAGAACAGGCCGGCGCGCGCCAGCGCCACCCCGCCGCCGGCGACGACGATGGGCGGGATGATCTTCTGCACCACCGCGACGCCGATGTTGCCGCCGGCCGCGTTGAGGCCCAGCGCCCAGCCCTTGTCCTTCTCCGGGTAGAAGAACGAGATGTTGGCCATCGACGAGGCGAAGTTGCCGCCACCGAAGCCTGCGGTCGCGGCGACCGCCACCAGGACGCCGAACGAGAGGCCGGGATGGCTGACCGCCCAGGCCAGCAGCACGCACGGGATCAGCAACAACGCGGCCGAGATCGTCGTCCAGTTGCGACCGCCGAAGAGCGGGACCGCGAAGGTGTACGGCAGGCGCAGGAAGGCGCCGACCCCGCTCGGGACGGCGACCAGGCACAGCGCCTGGCTGGCCGTCAGCGCCCAGCCGGACGCGGACGGATGCCCGTGGGGTCCCGCGGTCATCTGGACCACCACGATGCTCCACAGCATCCACACGCTGAATCCGACGTGCTCGGCGAAGATCGAGAAGATCAGGTTGCGGCGGGCGATCGGCTTGCCGGTCGTCTCCCAGAACGCGGGGTCTTCGGGCCGCCAGTCGTCGATCCAGTGCCCGCCCCGGTGGCGCGGGCGAGGAGGCGCGGGCGCCAGGACCGGGGCGATCTGATCTTCAGAGGTCGTGGTAGTCACGCCCCGACGTTAGGAAAGGACTGTTACCGGGCCGCGTGGCCACAGTTACGCCGGAGATACGTGGATCTCGCAACGGCCCCTGGGCCGCTGTAACAACTTTGTCGGACCTTTTCGCACCCGAAATGCGGGAGAATCGCCCCATGCAGGCGACTGACCAGCCCCTCGGGCTGCGGGAACGCAAGAAGATCAAGACCCGCCATGCCCTCCGCCGCGAGGCGTTGCGGTTGTTCGACGCGAACGGCTACGGCGCCACCACCGTCGAACAGATCGCCGACGCCGCGGATGTGTCACCCAGCACGTTCTTCCGGTACTTCGGATCCAAGGAGTCGCTGCTGCTGGCCGACGACCTCGATCCGCTGATCCTTGCCGCGTTCGAAGCCCAGCCGCCGGAGCTGTCGCCGAGCCAAGCCATCCGCCGCGCCTACGCCACGACGATGGCCGGTCTATCGCCCGAGCAATTGGAGTTCGAGAACACCCGTCAGCGGCTGATCTTCTCGATACCCGAGCTCAAGGCCGCCCTCTACGACGAGTACTACCGCACCGTGAACGTCATGGCGGAGGCCATCGGTCGCCGGATCGGCCGTGACGCAACCGATTTCGAGGTCCGCGTGTACGTCGGCGCGATGGTCGGGGCCATGATGGCGGCGTTCGACAGCGCGCCGAAAACGGCCGAAACCATCTATCGGGCGCTGGACTTCCTGGACGCCGGCATGCCGCTGGGCTGAGCGCGCAACCGCGCGGCGATGCCCCGGCGGGCAGGGAACGCGATAATCTCACGCGATGCGTCAGGGTTGGAATCGACGGGGATTCTTGCAGCTCGCAGGGGCTGCGACGGGCGCCGCGGCCGCCGGGGCCCCGGCGGCGTGCTCGTCGGGCAAACCGTCGTCCGATGCCTCCGGCGGCAAATCGGTGACCATCAACCACCTGTTCGGGCAGACCGTGGTCAAGGAACCCCCCAAGCGCGTGGTCAGTGCCGGCTATACCGAGCAGGACGACCTGCTCGCGGTCGGCGTGGTGCCGATCGCGGTGACCAACTGGTTCGGTGACCAGCCGTTCGCGGTGTGGCCGTGGGCCCAGCCCAGGCTCGGCGGGGCGCAGCCGGTGGTGCTGAACCTCGACAACGGGATTCCGGTCGACCAGATCGCGGGCCTCAAACCGGATTTGATCGTGGCCACCAACGCGGGCGTGGACGCCGACACCTATCAGAAGCTCTCCGCGATCGCACCGACCCTGCCGCAGTCGGACGGCGACGCCTTCTTCGAACCGTGGAAGGAGCAGGCCACCGCCATCGGCCAGGCGGTCTTCCAGGCCGACCAGATGAAGTCGCTGATCGCCGCCGTAGACCAGAAATTCACCGCCGTCGCCAAGGAACACCCGGCCTGGACCGGCAAGAAGGCGTTGCTGATGCAGGGCACGCTCTGGCAGGGCACCGTCGTCGCGACCATGGCCGGCTGGCGCACCGACTTCCTGAACCAGATGGGGCTGGTGATCGCCGACAGCATCAAACCGTTCGGCACCGACCACCGCGCCGTCATCCCGCGCGATCACGTCAGGGCGGTGCTCGATTCCGCCGATGTGGTCATCTGGACAACCGAGAACCCCGACGACCAAAAGGCATTGCTCGCCGACCCCGACGTGGCGGCCTCCCAGGCCACCGCGCAGAACCGGCACATCTTCACCACCAAGGAGCAGGCCGGCGCGATCGCCTTTTCCTCGCCGCTGAGCTACCCCTTGGTCGCCGACCAACTCCCCCCGCAACTGGGCAAAATCCTCGGTTAGATCGCGTGCGCGCCAGCGGCGTTTGAGTGTTTGCTAAGGCAGCTCTGGCAGTGTTCGAAAATCCGTCGCTCGCCCCTCGCCCGGTCGGCGATGGGGAGGTTACCGTCGAGTAATGAGCGTGACGGACCTTACCGACAACGTGTCCAAGGGCCTGCCGACGGAGCTGGTCGGCAACACGGTTCTGGACTTCGGCGACAACGCGCTGATGCTGCAATGCGGCAGCACCGCCGAGGTATTGGCGTGGGCGGCGCATTTGCGCGCCGAGGCGTTGCCCGGCGTCGTCGACGTCGTCCCGGCCGCCCGCACGGTTCTGGTGAAGCTGGACGGTCCCCGCCGCCAAGGGGTGATCCGCCAGCGGCTGCGCAAGATGCGCGTCACCGCCGAGGAGCTCGCCGCGCCGGATCGCCGTGCCGATGTGGTCATCGACGTCGTCTACGACGGCCCGGACCTCGCGGAGGTCGCCGGCCACACCGGGCTGACCATCCCGCAGGTGATCGACGCACACACCGGTTCGCTGTGGCGGGTCGGATTCAGCGGGTTCGCCCCGGGTTTCGCGTACCTGGTCGACGGTGACGCCCGCCTTAGGGTGCCGCGCCGTGGCGAGCCACGCACCTCGGTGCCCGCCGGCTCGGTCGGCCTCGCCGGTGAATTCAGCGCGATATACCCGCGCCAGTCGCCCGGCGGCTGGCAACTGATCGGCCGCACCGACGCGGTCCTGTGGGACCTCGAACGGCCCGAGCCGGCGCTGCTGACGCAGGGCATGTGGGTTCAGTTCCGGGCCGTCTGAGTTAAGGAGATCGCCGTGAGCACCCTGGAGGTTCTTCGCACCGGACCGCTCGCCGTCGTCCAGGACCTGGGCCGGCCCGGACTCGCCCACCTCGGCGT
This sequence comes from Mycobacterium sp. E3251, assembly GCF_001666835.1. Classification (GTDB taxonomy): domain Bacteria; phylum Actinomycetota; class Actinomycetes; order Mycobacteriales; family Mycobacteriaceae; genus Mycobacterium. The sequence goes on along the minus strand of NZ_LZJF01000101.1, from coordinate 1,575 downwards.
GAGCCGGTCCGGGGCCGCCGACCGTCGCGCACACCAGTTGGCCAACCGCCTGGTGGCCAACCCCGATGACCGCGCGACCGTCGAGGTGACGTTCGGCGGTTTCGCGGCAAGGGTCCGGGGCGGCGACATCGACATCGCCGTGACGGGAGCCGACGCCAACCCGACCGTCAACGGAATTGAGTTCGGCACCAACAGTATTCAGCACGTTCGCGATGGCCAAACGATCACCCTGGGCACTCCCCGCGCCGGGCTGCGGACGTACCTGGCGGTGCGGGGCGGGTTCGCCGTGGAGCCCGTGCTCGGCTCGCGCAGTTACGACGTGATGTCGGCCATCGGCCCGTCGCCGCTGCGGGCGGGCGATCAGCTCCCGGTCGGCCAGCACACCCCCGACTACCCCGAACTCGATCAGGCGCCGGTGGCGGCGATCACCGGCAACACGGTCGAGCTGGCGGTGGTGCCCGGGCCGCGCGACGATTGGTTCGTCGACCCCGATGTCCTGGTGCACAACGATTGGGTGGCATCCGATCGCAGCGATCGCGTGGGAATGCGGTTGGTCGGCCGCCCCCTGCAGTACCGCTACCCGGACCGCCAGCTGCCCAGCGAGGGCACCGCCCGCGGCGCGATTCAGGTGCCGCCCAACGGTTTACCGGTAATCCTCGGGCCCGACCACCCGGTAACCGGCGGCTACCCGGTGGTGGGCGTGGTGGTCGACGAGGACATCGACAAAATCGCCCAGGTGCGCCCCGGACAGTCGGTGCGCCTGCACTGGTCACGCCCGAGGGTTCTGGTGGGCGCCCAGCCTCAGTCCGGCGTCGCGGTCTTGCCGTTTTCCTAGCCGGAATGTATTCCAGCTCACATAGAATCGCGGGATCGGCCCGAATCACTTGAAACGGGCGGCCATTTCGGTGTTTGCGGCCTACAGGGTTTTACCAGACAACTGGTAATCAACTTACAGCCGATCCGGGCCGGATTGAGTTGACCCAACCGTGTCTCGAATGTGAGCATCGAAATGCACGGCGGGGCATCCCTCTTCATTCGGGGCGCCCACTCTTCTTCCCGTTGTGCGGCTGAATGGGGCCTGACGAGAGGGAATCTTATGCACGCCACCTCGCGCAGTGTCATCGACACGGCTCCGGTCGGCCTGCTCTCGCCATCCCAAGGCGCACAACCGGATTCAACGACAGTCGGCCGGAAGTGAGCACCGCCCCGTGACGAAAGGCGACACTCGGATGGCCCGCAATCACCACATCGCGGACTGGAATCCAGAAGACACGGCGGCCTGGGAGGCCGGCAACAAGAAGATCGCGCGCCGCAATCTGTTGTGCACCATCGCGGGCGACCACGTCGCCTTCTCGATCTGGACGCTGTGGCCCGTCATGGCGCTGTTCATGCCCGCGCACGTCTACGGCTTCTCCGCCGGCGACAAGCTGCTGCTGGGCGCCGTCGCCACCCTGGTCGGCGGCCTGGCCCGGATTCCCTACACCCTGGGCATTGCAGCCTTCGGTGGTCGCAACTGGACCGCCTTCTCGGCGTTCGTGCTGCTGATCCCGACGGCCGGCACCATCGTGCTGCTCG
>NZ_LZJF01000100.1 GCF_001666835.1 Mycobacterium sp. E3251 | reverse complement strand
ATCGGGGTGCACCACAAAGGTGTACACGTTCTCATCCAGGAGGCCGTAGGACTTTTCCGAGATGACCGGGGCCAGGATGATGTCGCGGGGGTCGGTGATGGTCGCCATCTACGCCGTTACCTCCTCGGTGCTAGCGGTGCCGGCGCCCGCCTGGGCACTGATGTAGGCGTTGAGCGCCTCAACGCTGAACACCACGTCGTCGGAGCGCAGCACGTCATAGGTGTTGAGCTGGTCGGGCGTCAGGATGTGCACACCGGGCAGGTTGCGCACGCTCTTGGCGCCGGCCTCGTCGCTGCGGCCGATCACGATCAGCACCTTCTTGCGGTCGGTCAGCGTGCCCAGGAACGCCCTGGCGTTCTTGGTCGACGGCGTCTGGCCCGACACCAGCTCGGTGACCGCATGAATGCGGCCGTTGCGCGCCCGGTCCGACAACGCGCCGCGCAACGCGGCGACGATCATCTTCTTGGGGGTGCGCTGGGCGTAGTCGCGCGGCTTGGGACCGTGCACGACGCCACCACCGGTGAACTGCGGGGCCCGCGTCGAACCCTGACGGGCACGACCGGTTCCCTTCTGCCGGTACGGCTTACGTCCACCGCCGCTGACTTCGCCGCGGGTCTTGGTCGAGTGCGTGCCCTGGCGCGCCGCCGCCCGCTGCGCGGTGACCACCTGGTGCATCAGCGCGATGTTGGCCGGGGCGTCGAACAACTCGGCCGGCAGTTCGACGGAGCCGTCGACCTTGCCGTCGGGCGTCTTGACGTCGATCTTGAGAGCCATTACTTCTCACCTCGTTTGATCGCGCTGCGGACCACCACGAGCCCACCGGTACGGCCGGGGACCGCACCCTTGATCAGCAGCACGCCGTTCTCGGCATCAACCTTGTGCACCACCAGGTTCTGCACGGTCACCCGGTCGTTACCCATCCGGCCGGCCATCCGGGTGCCCTTGAAGACGCGCGCGGGGGTGGCGCAGCCGCCGATGGAACCGGGACGGCGGTGCACCGCCTGCGCACCGTGGCTGGCGCCCTGGCCGCGAAAGCCGTGGCGCTTCATGGTGCCGGCGAAGCCCTTGCCCTTGGAGGTACCGGTCACGTCGACATAGGCGCCGTCGGCGAAGATCTCCGCCGTCAGCTCCTGGCCGACTTCGTATTCGCTGGTCGCGGCCTCGTCGTCCAGCCGCAATTCGGCCAGGTGCCGACGCGGGTTCACGCCCGCGGCGCTGTACTGACCGGTCACCGGCTTGTTCACCTTGCGGGGGCTGATCTCGCCGTACGCCAGCTGGACGGCGCTGTAGCCGTCGCGCTCGGGTGTGCGGATGCGGGTGACCACGTTGGGCCCCGCTTTGACGACCGTCACCGGGACGACCCGGTTGTTCTCGTCGAACACCTGCGTCATGCCCAGCTTGGTACCCAGAATGCCTTTTCTTGCCATGAGTTCACCAAGCCCCTACTGGATGTTGACGTCGACACTCGCCGGAAGGTCGATGCGCATCAGCGCGTCGACCGTCTTCGGCGTCGGGTCGAGGATGTCGATCAACCGCTTGTGAGTACGCATCTCGAAGTGCTCCCGCGAGTCCTTGTACTTATGCGGAGAGCGGATGACGCAATACACGTTCTTCTCAGTCGGCAGCGGCACCGGACCTACGACACTGGCACCCGTGCGGACGACGGTCTCGACGATTTTGCGCGCCGATGCGTCGATGGCCTCATGGTCGTAGGCCTTGAGCCTGATGCGGATCTTTTGTCCCGCCACGCTTCTCCTACCCTCACTCCAACTTACAAAAATCCGTGTCCGGACCTGGTGCTCCCAGCGCGCTCATCGAGCCCGGGCCAACCCTGGGCCGATCGAGCGTCGCGCCGGATACTGCGCCGCTGTTTACCTGTCGTGGTCCACCGGCCCCCGCGGTCGGGTGTGTCACCCTCACGCAGCCTGGACCGCGGCAAAATTTGTCGCGCTCCAAGGATGGGACCGGACGCGCCCGTTTGGGCGCTGGTCGTATGCCCGACCAGGCGCAAACCCGGCCCAAGGCAACCTGAACAGTATGCCCTAGATCATGGGTTTGGCCAAATCCCGGCCGAACGCCACGGGCGCGGCCCCGCCCGGCGGTCAACCCGCTGGTCAGCGGCCGTCGCCGGCCTCAGGCACCCGCCGATTCGACGCTCGCCGCGCCGGCCCGGCTGTGTGCGCGCTGTACATAGAGGAAACCGTCGACCGCCGCGAGCGCGCACTCGCGGTAATCGAAGTCGGGAAGGGTGGAAAGGCGCCCCAGCACCAGCGGGCCGATGAGCAGTGCGATGGCCCGGGAGCGGTCCACCTCGCCGAGCTCGGCGGCCTCCGGGCTGTCGAAGATGGCGTCGAACGGCGCGGCGTACTGCTGGGCGATGCGTTCACGCAGCGTCGTGATGGCCGTGCTGTTTACGGCGCAGTCGCGGGGTTCCGGCATCTCGTCCAGGTCCCGACCCATGGACAACCACGACATGGCCGTCATCAGCGCCGGCGCCTGCGCCACCGACTCGGCCTGCGCCAGCACCACCGCCACCAGGCGGTCGCGCAGCGAACCCTCGGCCGGCGGCGTGGGCGAGGGCGGGATGAGGCTGTTGAAAGCCGCTGCCAGCAAATCGTTTCCGCTGGGGAAGTGGCGATACAACGTGGCTCTGGCCACATTGGCCGTGCGGGTGACCGCGTCGACGGTCACCGCGCTGGGACCACCGGAACTCAGCAGCGTGGCGGCGGCCTCGAGTAAACGCGCCCGCGAGCGCGCCGGGCGGGGGTCGCTGGTGCTGCCAGTGATGTGACCCACCTCCCTGTTTGGGAACGAGACTATCGGTCTACCTACAAGACTATCGGTCTCGAAACTTCCCAACGCCACCGTGAGGAGGCGCAGCATGGTCGAAACCCTGGTCCGGCCTGACCAGCGTACTGATGCAGTCAGCATCGGCAATAGTCCCCGAGCGCGAAACTGGACGCTGGCGGTCGCCTGCATGGGAGTCGCCCTCGTTGTCGCGTCGATGACGGCGCTGAACACCGCGCTGGGAGACCTCGCGGTGGCCACCTCGGCCACCCAGTCGCAGCTGAACTGGATCGTCGATGGGTACACCGTGGCCCTGGCGTGCCTGCTGTTGCCCGCGGGCGCGATCGGCGACCGCTACGGCAGGCGCGGCGCCCTGCTGATCGGCTTGGTGGTCTTCTCGGTCGGCTCGATGGCCCCGGCGATGCTGCACAGCCCGGCGCAGATCATCGCCGGCCGTGCGGTGGCCGGAATCGGCGCCGCCTTCGTGATGCCGGCGACGTTGTCGCTGCTGAGCGTGGCCTATCCAAAAGCCGAGCGCACCAAGGCGGTCGGGATCTGGGCGGGCACCGCCGGATCCGGCGGCGTGCTGGGCATGATCGGTTCCGGCGTGCTGCTTCGCTTTTGGGACTGGCACGCGATCTTCTGGTCGCTGGGCGTCGCCGGTCTGGTGATCTTCGCGCTGGCGTGCACCGTCGCCTCGTCGCGCGACAGCGGCGCCCCCCGGATCGATGGGCTGGGCGCGATCCTGGTCGGTGCCGCGGTGGCGATCGCCGTGGCGGCGATCCTGGAGGCGCCGACCCACGGATGGAGCAACCCCCTGGTCTGGGGCGGGCTCGTCGCGGGGGCGGTGCTCGCGGCGGGGTTCGGTGCCGTCGAGCTGCGCCTCGCCCGGCGCGACAGGCAACCGCTGCTCGACGTCCGGTTGTTCGCCGACCCGAATTTCGCCACCGGTGTCGCCGCGATCGTCATCCTGTTCGGCGCCACGTTCGGTTTCTTCTACATCGGCATGCAATACGTGCAACAGATCATGGGCTACTCGGCCCTGACGACGGCGATCTCCTTCGGCCCGTTCATGGTGCCGCTCGGCATTTTCTCGGCGCTATCGTTCTGGTACGTGCCCAAGCTGGGCCTGCGGCTCGTGCTGTTCATCGGCACCCTGCTGATGGCGGTCGGGTTCGCGTGCATGTACCGGTTGAACCTGCACTCTTCATATCTGGAATTCGCCTGGCCCACACTGATATTGGCAACCGGCATCGGAATCTGCACGGCGCCGACGACGTCGGCAATCATGGGGGCGGTGCCCGACGAGAAGCAGGGTGTCGCCTCCGCGGTGAACGACACGTCCCGGGAAATGGGCGGCGCGTTGGGAATCGCGGTGGCCGGTTCGATTCTGGCCGGCCGCTATTCGCACGAGCTCGCCCCGAAGTTGGCGGGCTTTCCCGAGCCGGTCCGGGGGCCGGCCACCGATTCGCTGGCCAAAGCCGTCGAGGTGGCGGGCCGGATGGGACCCCAGGGCCGCCAGCTGGCGGACATCAGCAAGGTTGCGTTCCTGGCGGCCTTGCACGCATCGACGATCACGATGGCCGTGATCGTCGCCGCCGCCGCGCTGCTGATCGCGGTTTGGGCGCCCAGCCGCGACGGCCGGCAGCTTCGGCCGGTGCGCGGGATGCTGTCCAGCCGCCGTCGCTGAACCGGCCCTTTCGTCCAATGCTGTTGTCCAACAGCGGGTTCAATGCTTGAAAACGTCTGCCGGTTCTGGTATCACCAAATATATATCGACAGTTACAGATCATCTCTGCGAGGCGAGGTGGATGTGGTGTTGATGGGTGTTACCAGCGTGGTCGAGCCGGTATGCCCGGCGCGGCAGCGTTCGCCTCCGGCCTGCCGACGGGTTTCACGCAACGGCGAAGGGAGGTAACGGACAAAAGACAAGCACGGGCAATCGAACAATGGAACGGCGACCGTGCAGTCCACGCATATTGCGACGCATTGTCGCGCGACGTATCAATTGCGCGCGCACCGCCACTTGCCGTGGCCATCTACGTGGACCGCATGAACATTCGCCGCTCGCGGGGCGGGCCTCATGCCTCACCGTTGAGGCCCGCCCCCACGCACGCATCACCGAACGAATTCGGCGGCCCGATGACCGATCATGACGATGGTGGCGTGCGGCCCCCGGCTGGTGATCGCGGGCAGGACCGAGCCGTCGATCACCCACAAGTTGTCGATGCCGTGCACCCGGCAGCGATGGTCTACGACCGCCCGTGGGTCGGTATCGGCGCCCATCGGCGCCGTGCCGCAGAGGTGTTGCGACGTGGACCATACGGGCTCGCCGACATGTGTTGCGGTACGCGCCAATTCGCGGGCCAATTCGGCGCCTTGGCGTAGCGCCGCGACGTCCTCGGGCTCGCTGTCGTAACGATGCTCGATTAAGGGCGCCGCCTCGGGATCCGCCGACGCGAGCGTGATACGCCCGCGTGCGCGTGGCCGCATGAGCGCCACCCCGATGTGCGGCCAGTCGGCATGACCGGCGGTGCCGTCCCCGGTCATCGCGACGAACCCGCCTGTGTAGGGCCTGATCTCGAGACCATCGGCGGTGTTCAGCACGACTTCCAGCACCGGCCGGCCGGGAGCCACCGTCCAGTCGGTGGGCAGCACCCATTCGGGGTGGTCGCTGAACGACGTGCCCACCGGCAGCGGGTTTACCGCCGGTACGCCGACGGCCCGCAGCCCCTCCTCGGCTCCGATGCCGGAGAGCATCAGCAGCTGCGCCGTTTGGATGGCCCCGGCGCACAACACGATCCGGTCTGCGGTCAGCGTCACCCGGCCGTGCGGGCCGACGGCGTCGACACCCGTGGCGGTGGTGCCGGTGAAGCGCAACCGCGCGACGCGCGTCCGGGAGTGCAAGGTCAGGTTCGGCCGGCCCAGTGCCGGCAACAGGAAGCCCGCGCCGGATCCGGTACGCACACCGTCGACGATGTTCAGCGGGACGGCACCCGTCCCCGAAACCGGTTCCGGCCCACAGTCGTTAAGATCTTCGATCCAGCCGAAACCGGCGCGCTGCGCGGCGGTGATGAAACGTTCGGTGGTTCCCGCCATTTCGTGGGTGCGACGGACCCGGATCGGACCGCTGTCGCCGTGGGCCGGCCCACTGAAGTCCAGGTCGGTCTCGATGGCGCGGAAGCTCTCGAGGACGTCGGACCAGGCCCAGCCGGG
>NZ_LZJF01000099.1 GCF_001666835.1 Mycobacterium sp. E3251 | reverse complement strand
GCTCCGGGGTGTCGGCGCGGTTCGCGATCGCCGCGGCCGAAACCGTGGCGGCGGCCGCCCGGCACCGCGGCGCGGTGCTTGGCGAGACCGATCCGGTGGCCCGCGTGGTCGACCTCGGCACCGTGATCGACGTCCTGCGCGGCAAGCTGGAATTCGAGTCCGGTGAGGAAGGCCGCGAACAGGCCGTGCTCGAACACCTGCTGCGCCGCGCGACGGCCGACACCGCGTCGCGGGTGCTCGGCGGCATCGACGTCGGGTCGTTGGTGTCGGCGGTCGAGGGCGGCTCGGCGGTCACGACGGGTGAGCGGGTGTCGGCCAAGGACGTGCTGGCCGCGGTTCCCGCCCTGCCGGTGGTGGAGAAGATCGCGGCCAAGGTCAACGCCCAGTCGGAGGGCGAGCGCGCAGCAGCGCTCGAGCTCGCGCTGGAGGCCCTGTACCTGGCCAAGCGAATCGACAAGGTGTCCGGGGAGGGCCAAACCGTCTATGGCTAGAGGCCATTCGTCGCGATACTCGGCGTATACCGGCGGGCCAGACCCGCTGGCCCCGCCGGTGGATCTGCGCGAGGCCCTCGAGCAGATCGGGCAGGACGTCATGGCGGGCACGTCGCCGCGCCGCGCGCTTTCCGAGTTGCTGCGCCGCGGCACCAAGAACATGCCCGGCGCCGACCGGTTGGCGGCCGAGGCGAACCGGCGCCGCCGGGAGTTGTTGCGCCGCAACAATTTGGACGGCACGCTGCAGGACATCAAGAAGCTACTCGACGAGGCGGTGCTCGCCGAACGCAAAGAACTGGCCCGCGCACTCGACGACGACGCCCGCTTCGGTGAACTACAGCTCGACGCCCTCCCGGCGTCGCCGGCAAAGGCCGTTCAGGAGTTGTCCGACTACAACTGGCGCAGCAACGAGGCCCGCGAGAAGTACGACCAGATCAAGGATCTCCTCGGCCGCGAGATGTTGGATCAGCGGTTCGCAGGCATGAAGGAGGCACTCCAGGGCGCCACCGATGAGGACCGCCAGCGCGTCAACGACATGCTGAACGACCTCAACGAGCTGCTGGACAAGCATGCCCGCGGCGAGGACAGCCAGCAGGACTTCCAAGACTTCATGGACTCCCACGGCGAGTTCTTCCCGGAGAACCCGCGCAATGTCGACGAGCTGTTGGACTCCCTGGCCAAGCGCGCCGCCGCCGCCCAACGTTTCCGCAACAGCCTGAGCCCGGACCAGCGGGCCGAGTTGGATGCCTTGGCGCAGCAGGCATTCGGGTCGCCTTCACTGATGCAGGCGCTGAACCGGCTGGACGCGCATCTGCAGGCCGCCCGGCCGGGAGAGGACTGGACCGGGTCCGAACAGTTCTCCGGCGACAACCCGTTCGGGATGGGCGAGGGCACCCAGGCGCTGGCCGACGTCGCCGAGCTCGAGCAGCTGGCCGAGCAGCTCTCGCAAAGCTATCCGGGCGCCACCATGGACGACGTCGATCTGGACGCGCTGGCACGCCAACTCGGCGACCAGGCCGCCGTCGACGCCCGCACGCTCGCCGAATTAGAGCGCGCGCTGGTCAATCAAGGATTCCTGGACCGGGGTTCCGACGGACAGTGGCGGCTGTCCCCGAAGGCGATGCGCAGGCTCGGCGAGACGGCGCTACGCGATGTGGCGCAACAACTTTCCGGCCGGCGCGGCGAGCGGGACCATCGTCGCGCGGGCGCGGCAGGCGAACTGACCGGCGCCACCCGGCCCTGGCAGTTCGGCGACACCGAGCCGTGGAACATTTCCCGCACGCTGACCAATGCCGTACTGCGGCAGGCGGGAACGGCCACGGCCGACGGCGGCGTCGGACAGCTGAAGATCACCGTCGACGACGTCGAGGTCTCCGAAACCGAGACGCGCACGCAGGCCGCGGTGGCGCTGCTGGTCGACACCTCGTTTTCCATGGTGATGGAGAACCGTTGGCTGCCGATGAAGCAGACGGCGCTGGCCCTCAACCATCTCGTGTGCACCCGGTTTCGTTCGGATGCCTTGCAAATCATCGCATTTGGCCGCTACGCCCGGACGGTGACCGCCGCCGAGCTCACCGGTCTGGAGGGTGTCTACGAGCAGGGCACCAACCTGCATCACGCGCTGGCGCTGGCGGGCCGCCACCTACGGCGGCATCCCAACGCGCAGCCCGTCGTCCTGGTGGTGACCGATGGTGAGCCCACCGCACACCTGGAGGACTTCGACGGCGACGGCACCACAGTGTTTTTCGATTACCCGCCACATCCGCGCACCATCGCCCACACCGTGCGCGGGTTCGACGAAATGGCCCGCCTCGGCGCGCAGATCACCATCTTCCGGCTGGGCAGCGATCCCGGCCTGGCCCGGTTCATCGACCAGGTGGCCCGGCGGGTCGAGGGGCGCGTCGTGGTGCCCGATCTCGACGGCCTGGGCGCGGCCGTGGTCGGCGACTACCTTCGGTCCCGCCGCCGCTAGCGCGTCGTCGGGATAGGCGCTCACTCGACCGGGTACACGAACCGAGAAGGAGGAGATGCATGAGCAAGGTTCCAACGATCGAACTCAATGACGGTGTCGGCATTCCGCAGCTTGGCTTCGGCGTGTTCCAGATCAAGCCCGACGAGACCGCGGCGGCGGTCAAGACGGCGCTCGAGATCGGCTACCGGCACATCGACACCGCCGAGATGTACGGCAACGAAAAGGAAGTCGGGCAAGGCATCCGCGACGCCGGTCTCGACCGCGCCGACGTGTTCGTCACCAGCAAGCTCAACAACGGCTTTCACAAACCCGACGACGCGCGCCGCGCCTTCGACCGAACGCTGAAGGCGCTGGACTCCGACTACGTCGACCTGTTTCTCATTCACTGGCCGCTGCCCACCCTGTATGACGGCGACTTCGTCTCGACCTGGAAGGTCTTCGAAGAGTTCGCCCGCGACGGGCGCGCACGCAGCATCGGCGTCTCGAATTTCAAGGTCGCACACCTGGAGCGGCTCGCCGACGAAACCGACACCGTGCCGTCGGTCAACCAGATCGAGCTTCACCCGTACTTCGGGAACACAGAGGTCCGTGCGTATGGGCGCGAGCATGGCATCGCCACCGAGGCGTGGGCGCCGATCGCGCAGGGCGAGGTGCTCGGCGATCCGGTGATCAACCGCATCGCCGAGGCGCGGGGCAAGTCGGCCGCGCAGGTGGTGCTGCGCTGGCACATTCAGCGCGGCGACATCGTGTTCCCCAAGTCGGTGACCCCGGAACGCGTCAAGGAGAACTTCCAGCTCTTCGACTTCGAGTTGGACGACTCCGACATGGACGCGATCTCAGCCCTGGACAGGGGTGAAGCGGGTAGGAACGGGCCCGACCCCGATAAGTTCGACTACGTGCCCGGCTGAGCGCTAGCCGCGAGGCCTGCGGGCCTTGCGAATGATGCCGACGGCACCCCACAGCGAGAAGCCGCGAATGTTCACCTTCGGTGCGCCCGGGGTGCCCTGGCCGAGGACGCTGCGGTCGAAGTTGCCCATGACGCCGCGGCCGTGAATCTCGACGTTGACTTCCGGCGGCAGCAAAATCTTCGTCGCGCCCATGATCGACATCGCGTGGATGTCGACCTCGGTCGAGGTGAAGTCGGCGTAGCGCAGATCCACCACACCGTTCCCCCACAAGGCGAAGGTGGTCAGCTTCTTCGGCACGTTCCACCGGCCCCGCCGCTCGAAGCCGCTCAACAGGGCCAGCAGCAGAGTGGACGGCGCCGGGTTGGGCTTGCCTCCGCGGCGGGGGTTGATCGGCGAACCCGGCAGATCGGCGCGGAGCTGGTCCAGTTCTTCGTACGTGGTCGCCGCGTAGGCCCTGGTCAGCCGGTCTTCGTAGTCCTTCATCTGCAGCCGGCCTTGCTCGGCCGCGTACGCCAGCAACTGCGCGAGTTGGATGCGATCAGTGTCGGCCGCGCGCGACGATTCGTCGCGCGTGTCGTTCGCATCGCGTTGCGCAGAGTTGCTCATCACCCACGAGCCTACGACGTCCGGATTTTGCCGCAAGAGGATTGGTCAAACTGCAACCTTGGCCAGCGCCGGACGGTTCGGCCGGCGGCGTTTGTTTGACACCTGGCTAACTCGTCCAGCTCGGGGCGCGCTTCTGCAGAAACGCCATCATGCCCTCGCGGGCTTCGTCGGAGACGAAGAGTCGGGCCGATTCCTCGGCGAGCCGCTCGGCGTCGCGGTCGAACCCTTCCAGCACCGCCGCCGTGGTCAGCGCCTTGGAGGCCGCCAGCCCCTGGGGCGAACCGCGACCTACATCGGCCAGCAGCTTCGCCACCGCGGCGTCGACGTCCTCGGCCGCCATGGTGATCAGCCCGATGTCCGCCGCCACGCCGGCGTCGAATGTCTCGCCGGTCAGGTAGTAGCGCGCCGCCGCACGCGGCGACAGCTTCGGCAGCAGCGTCAGCGAGATGATCGCCGGGGCGACGCCGATCCGGGCCTCGGTCAAGGCGAAGGTGCTGCGCGGGCCGGCGACGGCGATGTCGCAGGCACCGACCAAGCCGAACCCGCCCGCGCGGACATGCCCGTCGATGGCGCCGATCACCGGCAGCGGCGAGGAGACGATGTCCCGCAACACCGCCGTCAATTCGCGGGCGCGGGCGACGGCCATGTCGAATGCCGATGGTGGCGACCCGCTTCGCCCGGTCCCGCCGCGCTCGCGATCGCCACGTGGGTCGCCGCCACTGGCCTCACTGAGATCCGCGCCGGCGCAGAAGGTGTTGCCCGTATGCCCGAGCACCACCGCGCGCACGGCCGGCTCGGCCGCGGCGTCGCGCAGCCCCTGATGCAGCTGCTCGACGAGAGCGGTCGAGAGCGCGTTGCGGTTGTGGGGCGAATTCAGCGTCAGCCGCGCGAACGGGCCGCCGGTATCGGCGGGCCCCGCGTATTCGACCAGCGTTTCCATCAGTAGCTTCGGGGCAGGCCCAGCGACGTCTGCGCCACGAAGTTGAGCACCATTTCCCGGCTCACCGGGGCGATCCGCCCGAGCCTGGCCGAGGCGAGCATGGCGGCGACACCGTACTCCTTGGTCAACCCGTTGCCGCCCATCGACTGCACCGCCTGGTCGACCGAACGGGTAGCCGCCTCGGCCGCAGCGTATTTGGCCATGTTGGCCGCCTCGGCGGCGCCCGCATCATCGCCACTGTCGTACAGGGTGGCCGCCTTCTGCATCATCAGCTTGGCCAGCTGCACCTCGATGTGGCACTGCGCCAACGGGTGCGAGAGTCCTTGGTGTGCACCGATCGGCGTGCCCCACACCTGGCGGGTCTTGACGTAGTCGGCGGCCCGATCGAGCGCGAACCGTCCCATCCCGACCGAGCTGGCGGCACCCATGATGCGCTCGGGATTCAACCCCGCGAAGAGCTGCGCGATCGCCGCGTCCTCGGAACCGACCAGCGCGTCGGCCGGCAGCCGGACGTCGTCGAGGAAGACCTGGAACTGCCGCTCCGGGCTGATCAGCTCCATTTCGATTGGCGTGTAAGAGAATCCGGGGGCATCGGTGGGCACCACAAACAGCGCCGGCCGCAGTTTGCCGGTCTTGGCCTCCTCGGTGCGGCCCACGACCAGGACGGCCTGCGCCTGGTCGATACCGGAGATGTAGACCTTCTGGCCCTTGAGGATCCAGTCGCTGCCATCGCGCCGGGCGGTGGTGGTGATCTTGTGCGAGTTGGAGCCGGCGTCCGGCTCGGTGATGGCGAAGGCCATGGTCAGGGTTCCGTCGGCGATGCCGGGAATCCAGCGCTTCTTCTGCTCGTCGGTGCCGAACTTGCTGATGATGGTGCCGTTGATGGCGGGCGAGACGACCATGAGCAGCAACGCGCTGCCCGCCGCGGCCATTTCCTCCATCACCAGTGACAGCTCATACATGCCGGCGCCGCCGCCGCCGTACTCCTCGGGCAGGTTCACCCCGAGGAAGCCGAGCTTGCCCGCCTCCGACCACAATTCGTCGGTGTGCTCGTGCGCGCGCGCCTTCTTGAGGTAGTACTCGCTGCCGTAGTTGGCCGCCCACGCGGCCACCGACTTGCGCAGTGCCTGCCGTTCCTCGCTCTCGATGAAGCTGGTGTCGGTCATCTACGAATCTCCTTCTGCTTGGGGCGCTTCCACGCGTGCGAGGATTGTGCCGACTTCCACTTGCTGACCGGTATCGACGCTGAGTTCGGCGAGCACCCCGTCGGAGGGTGCGGTGATGGTGTGTTCCATCTTCATCGCCTCCAGCCAGATCAGTGGCTGCCCGGCGGTTACGGTGTCGCCGACCGCGGCGGCGATGCGGATGACGTTGCCGGGCATGGGCGCTACCAGGGAACCCTTTTCGAGGGTCGAACCCGGTTCCGGGAACCGTGGCAGCGCCACCAGGTGAACGGGGCCGCGCGCCGAGTCGACGTAGACGTCGTCACCATATTGCGCGACCGCGAAGGTGTGCTCCACCCCGTCGTCGGCAAGGGTAACCCGATCGGCCATGGCGGAAACCAGCCGCACCGCCGCGTCATTTGGCAGCGTTAATCCTGTTCTGGTGAAACGATATTCGACATTATGCTCGGTGTCACTGTCATCGCGATAGGTCTTGACCTGATACCCCGACGCCAGGTTTCGCCAGCCGCTGGGGACGGCGCCGAGGACGGGTGCGACAGCGCGGTTATGGGCGGCCTCGGCCAGCGCGGCGGCGATCGCGGACAGCCGGACGACCCCGGGGTCGGCCAGGGGCGCCGACAACTTGTCCAGGCCGTGCGTGTCGAAAAACGCCGTGTCGGTGGCACCCTCGAGAAATGCGGGGTGCCGCAGCACGTTGACCAGCAGCTCACGGTTGGTGCGCACGCCATGCAGGCCGGCGCGGGCCAGCGCGTCGGCGAGCACCAGCGCCGCCTGCCGGCGGGTCGGGGCGTAGGAGATGACCTTGGCCAGCATCGGGTCGTAGTGGATCGACACCGTGAAACCGTCCAGGACGCCGGAGTCGAGGCGAATTCCGGTCCGGTGGCCCAGTGAGGCGAACTCGGTCCGAACCGCGGGCACGTCGATCGTGTGCATCACGCCGGCCTGGGGTTGCCAGCCGCGCGCCGGGTCCTCGGCGTAGAGCCTGGCCTCGATCGAATGCCCATGGGCGGCGGGGGGTTCGGCATCGAGCCGGCCGCCCTCGGCGATCATGAGCTGCAGTTCGACCAGGTCGAGCCCGGTGGTCTCCTCGGTCACCGGATGCTCGACCTGCAGCCGGGTGTTCATCTCCAGGAAATAGAACTCCCCGTCGTCATCGGCGAGGAACTCCACCGTCCCGGCGCCGGTGTAGCCGATCGCGCCGGCCGCCAGCCGCGCCGCCTCGAACAGCTTGTCCCGCATCCCCGGGATGCGCTCGACCAACGGCGAGGGGGCCTCCTCGATGACCTTCTGATGCCGGCGCTGAATCGAGCATTCCCGTTCCCCGACGGCCCAGACGGTGCCGTGGGTGTCGGCCATCACCTGCACCTCGATGTGATGCCCGGTGGACAGGTAGCGCTCGCAGAACACGGTCGGGTCGCCGAACGCCGACTGCGCCTCACGCCGGGCCGCCTCGACTTCGCCGGTGAGAGAAGATAATTCGCGGACCACCCGCATCCCGCGGCCGCCGCCGCCGGCGGACGCCTTGACCAGGACGGGCAGCTGCGCCTCGGTGACCGTGTCGGGGTCGAGTTCGTCGAGCACAGGAACCCCGGCGGCGGCCATCAGTTTCTTGGCCTCGATCTTGGAACCCATCGCCCGTACCGCATCCACCGGCGGCCCGACCCAGGTCAGGCCGGCACCCTGCACGGCAGCCGCGAAATCGGCGTTCTCGGAGAGGAACCCGTAGCCGGGATGCACCGCGTCGGCACCCGCCGCGCGGGCCGCGGCGATGATCGCCTCGGCGTTGAGGTAGTCGTTGGTATTGGGCAATCGCACCCGCGCGTCGGCCTCGGCCACGTGCGGCGCGGCGGCGTCCGGACCGGTGTAGACGGCGACGGTGGCCAGGCCCAGCCGCCGGCAGGTGGCGAACACCCGCCGGGCGATCTCGCCTCGGTTGGCGACCAGCACTCGAGTGACCATGGGGCTCACATCCGGAAGACGCCGAAGTTCGACGTCCCCTCGATCGGGCCATTTGCAATGGCGGACAAACACATTCCTAACACGGTGCGGGTATCGCGCGGGTCGATCACCCCGTCGTCGTAGAGCATTCCGGACAACACCAGCGGCAGCGACTCGGCCTCGATCTGCCCTTCGACGGCCGCGCGCATCGCGGCGTCGGCGTCCTCATCGACCTGCTGGCCGCGGGCCTCGGCGGCGGCGCGGGCCACGATCGACAACACCCCCGCAAGCTGGGCACCACCCATCACCGCGGATTTGGCGCTGGGCCACGCGAACAGGAACCTCGGGTCGTAGGCCCGGCCGCACATGCCGTAATGGCCGGCGCCGTAAGAGGCGCCGATCAGCAGCGAGATGTGCGGGACGGTCGAGTTGGAGACGGCGTTGATCATCATCGATCCGTGCTTGATCATCCCGCCCTCTTCGTAGTCCTTGCCCACCATGTAGCCGGTGGTGTTGTGCAGGAACAACAGTGGCGTGTTCGAGCGGTTGGCCAGCTGAATGAATTGGGTGGCCTTTTGCGACTCCTCGCTGAACAGCACGCCGCGCGCGTTGGCCAGGATGCCCAGCGGATAGCCGTGCAGCCGGGCCCACCCGGTGACCAGCGACGAGCCGTACATGGCCTTGAATTCGTCGAATTCCGAGCCATCCACGATGCGGGCGATCACCTCGCGCGGGTCGAACGGGACACGCAGGTCCGCGGGCACGATGCCGATGAGCTCCTCGGCGTCGAACAGCGGCTCGGTCACGGGCGCGGGGGCCGGGCCCTGCTTGACCCAGTTCAGCCGGGCCACGATGCGGCGGCCGATGCGGATCGCGTCGAGCTCGTCGGCGGCGAAGTAGTCGGCCAAACCCGAGACTCGGGCGTGCATTTCGGCGCCGCCCAGCGACTCGTCATCGGATTCTTCACCGGTGGCCATCTTCACCAGCGGGGGACCAGCGAGGAACACTTTCGAACGTTCCTTGATCATCACCACGTGATCGGACATACCCGGAATGTAGGCACCGCCGGCGGTGGAGTTGCCGAAAACCAAGGCGATGGTGGGGATTCCGG
Organism: Mycobacterium sp. E3251; assembly: GCF_001666835.1. GTDB lineage: Bacteria > Actinomycetota > Actinomycetes > Mycobacteriales > Mycobacteriaceae > Mycobacterium. Next base: position 6,305 of record NZ_LZJF01000099.1, on the reverse strand, counting down.
CCGCCGACAGGCGGGTCAGATCGCGGAACATCTGGCCGCCGGGAATGAAGATCTCTTTCTGGGTGGGCAGGTCCGCCCCGCCGGACTCCACCAGCGAGATGACGGGCAGTCGGTTCTCGAAAGCGATCTGGTTGGCCCGCAGTATCTTTTTCAGGGTCCACGGGTTGCTGGTGCCGCCCTTGACCGTCGGGTCGTTGGCGACGATCAGGCATTCCACACCCGACACCACGCCTATCCCGGTGACCGTGCTGGCGCCTACGGTGAACGCGCTGCCCCAGGCCGCGAGCGGGCTGAGCTCCAGGAACGGCGAGTCCGGGTCGACGAGCAGCTCGATGCGTTCCCGCGCGGTCAGCTTGCCGCGGGCGTGGTGGCGCTCGACGTACTTGGGGCCGCCGCCCGCAAGCGCTTTGCCGAGCTCGGCGTCGATCTCCTCGAGCCTGGAGGTCGCCGTGGACGCCGCGTCGGCGTAGGCGGGGGAATTGGGATCGAGCGTGGACTGCAGAGTGGTCACGATTGATACCCCAGGGTCTTCGCTGCCAACGAGGTCAGGATTTCGGTCGTCCCGCCGCCGATGCCCAGGATCCGCATGTCCCGGTACTGGCGTTCGACTTCGGATTCGGCCATGTAGCCCATGCCGCCGAACAGCTGGACGGCTTGATTGGCCACCCATTCGCCGGCCTCGACGGCGGTGTTCTTGGCGAAACACACCTCGGCGATCAGGTTGGTCTCGCCGGCCAGCTGACGTTCGACCACGTGGTGAGAGTAGACCCGGGCGACGTCGATGCGTCGGGCCATCTCGGCCAGCGTGTTCTGCACCGATTGCCGCGAGATCAGCGGCCGGCCGAACGTCTCCCGGTCGCGGCACCATTGCACCGTCAGATCCAGGCACCGCTGCGCACTCGAATAGGCCTGTGCCGCAAGGCCGATGCGCTCGGCGACGAACGCCTGCGCGATCTGCAGGAACCCGCTGTTCTCGGCACCGACCAGATTGGCCGCGGGCACCCGTGCGTCGACGAAGGACAGCTCGGCGGTGTCCGAGGACCGCCACCCCATCTTGGCCAGCTTGCGGCTCACCTCGAAACCCGGTGTGCCTTTCTCGATCACGAGCAACGAGACACCGGCCGCGCCGGCGCCGCCGGTGCGGACCGCCGTGACGACGTAGTCCGCGCGGACGCCCGAGGTGATGTAGGTCTTGGCGCCGTTGACCACGTAATGGTCCCCGTCGCGCACCGCCGACGTGCGGAGGTGCCCGACGTCGGAGCCGCCGCCAGGCTCGGTGATGGCGAGAGCCCCGATCTTGTCGCCCGCCAAGGTCGGCCGCACGAACTCCTCGATCAGTCGCCGATCGCCGGAGGCGATCATGTGCGGCACCGCGATGCCGCAGGTGAATAGCGAGGCGAAGACCCCACCCGGGGCGCCGGCCTGATGCACCTCTTCGCAGATGATCACCGCGTCCGCGCCGTCACCGCCGCCGCCGCCGACCGCCTCGGGGAAGCCCGCGCCCAGCAGACCGGCCGCCCCGGCGCGCCGGTGCAAGTCGCGCGGCAACTCACCGATGCGCTCCCACTCGTCGGCATGGGGCAGGATCTCGCGTTCGGTGAAGGAGCGCACGGACTTTCGCAACTGTTCGCGCTCCGGCGTCGTCCACAAATTCATAGCAGCCTTTCGGGGATGTCGACATGCCGGCCGCGCAACCACTCACCCAGCCCTTTGGCCTGCGGATCGAAACGGGCCTGATACGCAACGCCCTGGCCCAGAATGCCGTCGATGACGAAGTTGACCGCGCGCAGGTTCGGCAGCAGGTGGCGGGTGACCTCGAACTCCGCCGCCTCGGGCAGCAGCCCCTTGAGCAGCTCGACGGTCAGCGTGTTGGCTAGCCAGCGCCACTGTTCGTCGGTGCGCACCCAGACCCCGACGTTTGCCGAGCCGCCCTTGTCGCCGCTGCGCGCCCCGGCGATGCGGCCCAGCGGCACTCGCCGGGTCGGACCGTCCGGCAACGGCTCGGGCAACGGCGGATCCTCGGCGGGCGCCAGAACCAGAGTCTCGGTGGCGCAAGGGATGTCGACCCGCGCGCCGTCGGCGTGCACCGCGACGTGCGGCACCTCATTGGCGTCGACGTAGCCGGCGGTGAACACGCCGTAGACCTGGCCGTCGCCGGGCGGGGCGGTCACGTGAAAACCGGGATAGCTGGCGAGCGCCAATTCGACGGCGGCCGAGGAGAACTGGCGCCCGACATTCGCGGGATCGGGGTCGCGGACCACGCAGTGCAGCAGCGCGCTGGCGGCTTCCTCGGTGTCGGCATCGGTGTGGTCGGTGCGGGCGAGCGACCACTGCAGCTCCGCGGGCTTGACGGTCAGCGCGGCTTCGAGCTGCCGGCGCACCAGGTCGGCCTTGGCCTCGATGTCCAGGCCGGTCAGCACGAACGTCATGGAGTTTCGGAATCCGCCGATGCTGTTCAGCGACACCTTGTAAGTGGGCGGCGGCGGTTCGCCGAGCACGCCGCTGATGCGCACCCGGTCGGGGCCTTGCGCGGACAGCTCGACGGTGTCCATCCGGGCGGTGACGTCGGGGTTGGCGTAGCGCGCGCCGGTGATCTCGTAGAGCAACTGCGCGGTTACGGTGTCGACGCTGACCAGCCCCCCGGTGCCCGGGTGCTTGGTGATCACCGACGAGCCGTCGGCGTGGACCTCGGCCAGCGGGAAGCCGGCGTGGGTCAGGTCGGGCACCTCCGTGAAGAAGGAATAGTTACCGCCGGTGGCCTGCACGCCGCACTCGATGACGTGGCCGGCGACCACGGCGCCTGCGAGCCGGTCGTAGTCGGTGCGGCCCCAGCCGAAGTGCGCGGCCGCGGCCCCGACGATCACCGAGGCGTCGGTCACCCGTCCGGTGACGACCACGTCGGCGCCGTCGCCCAGGCAGTCGACGATGCCCCAGGCGCCCAGGTAGGCGTTCGCGGTCAGGGGTGTGCCCAGCCCGAGGTCCGCCGCGCGCGCCAGCAAGTCGTCGCCTTCCACGTGCGCGACCCGGGCCGGGATTCCGAGGCGCTCGGCCAGGGCTCGTAGCGCGTCCGCCAGACCGGCCGGGTTGAGGCCGCCGGCGTTGGCGACGATGCGGACACCCCGGTCGCGGGCCTCGCCCAGGCAGTCCTCGAGTTGGGTCAGGAATGTCTTCGCGTAGCCACGCTCGGGATGCTTCATGCGGTCGCGGCCCAGGATCAGCATGGTCAGTTCGGCCAGGTAGTCGCCGGTGAGGTAGTCCACGTCACCGCCGGTGAGCATCTCGCGCATCGCCGACAGCCGGTCGCCGTAGAACCCGGAGCAGTTCGCGATCCGGACAGCGTCGCGACCTGAAGCAGAGGCCATGCAGTCCTCCAATCTGCGTTTCACCGGTGAGCGCAAACCAACCAACCAACCGGTAGGTTAGCGGGTCGCGCCGGTGTCACGTCAAGGACGGCCGACCGCTCTCCGGGTCGAGATTGCCGCCACGGTCGTTGACGCGCCCGGATCGCGGCCGTCATGGCAATCTCGGCGCCGGCGGGCGTCGTTTTGGTGAGCAGCAGGCCACCGACTATCCTGATAGCAATCGTCGCACGTTCGGCCCCATCGGCCACGCCGCGCGACAAGCCCCCGACACGAGGAGTTAGGCCCGACCATGGCCGTACCCAAGCGCAGGATGTCGCGCGCGAACACCCGAAGCCGTCGCGCGCAGTGGAAGGCCACCAAGACCGAACTCGTCGGTGTGACGGTCGCGGGCCAGAAGCACAAGGTGCCCCGCCGGCTGCTCAAGGCCGCCCGTCTCGGTCTGATCGACCTGGACCGGCGTTAGTTAATCTCGGCAAACACCCGGCGCGCCTCTCAGCCCGCTCTCAGGCGTCGGGACGACACTAGGCCCGTGCGGATACTGGTCGTCGACGACGATCGCGCAGTGCGTGAGTCGCTGCGTCGGTCGCTTTCCTTCAATGGCTACTCGGTCGAGTTGGCCCATGACGGGCTGGAGGCGCTCGAGATGATCGCCAGCGACCGGCCCGACGCGCTCGTGCTCGATGTGATGATGCCGCGGCTGGACGGCCTCGAGGTGTGCCGCCAGCTCCGCAGCACCGGCGACGACCTGCCGATCCTGGTGCTCACCGCCCGCGATTCGGTCTCCGAGCGGGTCGCCGGGCTGGACGCAGGCGCGGATGACTACTTGCCGAAGCCGTTCGCGTTGGAGGAGCTGCTGGCCCGGATGCGGGCGCTGCTGCGCCGCACCAAGCCGGATGACGATGACGCCGAATCGGTGGCCATGCAGTTCTCCGACCTGACGCTGGACCCGGTGACCCGGGAAGTGACTCGCGGGCAACGCCAAATCAGTCTGACCCGTACCGAATTCGCCTTGCTCGAAATGTTGATCGCCAACCCGCGCCGGGTGCTCACCCGTAGCCGGATCCTGGAAGAGGTGTGGGGATTCGACTTCCCCACCTCCGGCAACGCGCTGGAGGTCTACGTCGGCTATCTGCGCCGCAAGACCGAGGCCGACGGTGAGCCACGACTGATCCACACGGTGCGCGGCGTGGGCTACGTCCTTCGGGAGACACCGCCGTGACGAGTCAACTGCAACGATGATCCGGTACCAACGACCCCAACGCGTACCGCTGCGCGCCACCAGCTCGTTGTCGCTGCGATGGCGCGTCATGCTGCTGGCGATGTCGATGGTGGCAATGGTCGTCGTGCTGATGGCATTCGCCGTGTACGCGGTGATTTCGGCTGCGCTGTATAGCGATATCGACAACCAGCTGCAAAGCCGTGCGCAGCTGCTGATCGCCAGCGGGTCACTCGCCGCCGACCCCGGAAAGGCCATCGAAGGCACCGCCTATTCGGACGTCAACGCGATGCTGGTGAACCCGGGTCACTCGATCTACACGGCGCAGCAGCCGGGCCAGACGCTGCCGGTCGGCGCGCCGGAAAAGGCGGTGATCCGCGGTGATCTGTTCATGTCCCGCCGTACCGCCTCCGATCAGCGCGTCCTTGCCATCCACCTGCCCAACGGCTGTTCGCTGCTGATCTCCAAGAGCCTCAAACCGACCGAGGCCGTGATGACCAAGCTGCGCTGGGTGCTGCTGATCGTCGGCGGCGTGGGCGTCGCGGTCGCCGCGGTGGCGGGCGGCATGGTCACCAGGGCGGGGCTACGTCCAGTGGCCCGCCTCACCGAAGCGGCCGAACGCGTCGCACGCACCGACGACCTGCGGCCCATTCCGGTGTTCGGTAGCGACGAATTGGCCAGGCTCACTGAGGCATTCAACTTGATGTTGCGGGCGCTGGCCGAGTCCCGCGAGCGGCAGGCGCGGCTGGTCACCGACGCCGGACACGAATTGCGCACCCCACTGACGTCGCTGCGCACCAACGTCGAGCTGCTGATGGCGTCGATGGAACCCGGGGCGCCGCGGCTGCCTGAGCAGGAGATGGTCGAGCTCCGCGCCGACGTGCTGGCGCAGATCGAGGAATTGTCCACGCTGGTGGGCGATCTGGTGGACCTCACTCGCGACGATGCCGGCCAGGTGGTGCACGAACCGGTCGACATGTCCGAGGTGGTCGATCGCAGCCTGGAGCGAGTCAGGCGGCGGCGCAACGACATTCACTTCGACGTCGACATCACGCCCTGGCAGATGTTCGGCGACGCCGCGGGGCTGTCGCGCGCGGTTCTCAATCTCTTGGACAACGCGGCCAAATGGAGCCCACCGGGTGGCCGTGTCGGCATCACCATGCGACAACTCGACCCGTCGCACGCGGAGTTGGTGGTGTCCGACCACGGGCCCGGCATTCCGCCACACGAACGCAGGCTGGTGTTCGAGCGGTTCTACCGTTCGACGACCGCACGCGCCATGCCCGGCTCGGGGCTTGGGCTGGCGATCGTCAAGAAGGTCGTGCTGAATCACGGTGGGTTGCTTCGTGTCGAGGACACCGTTCCCGGCGGGCAGCCGCCGGGAACCTCGTTCTACGTGCTGCTGCCCGGTCGGCCGATGCCGCCGTCGCCGTATCCGACGCCCGCCGCGGGAACCCCCGAGGAAGAGTCCGGCACCGACGCCACGGTCCCCATGGCCGGCAACCAGTCGAACTCTCGGGAACCCGCGAACGTTATCTCAGTGGACTCTCAGTCCGCGCGGGCAAGGTAGGTCTGCAGCTACTGTTGAACAACCCAGTCGAGCCGACGAGCCGATACTGAGATGAGGAAGTGCGACCTAGCGACATGACGAATGACCCGAGGTATTCGCCACCCGGGCCTCCAGGCGGACCGCCGGGGGCCGGAGCGGCCGGGCCCTTCGGCGGCCC
>NZ_LZJF01000098.1 GCF_001666835.1 Mycobacterium sp. E3251 | reverse complement strand
GTTCGTAGGGTTTGCGGTATGGGTGTCAGTGGTCGTGAGGAGATCGTCGAGGTGTTCGACGCGCTCGACGACGACGTGGAGCGCCTGTGCGGGTTGTCTTTTGACGTGCTGACCACCCCGGAGCGGCTGCGCGCCCTGGAGCGCCTGGAACGGGTGTACCGCCGGCTGCGCGCTCCCCAGCACGCGTTGATCAACCAGCTCGACGCCCACGCCAGCCCCGCAGAGCTGGGTGGCTCACTGCGGGTGGGCCTGGCCGATCGGTTGCGCATCACCAAGGCCGAGGCCGCCCGGCGCATCGCCGACGCCCGCGATCTGGGCGAGCGGCGCGCGTTGACCGGCGAGCCGCTGGCGCCGGTGTTGAGCGCGACCGCGGCCGGCCAACGCGCCGGGGTCATCGGTGACAGCCACGTCAAGGTGATCCGGAGCTTTTTCGACCAGCTGCCCGCCGAGATCGACGCCTTGACCCGCCAGGCCGCCGAAGCCGACCTGGCCGGCAAAGCCGCCGGCTATCGGGCCGACGAGTTGGCCAAATACGCCGGGCGGGTGATGGATTGGCTGCACCCCGACGGGGAATTCAGCGACGCCGAGCGGGCCCGCAAACGCGGCATCACCCTAGGCGCCCAGGAGATCGACGGCATGTCACGCATCGGCGGGCTGATCACCCCGGAGCTGCGGGCCGCGATCGAGGCCATGCTGGCCAAACTGGCCGCCCCCGGGGCGTGCAACCCCGAGGACGACACCCCGATCGTGGATGC
>NZ_LZJF01000097.1 GCF_001666835.1 Mycobacterium sp. E3251 | reverse complement strand
TTCTCGGTGGTCTCCGAGAAGCGTCGGGCGGTTCCCACCTTGAGGCGCTTGATCTGATTGCCCCAGTACGGCTGGTCGGCCGAGCTCCACAGAATCAAGGTGGGTATGCCTGCACGCAGGCTTGCGGCAGTGGTGCCTGAGCCCCCGTGATGAACGACCGCGCGGCAGGCCGGAAAGACGGACGCGTAGTTCACCACGCCCACGACCTTGACGTGGTCGAAATGCGGCACGTCGCTGAAATCAGTTCCGCCGAAACACAGGAGGGCCCGCTCGCCGAGGTTCGCGCACGCCGAGCTAATCATTTCGACTGTGGCGGAGGGGGATTCGAGCGGTATGCTTCCCGAACCGAAGCAAATCGGCGGTGTTCCCGCGGCGATCCACGACGCTACGTCCTCGTCGGCGTCCGTGGTCAGCTCCATCGTCAGTGCGCCGACGAATGGTCGCCGGTCGCCCCATTTTCTGGCCCATTCGGCCGCCAGGCCGGGGAAGCAGACTGAGTCGTACGCCTGGATTTCCAATGACCCACGTTCTGCGATCCGTCGCGGCGAGGCAACCGTGGCCGTGGGCAAGCCGAGTTCACGGCGCTGGCGGTCCTCGACCTGCCTCGTCGAGCGCCAGAACAGCCACTCGACCGCCATTCCGG
>NZ_LZJF01000096.1 GCF_001666835.1 Mycobacterium sp. E3251 | reverse complement strand
ACCGTCGAGGTGATCGACGAACCCGGCGTCGAGGGTGAGCTCGCGCTCAAACCCGGCTGGCCGTCGATGTTCCGCGGGTACCTGAACGCCGAGGAGCGCTACCGGAGCTGCTTCGCGGCCGGCCTCTACCTGACCGGGGATCTCGCGACGAAAGACGCCGACGGCTACTTCTGGTTCGTCGGGCGCAAGGACGACGTGATCAAGTCCGCGGGGCATCTGATCGGGCCGTTCGAGGTCGAGAGCGCGTTGACCGATCACCCGGCGGTGGCCGAGGCGGGCGTCATCGGCATACCCGATCCGACGGTCGGTGAGATGGTCAAAGCCTTCGTCACCCTGAAGGACGGTGTCGTCGCCGACGAAGACCTGCGGCTGGAACTGCTGGGCCACGCGCGCAAACGGCTCGGGGCCACGGTGGCGCCCAAGGAGATCGAGTTCGTCGACTCCTTGCCGCACACCAGCAGCGGCAAGATCATGCGGCGCCTGCTCAAGGCCCGCGAATTGGGGCTGCCTGAGGGCGACACCTCCACCATCGAGCAGCACCCGGTCCACCAATCCGAGGGAGTGCCGTCGTGACCGATACGAAGCTGGCCCATGAGCTGTTGTCCGACATGATTCGGGTCCGGCGCATGGAGGAGAAATGCGCCGAGCTCTACAGCGCGGCCAAGATTCGCGGATTCCTCCATCTCTACGTCGGCGAGGAAGCCGTGGCCGCCGGATCGCTGCGCGCGCTGGCCGACGAGGACGCGGTGGTCGCGACCTACCGCGAGCACGCGCACGCCCTGCTGCGGGGCATACCGATGACCTCGATCATGGCCGAGATGTTCGGCAAGCAGGAGGGCTGCTCGCGCGGCCGCGGCGGTTCGATGCACTTGTTCGACGGGACCAAGCGGTTCTACGGAGGCAACGCGATCGTGGCCGGCGGCCTGCCGCTGGCGGTGGGCATCGCACTGGCCGACGCCATGCTGAAGCAAAAGCGCGTGACCGCCTGCTACTTCGGTGACGGCGCGGTGGCCGAAGGCGCCTTCCACGAGTCGTTGAACATGGCGGCCCTGTGGAACCTGCCGGTGCTGTTCTGTTGCGAGAACAACCTTTACGCGATGGGCACCGCGCTGGATCGGGCGCAGTCGCAGACCGATCTGACCGCCAAGGCGGCGGCCTACCGCGTGCCGACGCTGGCCGTCGACGGCATGGATGTCGAAGCGTGCCACACGGCCGCGCAGCAGGGGGTCGATCACGTCCGCGACACCGGCGGCCCGTTCTTCATCGAATTCCGCACCTACCGATTCCGTGCGCACTCGATGTTCGATCCCGAATTGTACCGGGACAAAGGCGAAGTCGAACGATGGCGGGAGCGTGACCCCATCCAGGCGTTCACCGAGAAATGTGTGGGCGACGGCACACTGTCCGAGGCCGACGTGCGTGAGATCGAAGACGCGGCCGCCACCGAGATCGAGGACGCGGTGGCCTATGCCGAGGCCGGAACCTGGGAGGACGTGGCGGATCTCGAACGCGACGTGCTGACTGAAGAGCCGGCGCGATGAAGACCAGCTATCGCACCGCCGTGCACGACGCCCTGCGCGATGCCCTGCGCGACGATCCGCGGGTCTTGCTGATGGGCGAGGACGTCGCGCGTTACGGGGGAACGTACGCCGCCTCCAAGGGCCTGCTGGACGAATTCGGCCCCGACCGCGTGCGGGACACACCGCTGTCGGAACTGGGCTTCGTCGGGATCGGAATCGGCGCGGCGCTGGGCGGTTTACGTCCGATCGTGGAGGTCATGACGGTCAACTTCAGCCTGCTGGCTCTCGACCAGATCGTCAATACCGCTGCGGCGCTTCGCCATATGTCCGGCGGGCAGTTCTCGGTACCCGTAGTCGTCCGGATGGCGACGGGTGCAGGCCGCCAGCTCGCCGCGCAGCATTCGCACAGCCTGGAGCCGTGGTACGCCCACATCCCCGGCATCAAGGTGGTGGCTCCTGCCACGGTCGAGGACGCGTACGGGATGCTCGGCCCCGCTCTGGCGGACCCGGACCCGGTGGTGATCTTCGAACACGTTCAGCTCTACAACACCTCAACGGATGTCG
>NZ_LZJF01000095.1 GCF_001666835.1 Mycobacterium sp. E3251 | reverse complement strand
TCTCGACCTGCGACACGGAAGTCGGGGCGACGTTGGCGGCGATCGATTCGGCCGAGGCCGTCGGGCTGGTGCGCGCGGTGCCCGATTCCGACGGCGAGTTCGCGTTCGTGCACGCGCTGACCCGGGAGTCGGTGCTCGGCGGGATGGCGGCATCTCGGCTGCGGATCATGCACGCGCGCGCCGCCGAGGCCCTCGAGGCACGTGCCGACCCCTCGCTCGTCCCCCGTCTGGCCAACCACTTCCTGATGGCCCACGTGCTCGGCTACCACGAGCAGGCGTTGCGGTATGCGGGCCGGGCGGCGCGGATGGCCGAACACAGCCTGGCCTATGAGGATGCGGCCAAGTGGTTCGAGCGGGCCGCCTCGCTTCCCGAGCTCACCCTCGCGGAGCGGGCCAGGCTGCACCTCGACGCGGCCGCCAACCACGTGCGCGCCGGGTTCTTCGTGCGGGCGCGGACCATCTACGAACGCATCGGCGCGATGGATGATCCGCTGATGCGGCTGGAGGCCGCCGTCGGCTACGAGGAAGCGAATTGGCGTCCCGGGCAGTCGACTTCGAAGGCGGCCGACCTGCTGGCGGCGGCGCTCGAATCGTGCGGGTTGCATGCCGATGATTCGCGCTATGTGCAGGCGCTGGGCAGCTTCGGGCGCGCGCTGGCCTTCGCCGGCGAGGCGGAGCGGGCCCGCGAGGTCGGCGCCGACGCGATCGAGCGCGCGCGGGTTGTCGGCGACGAGGCGGTGCTGCTGCATACGTTGAAGACGAGCCTCTGGCAAGGCCTGACCCCGGAGATGAGCGAGATCCAGGCGGAGCGCGCCGCCGAGGTATCGGGCATGGCGCTGTCGCGCCGCGACTACGAGTCGTTGGGTGCGGCGTCGCACTTCCACGCCATGGTCAGCTACCTGGCCGGCCGGCCCGACGGCCTGGCCGCAGCGACCGCCGACATGCGGCGCGCGGCCCAAAGCTGCGGTCAACCCGCCTTCGGCTTTGTCGGCGCGTGCATCGAACAAGCGTTGGCCTACCTGCGCGGTGACTTCACCGGCGCCGAACGATGGGCCGACATCGCCTTGCGCACAGGCGATTTGTTCGGCTCCGACGACACCGAGGGCTCGAACGGCGTCCAGATGTTCATGATCCGCCGCGAGACCGGCGACTTGAAAAGGTTCGGTGGCTTCATCGACGGCAGTGAAACGTTCACCGGCCGCTGGGTGCCCGGGCTACTTGCCCTCTACACCGAGTTGCAGTGCGAACGCGGCATGAACCGTGCGCTCAATCAGTTGCTCAACCGCAACCTCGGCGACCGCCTCGAGGATGCGCAGTGGCCGATGGAGCTGGTGTTCATGGTCGAGGCGGCGTTAGGGCTTTCCCACCGCGAAGCGGTCCACGCGCTGCGCCCATTCGTCTCGCGTTATGCCGGAAAGAATTTGGTGGCCGGCCAGTTCGTCGCGCTGTTCGGGAGTGCTGACCGATATCTGGCCCGGATGGCGGCGCTCTGCGGGGACGGTGCCGCCGCCGAGCGGCACTTCGCCGCCGCGCTCGAGATGGACCGCCGGATGGGCTCGGTGGTGCATGTCAGCGAGACGCTGGCCCGGCAAGCGGTGTTCGCCGCGTCGTGTGGTCGCACTGAGGATGCCCGGCGCCTGGCCGACGAGGCGCGCGGAATCGCCGCTGCGATCGGGCAGACCCGCGTCGTCGACCTGGCGGATTCGGTATTGGCCGCGGGTCCGGTGGGGCCGGACGGCCTCACCGAACGGGAGGTGGAGGTGCTGCGGCTGCTCGCCGAGGGGTTGAGCAATCGCGCGATCGGCGAACGCCTCTTCATCAGCACCAACACCGCCGCGAACCACGTGCGCAACATCCTGATCAAAACCGGGGCCGCCAACCGCACGCAGGCGGCGATGTACGCGGCCGACCACGAGCTGCTCGGCTAGCGCCCTCAGATGTCGGACAACGCCCCGTCCGGCATCAGGCGCTCTTTCACTTCGACGACGGAGTCGGCGGGCAGGCCCGCCCGCGCGGCCGCGGACCTGATGGCCTCCGGCGAGGGCGCCTCGTACAGGCAATACGTCTTGCGCTTGTCCGCCGACAGGAACGAGTACATCCAGCGAACGCCCACCAGGTCGTTGATCCGGTTGATACCGTCGGCGACCTCGAGGCCGGGCTCGAGTTCCTCGGCAAAGTTGCGCTCGACCATGAAGATGGGCACGGCGCCTCCTGTTCACTGTCTTGGGTCGAGCCTAGGCCGTCGGCGAAGATCAAGACATGGGAATTTCCGGCGGCGGCTGTTCTCCCGCCGCCTCGGTCTGAGCCGCGAGCAACATCTGCAGGGTTTCACGGAGTTCGGTCAATCGCTGCCGCCCCAGGGCCTGCTCCCACTGCCGCTCCAATTCGACTGCGCTAGAGCGCATTACGTGCAATGCTTGTCGGCCGCGCGGCGTCAGCTCGATGATTCGGGTTCGCGCGTCCAGCGGGTTGGAAACGCGGGTGACGTAGCCATGTCGCTCCAATCCGGTGATCGCCTGGGCGACCGCCTGCCGGCTCACTTGGAGTCGATCGGCCAGATCCGACGCGTGCAGCCCGCCGGCCGCCAACGGTACGAGCGCGACCGCTTGCGCCGGGCGGATCCCGTCGAGTCCCGCCGCGGCAAACGCCGCCCGCAACCGTGGCGCCCCGGACGCGGCCACCAGGTTCACCAGCGCGGGAACGGTGGGTTGCCAGTCCGGATGCAGAGGGCGCCGCATGGGAAGAGTGTGCCACCCGCAGCGCGATTGACAAGTAACTTGTCAAAATCCTCGCCGGCTGCCACGATGGCCTCATGCGATCGCGCCGCGCCCGGGCCATCAGCGTTTGCCTCGTCGCCGTCCTGGCCGCCGTGCTCGGCGGGTGCTTGGGCGGCGGCCACGCGCTGGGAACGCCCGGCTCGCAACCGATTCCGGTCGGGCAGTCCACCCAGAGCGTCGCGTCGGGCGGTGTCAGCCGCACCTTTCACCTGTACCGGCCCCAGGGAATTGCGGATGCGGCCCCTCTGGTGGTGATGCTGCATGGCGGCTTCGGAACCGGTCAGCAGGCCGAGCGCGCGTACCACTGGGACGCCGAGGCCGACGCCGGGCACTTCCTGGTCGCCTACCCCGACGGCATCAACCGCGCCTGGAACGCCGGCACGTGCTGCGGCGAACCCCAGCGGGTCGGCGCGGACGACGTCGGCTTCATCACGACCATGGTCGGCGCCATCGAGCAAGGGATCCCCATCGACCGGGCGCGCGTCTATGTCACCGGCATGTCGAACGGGGCCATGATGGCGCTCCGGCTCGGCTGCCAGTCGGACATGTTCGCCGCGATCGCCCCGGTGGCGGGCACGCTACTGACCGACTGCTCACAGGCGCGGCGAACGTCGGTGCTGCAAATCCACGGCACGGCCGACGACAGGGTGCCCTACGACGGCGGACCCGGAAAGGCGTTCGCGCTCAACGGAACTGCCCGCGTCGACGGACCGTCGGCGCAGTCGGTGAATGCGACCTGGCGCGCGATTGACGCGTGCGGAGCGCCGAACTCGAGCACCACCGGTGACGTGACGACACAAATCGCGGGCTGCGCGGACGGACGCACCGTCGAGTTGATCTCAGTGGCCGGCGCCGGCCACCAATGGCCGGGCGGTGAACCCAGCCCCCTCGCCGAGAAGGTCGCGGGCATCCCACCACCCTCGGCGGCGCTGGACGCCACCAGCACCATCTGGCAGTTCTTCGCCCAGAACCACCGCTAGGTGCGCGTCCCGCTTCAGGAGTGATCTTCCGCGGTAAGACGGCGTTCGAGCGCGCCGGTGATGTCCGTCGTCGTGACCACGAGCGCCGTCATGAACTCGATGAGCTTAGGTCGACTGACCGCGATGTGGTGTCGGTACCACTGGCTGATCAGCTCCAGAAGACCGCCCACCACCGTCAACGCGGTCAGCATGACGTTGTCGTCGGTGCCGGCGGCCTCGCCGAGCAGTGCCCGCACCTGCCCGACCATGACCTGGGTGAGAACGTCGATCACCTCGTCCCGACGGCCGGCGAGCGCTTCGGACGTCTGCAGCTCGATCAGCAGCCGCGGGCGCCGGGGATCTTCATCGATGAAGCCGAATGCGAACTCGATGACGGCGCGGGCGCGGGCCTCGAGTTCGTGCGGCGACTCCGCGACGGTCGCCATGATCCCGGTCAATGCCCGGCTGAATTGGTCTTCGAAAGTCGCGATCAGTAACTCGTGGCAGTCGCGGAAGCTCTCGTAGAAGTAGCGGTCGTTCAGCCCCGCGCTTGCGCTGACGGCGCGCACCCGGAGATTGTTGACCCCGTGCTCGGCGATCATGTCGAAAGCAGCCTCGATGAGCTGCCCCCGACGCTGTTCACGCCGCTGATCAGCGGTTAGGCCGCGATGCACTGCCATTCGAGAACCAGCTCCTTTTCGGTTGGCTCGCGGACTTGCGCCCGCCGCCCACTTTGGTGAAGGATCTCACCAACATGGTTTGGTGAACTGCTTCACCAAATCAATCATAGGGGGAGCGGTGCGACAGGGGATCTTTTCGCGAACGGGTTTTGTTGGCGCGCGCCGACGGGCCGAGGCCCATCTCGAGCGCACCGGTGAATACAGTGCGCGTCTTGCCGCATTGGGCGGACTTGCCGTCCGGCGCAAGGCGTGGGTGATCGGCACATGGATCGGCGTGGCGGCGATTCTCGCAATCGCCTTCCCACAGCTGGAGACGGTCGTGCGCCAGCAGTCGGTCCAGCTCTTGCCCGGTGACGTGCCGTCGTTTCGAGCGCTCGATCGCATGGCGGCGGCGTTCGACGAGCGGGGCGCGAAGACCTCGATCGTCGTTGCGATGGAAGACCCCGCCGGGCTGACCCCACCGGCGCGGCAACGCTACGACGCCCTCGTGGCCGGGCTGCGCGCCGACAGAACTCACGTTCTGCTGGTGCAGGATCTACTCGCCGAGCCCGCCACCAGAAGCCGCGCGGTAAGCGAAGACGGCAAGGCGTGGTTCCTGCCGATCGGGATCGCCGGCACCCTCGGTGACCCCAAGGCGGCCGAGTCGGTCGACGCCGTGCGCGCGCACGTCTCCTCGGTCGTGAGCGGGTCGTCGACCACCGCCTACGTCACCGGCCCGGCCGCGACGTTCCGTGATCAGATCGGCTCCGGCGAACACGAGCTGCTCTTCATCTCGATCGCGACCGCCGCCCTCATCGGGCTCATCCTGCTGCTGGTATATCGGTCGGTGGCCACCGCCCTGTTGCCGCTATTGGTCATCGGCGCGAGCGTGGCCGTCGGCCGAGGCGTTCTATCGGCGCTCGGTGAATTCGGCGTTCCCGTATCGCAATTCACCATCGCGTTCATGACCGCGGTTCTGTTGGGCGCCGGCACCGACTACAGCGTGTTTTTGATCAGCCGTTATCACGAACAACGACGGCACGGAAACTCCCCCGAACAAGCCATCGTTCGCGCCTGCGGCAGCATCGGGCGCGTCATCTTGGCGTCGGCGGCCACGGTTGCTTTGGCGCTGGCCTCCATGGTGTTCGCTCGCCTGAGCGTCTTCCAGGGTGTCGGCCCCGCATGCGCCGTTGCCGTGTTGATCGGATTCCTGGCCACCATCACGCTGCTCCCACCGCTATTGGCGCTGGCGGCCAAACGCGGCATCGCCGAGCCCCGTGCCGACTTATCTCGCCAGTACTGGCACCGGATCGCCGTCATGGTGGTACGACGGCCGGCGCCCGTGCTGGCCGCGAGCCTGGTGGTCTTGCTGGCCCTGGCCGGCGTGGTGGCCACCATGACGATCAGCTACGACGACCGCAAGGGACAACCCGCGGGCACCGCCAGCAACCACGGTTATCGGCTGTTGGATCGGCACTTCCCCAAGGACACCGTCATCAACCAATTCCTGCTTGTGCAATCCCGCACCGACATGCGGACCGCCAAAGGCCTCGCCGACCTCGACGCGCTGGCCTCGCGGGTGGCCCAGCTACCCGGGGTCACCCGGGTTTCCGGTGTCACCCGCCCAACCGGTAACCGGCTCGACCAAGCGCAATTGTCTTGGCAGAACGGGCAAATCGGCGACAAGATGGCCGGTGCCGTCGCCGATGGCGAAGCCCACAGGGACGACCTCGCCAAGCTCACCAACGGCGCCGACCAACTCGCGGGCGGCTTGGGCCAACTCGACACCATGCTGCGGCGTGCGCTCACACCGCTGACCGATCTCTTGGACCAGGCCGGAAGCAAAGGTCAGCGCCTGCAGGGCGCGCGGCCCCTGCTGCAACAACTCAACGCCACCGCACCGGCCGTGGATCAAGCCGTGCACACCGGTGCGGGACTGCGGCCCCTGGCCCAACAAGCCGCCGGCGCCATCGCGGCGATCGAACCACTCGTCGAAGGCCTCAATGCCTCACCCTGGTGCGCCACCACGCCGCAGTGCGCGCAACTGCGCGACGAAAGCCGAGTGCTCGTCACGCTGCGCAACGGCGGATTCTTCGACCAGGTGGGCGGACTCAGCGATCAGTTCAGCCAAACCACCACCCTCGCCGGCACGCTCACCGATATCCAAAACGCCGCCGCCACCATGCAGCAGGCATTCGGCGCGACCGGCGACCCGGCAGACCTGATCGGCGACATCCACCGCCTGCAAGGCGGCGTCAGCCGACTCGCCTGGGGCGCCCAGGCACTGGCTGGCGGGGTCCATACTCTCGCCGACAACAACATTCGGCTACTCGAAGGCATGGGCCAGATCGCCGCGCAGCTGCGAAACGCCGCGCACGCCACCTCGGGATCGGACGCCGCCTCCGGGTTCTACCTGCCGCCGACGACATTTGAGAATCGCCAATTCAGCGACCTGGCAAGGCACTTCATCTCCCCCGACGGGCGCACCGCCCGGTTCGCCGTCACCTCCTCATACGACCCCTACTCCGCCGACGCGATGGCCCTGAACCGCAAGATCACCGACACGGGCGACGCCGCCCTGCCCAACACCTCGCTGGCCGGCGCCGCCATCTCCGTGGCCGGCTTCACCGCCGTCAACTCCGACCTCCAACAACTGCTGTCCGCGGACTTCACCCGGCTGGCCACCGCCACCCTGCTGGTCGTCGGCGTCGTCCTGATCCTGCTGCTGCGTTCCGTCGTCGCCCCGCTCTACCTGCTGGGCACCGTCATACTGAACTACTTCGGTGCGCTGGGCTTGGGAGTGCTGTTGTTCCAATACGGTTTCGGCCACGCCATCGCCTGGCCCGTCCCGCTCCTGGCCTTCATCCTGTTGATCGCGGTAGGCGCCGACTACAACATGCTGGTGATCTCGCGCCTGCGCGAGGAGTCCAGCGGCAACATGCGCGTCGGCGTGCTCCGCACCGTCACCAGTACCGGCTCCGTGATCACCTCAGCGGGACTGATCTTCGCCGCCAGCATGTTTGGGCTCATGATCGGATCGCTCGACATGATGGTTCAGGCCGGGTTCGTGATCGGCTGCGGGCTGCTGCTGGACACGTTCGTCGTTCGCACGCTCACCGTTCCCGCCATCGCGACGCTCTTGCGGGAGCGAAGCTGGTGGCCCCATCGGTTCAGCGCCTCATGACCCCGTAAGCATGCCGTCGATCAGCCGGTGCAGCACCTGCCGCGTTTCGCGGCGCGTGCGTTTCGGATCCTCGGCGGTCGCGATGAGCATGGCCGCCTCGTCGAGCGCACCGATCAGCACGTGCGCCAACGGCCGCACGGGCTGCTTGGCCAACTGGCCGGCCCGGATCGCCTCGCTGATCAACTGTTCGGTCATGCCCAGGCTGTACCGCTGCGCGACGTCGCGAAAACCCGCCCATCCCAGCACACTCGGGGCGTCCAGCAACATCAGCTGACGCACCTCCGGATCCCCGGAAACCTCCAGCCACGCGTCGACCGCCGCACGGATCGCGTCCGCCGGTGTGGTCGCACCGGACTCGGCCACCAGGGTGCCCATCCGCGCCATCACGTCCTGCTCAACCGCCTCGACGACCTCGCGGAAAAGCGCTGCCTTGTCGGCGAATTGGTGGTACATGGCGCCGCGCGTCACGCCCGCGACGGCCGCGATCTCCGGCGTTCCGACCTCCGCGTAACCTCGTAGCCCCCACAGCTTGCGGGCGGCCGCGATCAGCGCGTCGCGGGTCGCCGCGGAGCGCTCTTCCTGAGTCCGTCTCTTGCTTTCCATACAACCTGTTGGTAACTTACGAACAGACAGCCTGTTTGTAAATGTATTCCGAGGTAGGAGTTCTCTATGTCGACGATCGACATTAGTGCCGGAACCATCCATTACGAAGCAATCGGACCCGAAAGCGGCAGGCCCGTCGTTTTCGTGCACGGATACATGATGGGCGGCCAGCTGTGGCGCCAGGTCAGCGAACGCCTGGCCGACCGGGGGCTGCGTTGCATCGCCCCGACGTGGCCGCTGGGCGCGCATCCGGAGCCGTTGCGCCGCGGCGCCGATCGGACCATCACCGGGGTCGCGGGGATGGTCGCCGACGTGCTGACCGCGCTCGACCTCGAGGACGTGGTGCTGGTGGGCAACGACACCGGAGGGGTCGTCACGCAACTCGTGGCCGTGCACCACCCCGAGCGGCTCGGCGCGCTGGTGCTCACGAGTTGCGATGCGTTCGAACACTTTCCGCCGCCGATCCTCAAGCCGGTGATCCTGGCGGCCAAGTCGAGGACGACGTTCCGGGCCGTTTCCCAGGCCATGCGTGTGCCCGCGGCGCGCAAGCGCGCGTTCGACGGATTGGCGCACCGCAACATCGACGACCTCACCGCGGCGTGGGTGCGGCCGGGGCTGTCCGACCCCCGCATCGCCGAAGACCTGCGCCAGTTCACGCTCTCGATGCGCACGGAGGTGACGGCGGGCGTGGCCGCCCGCCTGCCCGAGTTCGACAAGCCCACCCTCATCGCGTGGTCGGCCGACGACGTGTTCTTCGAGCAGGAGGACGGGGTCCGGCTGGCCGCCACCATCCCGAACGCCCGCCTCGAGGTCATCACCGGTGCCAGGACCTTCTCGATGATCGACCAGCCGGACCGGCTCGCCGACCTGTTGTCGACGATCGCGGTGCGCACGTAACCACCCGCCCCGCCGGCGGTAGCGTCTTGCGCATGTCAGCTACGACGCCACCACTGCGGGGCAGGCGGATCCTGGTCACCGGCGGAGCGACCGGCATCGGCGCGGCCGCCGTGGGAGCCCTCAGCGCGGCCGGGGCCGAGGTCGCCGCCACCTATCACCAGACGCCGCCGCCGGACGGGCTCGCGGCCAGCTGGCTGCAGTGCGACGTGCGCGACGCCGACGCCGTCTCGGCAATGGTGCGGCAAGCCGCCGAGGGCTTGGGCGGACTCGACGTGCTGGTGAACGCCGCGGGGCTGTGGCAGGCCGGCATTCCCGGCTACATCGGCGTCGACGAGATCTCGTTCCTGTTGGACACCAACGTCAAGGCGACCATCCTCACCAATCAGGCCGCCTACGCCGTGATGAAGGACCAGGACCCCAAGGGCGGCAGGATCATCAACTTCGGCTCGTCGGAAGCCGTGATGGGCAGCCCGATCTCGGCGGTCTACGCCGCCACCAAGGGTGCGGTCCAGGCGTGGACGCGGTCGGCCGCCAAGGCCTGGGCGCCCGACAAGATCACCGTCAACGCGCTGGCGCCGGCGGTGCAGACGGCCGGCGCCGACCGGCTGCGCGAGTTCCTCGGTCCCGACGCCAGCGTATTCATCGACCAGCAGATGCAGATGATGATTCCGATGGGTGGAAAGTTGGGCGATCCCGCGCGGGATCTCGGCCCGATGCTGGTCTTTCTGGCCGGTCCCGGTTCGGGATTCATCACCGGTCAGCTGCTGGCGGTCGATGGCGGCCTGATGATGGTGGGCGGATAACGGGACGGCGACCCGCCGCCGCTACCATAAGACGGACCGTCTCGTCTCGCAGGCTAGGCATAGTGAAGGTGATTTGAGACCGATGACTGAGGACACGATTCAGGCGCTACTGCGCAAGCGCTTGTCCGATTCGGGGGTCGCGATCAAACACCGTGCCCTGCAGTGGAGTTGGAGTAAGTACCTGGCGGGTGCGGCGGCACGGGCGGCCGCCCTGATATCGGCCGCCGATCGAGACCGGCCGATGCACGTGGGCGCCCTACTGGGAAACAACCCCGAGATGCTGAGCCAGATGGCCGCGGCCGGCCTCGGCGGCTACGTCCTCTGCGGACTGAACACCACCCGGCGCGGCGAGGCACTCGCGGCCGACGTCCGGCGCGCCCACTGCCAGTTCCTCGTCACCGACGCCGAACACCGGTCGCTGCTGGACGGGCTGGACCTCGAGGGAACGCAGATCCTCGACAGCTCGACGCCGCAGTGGACCGAATTCGTCAAGGATGCCGGGGAACTGGTGCCGCACCGGCAGGTGACCGCGATGGACCCGTTCATGATGATCTTCACGTCGGGAACGAGCGGGAACCCGAAGGCGGTGCAGGTGTCACACCTGATGGCGACGTTCGCCGGCGTCAACCTGGTTGAGCGCTTTGCGCTTTCCGGGCAGGACACCTGCTACGTGTCGATGCCGCTGTTCCACTCCAACGCGGTCGTCGCGGGCTGGGCGCCCGCGGTCGTCTCCGGCGCCGCGATCGTGCCGGCCAAATTCTCGGCCAGCAGCTTCCTCGACGACGTCCGCCACTACGGCGCGACGTACATGAACTACGTCGGCAAGCCGCTCGCCTACATCCTGGCCACGCCCGAACGCGACGACGACGCCGACAATCCGCTGCGGGTCGCGTTCGGCAACGAAGCCAACGACAAGGACATCGAGGAGTTCGCGCGGCGCTTCGACGTGCAGGTCGAAGACGGCTTCGGCTCCACCGAGAACGCGGTCATCGTGATCCGCGAACCCGGCACGCCGAAGGGCTCGATCGGCAAAGGGATCGACGGGGTGGCGATCTACAACAGCGACACCGTCACCGAGTGCGCGGTCGCACGCTTCGACGCCGACGGCGCTCTGGTCAACGCCGACGAGGCCGTGGGCGAGTTGGTCAACACGGCCGGCTCGGGCTTTTTCACCGGCTACTACAACGACCCGGACGCCAACGCCGAGCGCATGCGCCACGGCATGTACTGGTCCGGCGACCTGGCCTACCGCGACTCCGAGGGCTGGATATACCTGGCCGGCCGCACCGCCGACTGGATGCGGGTGGACGGGGAGAACCTTGCCGCGGCGCCGATCGAGCGGATCCTGTTGCGGCACAGTTCAATCAACCGCGTCGCGGTGTACGCCGTCCCGGACGAGCGCGTCGGCGACCAGGTGATGGCCGCGCTCGTACTCAACGAAGGGCACACCCTCGACCCCGATTCCTTCGAAGCGTTCCTCGGCGCTCAGCCGGACCTGTCCCCCAAGGCCCGCCCGCGCTACGTTCGCATCGCCACCGACCTGCCCAGCACCGCCACCCACAAGGTGCTCAAGCGACAATTGATCGCCGAGGGAACGGATGTCGCCGCGGGGGAAGTGCTGTGGGAGCGCGAACCGCGCGGGACCGCCTATGCCGTCGCGACGCCTAGCTCTGACTCCCGGACACCCGCCGTCGGATCTGGCCCTTCGTCCGTCGCACCCGGCTGACCGGATCCCGCGTTGTGCCGGCGGCGATCTCGTCGCGCAACTGCGCGATATTGGAGATCTCCGCATACAAACCGCGGATCGCGTAGTCCAGCACCGCCAACGAGAAGCGCTGGTTCGGGTCGTCGCTGATGCCGAGCTCGCGCGACCGCTGCCGCGACCACAACGCCTCGTCCAGCCGCGCCCGGGTCGCCTCGAGATGACGGTCCAACGTGTCGACGATGCGTTCGGGGTCCTCGCCGCGAGCCAGCCAAGTTCTGAGGATGACGGGGTGCTTGATGACGACCTGGTCGTCGCCCGGGAAGTGCTGCACCCACCGGCGAAGCGCGTCGAGCCCGGCATCGGTGGTCTCGTAGAGCGTGATCGCCCGCTTGCCGGATTGGGCGCCAATTTCGCTCACCATGCCGCGGGCCAACAAGCGGTTCAGCTCGCGCCGTACGTGACTGACCGACGGCGACCAGTAGAAGTGGCCCACCGACAGCTCGGCGCGCATCTTGATCTCGCCGGCGGTGAGCTGCTCGTCGTTGGCGGCCAGCACACCCAGCACGAGGTAGGCGGTCACCGGGAGGCCGTTGCTGGTGCGCCGGGGGCTCATGACCGGCCTACTTCTGGCCGGTGAAGTACGGCAGCGTGACATCGGGGCCGACGGCGTGGAACTGCACTTGCACGCGCATGCCGATCCGCAG
>NZ_LZJF01000094.1 GCF_001666835.1 Mycobacterium sp. E3251 | reverse complement strand
AACCGATCCACCTGCCCTGCCCAGATCTTCTGATCGCTCATGCTCCAGAGGCTCAATGTGGGCACTCCGGCGCGCAGGCCCGCTGCCGTGGTTCCCGCGCCGCTATGGTGTACCACGGCCCGGCAAGCGGGAAAGACCGCTGCGTAATTGACCGCGCTGACTACCTTGACGTGGTCCGAATGAGCGGCGCCACTGAAATCGGTTTTGCCAGAGCACACCAACGCCCGCTCGCCCAGCTCCGCGCAGGCCTCGCCGATCATGGTGATTGTCTCGGCCGGCGAATCGACCGTTGTGCTGCCGAAGCCGAAGCAGATGGGTGGTGTTCCCGCAGCGACCCACGATGCGACTTCGTCGTCGACATCCGTGGTCAGTTGCATTGTCAATGGGCCGACAAACGGCCGTAGGCCGTCCCATTTCGCCCATTCGTCCGCCAGTCCGGGAAAGCAAACCTCGTCGTACGCTTGGATTTCCAGCGACTTTCGCTGGGCGATCCGGCGCGGCGAGGGATGCGTTGCCTTGGGGAGCCCGAGTTCGCGGCGCTGCGTGTCCTCGACCTTCTTGTTCAGGCGCCAACTGAACCAGTCGAACGCCGTCATCGCCGA
>NZ_LZJF01000093.1 GCF_001666835.1 Mycobacterium sp. E3251 | reverse complement strand
ACGTCCTCTCTCCGACGGACATCTCGCGGGCGGCGGTCCGCCGCAGCGGCAACGACGTCACCCTGATCACCTACGGGGGCAGCCTGCCGAAGACGCTCGACGCCGCCAATGAGCTTTCGCTGTCCGGAATCGACTGCGAAGTAATCGATCTGCGCGTCCTGCGCCCACTAGACGACGACACCATCCTCGAATCCGTCCGCAAGACGCATCGGGCGGTGGTGGTCGACGAGGCGTGGCGCACCGGCAGCCTGGCCGCGGAAGTGATCGCGCGCGTGATGGAGGGCGCCTTCTACGACCTCGATGCCCCGGTGGGCCGGGTGTGCAGCGCCGAAGTTCCCATGCCCTACGCCAAGCACATGGAAGAGGCCGCCCTCCCCCAGACCCCCAAGATCGTCGCCGCCGTGCAGAGCCTGTTCGGGGACCCGTCGTGATCGAGTTCAAGATGCCCTCGCTCGGCTCCGACATGGATGAAGGCACCCTGAACGAGTGGCTGGTCAAGCCCGGGGACAAGGTGACCCGCGGCCAGGTCGTCGCGATCGTCGAGACCACCAAGGCCGCCGTCGAGGTCGAATGCTGGCAGGAGGGCATCGTCAGCGAGCTCGTCGTGCCCATCGGTGAAACCGTCCAGGTGGGAACGACATTGGCCACGCTGACGGCACCCGGTGAGCAGGCGGAGAGGCCACCCACGCCACGTCCGTCGCCGGAGGCGG
>NZ_LZJF01000092.1 GCF_001666835.1 Mycobacterium sp. E3251 | reverse complement strand
CCTCCGAGCGACAACATCGGGCGACGGAACGTGGAGCCGCGACACGCGCACAGTGTCGCTGAGAGGCGGGCAATTTGTGCGGCTCCCGGCGCGGTGACTGGTGTGGCCCCTGTGACCGATGCGGCCGACGTGCTTAGACCAACCACGTTGTGCCGCAAGCGCAGTCACGCCACGGCATCGACTGAGCGCCCGAGGAAAGCCATGAGCCGGGCCGTCGGGGTCGAATCCGCCGGTGCGGCCTGGGCCGGACCGAAGCCACCCGGCCGCCGCAACATCTGCTCCGGCACCGACTCCACCAGCGCGCGGCTCAGCGTCAGCAGGTCCTCGGGCAGCTCGATCAGCCGCCCTTGTGAGCGATGGATGTCCCAGGCGTGCATGGCCAAGTCCGAGACGGGATAGGTCAGCGCACGATGCAACGAAACCTCGCCTTCCGGCGATGTCCGCATCCCGTCGAAGTCGGCGCCTGGCAGCGCGTCTCGTAGTCGGGTCGCCAGCTCACGAAGCCGCGCCGCCGGCTTGTCGCACATCCATTCCGACGGCTGTGAGGGGCCTCCCCAGATCTCGCCGTTCTCCACGAGCGTCACGACTTTCGCTGCGCTGCCGGTGGCGTGATCAACCAGCTCGCGCAGGCTCCAGCCCTCGAGGTTGGATGGCTGGTCCCAGCCGTCCGGTGAAATGTGGTCGACGGCCTCGATGAGGAGATCGAGCGCCTCGGTAGCCATCGCGCCGATCGTGGATGTCGTGTTGTCCATTGCGTGTATCTCCTTGCCAGAAGACAGCTTCGAATCACTGCGCGGCCGCGGTGCGTCCGACGCCTCAGCGCGATGCAGCCACACAAACTTGTTCTGTCCCGCGGCGCCTGCCAGGAAAGGCCGCACCAGGCGTGGGTAGGCCCTTATCGCTTCCGCACGCGGGATCAGTTCGGGCCGTTCGAGCGCGTACTGGCCGCCGTTCCATGTCAACCGGCATTTGCCGGCGTCCAGCACATTCTCCAACCAGTCGACATGGGGGTACGCCGCCGCCAGCACGAAGCCATCTCCGAGCGGATAGGCGCTCAACGGCGTCACATACGTTCGGCCGCTGCGCCGGCCGACGTGCCGCAGTGCGCTGAGGTTGAAGTACAACATTCCCAGTCGGGTTCCGGCGACGGTGCGTAGATAGGGATTCCCCCGCTTGGTCAGTTGGCGCGTCCAGTCGCTGACACGTTGTATTCGCATCAGCATTCCCCAGCCCAGCAAGAGCAGATAGAGGACTGCGAAGACAGTGGCCGCGATGGCGGGCAGCACCACGAGCACACGCCACAGTCGTCGGCTGGTCATGCGGCAGCCTCCTAATGTCCTAGCGGGAAAAATTTCCGCTACCGTCGGCCGCGTACCGTCCCGAAGTCTAGGCTCGCAGCGCCGGTTACACAGGAGGTCCGCGTGGGCAAGACAGATATCGCAGCGCTTCTCGCGGTCGCCGCCGCCCTGATGGTTGGCCTCGGAGACGTCATCCAGCAACGATCCGCCCAGCAGGTCACCGATAAGCCGGTCGGCACCCTTGCGCTGTTTCGCCGGCTGCTTCGCGATCGCCAATGGTGGACCGGCAGCTTGGTGGCCGCCGCGGGGTTCGGCTTTCAGGCCGCCGCTCTGGGCCTGGGTTCGGTGGTCCTCGTGCAGGCAATTTTGGTGACGTCGTTGCTGTTCGCGTTGCTCATCAGCGCTCGGGTGAACCACCGGAGAATCAGTGTGCTCCAAGGGATTTGGGCCGTATTACTGGCGGCCGCGGTGGCGGTGGTGGTAACCGTCGGCGACCCGCAGGAGGGAACGCCGCGCGGGTCGGTGCAGACGTGGACCATCGTGGCGTTGGTCATGGGTCCGGCCCTGATCCTGTGTGTCATCGGCGCGCGCATATTTCCGGGCGCGGTCGGCGCGTTGTTGCTGGGCCTCATGTCCGGCTCGCTGTGGGGATTGTTCTCGGTGTTGACCAAGGGCGTTGTCGACCAACTCGACCACGGCATCCCGGCGTTACTGCGCTTACCCGAGCTGTACGTGTGGGTGGTGGTGGCGATCGCGGCCACGGCCTGGGAACAATCGGCCTTTCGGGCCGGCCCGCTCACCGCATCGCTTCCGGCGGTCACCGTCGCCGAGCCCGTCGTCGGATCGGTGCTCGGTGTCACCGTGCTGGGCGAGACGCTGCGAACCAACGACGTCGGCCTGGCGGCACTGGGCCTGTCGGTCGCGGTGATGGCGGCGGCCACGGTGGCCCTGGCCCACAGCCAGGCCACCGGCGCCCCGCCAGCCGACGAAAAGCCCGCGGTATCAGCCTGATCCGATGCGCGAGCCGACTCGGTGCGCCGTACCGTCCGGATCGACGTAGGCGAATTCGCGCAGACCGTAGTCCGTGTCCTGCGGTGGGATCAGGCGGCCGCCGAGATCTTTCAGTGCCGCCCACTCCGCGTAGAGGGCGTCGGCGTCACTGACGTAGAAGTACACGCTGGCGGCCGTGCGCAGTGGGTCGTGCTCGTCCCATTCGGTGAGGTGAATCGACACCGATCCGCGGTCGGCGAACCCATAGCGAGCAGGACCTTCGTATGCGCGCGCGTCGAAGCCGAGTCGTCGATAGCGATCCAGGGCGGCGTCCAGATTCAGGACCGGGACGATCGGCGCTACCGATGTGAAGTCGACTGCGGACACGCATCGAACATATCCCTTGACTCCGAATGTCCTCGCGGCGGAAGGCTGTCGTCGTACGCTTCGTCCACCAATAGGTTGTCAATACGCGACGCGCCGGGGGTGCGCGAAATGCTTGAGCGGGGGCTCAGGCAGGAAGGGCCCTCGACATGCGCCAGCTGAAAACCGCGGTCGCCGTTGCCGCTGCCGGAATCCTGCTCTCCGGTTGCGGCCACAGTGGTGGCGGCACCGCCTCGCCATCGACCACGGCCACCACGACTTCGCCAAAAGGCCCACTGACGAAGGATCAGTTGGCCAACCTGATGCTCAGCCCGAACGAGCTGGACACCGCGCTCGGCGTCACGGGTACGTATAGCGACCCGCCGAAAACCGCTCTGGCGGAAGACCCCGTCAAGCGCAGCGATTACACAGTTCCCGCCGAATGCAACTACGCCATCCGCGCGGCCCTGGCAGCCGTTTATGCCGACAGCGGGAACAGCGCGGTTTACGGCTATCACGACGTCGCGCCCGCACCGGCAGGTGCGACCGAGATGGAAAGGCCGGACGTAGACCAGTTCGTGGTGTTGTTTCCTTCGCCGGATCAGGCGACAGCCTTTTACACCGCTTCGTCTCAGCGCTGGCCGGCCTGCGCCGACCGCCAGGACACCGTTCCCGCCGAAGGCGGCCAACCCGAATTGCAGTGGAAGGTGGGCCAGGTCTCCAACGCCAACGGAGTTCTCAGCGCTCCCGTGACGGTGACCATCAACGGAAGCAGCGGGAACGTGACCATGCCCTGCCAGCGGGCACTGACGGTGCGCAGCAACGTCGTCATCGACGTCGACGCTTGTCGCAGGGACGTCGGAGATCTCGGTGTCCAAATCGCCAACCAGATCGCGGCGAAGATCGATAAGCAATAGGCGAAGCACCGGTCTGCGCGCCGGCCGAACGCCTTTGGTCGCCGCCCGTTCACCTGCCTGCAGTAGCTAGTGTTCACGCCCCCGGCGTACGATCTTGCGGCCGGTCAGCGACGACACTTGCGCCACCACCGATCCTGGCGGTAAGCCGTAGCTGCACACGATGTCGCGACCCGGTTTCGTGCAGCCTGCTCGAAGGGTCGGTCGCGGAGTGTCGAGGAGGAACGAATGAGCGGATCGGAGAGGGCGGCCGAACGCAGCGGGGAGCGACCGGTGATTCACCTGTCGCAGTTGCTGCGCGCGCCGGTGATCGCCCGCGCCGGGGAAACCGTCGGCCGGGTCGAGGACGTGATCGTCCGGCTGCGGGGCGCCGACGAGTATCCACTGGTGACCGGGATCGTTGCGGGGGTCGGCGGTCGGCGCGTGTTCATCGGCGACAAGTCCGTCGATGAATACACCGCGGACCGAGTCCTGTTGACCAAGAACAAGGTTGACCTTCGCGGCTTCGAGCGCCGCAACGGCGAGGTGCTGTTGCGCGCCGACGTGTTGGGCCACCGATTGATCGACGTGGCCAACGTGGAGCTGATTCGCGCCTACGACGTGGAGCTGGAAGATATCGGCGGCGCATGGATGCTGACGCGCGTGGACACCCGACGGCCACCGCGGCTGTTCGGGCTGATCAAGCAGTCCGGTGGGCACGCGGCCCGCGATTGGAAGGCGTTCGAACCGCTGATCGGCGACGCTCGCTCCGACGCCGTGCGGCGCCTGTCGGATCGGTTCGGTGAGTTCAAAGCCGCCGAGATCGCCGACCTGCTGGAGGAGGCGGACAAGGCCGAGGGCGGCGAGATCCTCGACCGGGTGCGCAGCGACCCCGAACTGGAAGCCGACGTGTTCGAAGAACTGGAGCCGGAGAAGGCCAGCCGACTCCTCGACGGCATGCCCGACAACGAGGTTGCCGCGCTGCTGGGCCGGATGCGGGCCGACGACGCGGCCGACGCGATCGCCGACCTGCGCCAGTCGCGGCGCCGGCGCGTGCTGGACCTGATGCCGGGCCCGCAGCGCACCAAGGTCATCACCTTGATGGGCTTCAATCCCGAAAGCGCCGGCGGCCTGATGAACGTCGACTTCGTATCGTGCGCCGCGACCACGACGGCGGCCGAGGCGTTGGAGCTGATCGCGACCGCCAGCACCATACAGCCGGAGGCGCTCATCAAGGTGCATGTTCTCGACGCGGACGGACGACTCGACGGGGTGGTCTCGGTGATCACGCTGTTGCAGGCCCAGCCCGGTGAAACCCTTGAGCGGCTGATGGATTCGGACCCGGTGCGGGTCACCGCCGATGCGGACCTGACCGATGTCGCGCTGTTGATGGCCGACTTCAACCTGTACTCCATCCCGGTGGTGGACGAACAGGACCGTGTGCTCGGGGTGGTCACCGTCGACGACGTGCTCGAGGCGACCATCCCCGAAGACTGGCGTCGGCGCGAGCCCGCGCCGCGCCCCATCCGCGAGCTCGCCCCCTCCGATGCCCCCAACGCGCGTGTGCCGGGAGGTAACACGCCGTGACGGCCGGTCGCGAAGAGACGGCACCGAGCGCGGTGCTCGACACCGCGCACCTGGGTGATATCGAGGGCGCGTTCGGACGGATCAGCGTCGGCGAAACCGAGCACGCACGCACCTGGAAGACACGGTTGCTGACCCTGCTGGCGATCGTCGGTCCGGGGATCATCGTGATGGTCGGCGACAACGACGCAGGCGGCGTAGCCACCTACGCCCAGGCCGGGCAGAACTACGGCTACTCCCTGCTGTGGGTGCTGCTGCTGTTGATACCCGTGCTGATCGTCAACCAGGAAATGGTGGTCCGGCTCGGGGCGGTCACGGGCGTCGGACACGCGCGGTTGATCAACGAGCGCTTCGGCCGCGGCTGGGGTTGGTTCTCGGTGGGCGACCTGTTCTTGCTGAACTTCTTGACGATCGTCACCGAGTTCATCGGCATCAGCCTGGCCGCCCAGTACATCGGTGTCTCCAAATACGTGGTGGTGCCGGTCTCCGCGGTGGCGCTGGTCGCGATCATGGCGAGCGGAAGCTTCCGGCGCTGGGAGCGCGCCATGTTCGTCTTCATCGCCGTCACCCTGCTGCAGATCCCGATGCTGCTGATGTCCCACCCGCAGTGGGGCGAGGCAGCGAAATCCTTCGTGATACCCCGCATTTCGGGTGGCGTGAGCTCGGACGCGGTGCTGCTCATCATCGCCATCGTCGGCACCACCGTGGCGCCCTGGCAGCTGTTTTTCCAGCAGTCCAACGTCGTCGACAAGCGCATCACCCCGCGCTTCATCGGCTACGAACGCGCCGATACCGTGCTGGGCGCCTTCGTCGTCGTCATCGGTGCGGCGGCGCTGGTGATGACCGGCGAATGGGCGGCACGTTCCACCAACACCATCGGTGGTTTCACCGATGCCGGTGCCACGGCACACCTACTCGGGGAACATCGGGGGACGCTCGGCTGGATCTTTGCGATCGTGCTGATGGACGCCTCGATCATCGGCGCCGCCGCGGTGACCCTGGCCACCAGTTACGCCTTCGGTGACGTGTTCGGCCTGAAGCACTCGCTGCACCGCGGATTCGCCGATGCCAAGCAGTTTTACCTCTCCTACACCGCCATGGTGGTGTTGGCCGCCGCCATCGTCCTCATCCCGGGCGCTCCGCTCGGCCTGATCACCACCGCCGTTCAGGCCCTCGCCGGGCTACTGCTGCCCAGTGCCAGCGTCTTTCTGCTGCTGCTGTGCAATGATCGGGAAGTGTTGGGGCCGTGGGTCAATCGCCCCTGGCTCAACGGGGTCGCCGGGTTGATTGTGGGCACGCTGCTTTTGCTGTCCGGAATCCTGATGGCCACCACCCTGTTCCCCAAACTCGATGTCGTCGCGGTCGCCGGCTATCTAACCCTGGTCCTGATCGTCCTCGCGGCGGCGGCCGTGCCGGCGTTGCGCTGGATGGCTCGCCGGCAACCCGCAGCGCCCCCGGCGCCACTTCCGGCACGGGGAGTGGATCGCAACACCTGGCGCATGCCACCGTTGGCCCTGCTGGAGCCGGTCACCTGGTCACCGGGCACCCGTCTGGGCATGATCGCGCTGCGCGGTTATCTGATCCTCGGCGCATTGCTATTGGTGGTCAAAGCAATACAGCTCAGTCACTGACGGCTTGCCGAATTCGGCGGGCCACCTCGCCGTACCGCTCGAAACGCTCGGGATCGCCCACGGCGTTGTAAAGCACGAGCCGCGTGGCCTTACCGGCATATTTCTCCCTCAGCGCGTCGGCCAGCCCGTCCCACGTCGACTCGGTGGCAAAGACCGCGATGTGGTCGTCGCTGACCTGGGCCGCCATGCCAGCGATGTCCCCGGCCTTCTGCTTTTCCCGAATCCGGGCGGTCGTGCCCTCGAACCCGGCCTGGTCCCAGATGAACGCGTAATTCGGTGTGCTGCCGTAGAAGGCCACGCTGGCCCGCACCAGTTCGCGTTGCTTGTGGAGCTCCTCGTCGCCGTCGCCGACGATGGTCATCACCGGAACGATCACCGCGAGGTCCGACGGCGAGCGTCCCGCCTTGGCCGCCCCGTCGGCGATGTTCGGCAGCACGTGACGGGCGATGTAGCCCGGCTCGCCGAGCGGGTGCACGTGCACCCCGTCGGCCACTTCGCCCGCCATCCGCAGCATCCACGGATTGACCGCTGCGATATCGACTTTCGGATCGGGCGCCTCGATGGGACCCGGGCTCCATTGCGGGGTGATGAAGTCGAGGTCATAGAAGTCGCCGTGGTGCTCGAGCGTCCCGGATCGAAACGCCGCAAAGCACGCCTTGACGGCGAACAAGTAGTCGCGCAGCCGGGGGCCGGGCCGCTCGAACGCCACTCCGTAGCGCCGGACGACGTGCGTGCGCACCTGGGTGCCCAGGCCCAGCCGGAAGTTTCCGCCGGTCGCTTCCTGAAGCTCCCACGCCGTGGCCGCCGTTACGAAGGGGCTGCGCGGGAAGGCCACCGCTACGCCCGTGGACAGCTCGAGACCCGGAGCGGCCTGCGACGCCACGGCGGCGTTGAGGTAGGCCGTGCGCCCCGTCTCGGTGAACAGCAAGCCGGAGAATCCGCCGGATTGCGTTCGCCGGGCCAGGTCGCCGATCTGGTGTAGCGGCTGCGGGACCGTCATCGCGTCGACGTGCATTCCTCGGAGCCTACGTGGGGCCGGGCGCTGGTTGGGCCGCGGGACAACCGCGCCGGCGATATTCGCCTCTTGCTGGGCGGCCGGTTCACAGTGTTAGCTCTGTAGGCAACAGCAACCACCGCCGTTTCGCTAATAGGAGGCTTTCGAACATGCTTCGTGGATTGGTCATCGCTGGAGCAATCGCAGTGGGAATTGCCCTGGCTCCCCCGGCCCTGGCCACCCCGCCGACGACGACAACCACGACAACGACTTCACCGACGACGGGCGGCAGCGTTTACTACCCGAACTGCAAAGCGGCGTGCGCCGCCGGCGCCGCCCCGATCTACGCGGGACAGCCGGGATACCGGGCGCCGCTCGATCGTGACGGCGACGGCATCGCGTGCGAAGTCTGCCACTGAGGCTGCGGCGCTCGATGTCCGTGTCCACGGTGCGGTGGCTCGCCGTCATCGCGGTGGCCTCTGCCGGTCTCATGGCGTGCGGGTCGCAGCACGCCGCACCGCCCAACGCGTCCAGTTCGAGCGCGACGAAGTCGTCGGCGCCTCCGAGTTCGAAGGCACCGAGCTCAGTCGGCTCTCCCGCGACCACCAGCACGCCGGCGTGCGTGGGTTTATCGATATGCCCGCCACCGCCTCCGGATGCCGAGGGGAATCCGGCGTGTTACTACGCCGACGGGTGGCGTGCCGATTCCTCGGGCGCCGGGATCGAGGTGTGGTACTTCCGTGACCCGAAGGACCCGTCCCAGCCGGCCAAGATCACTGCGTTGGTGCGGAAGAAGGATGGCACCACCGAATCCCAGGACGCCGACATCGCCGCCGATCAACAAGTGCATCGGTTCGGATTCACGAGCGTGGCGGCGTCCGCGGTGCAAGAGGTCTTGCTCAGCAGCGTCGGCGGCCGCTGCTTCGTCATCGGGCCCGGCTGACGCCCGCGTGCTCAGCGCTTCGGGGGACGGTGGCTTACCGGAGCGGTAAAGCCTTGGGTGTCGTCGAAGTGAGCCCACTGCCCGTCATCGTTGACCTCCATGCGCCAGCCCAGCTCGGTGCTGCCGCCAATGGAACGAATGAACCAGGCGTGCGCGGACTCCGCGTCGGCGAAATCCTTCGTCGCGACAACCCGCCCACGTGGGTCGACGACGCGAAACTCAGCCATGGGACGTGATTATCCCTGCCAGCGGCTTTTCAATCGAGCTAATCGGCCATTTGCCGACAAAGCCGACGGCGAACAGTGTTCCCGGAGATCTGGCAAATCCCCGACTACACGGTGCGGGTCAAGCGGTCGGCGAGCAACTCGGCGAACCTGGCCGGATCGTCGAGCGCGCCGCCCTCGGCGAGAAGCGCTGTGCCATAGAGCAATTCGGCAGTCTCGGCAACCTCGGCCAGTGCGGCATCTCCGTCGGCCTTCTTCTGCGCCTCGCGGAGGCCGGTGACCAGTGGATGGTTGGGGTTCAGTTCGAGGATTCGCTTGCCGACGGGGATGTCCTGACCGGACGCACGGTAGAGGCGGGCGAGGGCAGGCGTGATGCCGAAAGCGTCGGTGATCAGGCAGGCCGGCGAGTCCGTCAGACGGCTGGAAAGCCGTACCTCCTTGACGTGTTCGCTCAACGTCTCCTTCATCCAGGTCAGCAGCTCGGCGAATTCCTTCTGCTGCTCCTCGCGCTCGGCCTCGCTCTCCTCGCCTTCGGAGCTGAGGTCCACCTCGCCCTTGGCGACCGACTGCAGCGGCTTGCCGTCGAACTCGGTCACGGTCCCCACCCAGACTTCGTCGACCGGGTCAGTGAGCAGTAGGACCTCGTAACCCTTGGCCTTGAAGGCCTCGAGGTGCGGCGACTTCAGGATCTGTTGCCGCGTCTCACCCGTAGCGAAGAAAATCTGCTCCTGGCCGTCCTTCATGCGCTCCACGTACTCGGCGAGGGTGGTGGCCTCCTCCTCGCTGTGCGTCGAGGCGAATGAGGATATCTGCAGCAGGGTTTCCCGGTTGTCGAAGTCCGACAGCAGCCCCTCTTTGACGACTCTGCCGAATTGAGTCCAGAAGGTCCGGTAGTCGTCCGGTCGCTCGGACTGCAGTTCTTTGATGGTGGAGAGAACCTTCTTGGTGAGGCGCCGGCGAATCGCCTTGATCTGCCGGTCTTGCTGCAGGATTTCGCGTGACACGTTGAGCGACATGTCCTGTGCGTCGACGACGCCCTTGACGAAGCGCAGGTATTCGGGCATGAGCTGGTCGCAGTCACCCATGATGAACACCCGCTTGACATACAGCTGAATCCCGGTCTGGGCGTCGCGGTTGAACAGGTCGAACGGCGCGTGGGACGGGATGAAGAGCAGGGCCTGGTATTCGAAGGTGCCCTCGGCCTTCATCGCGATGATTTCGAGCGGGTCATCCCAGGCGTGCGCGATGTGCTTGTAGAACTCCTTGTATTCCTCCTCGGAGACCTCTTCCTTCGGCCGCGCCCAGAGGGCCTTCATCGAGTTGAGGGTCTCGGTGTCGATGACGACCTCTTCACGGGTCTCTTCGGAGTCTTCCTCCACAGGAACCTGGATCCGTCGCTCGACCTCCATGCGGATCGGCCAGGCGATGAAGTCGGAGTATTTCTTGACCAGGCTGCGGATCTTCCATTCCGAGGTGTAGTCGTGCAGCTCGTCCTCGGCGTCTTCGGGCTTGAGGTGCAGCGTGACCGACGTCCCCTGCGGGGCGTTTTCGACGGCTTCGATGGTGTAGGTGCCCTCGCCGCTCGACTCCCACCGGGTGGCTTCGCTTTCGCCGGCCTTGCGGGTGAGCAGCTCAACCTTGTCGGCGACCATGAAGCTCGAGTAGAACCCGATGCCAAATTGACCGATCAGTTCCTCGGAGGCCGCCTCGTTCTGGGCCTCCTTCAATTGCTGACGCAGCTCGGCGGTGCCGGACTTCGCCAGGGTGCCGATCAGCCCCACCACCTCGTCGCGGGTCATGCCGATCCCGTTGTCACGGATGGTCAGGGTGCGTGCGTCCTTGTCCACCTCGACCTCGATGTGCAGGTCGGAGGTGTCGACGTCGAGGTCTTTGTTCCGGAAGGCTTCCAGCCGCAGCTTGTCCAGTGCGTCGGAGGCGTTCGAGATCAGCTCCCGCAGAAACGAATCCTTGTTGGAGTAGACCGAGTGGACCATCAGGTCCAGCAACTGGCGGGCCTCCGCCTGAAACTCCAACTGCTCGACACGCGCGTTCATCGACATTCCCTACATTTCTCCCAGGACATGACGTTTCAAATTTACCGAGCTTCGAGACGCAAGTGTCCGGGGGTTCGCCCGTAGCGATCACGTCGGGCCTACGCTGAGCAGATGTCTGTTGCCCAGCGCGAACGAGCCGCCCTTGTCGACACCCTGCGCGGCGTCGGACCCGATGCACCCACCCTCTGCGAGGGGTGGAAGACGCGCGACCTCGCCGCCCACCTGGTGATCCGCGAATACCGCCCCGACGCCGCTCCGGGCATCGTCATCCCGTTCTTCGCCCCGCACACCGAGAAGGTGCAGGACCAGACCGCCGAAACCGAGTGGAGCGAGCTGGTGGACAAAATCGCATCCGGCCCGCCGGTGTACTCACCGTTCAAGCTGCTCGACGCGGTAGCCAACGTCGCCGAGATGTTCATCCACCACGAGGATGTGCGTCGCGCCCAGCAAGGCTGGGCCCCCCGCGAGCTGGAGCCTGCCCTGGCCGCCAGGCTGCGACGCACCCTGCCGCTGATGGCCCGGGTCACGCTCGCCAAGGTGCCGGGCCGGGTCGCGTTGCGCACCCCCGAGGGCAAGACACTGCTCACGGCGGGACGCGGTCCGGCGGTCACCGTGACCGGTGCGCCAGAGGAGCTACTGCTGTTCGCGGTCGGGCGCTCCGCGCGAGTCGAGTTCGACGGCGACGCATCGGCGGTTCAGTCCGTCCGGGATGCGCCCAAGGGCCTGTAGTCGTTTGATCCAAACGCTTCTCGGAGCTGCTTTTTGATCACCTTGCCGAACTGATTGCGCGGCAGCGCATCAACGACGACCAGGCGCTCGGGATGTTTGTAGCGGCTCAGCCCGCGCGAATGACAATGCCGCACCAGTGATTCCAGCGACAGGTCCTCGGCCGAAGCCGGCACCACCACCGCGCATACGCGCTCACCGGTGCGCGGGTCGGGGATCCCGATGACGGCGACATCGGTGACCGCGGGATGGGTGGCCAGCACATTCTCGACTTCGAGGGCCGACACGTTCTCCGCGTTGCGGATGATCGCATCCTTGATGCGGCCGGTCACGCGGACGTTGCCGTCCAGGTCGACCAGCCCGAGATCGCCGGTGCGGAGCCAGCCGTCCTCGTCGAACGCGTCGGCGTCGAGCGTCGCGTCCGCGTACCCGAGAAAGCACTGGGGTCCCTTGAGCCGCAGCTCACCTTCCTGCCCGGCGGGCAGTTCGGCCTCGTCGCCACCGACCACCCGGACGCTGACGCCCGCTGTTGGCCTGCCGACGGTGTGGTCGAGCGACTCGGATGCGTCGGTGAGCGAGGGTGAGGCCGCGACGGGGAATTCGGTGAGCCCCCAGGCATTGGCGATGCCGGGCAGGCCGAAGGCCTCGCGAATTTGGCGGCCCAGCTCGGCCGTGATGGGCGCGCCGCCGGCCAGGCAGCCGCGAAGGAAGGGGAACAGCGGCTGATCACCATGGGCTCGTTGGGCATCGAGGAAACCGACGAAGAACGGGGTTGCCGTGCCGAGAAAAGTCGGGTTGTGCGCCGCGATGGAAAACGGTGTGGTCGCCGGGTCGAATACCTCAAACAGCGCCAGCCGCATGCCGGTTCGCAGCGCGGCGGCCAGCATCACCGCCCCGCCGATGTGCGCTACGGGAAAGGCGATGGGATCGACGTCGCTGCTGGTGATGCCGATCGCGCTGACCAGTCCGGTTGCGCCGGCGATCACCGATGCGTCGGTATGGCGGATCCCTTTGGGCGCCGCGGTGGTTCCCGACGAGTAATAGACCCAGCGCGCGTCGTGGGCGGCAACCGGCGGCGGCCCGAGCGCATCGGTGGCCGCACGGGGCAGTCGAAGCTTGCCGTCGTCCGGCGGCGTCGCCAAATCAACGGTGATGACTTCGAAACCTCGCGTCGCGGCCAGACTCCGCGCCAGCGCGCCGTGATCGAATCCTCGCCAAATATCAGGCACGACAAGGTATTCCGAGGACAGCTGCTCAGTGATGAAGCTGACCTCGTGCTCTCGCAGTATCGGGATGATGGGATTTTGCACCGCACCGATCCGGGCCAGTGCCGCCATGACGACCAGGGTCTCGAGCGTGGTCGGCAGTTGCCAGGACACGACGGTTCCCGCGCGTATCCCACGTTCGGTGAACGCCGCGGCGGTCGCGCACGCGGCATCATGGAACTCACGGGTGGTCAGGCTGCGCCCCTTGTCGTCGGCGAGCAGTGGCCGCGGCGGGGCCTGTGCCGCGTCGGCGATCAAGGCCCAGTAAGTGGCGTCGCTTGCGGTGCTCATTCGTTCGTCGGATTGACCTGAATCGGGCGGAATCCCGAGTGGGCTATCGCGACCGAAACACCACTGCCGATGGGCCCCTTGCGGTCGACGAGCACGGCCGACCCGGTGGCCACGCCCTCGTGGCTGTAATGCGTCAGCGAGGCCATGCCGATGTGGGGCCCTTCGGGCAGCCGGCTCAACGTAAGCGTGTAGTCGGCGTTGATGAATTGCAGACCGTTCGTGCCCCAATTGGCAAGGGAGGCAGTGATATCGGCCGCCATCGCCGCACGGGTGAAGGCACTGAGGGGTTCGCCGTCGATGAGGCAGCGTGTCTCATACAGCCAGGTGTACTTCGGGCCGGAAGTGTCGGCCCATTCGGGGTCGGGGTTTTGCAGTTCCGCGCCCCAGCCGTAGGTGCGCATGAACAGCGACGGCTGAGCGCCGTCCTCGATTGGCAGCGGCGGCATCTGCAGGTTCGGGGACCACACGTGGCCTTCGGGCTGAGGACCGCGCCGCAGAAACAGCGCGCTCCCGCGGGCGACGGGGACACCTCGCTGGGAAAGGACCGCCTCGACGAGGCGCAGCCGCCGACGATCGTGGTGCACGGTGGTCCGCACCTCGATGGGTTCCAGCGCGGCCGGCGCGGGTAGGTCGACGGTCAGACGGGCGGGTTGCAGTTGCGGGTCGTCGACCGCGCGTTCGACGGCCCAGCCCAGCAGTCCGCCGACCACGTGCCCGCTGAGCGAGGGACCCCACCCACCGCGCGCGATCGGATTTGGTACGAAACGGGTTTCATCGCGCACGAAGTACGGCGTCTGCTCCGCTGAATCAACGTTATCCGGCACGAAATTCGTTTCGGTCAATGCGCGACGCTCCGCCCAGAGTTGGGATCCCCCGTGTGAGGATGGCAACAGTTGATATTACTGTTTGGGTTCCAGTCCCCCGCGGCCGACCTGGCGCAGGCCAATTCCCTAGCCGAGCAAGCGTGTTGGCGCCCTTAGGCGATCGCCGCACCGACCAAGTGGCCGATTGCGTAGGTGATCGATAATGCGAGACCGCCTCCGATGACATTGCGGAGGACGGCCCGGCCCTTGGTCGCCCCGCCCAAACCGGCCGATACTGCGCCCGTGAGCACCAGCGCGGCGAGTACCGCGGCCACGGTGACCGGGATTCTCCACATCGCGGGCGGCGCCAGGATCGCGACCAGCGGCAGGAGGGCACCGACTGCGAACGACAGCGCTGAGGATGACGCCGCCTGCCACGGGTTGGTCAGCTCCTCAGGATTGATACCGAGTTCGACTTCGGCGTGGGCAAGGAGCGGATTGTGGTCGGTAAGTTCCTCGGCCACGGTGCGCGCGGTCGCGGCGTTCAGGCCCTTGGCCTCATACAGGGCGGCAAGCTCGTCCAGCTCGGCGGCCGGATCGTCGCGCAGTTCCTGGCGCTCCTTGTGCAACAGCGCCTTCTCGGTGTCGCGCTGGGTGCTGACCGACACGTACTCGCCCAGGGCCATCGACACGGCCCCGGCAACAAGTCCGGCGGTGCCCGCGGTCAATACCGGAGCTCGTTCCACCGTCGCGGCAGCGACTCCCACCACGATGCCCGCAGTCGAGACGATTCCATCGTTGGCGCCCAGGACTCCTGCGCGCAGCCAATTCAATTTCGATGACACCGAACCCGAATGCGGTTCGGACGGATGCGGATGCGACGGACTCGGCACGGCCGCAACGATATACATCAAAGATCCGCTCGACTAGGAAACATAGCCTTTCCAAAGCGGCTGGGCGGTCTCCCTGCCTCGTCTCGGCCTCGTCGGGTCGCCGTATCAGGCGCACGTCGATCCACGACACATAAACGTCGGCGACGACACGCCGTTGCGGGCCGCCGTGGTTTATGTTTCGCGGTTTCCCCGTGGGTGCCGTCCACCTTTCGCTACGTCAACGCGCACGTCGGGGTGCCCCAGAAGTTTTGCTTGGGCCACGCACAGCCGATGCATAGGGAACCTATTTATGGTCGAACTGTGTAAGGGGGATTCCGAGGATTCACTGGCAGTTAGACAGGTGAAGGACTATGAAATTCAAGCAAATACTTGGGGGGATAACCGTCGCCAGCGCCCTGAGCGCCGCGGCGTTCGGTGTGGGTGCGGGTGTCGCCAACGCCGCTCCGGGAGCGCCACAACCCGGTCCGGCCGGCAATCATGGTGGCCCGGCTCCCGGAGGTATCCATCCGCCGAACGCGCCCGGTGACCCGGGCGGACCCGGGGGGCCAGGCGGACCTCCGGGTGGGCCAGGCGGCCCCGGTCACCCGGGCGGACCTCCGGGTGGACCCGGCGGCCCGGATCATCCCGGTGGCCCCGGTGGGCCCGGTGGGCCCGGTGGACCGGATCATCCCGGTGGCCCCGGCGGCCCCGGTGGGCCCGATCATCCCGGCGGGCCCTGGCACGGAGACGCCCAGCGCGGTTACTTCCGCGGTGCCCCGTGGGGCGATGGGCCGGCACCCTGGGGACCCGGCGAGCCGCCGCGGCCCGCGTGGGACCGGCCGCTCCCCCCGCCCGGAGGGCAGTGGGGATACGGCCCGATCAACTACTGGGGCTACCAG
Organism: Mycobacterium sp. E3251; assembly: GCF_001666835.1. Taxonomy (GTDB): domain Bacteria; phylum Actinomycetota; class Actinomycetes; order Mycobacteriales; family Mycobacteriaceae; genus Mycobacterium. The sequence goes on along the minus strand of NZ_LZJF01000092.1, from coordinate 5,975 downwards.
GAGACTCCTGTGTGGGACCCCGGGTTCAATCAGTGGGGCTTCTGGTTCTTCGGGGTCTGGATTCCGCTGTAAACAGCGGTAGTAACAACGCCCGCTTCGCCACTCGGCGGGGCGGGCGTTGCGCTGTCAGTCGGTAGCTCCGCCGGCATGGATCGTCTCGGGACCCGAGCCGACGGGACTTTTGGCCTTTCGGCGGGGGCCGTCCGCCATGCCATAGGTGCCGTATGGCCCTCGTTTGACGGGTCTCGATAGCGAAACATCGAGGTCACGGTTGCGTTTCCGCAGCTGCCTGGCCTGTGTAATCGACTGAAGAGGAGGCGCGATGACCACGCCTGACTTCAAGCCCGCTATCTCGCGGCAGGCGACAGATCCGCGTGTGACCCTCTTGTACGCCGCCACGCTGGTCGTGGCCGTGGCGTCGGGAATCTGCGCATTGGTCGCTCTTGCGGCCGGCTCACCGCTTCAGTTCGGTATGGCGGCGGCGGTATTCGGCGCCAGTTGGATTGCCACCGACTTCATCGAACGGACGGTTGCGCGCGCGCAGGAGCGTTTCGCTCGGCAATGCGTCGTCAACCGGCCGGTCCCCGGCTATCGACCCTCGCGCGTCGTGTACTGCGGTGACTACGAACATTTCTCGCGACCGGCTCCGCGCGTGGTGAGCAAGCTAGCCGCCTGACGGCCGCTCAGCGCTTGGTGCCGACGGTAATCAGATCGGAGATGATCCGGGTCCAGGCAGGCCGCGGGATGCGGTGCTGATCGCTGATGACGAAACCGGCGCCTTCGAACAACGACTTCATTTCCGCCGGCGACGCATTGTGTTGCGGTTTCCACCTATTCGCCGACGATGCCTGCAGCCGCGGCTGCCGCGCACTCAGGGCCGCGACGGCCACCAACCCGCCAGGCGCCAGCACGCGGTGGAATTCGCGCAGCGCCGCCGGCTGGTCAAAGAAGTGGAACGCCGACGTGGTCACCACGGCGTCGAGCGCGCCATCGTCGAAGGGCAGCTGCTCAGCCGGGCCGCGCAACCACTGCACTCGGTCGGTTCTGGCGCGCGCCTGGGCGAGCATACCGTCGGACATGTCTACACCGTAGATCTCGTCCGGCTCCAGCTCGCGGGCGATCCGATCACTGAGAATGCCCGTGCCGCAGGCGATATCGGCGATCTTGCGGGCATGGTGGGCGCCCAACTGCGCAATCACCCCATCATGCGGCGGACGGTAAACCCACTGCTGCAGGAACGGCAGATCGTACGCCGGAGCCAAAAAACTCCAGAGCCGCGTTACCGCGTCGTTGAGTCCTCGTCGACTCGGTGCCGTCATTCGCTCAACACCGAGCTGTAGTAGACGGTGTCGGCGACGGACACCGAGTCGTTCGTCTGGGGAATCGCCGCCAGCCCACTGTCGGCCAACAGCTCACTCATCTGGGTACCGACCGTTTCCCACCCCAGGTCCTTCAGGTAGGCGGCGACGTCGTTGCGCTCGCCCTCGAAACCCAGCTCCTCCCAATCCAGCTCGAAGCCGTGGTCGCGCCATTTCGCGGTGGCCCTGCGCATCATCTCCCGCGCTTTTTCGATGTCCTGCTGGGGCCGGTCCGGGATAGCTTCGACAGCCAGCCTGCTGCCATTGGCACTCAGCGCGGAAATGTTGTCCAGCAAGCGGTCCTGGGCCTCCGGCGGCAGGTACCCGAAGAGGCCTTCCGCGATCCATGCGGTCGCGCGGCTCTTGTCAAAGCCGGCGTCCACCAACGCCTTCGGCCAGTCACGTCGCAAATCAATGGCGACCGTGCGCAGGTCCGCCTGCGGGGCGGCGCCCAGCTTCGCCAGGGTGGTGGTCTTGAACTCGATAACCTCCGGCTGGTCGATTTCGAACACCGTCATCTCGGCGGGCCACGACAGCCGGTAGGCGCGCGCGTCGAGGCCGGACGCCAGAATCACCGCCTGACGGATCCCGGCTTGGGCCGCGTCGTGAAAGAAGGTGTCGAAGAAGCGTGTCCGGGCGGCCATCGCCAGGGGCATGTGCTCGAGTTTCCAACCGGATTCGTGGTCGTCGACGTCGGCCGCAACAAGGTCGCCGTCGACCCATCGCGTGAAGAAGTCCACGCCCACGGCGCGAACCAGCGGTTCGGCGAACCGGTCCTCGATCAGCGGATTGTCGGCCTTGGTCGCGATCGCTCGGGCCGCGGCCACCATCGTGGCCGTCGCGCCCACGCTGGTGGCCAAATCCCAAGTGTCGTTGTCTGTGCGTGGCATGCGTTTGGTCCCCTCGGAGCGAAGCGATACTTAGCCACTATAACGACCGCGAGGGGCGATGAGTTCCCGAGCATTTCGCGGCAGGTCGCCGCGCGGATTAAGACGTCTGGCTAGCAAGCCCTACCGCGGACCGGGACCACCCGGGCCGCCGGGACCGCCCGGCCCACCGGGACCGCCCGGGCCACCGGGGCCACCGGGGCCACCGGGCCCACCCGGCCCGTTCACGGCGGGGACAAAGGGCACGCATTGATGCAAGTCCACGCTCCACACAAACCCGTCAGCGCAATTGGGGTCGGCCCGGCCGATCGCTGGCGTCGTGACCGCCGACAACATCGCCAATGCGAGAGCGAACGCGCCGAACGCCCAGACCCGTACCAGCTGCTTGAGTGTCATCTCGGTCTCCTCCCGGCCCAACATTCATTTTGCGACTCGCAACCCGTTGGCGGTGTTGTTATTCGGGAACCAGTTCGAAGACCGGAATGACCCGGTCGGTGCGCTCTTGATACTCGCCAAACCCGGGAGCCCGCTCGACGACGATCCGATAGACGGAATCGCGCTCGCCGCGGGGTAATTCGCGCACAGTCGCCGGCTTGGGCGCCTGCGAGCCGATTTCCACAGTCACCCGAGGGTTGGCGCGAATGTTGTGCACCCATGCCGGGTTGCTGTCCCGGCCCGCGGCGGATCCGACGATATAAATCTTGCCGTCGACGTCAAAATAGGCGATGGGGTTCACCCGCTGCGCACCGCTGCGCGCACCGGTCGAGGTCAACAGCAGCAACGGGAAGCCCTCGAACTGTCCACCTACCTTGCCCCCGTTGCGGCGGAATTCCTCGATATTGCGCTCGTTGAATTCGCGCTCCGACTGCATCGCATCATCGACCATCACCCCATCCTGGCATGGGTATGGGGCCGCCGAGCGACCCACGATTGGTCGCAGCGAAATCGGGGTATCACCTGGGACATCCCATCGGGGGGGTATCCGCTTCCGTAGCAACGAAGTGAGCACGAGATGGTCGGCTGGCTGGACAGGCTGCAACGCCGAAACCGCGCAGCGGGTGTGGTGATCGGCGTCATTTACAAGTATCTCGACGATCAAGGCGGTTACCTGTCCGCCCTGATCACCTACTACGGGTTCGTGTCGCTGTTCCCGCTGTTGCTGCTGTTGACGACCGGCCTGGGCGTCATCCTGGCCGGACGCCCCGACCTGCAGCAACAGGTGCTGCACAGCACCTTGAGCCAATTCCCCGTCATCGGCAGTCAGCTGCATGAGCCTGCCGGGCTCAGCGGGGGAACCGCCGCCGTGGTCGTCGGGGTGCTTGGCGCGCTCTACGGCGGCCTGGGCGTCGGCCAGGCGGTGCAGAACGCGATGGACTCGGTATGGGCCGTCCCGAGGAACAAGCGTCCTGACCCGATTCGCTCGCGCCTGCGCAGCTTGATGCTGTTGTTGGTCCTTGGCTCGGCGGCCCTGGCCGCCACCGTCCTGTCCGCCGCCGGCCAAGCCACCGGGGCGCTGGGCGTATTCGGAAAGATCGGCGTCGCACTGGTCGCCGTGATGATCAACGCACTGATCTGCCTGGTGGCATTTCGCGTGACCACCGCGCGAAACCTCACCTATCGCCAAGTCCTGCCCGGAGCGCTTGCGGCAGCAGTGATCTGGCAGATCTTGCAATGGGGCGGTGCAGGATACATTCGCCACACGGTGAAGACGGCCAGCGCCACCAACAGTGTCTTCGCATTGGTGCTGGGATTGCTGGCCTTCCTTTTCCTGATCTCGTCGACGCTGGTCATCTGCGCCGAGATCAATGTCGTTCTGGTGGAAGGGCTTTACCCGCGCGCCTTGCTCACGCCCTTCACCGATGACGCGGAACTTACACCGGCCGACCGCAAGACCTACACCAAGAAGGCAAAAGCCGAGCGGGTCAAGGGCTTTCAGCGTGTTAGCGTCAGGTTCGGCGACCTCCGACGCAAGGCGACCGGCCCCCCGACCCCGTCCGTCGGCAGCCGACCCGCCGGCTAGTCAGTTACCCCGCCCGGTTTGTTGCTGCAGTTCGTCGATGAGCTCCGACGCTTGCGCCTTGGTCAAATCGTCGGGAACGTCGCGTCCTGCTTCCTGGGCCAAGGTGTGCACGTAGCTGCGCTGCGGGCCGGTCATCGGCTCGTCGCCGGTCACCCACTCGGACGTCTCCTTTTCGGGATTCTCGCCTGGCGACTGTCGGTTGTCTGTCATGTCCTTCACCTCCGCGACAAGGGATAACCATCGCACGTACGTTCGAAACATGAGGATTTGGAAGAATCGTTGCCATGTCGCGTTCCTTCGACATCTCGATCGAATCGCCCGCCAGCGTTGAGCAGATCCATACGACGTTCGGCCGCGAGGACTACTGGCTGGCCCGCCTGAAAGCCAGCAACGCTCCCACGACGCTGGATTCCCTGGTCGTTGACGCCGATGGCACCGTGACAGTTCGCGCCACCCAGCACGTTGCTCGCCAGGTGATGCCCACGCTCATTGCCAAAGCCGTCCCCGGCGAGCTGAAGATCGTCCACAGCGAGACATGGCGACCAGTCGTCGACGGCGAAGTCCGCGGTCAAATCAGCGTTGTGAGCTCCGGCGGTATTGGATCGGGCCGTGCGGAAGCGTGGATGGGGCCCGCGGGCGACGGCGCCCGGTTGCGCTTCGCCGTGGAGGTGGCGGTCAAAATCCCGCTGGTGGGCCGCAAATTCGAGAAGTCGATGGAAGCGGACCTGGCCAAGAGCATTCCCGCGTTACAGCGCTTCACCAGTACTTGGATCGCCGAAAACGCCTGACGGCCCCGACGTTTGGTCAGTTTTCCGATGCCGGCGACGCGGGGTCGACGGCAACCAGTTCGGTGAGGCCGCTGATGGTGAGGATCGGCATCAGGATCGGGTGTGCGATCAGGTGGATGTGGTTGGCGTGGGCGAACAGAGCGCTGATGGCGGCGCTGTCGAGGTACTCGACGCCACTGAGATCCACAGTGAGCGGACCGCCGCCGGAGGACTCTCCGCTCGCGCTGGTAAGGGCCTGGACGAACGCGTCGATGTTGCTCAAATCTATCTCCCCCGCCGCGACCAGCATCAGCTCCCCGTCATCGCGGCGCGCGGTGTCGAGGGTGAGCGACGTGGGCATCATGTGATCCTCGCGGATAGGTGAACCGTTGTTCCGGCGGCGTCGGGGCTGATGGTGACGTCTTGCATGAGCCCTCGCATGAGAGCAATACCCCGGCCCCGGTGGGGATAACTTGCCGGTTGCGGAACCTTCCACGAGCCGGTGTCGGTAATGGTCAACTGCACCTGGTCGACCAGTGCGGTCGCGCCCAGCTTGATCGTGCCTTCCGGTTTGTCGCGATGACCGTGCTCGATGGCGTTGGCGACGGCCTCCCCGGCGGCGACGAGCACGTTCATCGCCTGTTCCGGGTCCAGCCGGGTCCGCGTCAACCAGGTGCGCAACGCGGTTCGGGCCGGGGCAAGGTGGCTGACGTCGGCGGGGAACGTCAGCTCCAGCGGCGCGGGGTGGCGATAGAGCAGAAGGACAACATCATCCTGGTAGCCGCCGTCGGGGGCCAGGCCGAGCATGATGTCGTTCGCCAATTCATCGAGAGTGGACGCACGGCCGTCCTGCACCAGGCCCGCTGCGCGGGAGATCCCCTGCCCCAATGCGGTGCGCCGGCGTTCGACCAGCCCGTCTGTGTAGAGGAGCAGGGTCGCGCGG
>NZ_LZJF01000091.1 GCF_001666835.1 Mycobacterium sp. E3251 | reverse complement strand
CCGACCGGTATTCACCGCACCTTTGACCGGTTGGAGCGGGTTCCCGGAAAATCACCGGCTCTATCACGGCGCGCTGCCTCCGGGTGCGGGCTGGATCTCCGGGCTTCTCGCCGGCCACGACCTGATCCTCACGATCGGGACGCCGGTGTTCCGCTATTACCCGTTGGTGCCCGGGCCGTACCTGCCTGAGGGAGCTCGCTTGATCCAGATCACCAACGATCCCGACGAGGCCGCCCGCGCCCCCGTTGGTGACGCGATCGTCGCCGACATTCGCACCGCGGCCCGGGCCTTGGCGGCGGCGGTCAAGCCCACGCAGCGCGCCGTGATAGAGCCGGTGATTTTCCGGGAACCCGCTCCAACCGGTCAAAGGTGCGGTGAATACCGGTGATTCGGTGCGCTCGGCCAGCTCGATCACCGCGTCGTAGGCGTCGTAGCGGTCGATGTCACCGCCGACAACGATCGCTGGCGACGAGGCGGCGTCGAGTTGTGCACCGACCTGTTCGGCCAGCTCGGTCGGGAAACCCGCCGCGTGGGTCACGGTGCGATCGCGGACCAGTGCGATATCGGCGAGCTGGCCGTCGGTCAGTTCGATCGGCATGTCGTCCATCGGCAGCGAGACGAACACCGGGCCCATCGGCGGGGTGGTGGCCAGGTGGATGGCCCGGGCCAGCACGGCGGGGGACTCGCTGGCGGTCGCCGGCTCGGCGGCCCATTTCACGAATGGCTTTGGTGTTGTGGTGGGTTCGTGATTGGTCAGCAGGCAGTACTGGTTTTGCATGTTCCGGCGCTGGTTGCCCGCGGTGATGATCAGCGGCGTCTTGTTGACGTAGGCGTTGTAGATCTGGCCTTGCGCGTTACCCATTCCAGGGGCGGTGTGCAGGTTGACCACGGCCGGACGGCGGGTGACTTGCGCGTAGGCGTCGGCCATCCCGACCGGGATCATCTCCTGCAGGCCCAGGAAGTAGCGGAAGTCGTCGGGAAAGTCTTGCAGCAGCGCCAATTCCGACGAGCCGGGATTGCCGAACCAGGTGGTCAGGTTGTGCGAGCGGAACAAGTCAAGGATGGCGTCGCGCACTGTGGTCATAAGTGATGGTCGCTTTCATGCGAGTGAGAAGGAGAGTTAGTCGAGTTCCCCGGGCACGGGGTTCAGCGCCCAGCTCAAGGCGAAGTCGGCGACTTCTTCCCATCCCGGTGCGCCGCAGGTGAAGTGGTCTCGCTCGGGGAAGAGTTTGTAGGCGGTGATCGCGGCCGAGTGTTTGGCGTTTTTCGTGTAGTTCTCGTGCTGCACCGCGGGCGGCAGGATGTGGTCGTGGCCGCCGGCGATGAACAGCAGCGGCGCGCGGTCGTCGTTGGCGAAGTTGTAGGTGGTGGCCGCGTGGGGCGTGACGTTGGCCAGGCCGCCCTGGAACAGGATGCGCGCCGGCACCGGAACCGCGTACCGCTCATAGGCGCTCGCAGAGTCGGCTTCGGTGAGCGTGTTGGCGAAGGCGTAATGGAATTGCTTCGCTGTGATGGGCACCGCGCGGTGCACGTTGGCGGGATTTTTCAATACAGGGAATGTAGCCCGAACCTCCGAGAACGGCAGCGCGTTGATGCCCTTGACGGCGGCGCCGTCGATGGACACCCCGGCCCGCCCGTAGCCGGCGTCGAGCAGCAGCTGCACGAAGGTGCCGCCGAACGAGTGGCCCATCAGTATCGGCGGTTGGCTCAGTTCGCCGATGATCTCGGCGAGATGGTCGAAGACTTCCCGCACCCCAAGGTCGGCCAGCGGAGAGGGGTTCTCGCGCAGCGCGGCGACCCCCGTCGGGCCGGGCGCCACACCCGGATAGCCCGGCGTCAAAACCGTGAATCCCCTGGCGCGGTAACGGGCAACCCAGTCCTCCCACGCAAACGGCGTCATCCACAGGCCGTGCACCAAAACGATGGTCTGATCATGGGCGGCGTTCATGACAAGAAGCGTGATCGTTGCGGGAGGACTTCACAATGAACGGCAGCCCAAAGTCGCGATCGTGCGCCTTGTGCCCAGGCACAATAGCGAGCGGCGCTTTACGATTCGCTACATGTTGCAGCAACGACCGCTGACCGTGCTCACCAATCGCGTGCGACAACAGTCGGGCGCAATCGTGACCAAGGTCCTCGCCCGGCTGCGCGCTGAAGTACCCGACTATTTGCCCATCGACGACGACAACGGCGAGACCGTTAGGGGCAACATCGCCGAGTACCTCGACGAAATGCTCGAATGGATCGACCGAGGCACTGACCCCGGCCACCACAGCTTCGATTCCGCAATTCATCACCGCGCCAGCCAAGGTCTGACGCAGTCAAGTCTGTTGCACGCCTACCGGCTCGGCGCAGCGACCATCTGGGACGAGCTCGCACGCCTGGCGGACATCGGCGAAATCGAGAAGGAAGCCCTCATCGCGGCGACACCGTCCATCTTCGCCTGGATGAACACCAACTCGCTTCGCGCACACGCGGTTTTCCGCGAAGTCGACATCCGCAACGCCCGACGCAACGAACAAGTTCGCGCCGCCCTGCTCGATACGGTGCTGTTCAACGAATCCAGCGTCGGGGCAGCGTTCTGGGACGCGGTCGCCGCCCTCGGTCTCCCGCGGACGGGGCAGCTCACGATCATCTCGGCAACCAGCGCTGAGCCTTCGGTGGCGCATTCGCCTCCCGACATCGAGACGCTGATCTCGGCGAACCCCGCTGTTCAGGACTCGTGGTTTCGTCTCACGTCTCATTCGCAATTGGGGGTCGTGTCGCTTCGACGGAATCGCGCGGACGCGCTGGACACCATCGCCGCCACCATCTGCACCGACATCCCCATCATGATTGGCCTCAGCAGCCCCTTCACCGACGTCGCCGACTGCTCAAAAGCCCGCGCTCAGGCGCAAGTCGCTATGTCAGCCTCGTCGAACAGTCGCCCGAGTACTCGCTACAACCGCGACGTCATCGCGGTCTTGCTCGCCAGCTCACCAGACGCCGCCGCATCCGTAGTGACAACCACATTGGGACCGGTACTCGAGTTGCCAGCCGAACGGCGCGAACCACTCCTCACGACCGTCGACACCTGGCTACAGCGCGGCCAGTCCGTCTCGGCCACCGCCGACGAACTGCACTGTCACCGCAACACCATCAACTACCGATTGCGCCGATTCGCCGAACTCACCGGACGACCGCTGGCCGACAATATCTGGCTGGCTCAAGTCGCAGTGGCGCTGCAAGCCGCACGCAGCTAGTAGATAAACCGCGGTCGATCTGCGCGCCGAAAACTCTTCGGGCAGCTCGCGACTGCCTCCTCCGCGGTCCGGGTTCACGAGCTATTCGAACAACGCTCATGAGCTCGCCGAGCCCCGCGCAAACTCCTCTCGTGCAGCGGCCGCTCAGAGGACGGCGTCGGCAAGGCGATCCACCTGATCGACCCCTGCGACGCAGGGATGGAACACCAGCCCATTGAAACCGAGGTCGCGGTAGGCGCGCACGGTGGTCGCCGCGTCCTGCGGGGTGGTCAGCAGGTCGGCGACGTTGAGCGCTGCGTAGTCCGGCTTGAATCCGTAGTAGCGCTGTAGATGCTCCCGGCCGAGCCGGACAGTGTCCTCATCGCCGAACGCGAAGTTCACGCTGGCGTGCAGCCGCGGCTGCCCCGACCGGCCCGCCTCCCGCCACGCCGCGCGTGCCCGATCGGCGAATGACGCCTGATTGTCGTAGTCGCGCAGGGCGCCGGCCGACCAGCCGTCACCCATCGTCGCGACCCGGCGCATGGTGGCCTCCGACCGTCCCCCGAACAGGATGGGGATGCGCACCGGCCGCGGGCACAACCCCTTGTCGCCGGTGACCGGCGCGGCGCGCCACGCCTCGCGCAACAATCCGACCGTCTCGTCCAGAACCCGTCCCCGCCGGCCGAAGTCGGCGCCAACCGCCGCGTAGTCGTCTGTCCGGTTGCCCACACCCAAACCCAGGATCAGCCGGTTGCCGGTGCCGTCCGCGATGGTGGCGAGCTGCTTGGCAAGCAGCGCGGCCGGATAGAGGGGTGCCAGCAAAACGTTTGTGATCAAACCGATTTCACTGGTCGCGCCTGCGGCGAGGGACAATGCGACGATCGAATCGAGGCCTTCGTAGACCAGCCGGTCGATGGTGGCCAGGCTGGCAAACCCTCGTTGTTCCGCCCGGCGGGCCCAACGCACGGTGAGCGGACCCCGCACGTGGGCGATGTGGCTCGGCAGGCCAATTCCGATCTGCATGGGAATCCTCCGCTATTTCTGCATGGTTGTCTGATTGACGGCGGTGAAGATCTCGTCGTACGAGTCTTCGCGCGCGGCGAATCGCACGCGCCGAGCGGCATCGACCACGATCTCGGTGGCGCCCGGGTTGGATCGCAGCAACGAAATGGCCTCGGCGACAAAGGCATCCAACGCGACGACATGAGATGCATTGCCGAGACCGCGCTGAATGTCAGTCTCTACCCGTGGCGGGATGACCTCGACTACCTCAATCGCCGTGTCGCGCAGCTGGTGGCGTAGCGACTCGGTGTAGGAGTGCAGTGCCGCCTTGGTCGCGCAATACGTCGGCGTGACCGCCTTAGGTACGAAGGCCAGGGCGGAGGTGACGTTGACGATTGCGGCATCTCGCTGCGCGAGCAGAGTGGGTAGCAGTGCGGCGGTGAGCCGGATGGGCCCGAGCAGGTTGACCGCCACGGTTTCCTCCGCCGCGGCGGCGTCACCGGCCAGCAGGTCCTCGGTATGCATGATCCCCGCGTTGTTGATTACGACGTTCAGCCCGGGGTGGCGACCCGTCACTTCGGCAACCAGCCCAGCGATGCTGACCGGGTCGCTCTGATCCAGATGCACGCAGTCCATGCCGGGGTTGGCGGCCGCGGCGGCTTGCAGGACCTCGCGGCGCCGCCCGGCGATGATCACCCGGTTGCCCAGGCGGTACAGGGATTCGGCCAACGCTCGGCCGATTCCACTGCCTCCGCCGGTAACCAGGACGATGTTGCGTGTCAGCTTCATGGTGCAAGGCTCGCAGCGTCGGTGACGAAACAACCAGCGTACGGCTCAAAGTGTTGATAAATCCCTACTGGATGCCGAGATCCGCCTATTATTGCTCATGATCGACGCGCTGGACGGACAGATCCTACATGCCCTACAGATATCGCCCAGGGTCTCGTTCCGCCACATGGCCGAGGTCCTCGGAACGACCGAACAGACGGTTGCCCGCCGCTACCACAGGCTGCGCCGGAACGGAGTCGTCCGGGTCGTGGGTCTGGAGAACCCGTGGGGTGACGGTGACGCCGATTGGGCGCACTGGGTCTGCCGGATACACGCCAAGCCCGACCGCATACCGCAGCTGGCCGACGCGCTGGTTCGAAACCCGGATGTCTCCCACGCCAACGTCCTTTCGGGTTGGACCGACCTGGTGTGCACCATCCGGGCACCGCTCGGCGACAGCCGCGACGACGTGTTGTTGAAGCGGCTTCCGCGAGCGGGTTCGGTCATCGACATCGGCATCGACGCGGTGCTGCACACGTTCGGGCGAGCCCCGAGCGCGCCGTGGACGGGCTACGGCCACAAGCTCACTGGCGAACAGGCCGAGCAAATCCTCGCTGTCGTCGACCGCCCGACAACCGGGCAGACGTGCCGGCCGACCCTCGAAGACCGTCCCATGCTCGATGCGCTGGCCGATGACGGCCGCGCCCCCCAGGTACGGCTGGCCGAGCGCACGGGCTGGTCGGTGGCGCGAGTGCGCAGGCGCTTGGCGGCGCTCGAAGCGGCCGGGGCGTTGCTTTACGACGTCGACGTGCTTCCCGAGCGCCTCGGTTACCACCTCAGCGCCATGCTCTGGCTGACGGTCGCGCCCCGGCACACACACCGTGTCGGGGAACAGATTGCAGCGCACGACCAAGTCGCGTTCGCCGCCGCCGTCAGCGGTAGGAAGAATTTGATGGCGGTGGTCATCTGCCGTGACGTCAGTGATCTGTACGAGTACCTTTCCAACCGCCTCGGGGCAATCGAAGAGGTCCTCACCTACGAGGTCAGCATCCGCACCCAGCGGCTCAAGCAACACGGATCGGTGATCGCGCACGGGCGGCTGATGAACCCGACCCCGCCCGCGCGCTGAGCGCGGTGCCGCGGCGGGCTAGAGGGCACCGAAAATGTCACAACGGTCGTAGAGTGAGCGACGACCCCGTCGTACCTACTCCGGCCGCGAGGCACCCATGACCGAACGCATCGAGGTTCAGCGCACCATCGCGGCGTCGGCGCCGGAAATCTTCGCGGTGCTCTGTGACCCGCAGGGCCACGTCGCGATCGACTCGTCCGGAATGCTGCAAAGCGCCGAAGGCGATCCGGTGCGCGGCGTCGGTGACCGCTTCGTCGTGCACATGGATCGCGAGTCATTGAACGACTTTCCGCAATTCGGCAAGTACGACGTCACCGTCGACATCACGGAATTCGAACAGGACCGCCTGATCGCGTGGACCGTTCTGGGCAAAATTCAGCCTCCGATCGGCCATGTCTACGGCTATCGACTCCAGCCCAGCGAAAACGGTGCGGCGACCGTGGTCACCTCGTTCTACGACTGGTCAAACATCGACCCCAAGTGGCGCGAAGCCGGTATTTTCCCGATCCTGTCCGAGGGTGCGCTGCGGGCGACACTGGGAATTCTGGATCGTACGGTCCGGCGCGGTTATCCGCGCGGATAACGCGTTTTCGGTGAGCGCCTAGACCCGACTGCGGTTTTATCGCGCATTCGGGTGGGTATGACGTTTGGGCCCCTCACGAAAGGACCCGACATGTTGCACTCGATGATTCTGGCGAGTTCGGACCCCGTCGCGGCCGGCTTCATCCTCCGCGGCATCAAGGGAATCTTTGTCGCCATCGGCAGCGTTATCGCCGCATTTATCTGCGCAATCATCGCAATGACGAAGGGCCGCAATCCGCTGGGGTGGGGAATTCTCGGCCTATTCTTCTCGATCCTCACGTTGATCGTCGTCATCATCATTCCGAGCAAGAAATAACACCACGACGATGCCCGCGGACCGGGCTACCGTCCTAGTTTTGAAAGAACCTCGGCGACAACAGAATCCGCCGCAACGGGCAGCTGATCCCCGGTCGTGAGGTCCTTCACCCCGACCGTCCCCGACTCGATGTCACGGTCACCGAGCACCAGCGCGATGCGGGCACCGGAACGGTCAGCCGCGCGCATCGCCCCTTTGAGGCCGCGGTCGCCGTAGGCCATGTCGACGCGCACGCCGGCGGCGCGCAGCCGCGCGGCCAGCACCGCCAGCTGGAGCTTGGCCTGCTCGCTCAGCGGCACGCCGAACACTTCGCAGCGGGTCGTCTCCCCCACGCTCTTGCCCTCGGCGCGCAGCGCCAGCAGGGTGCGGTCGACGCCCAGCCCGAACCCGATGCCGGACAGGTCTTGCCCGCCGAGCTCGTGCATCAGGCCGTCGTAGCGGCCGCCGCCGCCGATCCCGGATTGCGCGCCCAGACCGTCGTGCACGAACTCGAAGGTGGTCTTGGTGTAGTAGTCCAGTCCGCGCACCATGCGCGGGTTGATGACGTAGGGCACGCCGAGCGCGTCCAGGTGCGCCAGCACGGTGTCGAAGTGCTGCTTGGCGACGTCGGACAGGTGGTCGATCAACACCGGCGCGTCGGCCGTCATGGCCCGCACGGCCGGTCGCTTGTCGTCGAGCACCCGCAGCGGGTTGATCTCGGCGCGCCTGCGCGTCTCGTCGTCGAGGTCGAGCCCAAAGAGGAAGTCCTGCAACAGTTCCCGATACTGCGGGCGGCAAGTCTCGTCGCCCAGCGAGGTGATCTCCAGGCGGAACCCGTCCAGTCCCAGCGAACGGAAGCCGGCGTCGGCGATGGCGATCACCTCGGCGTCCAGCGCCGGATCGTCGACGCCGATCGCCTCCACACCCACCTGCTGCAGCTGCCGATAGCGGCCGGCCTGCGGCCGCTCGTAGCGGAAAAACGGCCCCGCATAACACAGTTTGACCGGCAACGCCCCGCGGTCCAGGCCGTGCTCGATCACCGCGCGCACCACCCCGGCGGTGCCCTCGGGCCGCAGGGTGACCGAGCGGTCGCCGCGGTCTGCGAACGTGTACATCTCCTTGGACACCACATCGGTGGATTCGCCGACGCCCCGGGCGAACAGGGCGGTGTCTTCGAAGATGGGCAGCTCGATGTGGCCGTAGCCGGCCCGGCGGGCGGCGGCCAACAAGCCGTCACGGACGGCCACGAACTGCGCGGAGTCCGGCGGGACGTAGTCCGGCACCCCCTTGGGCGCGTGAAACTCCGTCACGGGCTGAGGCCTTCGATGAACGGATTGAATCGCCGCTCCGCGCCGATGGTGGTGGCGTTGCCGTGACCCGGCAGCACCACGGTCTCGTCGTCGAGCACCAGGAGTTTTTCCACGATCGAGGTCAGCAGGTCGCGGCCGCTGCCGCCGTGCAGGTCCGTGCGGCCGACCGAGCGTTCGAACAGGGTGTCGCCGGTGAACACCACATCGTTGTCTCCCGCTACCCGGAAGACCACCGACCCACGCGTGTGCCCGGGCGTGTGGTCGACGTTCACGGTCACGCTGCCCAGGTCGAGCTTGTCGCCGTCGCGGTCCAGCTCGACGACCTGCTTGGGCTCGCGGAAAAAGGCACCCGCCATCAGCTGCGCCACCCGCGGACCCAGGCCGTAGATCGGGTCTTTGAGCATGAACCGGTCCTCGGGGTGGATGTAGGTCGGGCAGCCGAAGGTGTCGGACACCTTCTGCGCCGACCACATGTGGTCGATGTGTCCGTGGGTGAGCAACACCGCCGCCGGGGTCAGCCGGTTCTCGTCGAGGATGCGCCGCAGCGGGCCCATCGCCCGCTGGCCCGGATCCACGATGACGGCGTCCGTCCCCGGCCGCTCAGCCAGCACATAGCAGTTGCACTGCAACATGCCTGCGGGAAATCCGGTGATCAACACGGTTCCCAGTTTCCCACGGGCCCCACTTGACACCGGTCGCGGCGCCCACATTAGCCTGAGCTGGCCACTGACGCCTTTCGCGGGCACCCGACTTACCGACCATGGAGGCAGACGGCCGTGCCGACCAATGAACAGCGACGTGCCAACGCCAAGCGCAAGCTCGAACGGCAGCTGGAGCGCCGCGCGAAGCAAGCCAAGATGCGCCGGATCGTGTTGATCGCCGCCGGCTCGGCCGTGGCCGTGGCGGTGGTCGTCGCGGTGGTGCTCACGGTCATCAACACCAAACACGAGCACAAGAGCAACACCGCGACGAGCACGACATCCGCCGCCCCCAGCAGCTCGCCGGAGTCCACGACGCCCCCTGGGCCGACGCCGCCCGTTCCGCCGCTGCCGGCGTTCAAGCCGTCGGCCGACCTGGGTGCCAACTGCCAGTACCCGGCGTCACCGCAACCGGCCGCCAAAGAGGTCAAGCCGCCGCGCACCGGCAAGGTGCCGACCGACCCCGCCCAGGTGAGCGCCAGCATGGTGACCAACCAGGGTCGCATCGGATTGATGCTCGCCAACAACGAATCACCTTGCACGGTAAACAGTTTCGCGAGCCTGATCGGCCAGAAGTATTTCGACAACACCAAGTGCCACCGGCTGACCACGTCGGCTGACCTGGGCGTGCTGCAATGCGGCGACCCCAAGGGCGACGGCACGGGCGGCCCGGGCTACCAATTCGCCAACGAGTACCCGACGGACCAATACCCGCCGAACGACCCGAAGGCGCAACAGCCGGTCCTCTACCCGCGGGGCACCCTGGCGATGGCCAACGCCGGTCCCGGGACCAATGGCAGCCAGTTCTTCATGGTGTACAAGGACTCCCAGTTGCCGCCGCAATACACCGTCTTCGGCACCATTCAGCCGGACGGGCTGGCCACGCTGGACAAGATCGCCAAAGCCGGCGTCGCCGGCGGCGGTGAGGACGGCGCACCGGCCTCCGACGTCACCATCACCTCGCTGTTGCTCGACTAAAGCCAAGCAGCGCAACGCCGCTGATTCGAATCGGGCGACCAACGGGTGGTCCACCGCTTAAGGTCGTTGCGTGGGGACAGAGTCTTTCGGGCAATACCAACTGCTGGACGTTTTGGGGCGCGGCGGCATGGGCCAGGTCTACCGTGCCTACGACTCCGCCACCGATCGGGTCGTCGCGTTGAAGGTGCTGCCCCCGAACTTGGCCGAGGATCAGGAGTTTCAACAGCGATTCCGCCGGGAGGCACGCATCGCGGCGAGCCTCAACGACCCGCACGTGGTGCCCATCCACGGTTACGGCGAGATCGACGGTCGGCTCTACGTCGACATGCGCCTGATCGAAGGCCGCGACTTGGTGCAGTACATCGAAGAGAACGGGGGGCGCCTGTCCCCCGAGCGCGCGGTGGCGGTGATCGAACAGGTTGCCGCCGCGCTGGATAGCGCCCACCAGGTGGGGCTGATCCATCGCGACATCAAGCCGAAGAACATTCTTCTCACCCAGGCGCGCGACTTCGTCTACCTGATCGATTTCGGCATCGCGCGCACCCTGGCCGACACGTCGCTCACGCAGACCGGGCACACGATGGGCACCGTCGCCTACATGGCGCCCGAACGGTTCAGGGGCACAACGGATCACCGCGCCGACGTGTATTCGTTGGCCTGCGTGCTGCACGAGTGCCTGACCGGCAGGCGGCCTTATGCCGGCGAGAGCCTCGAGGAACAGCTCAACGCGCATTTGAACACGCCGCCGCCGCGGCCGTCGATGACCGCCGCCGGTGTGCCCCAGGCCCTCGATGCGGTGGTCGCCCGCGGGATGGCCAAAGACGCCGAATACCGCTACCAGTCGGCGATGGAACTCGCCGAAGCCGCCCGGGCGGCGCTGGCCGCCCCGGCCGGGACGGCGGCGTGGAGCCCCCCGCCGGCGCCACCGGCATCGCCACCGGGGCCACCGGCCCCGCAGGAACCGACGCAGGACTTCCCCCCGACGGGCGCCAACCCCGGCGCCGGCCCGCCGTATCGCCCGCCGACGCATTCCCGGCGGCTGCTGCTGGGCATCGTCGGCGCGTCGGCCCTGGCGCTGGCCGCGGTGGTGGCGTTGGTCATCGCGTTGGTGAGCCAGAACGACGACTCGGCCGGCAGCGCGGCATCGAGCACCCCGACCCGCGCCCGCGTTCCCAACCGGCCGGGATCGAGTTCCGGACCGACCGCGCAGGCAACGGGGACCGTGCCGCCGCTGCCGGCGTTCGCCCCGCCGGCCGATCTGGGCGCCAACTGCCAATACCCGAGCGCGCCGGACGCCGTCGTCAAGCCCGTCAGCCCGCCCCCGACCGGCCGGGTCTCCACCGAACCCGCGCAGATCCCGGCCACCGTCTCGACCAACCTGGGCGACATCGGCATCGAGCTCGCCAACAACGAATCCCCTTGCACGGTCAACAGCTTCGTCAGCCTCGCCAAGCAGCAATTCTTCGACAACACCCAGTGCGCCCGGCTGATCAACTCGACCGACGGAGGGTCGCTGCTGTGCGGCGGCCCCGACGCGGACGGCGCCGGTGGCCCCGGCTATCAATTCGCCGACGAATACCCCACCAACCAATACCCGGCCGGTGACCCCGCGCTGCGGGCGACGGTGGTGTACCCGCGCGGCACCGTGATCATGGCGACCGAGGGGCCCAACACCAACGGCAGCCAATTCGTACTGGTGTTCCGGGATTCGGAATTGGAGCCGCAGAGCACGGTGTTCGGCACCATCAGCCAGGCGGGCCTGGCGGTCCTCGACAAGATCGCCCAGGCGGGTATCGCAGGCAACCGGCAGAGCGGGGCTCCGACCAACCCGGTCACGATCAACTCGGTGCGCGTCGGCTGAGCCTTAGGCGGCGGACGTCACGCGGTAGACGTCGAAAACGCCTTCGACGTTGCGCACCACGTTGAGCAGATGCCCGAGATGCTTCGGGTCGCCCATCTCGAAGGTGAACCGGCTGACCGCCACCCGGTCGTTGGAGGTGGTGACCGAAGCCGACAGGATGTTGACCTTCTCGTCGGCCAGCACCCGCGTGACGTCGGAGAGCAGCCGGTGCCGGTCGAGCGCCTCGACCTGGATGGCCACCAGGAACACCGACGACGGCGACGGGGCCCAGTGCACCTCG
The DNA here is from genome assembly GCF_001666835.1 of Mycobacterium sp. E3251. Taxonomy (GTDB): domain Bacteria; phylum Actinomycetota; class Actinomycetes; order Mycobacteriales; family Mycobacteriaceae; genus Mycobacterium. The sequence goes on along the minus strand of NZ_LZJF01000091.1, from coordinate 6,899 downwards.
ATGATGCGCTCGGCCTGCTGCTGCAGCGACGCGGCGTTGGTGCAGTCGGTGCGGTGCACGCTCACTCCCCCGCCGCGGGTGACGAAGCCCATGATCTGGTCGCCGGGCACCGGCGTGCAGCACTTGGCCAGCTTGGACAGCACGCCTGGGGCGCCGGGAACCGAGACGCCGACGTCGTCGCTGCTGCGCGGGCGGCGCAGCATGGTCGTCGGCGTGGACCGTTCGGCGAGATCCTCCTCGGCCTGGTCGATCCCGCCCAGCTCGGCCAGCAGCCGCTGCACGACATGGCGCGCCGACACGTGGCCCTCGCCGATCGCGGTGTAGAGCGCGGACACGTCCGCGTAGTGCAGCTCGCGGGCCACCGCGGCCATGGATTCGGCGTTGACCAAGCGCTGCAACGGAAGTCCGCCGCGGCGCACCTCGCGGGCCATGGCCTCCTTGCCGGCCTCCAGTGCCTCCTCACGCCGCTCCTTGGCGAACCACTGCCGGATCTTCGCCTTGGCGCGCGGCGACACCACGAACTGCTGCCAGTCCCGCGACGGCCCGGCGTTGGGCGCTTTCGAGGTGAAAACCTCGACGACTTCGCCGTTTTCCAGCTTTCGTTCCAGCGCCACCAGCCGCCCGTTGACCCTGGCGCCGATGCAGCGGTGGCCGACCTCGGTGTGCACGGCGTAGGCGAAATCGATCGGCGTCGACCCGTTCGGCAGGGTGATCACATCGCCCTTGGGGGTGAACACGAAGATCTCTTGCACCGCAAGGTCGTAGCGCAACGACTCCAGGAACTCGCCCGGGTCGGCGGCCTCCCGCTGCCAGTCGAGCAGTTGGCGCATCCAGGCCATGTCGTCGATCTCGGCGGCGGCGTGCGGATGCGGAACCCCGTTGCGGCCCTTGGCTTCCTTGTAGCGCCAGTGCGCGGCGATGCCGTACTCGGCGGTGCGGTGCATGTCCCGGGTGCGGATCTGCACCTCCAGCGGCTTGCCCTCCGGTCCGACGACGGTGGTGTGCAACGACTGGTATACGCCGTATCTGGGCTGGGCGATGTAGTCCTTGAACCGCCCCGCCATCGGCTGCCACAACGAATGCACCACGCCGACAGCGGCATAGCAGTCCCGGATCTCGTCGCAGAGGATCCGGATGCCGACCAGGTCGTGGATGTCGTCGAAGTCGCGTCCCTTGACGATCATCTTCTGATAGATCGACCAGTAGTGCTTGGGCCGACCCTCCACCGTCGCCTTGATCTTCGACGCGCCCAGGGTATTGGTGATCTCGGCGCGGACCTTGGCCAGGTAGGTGTCCCGGGACGGCGCGCGGCCGGCGACCAGGCGGACGATCTCGTCGTACTTCTTCGGATGCAGGATCGCAAAGGACAGGTCTTCGAGTTCCCACTTGACGCTGGCCATACCAAGCCGATGAGCAAGGGGCGCAATGACTTCCAGCGTCTCGCGGGCCTTGCGCGCCTGCTTCTCCGGCGGCAGGAAGCGCATGGTGCGCATGTTGTGCAGCCGGTCGGCGACCTTGATCACCAGCACCCGGGGGTCGCGGGCCATCGCGGTAATCATCTTGCGGATGGTCTCGCCCTCGGCGGCGGTGCCCAGCACCACCCGATCCAGCTTGGTCACGCCGTCGACGAGGTGGCCCACCTCCTCGCCGAACTCCTCGCTCAAAGCCTCCAGCGTGTAGCCGGTGTCCTCGATGGTGTCGTGCAGCAGGGCGGCCACCAAAGTAGTGGTGTCCATGCCCAATTCGGCGAGGATGTTGGCGACGGCCAGGGGGTGGGTGATGTACGGATCACCGGAATGGCGAAACTGCGTGGCGTGCCGCTGGTCGGCGACCTCGAAGGCGCGCTGCAGCAACGACAGGTTGGCCTTCGGATAGATCTCGCGGTGCACCGCCACGAGCGGTTCGAGCACCGGGTTGAGCGTGGTGCGCTGGGCGGTCATCCGCCGGGCCAGCCGGGCCCGCACCCGGCGCGACGCGCTGCTGGGGGTTTTCAGCGTCTCGGTCGGCGGATCCGGCGGCTCGGCCTGCGCCGTTACCGGCTCCCCGACCAGCAGCGCGTCGCCGACGTCAGTGGGCGCGTCAAGCGCCTGCGCCGCGCTCTTGTCGTCCGCCACGTTGGTCACCTCCGACTTCGAGGATATCGCGCGGTGCGCCCAGGCTCGGTTTGATCGCCCGCCTCCTCACGCCGCATAGCGGCGCATCGTCGCCGGCCTAGAGCCGACTCAGGCTGTGCAGCGGCAACCCCGCGACCGCCTGACGACCGCCCAGCGCGGTCAGTTCGACGATCACCGCCGCCGCCATGACGGTGGCCCCGGTGCGTTCCAGCAACCGGGCCGCCGCGGCGAGGCTGCCGCCGGTGGCCAGCACGTCGTCGATGATGACGACGTGGCGGCCGCGCAGGTCGATGCCGTCCGCGGGGATTTCGAGCGTCGCGCTGCCGTACTCCAGGTCGTAATGTTCGGCGTACACCGGCGGCGGCAGCTTGCCGCCCTTGCGGATGGCCAGCACGCCCGTGCGCAGGCGGTCGGCGACGGCCGCCGCGGCCAGGAACCCACGGGCGTCGATCCCGGCCACCAGGTCGGCGCCCGACGCGATCTCGGCCAGCGCGTCGGTGATCGCCGCCAACCCGGCCGGATCGGCGAACAGCGGGGTGAGGTCACGGAATTGCACCCCCGGCTTGGGAAAGTCGGACACCTCGCGCAGCAGCGAGGTGATGACGTTGGCCACCGAGGCGTTCCCGCCGACACTGGTCACTGGACCAGCGCCCATCGGTCCATGTTCCAGCCCGCGCCCCAGCGAGTCGGGTTCTTGCTCACCGCATACATCTTCTTCGACATCAGCAGCGTCCGTTGCTGCCGGTAGAGGGGCAAAGTGGGCATGTCGCCCCACAGTACCGGCGCCGCCTCCCCCAGCAGCCGCACGCGCTCGGCGGGGTCGGAAGACACCGCCAGCGCCCCGATCGCGCTGTCGATCTGCGGATTCGAGTAGCCCGACAGGTTGTTGCCGTTGCCGCTGTGCAGGTCGTAGGCGTCCATCGCCGACGACCCGGTGGACCCGCTGCCGGCGGCGCCGCCGGTGCTGGCCAGCAGGGCATCGATCTTCCCGTCCTTGAGCGCTTGCGGCCCCGAGGTGTCCAGGGCGATGTTGGCGACGGTGATGCCGGCCGCGGCACAGGATTTGCCGATCACCCCGACGTTGACCGCCAGGCGCGCGTTGGGCCCCTGATAGCCGATCCGCACCGTCATCGGGGCACCCCCGAGCGCGTCGCGGGCGGCCGCGGGGTCCGCCTTGCCGAACTGGCCGGCTTCGGCGGCACCGTCGGCGGCGGTGACCGGGTCGTCGGCGGCCGGGTTGAGCCGCGAGTTGGCGATCGGCACCCCGGCATCGCGCGCGAGCGTGTCGCGCGGTGTGCACAGGGCGAGCGCGCGGCGGGCCTTGGGCTGCGACAGGGGGCCCTGCGGCGCGAAGATCAGCTGCTCGATGCCGTCCGACGGCGCATCGGCGCGGTCGTAGTTGTCCGGGGTCGTCAGCGTTCCCGAGGAGCCCGCCGCCACGTCGACCACGTCGACGCTGCGGTTGTTGACCCGGTCCTGGATGTCGGGCCCCTGGGGCCAGACGGTGATCCGCTTGGTGAGCGCCTTGGGACCCCACCACCGGTCGTTGGCGACGAGCACCACCGCGCCGCCGTCCAGGATGCGCTCGATCTTGTACGGGCCGGACGACGGGAAGTGCTTGAGGTCGAGGCCGGGCTTGAGGTCCCACATCGTGTTCCACAGCTTGGCGATCTGCTGCACGAGTTGGGCGTTGTTGCTCAGCAGGGCCGCGGTCACGTCGACGTGCAGCTCGTCGGCGATGACGTGCGACGGCATCATCGACGTGGCGGTGAACAGCTGGTTGTAGTCGACGATGCCGCGGTCCGGGATGAACGACACCCGGGCCTTCTTCTGCCCGGGCAGGCACTCGACGTTGGCGATGTCGAGGTAACCGGCCTGGGAGGCGGCGTTGAACTCGGGATACCGGCCGGACTGGGCCGCCCAGGCCAGCACCAGGTCGTCGCAGGTCACCGGCTTACCGTCGGAATAGACTGCGTTGTCGGCGATCTGGTAGTCCAACACCAGCGGCGAACCGCCCACCACCGACACCGTGCCGAAGTCACGGTCGGCGACGGTCTGCCCGTCGGGGCCGTGGTAGCTGAAGCCGGCCAGCGTGCGCGCGAACGCCTGCGCCCCGGCCGACGCGGCGCCGACGACGGTGTTGGTGTTGTAGGTGACCAGCGGGCCGTCGACCACGTAGTCGATCTGGGAGGCGGCGCTGCCGGAGCACGCCGCCAGCGTGAACGCCGCCACGAGCAGTGCGGCCAGACCGATAGCGCCCCCGGTGAGGCGATACCTGGCGGCCACGGCGACTACCGCCGGCCGGCGTTTCGCTTGCCGCTCGGACGCCGGGTCCCCGTGGGTCGCACCGGGCGCGCACCCGGCGCCGGCTTGCTCGGTGCGGGCTTGTCAGCCGAGGCGGCTTCGGTGGCCTCCGGCGAAGCCGACTCGTCCGCGGTGGACTTCGCCTCCTCGGGCTCGGTGCCGGCCTTCCGACGCCGCGTGACGCGGCGGGTGTGCGTGCGCACCAGTTCGGTGCGTTCGCGCAGCGTGACCAGCAGCGGCGTCGCGAAGAAGATCGACGAGTAGGTGCCGACCAGGATGCCGACCAGCTGCACGAGCGCCAGGTCCTTCAGCGTTCCGACGCCCAGCAGCCATACCGCCACCACCATCAGCGCCAGGACCGGCAACACCCCGATGAGGCTGGTGTTGATCGAGCGCATGAACGTCTGGTTGATCGCGAGGTTGGCCTGTTCGGCGAAGGTGCGCCGGGTAGTGTGCTGGAACCCGTGGGTGTTCTCCTCGACCTTGTCGAACACGATGACGGTGTCGTACAGGGAGAAGCCGAGAATCGTCAGCAGACCGATGACGGTGGCCGGGGTGACCTCGAAACCGACCAGCGAGTACACCCCCGCCGTGACCGTCAGGTCGAAGACCATGGTCGTCAGCGCGGAGATGGCCATGTACCGCTCGTACCGCACCGTGATGTAGAGGCTGACCAGCGCCAGGAACACTACGAGCGCGATCAGTGCCTTATTGGTGATCTGATCGCCCCAGGTCTCCGATACCGCCGCGTCGCTGATGGCCTGCTTACTCGGCTTGCCGTCGGCGCCCTTGGGCTGGAAGGCGTCGAACAGGGCGTTGCGCAGCGCGGATGTCTGGGCGTTGGACAGCGTTTCGGAGCGGATCTGCACGGTCGCCGAACCGCCGTTGCCGACGACCACCACCGACTCCGGGTCGCGGCCGATGGCCTTGCGGAAGACGTCGGACACCTGCGACGTCTGCACCTGGCCCGTCGCGCCCGCGGCGGGCATCGACACCGTCGTGCCGCCGTTGAAGTCGATCCCGAAGGTGAAGCCCCGCAGCAGGATGCTCAGTACGGCGACGCCGACGATCGCGCCGCTGATGCCGAACCACAGCCGGCGACGCCCGATGACCTCGAAGGCGCCGGTGCCGGTGTAGAGGCGGGACAGGAAGCCGTGGCGCGGCAGCGCGGCGCCGCCGTCGGAGGTTGCCTCCACCGCGCCTTCGCCGGCTTCGGTGATCTCGGTCGCTTCGGCCGCGTCTGTCTGGGTCTTGCCTTTGGAGGCCATCACGCTATCCCCGTCCCGTCTTGACGTTCGACGAAGCCCGGCGCTCGCGGGCGACCTGCTGTATCGCGCCCAGGCCGTTGTATGCGGGTTTCGCCAGCGTCGGCGACTTGGACGCCAGGTAGACCAGCGGCCAGGTCACCAGGAACACCACCACGACGTCGAGGATCGTGGTGAGGCCCAGCGTGAAGGCGAAGCCCCGCACCTGGCCGATCGCCAGGGCGTAGAGCACCGCGGCGGCCAGGAAGGTGACGGCGTTGCCCGACACGATCGTCTTGCGGGCCCGCACCCAGCCACGGGGCACCGCCGACCGGAACGATCGGCCCTCGCGGATCTCGTCTTTGATGCGTTCGAAGAACACCACGAACGAGTCCGCGGTGGTACCGATACCGATGATCAGACCCGCGATCCCGGCCAGGTCCAGGGTGTAGTTGATCTGCCGGCCCAGGATCACCAGGATCGCGAAAATCATTGCGCCGGAAGCGATCAGCGAGAGCGCCGTAAGCAGGCCCAGCACCCGGTAATACAACAACGAGTACAGCAACACCAGCACCAAGCCGATCGCACCCGCGATCAGCCCCGCTCGCAGCGAGGTCAATCCCAGTGTCGCCGAGACGGTTTGAGCCTCCGAAGCCTCGAAGGACAGCGGCAGCGAACCGTATTTCAGGACGTTCGCCAGCTGCTTGGCGGTGGCGGCGGTGAACGGCGGGTCGCCGCCGGTGATCTGGGTCCGGCCGCCCGGGATGGCTTCCTGAATCATCGGGGCGCTGACCACCTGGGAGTCCAGCGTGAACGCCGTCTGGGTGCCGATGTGGGCGGCGGTGAAGTCCGCCCAGGTGTTGGCCGCCGCCGGCTTGAATTGCACGTCCACGACGTAACCGATGCCGCGCTGGTTCATGCCGGAGGTGGCGTCCTGGATCTGGTCGCCGCTGATGATCGACGGCGCCAGCAGGTAGGCCACCTTGTGGTCGGTCGAGCACGTCACCAGCGGCAGGTTCGGGTCGTCGTTGCCGGCCAGGATGTCCTCTTTGTCGCAACGGGTGGCCTGGAACTGCAGCGCGAGGAACTGGACGCCCTGACGGGTGCTCTGGCGCCACTTCTTCTCATCGGCGATGCGGTCGGCGAGCTCCTTGCGCGGGTCGGGCGGCGCTGTCGGCGCTGACCCGCAGTTTCGGCGGCGGGCCGGTCGGGGCGTCGAGCTGGCGGTTGCCGTCGG
>NZ_LZJF01000090.1 GCF_001666835.1 Mycobacterium sp. E3251 | reverse complement strand
GGGGGCCGGGGCCGGCTCGAGCGCCAAAAGGAAAGCGCCGGAACCCGATAGCGCCGCCGCCGCGGCGGCCGCCGCGGCGCGGGGACAGGCCAGGGCGCGCCGGCGTAGACGGGCGGCCCAGCGCGACTACGGGGACGAGTTCGCGGACATGAACGTCGACGTCGACCCGGATTGGGGCACCCCCTCGGTCGCATCGGACCGCGGCGCCGGGACGCTCGGCTTTGCCGGGACGGCGCACCGGGCGGCGAGCGGCGAGGCGGCGGGTTTGGCCACGCTTGCCGGTGACGAGTTCGGTGGCGGCCCAACGGTTCCCATGGTTCCCGGCACCTGGGAAGCCGATGCTCGCGGCGACACGCGGTAGGGCGGTGCGCCGAAATGCCCAACCGGTCGGGTTGCCGCCCTTCGCATCTCAGACCTTCGTCCCCTTCGGGGCGCTGACTTCGTAGCCGCCCGTGTCGTCGGTGAAGGTGACCAGGAACTGGTGTTTGAGATGGTCGATGGTGGCCTGGCAGGTGAAGGAGCCACCCTTGGTGACGGTCGGATTTTGTCCGTCGTTGCAGGTGACGTCGCTGACGTTTTTGGCCCCGTAACCCGCTGGGTCGGACAAGACGTGCGCGACGCCGGCCTGCACGGCGGTGACGTCGAGCTGTTTGGTGACGAAAAAGCCCGGAGCCCAGAACCCCGCGACGAGCACGGCCACCGCGCCGACCATGATCGCTGAGCCCAGGTAGAGCGACCGACGTCCGCCGCGTGGAGCGGGCGTCGCCGGCGGCCAGAAGCCCCCACCAGCGGGCCGTTGGTGATGCGGGTAGGGGAATGGCCCGTGCGGGGTCCTTATGGGAATGGGGTGTGGGCGGGGCAGAGGCACGGTGGGCGGATCGACGAAGCGCCCAGGGGGGACGGGCGGCATGCCGGCGGGTCGCTGGGGGCATTGCCGTGGCGCCGGGGGCGGCTGTCGCTGCATCGGATACCTCATCTCCCAAAGCTTGGTGTGGCGTCGGCTGATGCTTGAACTTTAACCGAAGCAGTAGCGGATCGCAACGGTTATAAACGGTGCGCCAGTGACCGAACGCATCTTGGTCGCCACCGGCACAGGCGAGCCGGCGGCGAGGTCGGCCATCCATCGCCGCTGGAACCGGACCCGCTGAGCTGCGCGGAATTGCTGTAAGAAGGCCGCATACGAGACGGGCCGCGGCATTTCTTCCAGCCGAGTGCACACAAAGCAGATGTAGCATCATCAGCAATGCATTGGGTCCTACCGCAGCAGTGAACCCACGCGGGAGCGAGGAGCGACAATTGACGTCCGGCCAACCGACGACCGCGCTGACCGTACGGGTCGGGCATGCGACGCACACGCTGTACCCCGGGGCCGGCGTCGCCGTCATCGGTAGGGACGCCGGGGCCGCGGTTCAGGTAGACGACGAGAGGGTCGCGGGGTGGCACGTCCGGCTCGAACCGCACGGCAACGACTGGCAGGCCTTCGACACCAGTGGCAATGGGATGTTCGTCGACGGAATCCGCCGCAATTCGGTGTTGATCACCGGCGTCACCACCATCTGTCTGGGGGCGCCTGACGGGGCAGCCGTGACCCTGATCCCGCAGCGCCCGTCGGAAGTGACGCGCGAGGAGCCGACCCAGGTGGTGCGCCCGTTCGAAGCCGATGACGAACAATGGTGGGAGGGCCAAAGCGACCCCGGCGTCGTACGCGCCGGCAGCGCGGTCGCCGAGCGCCGCCAGCAGCTGGGCATCTCCCAGCGCAGCCTGGACCGCGACGGAATCATCAACGCGGGCGCTCTCATCAACTTCGAGAAGGGCCGCAGCTGGCCGCGTCGCTCGACGCTGGAGCGGCTGGAGAAGGTGCTGGAATGGCCGACGGGCCACATCACGCGCATCCGGCGCGGGGCGGTTCCGGTGCCCACCGGCGGCGCCGGCGGAGCCGGGGCACCCGTGGGGGCTCGCCGCGACGAGGCCACCGAGGTATTGGCCGACTCGATTCAGGCGCCGCTGATGGCCGAGACGGTGGAACTGGCCATGCACACCCTCATCACCGCCGTCTCAGGATTGCCCGAGCCGACCGATCCCGATTTCACCCCCAGGGCCACCAATATCCTGGCCGATCTGCGCAAGCTCGAGAGGCTGGCATCGAGCGCTGCCCGCAACGCCAAAGGCAGCCCAGCGGTCATCCTGGCGTTGAGCAGTGTGCGGCGCAGCTATAACGACCTGATGATGCGCGCGGCGCGCTCGCCGGCGGCCACCTTGGGCCAGCGGCTCTACGGCGCCCGTCACCGGGCGGAACTGAGCCTGGAAGAGGCGGCTAATGGCGCGGGACTGCCGGCGTCCGTCCTCGAAGATGCCGAATCGGAGCGCATCATCGCCCCCGAGGCCGCCCGGGCCATCGAAAACCTCATCGCGCAGCTCTCGATCGGTTGACGCGCCGCAGTGCGACCGGCGCGCGGATTATCCGCGTGTCGCGGGGGGCGGCGCCGGGGATTGCGTCCAGGGAGCCGGGCGTGCGGCGCCGAAGGCTTGGGCGGCCTCGCGTCGCAAAGTCTTTCGTGCATTGTGGTTTTCGATTAAGGCAAACCAGTTCCAGCCCAAGACGGAGGCCAAACTCCACCAACCGGCGAGCAGATTATGCAATAGAGCGTCGTGCAGTGCCGCTTCGCACTGGGCAAAAGTTCCTGTGACGGTATAGGTCTGGTTGAACATCAGGATGATCGCGCCGGTGTGTTTCCTGATCCGTACCCGGAAGAGCGGTTGGTTGCCGGTGGGGCGCGGGGGTGGGTAGCCGGCGCGCGGCCCCCAGTGCGTCGGCGCGTGTGCGGGTCCGTGGACAGGCCACGCGGCCGGGGGATAGGACTGAGCGTACCCGTAGGGCTGCTGGTAGTGGGGTTGTGGCTGGGGCATGGCTACTCCGTAATAGGTTGGGGAAGTGGGGGTTTCACGAATTCTTGCTAAGGGCGGTCGGGAGGGGCGGATCAGGCCTGTGAGATCGCGGCGCTGGTTTTAGCGACGATGTCGCTTGCTTGGCTGGTGGTGTCGAACCCGCACCACAGGGTGTCGATGACGACGTTGTTGACCAGCCCGATGGCGCGTTGGCAGATCGGACCGCGGCCACTGGGCTGGGTTTGAACAATGGCCAGCGAGGTGTCGGTGGCCTGCAGTTCGCCGAGACCCCAGGTGGTTGGGGCGTGACCGGGCGGAGTGACGGTGATGGACCGGTTGGCGCAGCCAGACCAGCTTGTCTTGGACTTACCGAAGAATTGCTGGGCTGAATCGGCGTCACGGAAGCCGACCAGGACCTGCAGCAGCGCATGCTCGCGCGCTACGGCTGTGGCGTCATCGAGTATCTGCCCTTGCACCGCCGTCCAGTTGCTGCCTTGGTAAGCGGTCGCTTCGGCGGGTGCGTAGGTGTCCAGGCAGCCGGGGTTGGAGACCATCTCGTCGTCGTGCCACATTCGCGTCACCGGCTTACGCACCGTCATGCCGGTGGTGTGCGCGATCGCGTTGACGTCGTCTTCCTTCAACAGCAGATCGGCGAGGTGCTGGGGCAGGATCGCGGGCGGTTGCCAGCGGCCGAGGTCCGGGGCGGCCGCGGGGTGCCCGGTGGTGGTGGCGGTGCATCCGCTCAGCGACAGAGCTGAGGCGACCGCGGCGAGGATTGCCCAGCGCACGGCGGGCGCGAAGCGGGGTCGACGCCGGGCGCTGTCCCGATCGGGGGTGCCGCTTATCGGTCCAGCTTGGTGTTGCTGCGAAACAGCCCTCATGTCGGGGTCCTCCTGCCAGTCGTCCGGTATGACGCAGACGCTAGCAGCGAAACCGCAGCAGCGCAACGGTTAGAAACGTTGCATCAGGTGCAGCGCTGTGTTTCAATTCGGTTCATGCAGCACCACCTCGTCATCCCCGAAGGACTCCCGATGCCCCACCACCCGCACTCGCCGACGAACACGACACACCCTGCACCGCGAAACGCCCCGCCGGTACCGCGCGGCGCCTACGGACCTGCGCGGACGGCGCCGGTCGTGGCCGGGCGCGGGGACGAGGTCACCACCGTCTTGCCCCGCCGGCCCTTCGGGTATGCGGGCGCGCCCGGCGCGCCGCCCGGAATGCCCACCTGGGGTCCAAGCCCCGGCTACCGGCCCTCGTCCACCCCGGGGCCCCGACGCGGCCAGCCCACCTGGGCCCGGGTCGCCATCGGGGCCGCAGTCGTGGTCGTCGTGGTGTGTGCGGGTCTGATGATCAACGTCGCCAGCAGCCCCGACGAGAGCTCGACAGTGATGCCCGCGCCCGTCACCTCCGCGCCGCCGATCGACCCGGGCCCGGCACCCCAGGCTCCGACGGTGCCGTTGTCGGCGCTGCCCGGGCTGATGTTGGATGTTGCGACCATCAACAGCATTGAGGGTGCGACAGACATCGCGCCTCAGCCCGACGACAATGGCAAAGACGACTACGCATACAGCGGCGTGAGTACCGACCGCCCCGAATGCAGCGAGATCCACGCTCCGGCAATGGAATCAGAGCTTGACAACAGCGGCTGGATAGGGGTGCGAACGCAGTCCCTGCAGGACCGCGACGGCGCCCGGCACCGCAATCACAGTGCCGCGATTTACTTCGCCACCGCCAAGGCGGCCAACGACTTCGCGGCCAAGCAAGCCCTGGCCTGGCCCAAATGCAATGGCGCCACCCTGCACCTCACGGAACGGGGCTACCCCGGCAGCATCTGGATAGCGGGCACCACCACCAATCATGACGGCATGATCAGCATCACCAACACCCAAGAAGGCGGTGGGGGCTGGCAGTGCCAACGGGCTTTGACCGCACGCAACAACATCGTCATCGACGTGCGCAGCTGCGCTGCGAACCGCACCGATCAAGCGATCACCATCGCCACCAGAATGGCCGAGCGCGTCACCACCCGCTCCGGGTGAGAACGCGAGTGATGCGCCCGGGCAATGATGGGCAAAATCAGTGAACGGATCTGATGCGCTGGTAGTAGCAACTACCATTCTGCTGGTCTGGTCGGGGACGCCACAGGTGGCCGGCAGCGGGCGCCGAAATGAGGGATAGGGGATGGGGGATGGGCACGCGCCGCGCGACCGCTCCCGACGGATCGGCCCGGTTGCTGATCGCCACGGCGGTCGCGGTGATCGCCCTCGGCACCGGCTGCTCGACGGTGGTCACCGGCAGCGCCGTCAAGTCCGGCGGCCCGGCGCCCGCGGCGGCCAACGTGGCGCTGCTCGACCCCGGTAACTACCCGCGTCGACCGCGTCCACCGCTGGGCACCGTTGCCGACGACGCAGCCGGCCGCCGCGTCGAAGCCCAGCGGATGGCAGACATGGTGGCGGGACCCTGGCAGGTCGACGGGACGCTGATCAGTCCACTGAGCGCCGAAATCGCGCCCACCACTGCGCTTCCCGAGCCCGGGCGGTTCTCGGCGCTGGTGCGCGGCGATTCGATCGCCGCGATCGCCGCCGCGCATCGCTTCGTGGCCGGCTTCGTCAGCGGGCGTGTCACCCCGCCGCCTCCACGCGGTCAACCGCCCACTGACAAACCCAAGATCCTGGACAACGGGGTGTTCCGCTTCCCCAGCCCACAGGACGCCACCGACGCCGCCGCGGCCATGGCCGCCGCCGACATGGCCACCGTCCGGCCGGGCGACATCCCGGCCACCCGGTTGTCAATCCCGCACTACCCCAACACAGTTGCCAACGTGGCGCCGCTGTCCGGAGGCTTCGAAGCCGAAGCGTTCACCGCTCACGGCCCGTACGTGTTCTTCCAGTTCGCCGGCTCTAAAGAGAGCGCGGACGCGGTCGCGGACATGATTGCCAAGACCCTGGACCTGCAAGGCCCGCTGGCCGACCACTTCCAAGCCACACCGGTAGACCAGCTGGCCGCCCTGCCCGCCGACCCGACCGGACTGCTGGCCCGCACCGTGCCGGCCACCGATCCCAGCGTCAACCAGGCCGCGGTCTATCCACCGCACGGCGCGCTGCATTTTCGGCCTGATCCCGTGGCGACGCGAGCGATGTACAGCGACGCGGGCATCGGTCACGTCGCCGCCGACCGCACCACCGTCTACGAGGCGGTCGATCCCACCGGCGCCCAGCGGGCTGCCGACGGGCTCGCCCGCATCGACGTGCCCTTCCTGGCCTACCACGCCGCCCCCGGCATCAATGGACTGCCATCGGCGCGTTGCTTCGACCGCGGCCCCGACAGCACGGAGCTGAGCGCAGTGCGCTTTTTATGCATCGCCACTGCCGACCGCTACGCGTTCAAAGCCACTGCCGCGCAAGAGGTCGAGGCGCACCAGATCGTCGCCGCCCAATATCTGATGTTGACAGCGCCATGAGGGGCCGCCTCCGCCTGTGGGCCCTCGCCGCCGCGGTCGCGGCGGCGACGGTGGCTTGCAGTACGACCATTGCGGGGACCGCTGTGAAAGCACCCGGGGCGGACAGTTCCGACGGCGTCGACCTCACCCTGCTCGATGCCGGGAACTTTCCCACCACGCCGCGCCCGCCGCTGGGCGTCGCCGGCGACGCGCTGCGGGGCGGGTGGGCCGAAGGGCGCCGCCTGGCCGGCGCGGTGGTGGGCCCCTGGGAGGTTGACGCCGACCTGATCGACTACGCGCAAATCGATTCCGGCGTGGTCAAAGATACCGACGCGGTCAACGCCCTGCTGGGCAGTCCAATGGGTGAGGGCCTCAACGGCCGCAACCTGGTGGCTGGGTTTTCCGGCTCGCGCCACACCGAAAAAGGCGCCTACAAAGGGCTGCTCAACATCGTATTGGAACTGGGCAGCCCGGCCGATGCGACAGCCGCGGTCGCCGACATGGTCGCCAAAGGCGCAACCTTGACCATGCCCTTCGAAACCAAACCAATTCCCACGCAACCGTTTTCAATCCCGCGTCACCCGGAGACGGCCGCGCTGACCTACCAGTGGACCGCACAATACCCAGCACCCGGCGGTCCACGGTTTTCGGTGACCGCCCTGACCGCCCACGGCCAGTACGTGCTCGCACAAACGGCGACATCGGCCGACAGGGCTGATGTCGCGGCTCAATCGATCGCCACCGCACTGGATTTGCAGCAGCCCTTGATCGACGGCTTCAGGCCGACCCCCCCGGATCAGATAGCACACCTGCCGTTGGATCCCGACGGCCTGATGTCACGCACCGTGCCGCCCCGACAAGAAAACGAGTCGATCAACGACGGCATCTATGACGCGCACGGAGCGCTGCTCTTGGAGGCCGGCGACCCGGTCCACCTACAAGCCTTATTCAAATCCGCCAATGTGCAGCAGGTCGCGTACGTCCTCGAAACCAGGGTCTATCAAACCCCCGACGCCGGGGCGGCGGCGCGCATCGTCGCCGATATGACCGGGCCGCAACAGGTGGGCGGAATCAGCGGTATGCCCAAGGCGAAATGCTTCAACGAAACGCTGGGCTACTGGTGCGTGGCCCGCGCGGATCGCTACGCCTACGAGATGCAAAGCGAGCAAGAGAACGCGCTGCATCAGATGATGGCCGCCCAATATCGCCTGCTGACCGGGAAATGAGCCCCTAATGCCTCTTGCGGTCGGAACCGTTATCGCCGGATACCGCATCGAGGGCGTGCTGGGCTCGGGTGGCATGGGCACGGTCTATCTGGCCCGGCACCCCACGCTGCCCCGCAACGACGCTCTGAAGATCCTGTCCGCCGAGCTGTCTGTGGACCGCCAATTCAGAGTCCGGTTCACCCGCGAGGCCGACCTGGCCGCCACGCTGAACCACCCCAACATCGTGCGGGTGTACAACCGCGGCGAAACCGACGACGGACAGCTGTGGATTGCCATGGAGTACGTCGAAGGTACCGCCGCCAACGATTTGGACCGCGCCAACCTCACCGGAACCCGCATCGTGCGCATCATCACCGACGTCGCCGCCGCACTCGACTACGCCCACTCGCGGAGGGTATTGCACCGGGACATCAAGCCTGGCAACTTCTTGGTCTCCGCGCCGGGCACCGACCACGAACGGGTGTTGTTGGCAGACTTCGGCATTGCCCGCGCCCTCGATGACGCCACAAGTTTGACCGCGACGGGCTCCATGGTCGGCACCGCTGCGTATGCGGCCCCGGAAACCATCGAGGGCCGGCCGGCGGACCACCGCAGCGACATCTATTCGCTGGGATGCGCTCTGTTTCGGCTGCTGACCAGCCGCACGCCCTACGAGGACAACTCCTTGTCGGCGATGTTGGCCGGACACCTGATGCGGCCCGTGCCGCGCCCCAGCGAAATCAATCCCACCCTGACGCCCGCGATCGACGACGTGATCGCCCGCGCGCTGGCCAAGGATCCCGACCAGCGCTTCCAAACCGCTGGCGCGCTGGCCGTCGCCACCGCCGCCGCGCTGACCAACAGTTCCGCGCCGGCTCCGATCGCCGGGCCACCCGCAAGCAACCCGACCAATCCCACCGTGACCTATCCACCGACCGTCCCGCCCAGCCCGGCGGCCTTCGGCCCGGTGTGGGACCCGAAATACGCTGCGCACCAGCAATTCTCAAGCGCTCCTCCCTCGCCGCCCCCAGTCGGCCCGCCCGATTCTGTAGGGAAAGCCAAGCGCCGCAAACGCACTCGCCTCGTCGTCGCCGCGACAGCCCTTGTTGCCGTGCTGGTCGCGGCAATCGTGTTGGGAATTCACCTGTTCGGCCGCACCGGCGGTAGCTTGGGTCCTTATCAGCCACAGACCCTCAACACGAAGTTCGGCACCATCAAACTGCAGCACCGGCCGGTGGCTATCGCCGCACTGGGCCCCGGCGATCCAGACGCGGTCCTTTCACTTGGTGTCCAACCCGTCCTGATGAACGCCGCCAACGCGACCGTGCCGACCTGGTTACAACCGTTGATCCACTCATCGCCACCGGTGTTCGCCGCGGCCGATACCGGCGCCATCACCGCGGCGAAACCCGACCTCATCATCGACACCGGCGATATCGACCAGCCCACCTACAACTCCTTGGCGGCCGTCGCACCCACCCTCGCCCAACCTGCCGACAACCCCGAAGGCTGGACCTGGCAGACGCAGCTGAACTGGATCGCCACCGCCCTCGGTCGCACCGAGGCAGCCAAAGACTTGCTCGACAAGACGCAATCCGAGCAGAACACGATCCGTTCCGAGCATCGGGCCTTTTCCGGCAAATCCATCGTCGTGGTCAACTACACCGGCACCGCCACGACCGCCGCCGCGACCCCATCGCCGCCGAGCGGCTACCTGGAAAGCATCGGCTTCACCTACAACACTCAGTACAAGCGCAGCCCAGGTGGCCCGGCACAAGTCCCGTTCGACATCAACGACGTCGCCTATGACGCTCAACGCAGCGACGTCATGCTCTTGCTGCGCACCGACCCCGCTGCGGGCGGCGGGGGATACGCCGGCCTGCCCGCCAGATACGGCAGTTTCGGCGGCACCCTCGTGATCGTCGACGACCCCGCCACCATCGCCGCGCTCAACGCCGGCGGCCCCACGGCCACCAGCTACCTCAACACCGCGCTGGTCACCAAGCTCGGCAACCAAATCCGCTGACGATGCAGACCGCGGCCAACGTCCGCGTTCGAACCGCTGGGTGTATGCCCCGTGCCCACCCTCGCCGTCACGGATCCACACGCGGTGATGTGCTGTGAGCTGTGCCCTGTCACCTGTGCGCAATGCGGGGCTGCGGTGTGAGGAGGGAGTCGAACCCTCTGCACTGCCCTCCGTGCGCCAGGAGAGGCCGGACTTGACCCGCCGGCCAGGGCTCGTGCGCGCCTCCGCGACGCCTACCTGCTACACCCGGGTTCATTACTCCAACAGGTCTACCTCCCAGTTCGATCGCTGGATCCGCACGTCGAGCTCACGAAGCTCACGAGCCACCTGATCGGCTTGAGCACGCACATCGGCAACGGTCAAGGCGGACAACATCTTTAGCTCAGAACGCAATTGTCGAGAATAACCCTGCTGGTTGATCCCGGCGGCCGCGTCCGCTGCGCTCTTGAGAACGTGGTGACGCCAGCGCAGCGCGTCACGGCGGGCCAACGCATCGGTCAGCGTGCCGTCTGTGCCGATCGTTGTCGCCGCATTCGTGCGATTGATTCGCCGGATCAAGGCTTCGTACTCGACGAGCACGCCCTCGACTTCAGTGAGCAGTGCTGCCGCATCCTCGGCGGGTTCTTCGCCCTCCTGATAGCGGGCATTGCTCACAATGCGTGTGCGCAACTGCTCAATGCGGCGCAACGCATCGGCCCGCAGTGACAACGCCTCGGCCAACTTCACAATGTTCCCTCCGGTGGGTGGCGCAACTGCCTAACCAGGATAGGTCCGGGGGAAGCCTCCCCAGCGGCGATCGTCGACGCTGCCACCAAGCGGCACGGCCGCCCGCCGCCGGGCGCCGGTAATGTCGAATTCATGCGTAGCGAAGGCGATACCTGGGACATCACAACAAGTGTCGGTTCGACGGCGTTATTCGTGGCGACCGCGCGAGCGCTGGAGGCGCAGAAGCCGGATCCGCTGGCCGTCGATCCCTACGCGGAGGTCTTCTGCCGCGCCGTGGGCGGGTGGGCCGCCGACGTCCTGGACGGCAAGCTCCCCGACCACCAGCTGAAGACCCCGGACTGGGGCGCGCACTTCGTCGACTTCCAGGGCGCCCGCACCAAATACTTCGACGAATACTTCCGCCGCGCCGCCGCCGCGGGCGTGCGTCAGGTGGTCATCCTGGCGGCGGGCCTGGACTCGCGGGCCTACCGCCTGGACTGGCCGGCCGGAACGACGATCTTCGAGCTGGACCAGCCGCAGGTCCTCGACTTCAAGCGTCAGGTGCTCGCGGACCACGGCGCGCAACCGAAGGCCGAGCGCCGCGAGATCGCGGTGGACCTACGGGACGACTGGGCGCGAGCGCTGCGCGACAGCGGTTTTGATCCCGCCAAGCCGTCGGCATGGATCGCCGAAGGCCTGCTCATCTACCTCCCGGCCGCCGCGGAGGCGCAGCTGTTCACCGGCATCGACGACCTGGCCGCCGCGGGCAGCCACGTCGCCGTCGAGGACGGTGCCCCGCTCGACCAGGACGAGTTCGAGGCCAAACGCGAGGAAGAACGGGCCGCGATGGCCGCCGGCGCGGAGCGGCCCTTCTATCAGCTCGTCTACAACGAGCGGATCGCGCCCGCCACCGAATGGTTCGGCGACCGGGGCTGGAGCGCGGTCGGCACCCCGCTGGCCGACTTCCTTCGGGAAAACGGCCGGCCGGTGCCCGGACCCGACTCGGATGCCGGGTCGATGGTCTCGCGTAACACCCTGATGAGCGCCGTCAAGGGCTGAGCGCCGGGGGCCGGGAGCCGCCGGGCTTTCAATGACTTTTCCATGAGTTGAGCGCCCGCCGGAACTTTTGCGCGCCGCGCCCCGACTACTACCGGGCTCATCCGTGCGTCGCCCAACAGCCCGGACGACGTCGCTCTCAGCCCGGCGAGGAGTCCTGGCATGCCGCTACGCGCATTGATAGACGGCTCGGCTGGTAGCCGACGATGACCGCGCCGGTCTGGATGGCTTCCCCGCCGGAGGTCCATTCGGCTCAGCTGAGCAGCGGTCCCGGCCCGGCGGGCCTGCTGGCCGCCTCGGCGGCGTGGGGTTCGCTGAGCACGACCTACGCGTCGGCGGCGGACGAGCTGTCCGCGACCCTGGCCGCGACGCAGGCCGGCGCCTGGGAGGGGCCCACCGCCGAGCAGTACGCGGCCGCCCATGCGCCCTACCTGGCCTGGCTGATGCGGGCCAGCACCGACAGCGCGGCGGCCGCCGCCCGGCACGAGACCGCGGCCACGGCCTACACGGCGGCGCTGGCCGCCATGCCGACGCTGCCGGAACTGGCCGCCAACCACACGATCCACGGCGCCTTGGTGGCGACGAACTTCTTCGGCGTCAACACCATTCCGATCGCGGTCAACGAGGCGGACTACGCGCGGATGTGGGTACAGGCGGCCACCACGATGTCCACATACCAAGCGGTCTCGACCGCCGCGGTGGCGTCGGCGCCGCAGACCGGGCCCGCGCCACAGATCGTGCAGGCCACCAACGGCGGCCAAGACAGTGACGACGACGGAATCGTCGACAACGACGGCGGTAACCCATACCAGCTGAGCTGGTGGATCAACCGATTCACCGAGATTTTCCAGACCATCGCAAGAGATTTGGCGGAGTTTCCCACGGACCCGGCCGACGCAATCGAGGATTTGATACAAGACATTTTCGGGCCGGCCGGACTAATCGCCGACGAGTTCACCCACGTGGGCGAGGCCCTTCAGGCGTTCCCACAGCTTGCCGCCGTTCCGTTCATCGTGCCGGGTGGACTTGCGGGGGGGATAGCAGGTTTGAGTCTGATGGCCGGAATCCAACCGGCCCCTGCTCCCGTCGCCGGGCCGGTACCGGTGGCCCCTGCACCTATTGCGCCCGTCGGCAGCGGCGCTCCGGTCGTTGCGAGCGCCGCCCCGGCCACGGCGCCGGCGCCGTCTTCTCCCCCGACGTCGGCGGCGCCATCACCCGCGCCGGCCCCGGCCCCGGCAACCGCAGCTCCCTCGCCGCCACCGGCCACCGGCGGAGAGGGAGCCGCCTTCCCCTACCTGGTCGGCGGGCCGACCGCGGGTTTCGGCTCGGGGGCCACCGCCGGTGCGCAACGCAAGGCGCCGGAGCCCGATGCGGTCGCGGCCGCCGCTGCGGCATCGGCATCGGCGCGGGAAGCCCAGCGGGCTAGGCGGCGGCGCCGGGCGGCGATGAAAGACCGCTACCGCGGCTACGAGTTCGTGGACCTGGAGCCGGATGGCGACGCAGCGGAGGATCCGCTCGACGACGCGTGGTCGTCCGTCGCATCGGAGCGCGGCGCCGGGCCGCTGGGTTTCGCCGGGACGGCGCGCAAGGGCGGCGCCGACGCGACGGGCCTGGCGACGCTGGACGGCGACGGGTTCGGCGGCGGCCCGACACTGCCCATGCTGCCGGGCTCTTGGGAGCCGGATTAGCGGGGCGCCCGCTCCAGGCCGGAACTTTTCAGGGGTGGCGTACGACTACTGGCTTGTCCGGCGACCGGCGCGGCGGGGGACCCCCAAAGATTGATAATGAAAATGATTTTCGATAAGCTCGGCCGCCTAGAAGGCGCTGACAACGGCCTGCCAACCTGCAGCGGCGGCAGATCAACCGTAATTGCGGCCGATTCTGCTGGTGAGCACCCTCATTAGCGGCATCGAACGGGGAGTGGAGTGGTGAGTCGGACGGGCGCTCGTGCCTCGACACTTAGCTTATGCAATGCTAACTTCAGGCGGGTCAAGTTAGGGGAGGCTACACAAATGGAAAGACGTGGCCGTGGAACTCGGTGACACCGGCGTGCTGGCGGCTCAACCCGTCAATTCTCGAGCGGACGTCAGGGTGGACGGCGACGTCGTGAGCCGGTTCGCCACCTGCTGCCGCGCCCTCGGCATCTCCGTGTACCAACGCCAGCGCCCGGCCGACCTCGCAGCCGCGCGTTCCGGCTTCACCGCGCTGACCCGCATCGCCCACGACCAGTGCGACGCCTGGACCGGGCTGGCGGCCGCCGGCGATGTGTCCCTGCGGGTGCTGGAGGCGGTGTCGCAGACTGCGATCACCGCCGGTACGTTGCAGCGCAAGGTGGACCTGACGCCCGGGGCGCTCGGGTTCCGCTACGACACCGGACTGTATCTGCAGTTCCGCGCCGCCACCTCCGACGACTTCCACCTCGCTTACGCGGCGGCCCTGGCCACGGCCGGACGGTTCGCCGAGGCCGACCAGATCGTCACCGGCCTGACCGCGCGGCGCCCCAACTGGCGCGAAGCCCGATGGGTTGCCGTCGTCATCCACTACCGCGCCGAGCGGTGGTCGGACGTGGTCAAGTTGCTGACGCCGGTCGTCAACGACGCCGACCTCGACGAGGCCTTCTCCCACGCGGCCAAGATCGCCCTGGGCACCGCGCTGGCGCGGCTGGGCATGTTCGCGCCGGCGCTGTCGTACCTCGAGGAGCCCGACGGTCCCGTCTCGGTGGCGGCGGTCGACGGGACGCTCGCCAAGGCGCTCGTGCTGCGCGCGCACGTCGACGAGGAGTCGGCGAGCGAAGTGCTGCAGGACCTGTATGCGGCCCACCCGGAAAACGACCAGGTCGAACAGGCCCTGTCCGACACCAGCTTTGGGATCGTGACCACCACCGCGGCCCGGATCGAGGCGCGCACCGACCCCTGGGACCCGGAAACCGAGCCCAGCGCGGAGGACTTCGTCGACCCGGCCGCCCACGAGCGCAAGTCCGTGTTGCTGCACGAGGCCGAGCTCCAGCTCGCCGAATTCATCGGCCTGGACGAGGTCAAGAACCAGGTGTCCCGGCTGAAGAGCTCGGTCGCCATGGAACTCGTGCGCAAGCAGCGTGGGCTAGCCGTCGCGCAGCGCGCCCACCATCTCGTCTTCGCCGGGCCGCCCGGCACCGGTAAGACCACCATCGCGCGTGTCGTCGCCAAGATCTATTGCGGCCTTGGGCTTCTGAAGCGCGAGAACATCCGAGAGGTGCACCGGGCCGACCTGATCGGCCAGCACATCGGTGAGACCGAGGCCAAGACCAACGCGATCATCGACAGCGCGCTGGACGGGGTGCTCTTCCTCGATGAGGCCTACGCGCTGGTGGCCACGGGCGCCAAGAACGACTTCGGGCTGGTGGCCATCGATACCCTGCTGGCGCGGATGGAGAACGACCGCGACCGGCTGGTGGTCATCATCGCCGGATACCGGGCCGACCTGGACAAGTTCCTGGACACCAACGAGGGCTTGCGTTCCCGGTTCACCCGCAACATCGACTTCCCTTCCTACGCACCGTCGGAGCTCGTCGAGATCGCGACCAAGATGGCCGAACAGCGCGACAGCGTCTTCGAACAGGCCGCGCTCGACCACATGGAGGCGTTGTTCACCAGGCTGGCCACCGAGTCGACGCCGGACGCCAACGGAATCTCGCGGCGCAACCTGGACATCGCGGGTAACGGTCGATTCGTCCGCAACATCGTCGAACGCTCCGAGGAAGAACGAGAATTCCGGCTCGACCATTCGGATCACGCCGGGACGGGAGAATTCAGTGACGAGGAGCTGATGACGATAACCGACCGAGACGTCGAGAACTCGGTGGAGCCGTTGTTGCGTGGCCTCGGGCTGTCGGTGCCGGCATGACGAATCCTGAAGCCGACGAACGGCGTTCGTTCGCCTCGCGAACCCCGGTCAACGACAATCCCGACAAGGTCGAGTATCGCCGCGGGTTCGTCACCCGCCACCAGGTCACCGGCTGGCGCTTCGTGATGCGGCGCATCGCTTCCGGCATCGCCCTGCACGACACCAGGATGCTCGTCGACCCGCTGCGCACCCAGTCGCGCGCGGTGCTGATGGGCGTCGTCCTGCTCGCCACCGGCCTGGCGGGCTGCTTCGTGTTCTCGCTGATTCGGCCCAACGGGACCGCGGGGACCAACGCCGTGCTCGCCGATCGATCGACCGCCGCCCTGTACGTGCGGGTGGGCGACCAGCTGCACCCGGTGCTCAACCTGACGTCGGCCCGCCTGATCGTGGGCAAGCCGGTGAATCCCGCGATGGTGAAAAGCACTGAACTGGACCGGTTTCCGCGCGGCAACCTGATCGGCATTCCCGGCGCGCCGGAACGCATGGTGCAAGACACCACGCGCGACGCCAACTGGACGGTGTGCGACGGCATCGGCGGCACGGCGCACGCCGTGCACAGCACCGGTGTCACTGTGATCGCGGGTCGCCCCGACAGCGGCGGCGCGCGGGCGGCCAAACTCGATGCCAAACAGGCGATCCTGGTCGACAGCGGCAACAGCACCTGGCTGCTCTGGGACGGCAGGCGCAGCCAGATCAACCTGGCCGACCACGCGGTCACCAACGCACTTGGCTTGGGCGTGAACAACTCCGACGTGCCCGCGCCTCGGCCCATCGCGCTGGGGCTGTTCAACGCGATCCCCGAGGCGCCGCCCCTGGCGGCACCGAGCATCCCGAACGCGGGTGCGCCGGCCGGCTTCAGCGTGCCCGCGCCGATCGGAGCGGTCGTGGTGTCCTATGCGCTGGACCAGAATTCGTCGGGCGCGGCGCGCTACTACGCGGTGCTGCCGGACGGCCTGCAGCCCATCTCCCCGGTACTCGCGGCGATCCTGCGCGACACCAACTCCTACGGCCTGGACCAACCGCCGCGGCTGGGTGCCGATGCGGTGGCCAAGCTGCCGGTGTCTCGGATGCTGGACACCGCGCGCTACCCCGACCAGCAGGTCAGCCTCGTCGACGCGGCCAAGGATCCCGTCACGTGCGCCTACTGGAGCAAGCCGGCCGGTGCCGCCACCAGCTCGCTGAGCCTGCTGTCCGGCTCCGCGCTGCCGGTGCCCGAATCGATCCGCACCGTCGACCTGGTCGGCGCCTCAGCGGCAACCGCCACCCGCGTCGCCCTGGCGCCCGGCACCGGCTACTTCGCCCAGACCGTCACCGGCGGCGCGGGCGCGCCCGGCACTGGATCGTTGTTCTGGGTGTCCGACACCGGCGTTCGCTACGGCATCGACAACGAGGCGGAGAACTCGGCCGCCGGGCGTGGCAAAACGGTTGAGGCACTTGGGCTGAGCGAGCCGGCGGTGCCCGTCCCATGGTCGGTGCTGTCACTGTTCGCCAGCGGCCCGGCGCTGTCGCGCGCCGACGCGCTGCTGGCGCACGACGGGCTGGCACCAGACAGCAAGCCCGGCCGCGTGGCATCAGCAGAGGGAGCGCCCCGATGAGCCGACTCATCTTCGAAGCCCGCCGCCGGCTGGCGCCCCCGGTCACCCGCAAGGGCACCATCAACATCGAGGCGCCCCCCGAGCTGCCGCGGGTGATCCCGCCGTCGTTCCTGCGCCGGGCGATGCCCTATGTGCTGGTGATCCTGATCGTGGGCATGGTTGTCGCCCTGTTCGCCACCGGGATGCGGCTGATCTCTCCGCAGACGCTGTTCTTCCCGTTCGTGTTGCTGCTCGCGGCCACTGCGATGTATCGCGGCAACGACAACAAGACGCGCACCGAGGAGGTCGACGCGGAACGCGCCGACTACCTGCGCTACCTGTCGGTGGTCCGCGACAACATCCGCACCCACGCCGCCCAGCAGCGGGCGGCGGCCGAGTGGTCGCACCCCGAGCCGAGGGCCTTGGCGAGCGTGCCGGGTTCGCGCCGGCAGTGGGAGCGTGACCCGCACGACCCGGACTTCCTGGTGTTGCGGGCCGGCCGCCACCAGGTACCACTGAGCACCGCGCTGCGGGTGAACGACACCGCGGACGAGATCGACCTGGAACCGGTGTCGCACAGCGCATTACGCAGCCTGCTGGACACCCACCGCATCGTGCGGGACGTGCCGACCGGAATCGACCTGACGAAGGTCTCGCGGATCACGGTCCTGGGTGAGGCGGAGGACGCGCGGGCGGCGATGCGCGCCTGGATCGCCCAGGCGGTGACGTGGCACGACCCGACGGTGCTGGGGGTGGCGCTGGTCGCCCGCGACCTGGAGGGCCCCGACTGGTCGTGGCTGAAATGGCTTCCACACGTTGATGTTCCGGGCGAGCTCGACGGTGTCGGGCTGGCTCGGCTCCTGACGACCAATCCCGACGAGCTCGTCTTGCTGCTGGGCCCCGCGTTCGTCGACCGCCCGGCGTTCACCGGCGCGCCCGCCGACGCGCAGGATCGGCTTCTCCGGATCCGAGTACTGCTCGCGGTGCGGTGGTTTCGTACAGCGGTGCACGACG
>NZ_LZJF01000089.1 GCF_001666835.1 Mycobacterium sp. E3251 | reverse complement strand
CAATGCCCTTGTCGACGGCGTCGAACGCCACCGACGCCGGGTCGGCGCCTTCGGGCCCGCGCACCACCTCCGCGCCCACCCGGGACGCCCAGGTTTGCAGTTGATCGGCCGCCGCGGCCCGGAAGGTGTCGGCGGCGCCGAGCACCACGCGACGCCCGTCGGCCACCAACACCCGGGCCAATTTCCCTACGGTGGTGGTCTTCCCGGTGCCATTGACGCCGACGACCAGCAGCACCGACGGGTGATCATCGTGCGGCAGCGCGCGGATCGAGCGGTCCATGTCGGGGTGCAGCTCGCGGATCAGCACGTCGCGCAGCACGGCCTTCGCGTCGGCCTCGGTGCGCACGGCGCTGCCGGCCAGGCGGGCGCGCAGCTGCGTCATCACCGACTCGGTGACCACCGGGCCGAGGTCGGCGACCAGCAGGGTGTCCTCGACGTCCTGCCAGGCGTCTTCGTCCAGGTCGCCGCCGCCGATCAGGCCCAGCACGCTGCGTCCCAACGCGTTCTGCGACCTGGCCAGCCGGCCACGAAGGCGCTCGAGGCGGC
>NZ_LZJF01000088.1 GCF_001666835.1 Mycobacterium sp. E3251 | reverse complement strand
GTCGGCACGGCCACGCCCAGCTTGATGCTCTCGAACACGTGCATCACCTCGGGCGTCGACAGGATGCTCTCGAGCGGCTCGTCGAGGTAGTCGCCCATGTTCTTGCCGGCCATCCGGACGACCGCCTCCACAGTGGTCATCTTCTCGAGCGACTCGAGCAGGGCTCGCCCCTCCTCGTTGCTGTGCTCTTTGATCACCCTGTCCAGCTCGGGATAGATGTGGGCGAGCGCGGATACCACCAGCGCGGGCAGACCCGAGAGGAAACTGCCGTTGAGCCTGCGGAAGGTGTTGCCCAGGTCGCCGACCGGTGATCCCAGCACCGCTCCGACGATGTCCAGTTCGGGCGCGTACTCGGCGCAGACCTCGGCGGCCCAGGCGCTGGCCAGCCCGCCGCCGGAGTAGCCCCACAGCCCGACCGGCGCCAACGGGGACAGTCCGAGGCGTTCGGAACCCAGGGCGGCCCGGATGCCGTCCAAGACGCGATAGCCGGGCTCGTACGGCGCGCCCCACAGGCCCTGCAGCCCCTCGTGGTCCGGCACGGAGACGGCCCAGCCCTCGGCGACGGCGGCGGCGATCAGGAAGAGTTCGAGCTGGCCGATCGACCCGAGGGCCTTCGCCCGGCGCCGCAGCGCGTAGGACGGGAAGCAACGGGACGACACCGCGTCGATCGCGCACTGGTACGAGAGCAGCGGGCACGGGCGTTCCGGGGCGAGCTCGGCCGGGACGATCACGGTGGTCGCCGCCGCCTCCGGCTCGCCGTGCATGTCCATCGTCCGGTAGAGCAGCTGGATGGCCTTGACGGGCTGCGGGATCAAACCCAAAAACGCCAGTTCGACGTCGCGCGAACGCAGCACCGTCCCCGGCTCGGCGTGTTGAAAGCCCAGTGGCGGTTGGTAAAACGGATCGTCCGAGGGCAGCAGCGGGCGTACTTTGCGCTGCAGTTCCTCGTGGGGCGGCCGGGCGATCCACTCCGCGCCATGCGTGCCTGCCAGATTGCCGAGCTCAGCCATTGGGCTCCCTTCTAGGCCATCGGGCATTGTCGCGCACGAACGGCAGGTAACCAAAACGTAATCGCCGGACTGTGAGCGACTTCTTGCCCGCGCGTGCAGAGTCGGACGCGCCACTGCTCCATTTACGATCGCGTCACCCGAAAGACGCTTTCCGCGAGCCTAGCCGGGGGGCCGCAACGCGGCGAATTCATCGGTGACCCGCAGCCGGGAATCGGTGAAGTGGTACAGGGCCGCGGGCCGCCCGCCGCTGCGGCCCGACTGCGCGATGGTGCCGGTCTGGCTGATCACGCCGCGGCGGACCAGCACCCGCTGCAGGTTCGTCGCGTCGACTTGGTAGCCGAGCGCGGCGCCGTAGATGTCGCGGAGTGTGGAAAGCGCGAATTCCTTTGGCGCCAAGGCGAACCCGAGGTTGGTGTAGGACAGCTTGGCGATCAGCCGGGCGTGCGCGTGCGTCACCATCGGGCCGTGGTCGAAGGCCATCGGCGGCAGGCAGCTCACCGGATGCCAGCGGGTGTCCGGCGGCAGCTCGGGGGTCGCGGGGGAGGGCACCAATCCCAGGAAGGTCGACGCGATCACCCGGTCGCCCGGCACCCGGTTCGGGTCGGAGAACACCGCCAGCTGTTCTAAGTGCGCGAGCTCTTTGAGGTCCACCTTCTCGGCCAGCTGTCGCAGCACGGAGGTGGTGATGTCCTCGTCGTTGCGCAGCTGCCCGCCGGGCAGCGACCATGCGCCGCGCTGCGGGTCCTTGGCACGCTGCCATAACAGCACGTTAAGCTGCGGTTTTTCCGTCGGGCGGCCCCTCGTAACCTGCTCGGCGACATGGCGAACCTGGAATACGACCGCGAGCACTTCGTGGGCGGTGTTACCATGGGCCATGTTTTCGATTATAAGTCGAAAACCTCTCGGGCTGAAAGGAGCCGCCGTGACGGTTGTAAATCGCATGGACACGCTCGCCGAAGACATGATGGCCGAAGTCACGAATTCACCCGCGGGTTACGCCGGTGTCGAGGGCGACGAGCAGTGGGCCGCCGAGATTCGCCGACTGGCGAAGCTGCGCGGCGCCACCGTGCTCGCGCACAACTACCAGCTGCCCGCCATCCAGGACGTCGCCGACCACGTCGGAGACTCACTGGCGCTCTCGCGGATCGCCGCCGAGGCACCCGAGGACACCATCGTGTTCTGCGGGGTGCACTTCATGGCCGAGACCGCCAAGATCCTCAGCCCCGACAAGACGGTCCTTATCCCGGATCAGCGGGCCGGCTGCTCGCTTGCCGACTCCATTACCCCCGACGAGCTGCGCGCCTGGCGCGACGAGCACCCCGGCGCCGTTGTCGTCTCCTACGTCAACACCACCGCCGCGGTGAAGGCGCTCACCGACATCTGCTGCACCTCGTCCAACGCGGTGGACGTGGTCGAGTCCATCGACCCCGACTGCGAGGTGCTGTTCTGCCCGGACCAGTTCCTCGGGGCCCATGTGCGCCGGGTGACCGGCCGCACCAACATGCACGTGTGGGCCGGTGAATGCCACGTACACGCCGGGATCAACGGCGACGAGCTGTCCGAGCAGGCGCGGGCGAACCCCGACGCCGACCTCTACGTGCATCCCGAATGCGGTTGTGCCACTTCGGCTTTGTACCTCGCCGGCGAGGGCGCCTTCCCGGCGGATCGAGTGAAGATCCTGTCCACCGGCGGCATGCTCGACGCGGCGCACCAGACCCAGGCGCGCAAGGTGCTGGTCGCCACCGAGGTCGGCATGCTGCATCAGCTGCGCCGGGCCGCCCCGCAGGTCGACTTCCGCGCGGTCAACGACCGGGCGTCCTGCAAGTACATGAAGATGATCACGCCCGCGGCCCTGCTGCGCTGCCTGGTGGACGGGGCCGACGAAGTCGATGTCGACCCGGAGATCGCGGCGGCGGGCCGCCGCAGCGTGCAGCGAATGATCGAAATCGGCCAGCCGGGCGGCGGCGAATGACCGTCCGCCCCGCCTGGACCCATAGCGCCGACGTTGTCGTCATCGGCACCGGCGTGGCCGGATTGGCCGCGGCGCTGGCCGCCCATCGCGCCGGCCGCAGCGTCGTCGTGCTGAGCAAGGCGGACCAGGCGAAGGGGGGGACCGCGACCCACTACGCGCAGGGCGGCATCGCGGTCGTCCTGCCCGACAACGACGACTCGGTGGAGGCGCACGTCGCGGACACCCTGACGGCCGGCGCCGGCCTGTGCGACCCCGACGCGGTGTATTCCATCGTCGCCGACGGGTACCGGGCGGTGTCCGAATTGGTCGGCGCCGGAGCGCGATTCGACGAGGCATCGCCGGGCCGCTGGGACGTGACGCGCGAGGGTGGGCACTCGCGGCGGCGGATCGTGCACGCCGGCGGCGACGCCACCGGAGCCGAGGTGCAGCGGGCGCTCGACCACGCCGCGGCCACGCTGGACATCCGCGCCGGCCATGTGGCCCTGCGCGTGCTGCACGACGATTCCGCCGTCACCGG
>NZ_LZJF01000087.1 GCF_001666835.1 Mycobacterium sp. E3251 | reverse complement strand
CGCGCGCGGTGGTCCACGCGGCCAACATGGGTGCCAAGGTGATCAATATTTCCGTCACCGCCTGCCTGCCGGCGGTGGCCCCCGCCGACCAGCGGGCGTTGGGCGCCGCGCTGTGGTACGCCGCCACCGTGAAGGACGCGGTGGTGGTGGCCGCCGCCGGAAACGACGGGGAGGCGGGCTGCAACAACAACCCGATGTACGACCCGCTCGACCCGTCGGATCCGCGGGACTGGCATCAGGTGAAGGTGGTTTCGTCACCCTCGTGGTTCTCCGACTACGTCCTGTCGGTCGGTGCGGTCGATGCCACCGGCGCCGCGCTCGACAAGAGCATGTCGGGCCCGTGGGTGAGTGTGGCGGCGCCGGGCACCCACATCATGGGTCTCTCGCCCCAGGGTGGCGGGCCGGTCAACGCGTACCCTCCGTCGAGGCCGGGTGAGAAGAACATGCCGTTCTGGGGCACCAGCTTCTCGGCCGCCTACGTCAGCGGCGTCGCGGCGCTGGTCCGGGCGAAGTACCCGGACCTGAGCGCTCATCAGGTGATCAACAGGATCGTGCAGTCAGCGCACAATCCGCCTTCGGGAGTGGACAACAAGGTCGGGTACGGGTTGGTCGATCCCGTTGCGGCACTGACGTTCAACATTCCGCCTGGTGACCGGATGCCCCCGGGTGCGCAGAGCCGGGTGATCAGGCCGGCCCCGCCGCCTCCGCCGGCGGACCACCGGGCGCGCAACATCGCCATCGGGTTCATCGGCGCGGTGGCCGCCGGTGTGCTCGTGGCCGCGATCGCGGCGCGGCTGAGGAGGGCGCGGTGAGCTCCACGCTGACCGGCTTCAGCCGGGGCAGCAATCGGCGGGTCCTCGGGGTGTGGGTGGTGTTCTTGCTCGCGGCCGCGAGTTGGGCGGTGGCCGGCTACATCGGTGCGGCGATCGCCGCGGCGGTCGGCGTCGCGACGGTGTTCGTCCGCTGGTGGGGTCAGCCGGCGTGGTCATGGCTGGTGTTGTGGCGGCGGGGGCGGCGCCCGATCCGCTGGGACGCCCCAATCACCGTGGCCAACAACCGATCCGGCGGCGGGGTCCGGGTGCAAGACGGTGTTGCGGTGGTGGCCGTGCAGCTGCTCGGCCGGGCACACCAAGCGACCTTGGTGACGGGTTCGGTGACCGTCGAAACCGACAACGTCATCGATGTCGTCGAATTGGTGCCGATGATGCACCAGGCGCTGGGGCTGCGGCTCGACTCGATCAGCGTCGTCTCACTCGGTTCCCGGCACGGCAACATCGGCGATTACCCGCGGGTGTATGACTCGGAGATCGGCACGCCGCCGTATGCGGGCCGGCGCGAGACCTGGCTGATCATGCGGCTGTCCATTATCGACAACACCCAAGCGCTCCGCTGGCGCACCACGGTTGGCGCCGCGGCCATTTCGGCGGCGCAGCGCATCGCGGGCCTGCTGCGCTGCCAGGGGCTGCGGGCGAAGGTGGCCAACGCCACCGATCTGGCCGAGCTCGATCGGCGGCTGGGGTGCGACGCCATCGAGGGGGAGACGCAGAGATGGAAGGCCATCCGCGGTGAGGCCGGCTGGATGACGACCTACGCGTATCCGCCCGACGCGATCGCCTCGCGCGTGCTTTCGCAGGCGTGGACGCTGCGCGCCGACGAGGTCATCCAGAACGTGACCGTGTATCCCGATGCGACCTGCACCGCGACCATCACCGTGCGCACGCCCACGCCGGCTCCCACCCCGCCGAGTGTGATCCTGCGCCGGCTAAACGGGGAACAGGCCGCGGCCGCCGCGGCCAACATGTGCGGCCCGCGCCCCTTTCTGCGGGCGTTGCGGCCCAGCCCGCTGCCCGAGCAACTGCTCACCGAGATCGGCCCTTCGGGCGTGCTGATCGGGAAACTGAGCAACGGGGACCGCCTGCTAATCCCCGTCACCGATGCCGGCGAGCTGTCAAGGGTTTTCGTGGCCGCCGACGATCCGGTCGCCAAGCGGATCGTGATCCGCACCGCGGGTGCGGGCGAGCGGGTGTGCGTGCATACCCGCGACATGACGCGCTGGGCCAGCGTGCGGATGCCGGAGATCGGCGTCGTCAGCACGGCGCGGCCCGCGCCGCGCACCACCGTCAGCGTCGTGGAGCACGTTGCCCCGATCTCACCCACCCCGCGACCCGCGACCGTGATCACCATCGCCCCGTCGGGCACGCGGCTGCCCGAGGGACACCGGCACAACTTCGAGGTGATCATCGAACAGGTCGGCCCGGCGATGGTGCGGGTCAGCGCGGCGGGGAAGGATTGGCTGGTCGAGATGGACATGTTCCGCGCCGAGCACCGCTACGTGAGTCTCGACCCGGTCACCATGTCGGTCACGTAGAACGTCAAGGATCCAAAGGGCACACGCAATGGGTGATTTACAAACTGCCCGTAGGCATTTCGATCGGGCCATGGCGGTGATGAGCAGGCAGGGCCGGGCGGCGGCGCTGCCGGAGTTCGTCGCGGCCACCGACGCCGATTCGTCGATGGCCGACGCGTGGCTGGGCCGCATCGCCTGCGGTGACAACGACCTCGCCTCGCTGAAGCGGCTCTACGCCACCAGCGAATGGCTGCACCGCGAAACGACCCGCATCGGACGGACGCTCGCCGCGGAGATCCAGCTGGGGCCCTACATCGGAATCACGGTGACCGACGCATCCCAAGTGGGGTTGGCGCTGTCGTCGGCGCTGACCATCGCCGGCGAATACGCCGAGGCCGACAGGCTGCTGTCCAATCGCGACCTGCTCGATTCGTGGACCAACTATCAGTGGCACCAGCTGGCCCGCGCGTTCTTGATGTACACGACGCAGCGCTGGCCGGACGTGTTGTTGGCCGCCGCCGAGGAACTTCCGCCGCAGGCGATCATCATGTCGGCCGTGACGGCGTCGATCTGCGCGCTGGCGGCCCACGCCGCGGCACATCTCGGGCAGGGCCGGGTCGCGCTTGACTGGCTCGACCGCGTCGACGTGATCGGGCAGACCAATGCGTCGGGCCGCTTCGACGCCGACGTGCTGACCGCATCGATCGGGCCGGCCGATATCCCGCTGCTGGTCGCCGATTTGGCGTATGTGCGCGGGATGGTGCATCGCCAGCTGCGCGAGGAAGACAAGGCCCAGGTCTGGCTGTCGAAGGCCACCATCAACGGCGTTCTGACCGAGGCCGCGAAGGCGGCTTTGGCCGACCCGAACCTGCACCTGGTCGTGACCGACGAGGAAACCATCGCCAGCCGGACCGATCGGTGGGATGTGTCGACCGCCAAGAGCCGTGACGAGCTGGACGACGACGCCACCTCGGAACGGCGCGCCGAATTGCTCGCCGAGGGCCGGGCATTGCTGGCCAAGCAGGTCGGGCTGGCCGCGGTCAAGCAGGCCGTGTCGGCGCTCGAAGATCAGCTCGAAGTGCGGATGATGCGCCTCGAGCATGGCCTGCCGGTGGAGGGACAGACCAACCACATGCTGCTGGTTGGTCCGCCCGGTACCGGCAAGACGACCACCGCCGAAGCGCTCGGCAAGATCTACGCCGGCATGGGCATCGTCCGCAACCCCGAAATCCGGGAGGTCCGGCGGTCGGACTTCTGCGGCCACTACATCGGGGAGTCGGGGCCCAAGACCAACGCGTTGATCGAAAAGTCGCTCGGCCAAATCATTTTCATGGACGAGTTCTATACCCTGATCGAGCGGCATCAGGACGGCACACCCGACATGATCGGCATGGAGGCCGTCAACCAGCTCCTGGTGGCGCTGGAAACACACCGCTTCGACTTCTGTTTCATCGGTGCCGGTTATGAGGATCAGGTGGACGAATTCCTCACCGTGAATCCGGGTTTGGCCGGCCGGTTCAACCGCAAGCTGCGCTTCGAGTCGTATTCGCCGGCCGAGATCGTCGAGATCGGTCACCGTTACGCGGCGCCGCGCGCCAGCAAGCTCGACGACGCCGCGCGGGAGGCACTCCTGGACGCGGCGACGACCATCCGCAATTACACGACGCCGGGCGGTCGGCACGGCATCGACGCCATGCAGAACGGCCGGTTCGCCCGCAACGTCATCGAACGTGCCGAGGGATTTCGGGACACCCGCGTGGTCGCGCAAAAGCGCGCTGGCCAAACGGTGACGGTCGAGGATCTGCAGATCATCACCGCCCCCGACATCGAGGCCGCGGTGCGCAGCGTGTGCTCGGACAATCGCGACATGGCGGCCATCGTCTGGTAAGCCCCGGCCGCCAAGCCTCGTCGGGTGTCAGGCCGGCTCGAAGCGGAAGACGGCCAGCCGCCCCGCCAACGCTTCGAATTCGTCGGCCGTCCCATCACGCACCACCCCCGATCGTTTTGCGAACGCCACGCCGACGGGCACCCGGGCCGGAAACGCCCGGAGCACAGGCCGCGCCTCCCCGACGGAGAGTTCGACGATCCGGACCTGCCGGGACCGTCGTCCCCGGCTGAGCGTGCCGGTGCCGGCCGCCCGGGCGTTGGCCGCCCAGTCGGCACCCGGATAGCCCGCCACGACGTAAAGGCCACCCTGAAACTCGAATGGCGTCATCGGAGTGCTGCGAGGCCGACCCGACTTGCGGCCGGGGACCGTCAGCACCATGGCGGGTCCGGTGGGAATCCCGAGGCGTTGGACCGCCATCATCACCCTGTTCATCGGCTTGAGGAAGCGCGGCGGACGCGGTTCGGACATTCGCGGTTCCTTTGCTAACTCGCCCGGGCGAAGACGTCGCGGTGCCCGGCGACCCATTGGCTGAAGGGCGACGCCGGCCGGCCGAGGATCCTCTCCACGTCGTGGGTGACGAGCGCGGGTGCATCGAGCGTCGCGGCCAGCATGGCGATGTAGGCGTCCGCGAACTCGGGGGTGAAGCCCAACGCGAGGAAGCGTTCGCGCACCGCGGCATTCGGTATCTCGCGGTACTGCAGCGGCCGACCCAGGACTGCGCCGATGACCTCGACCAGCTCTGAGTTGGTGAAGGCTCGCGGACCGGTCAGCGGGATCCGCTGCCCGACAAGCTCATCGGTGAGCAACGCCCGCGCCGCCACCGCCGCGATGTCGGTCTCGACGATCGGTGCCGTCGAGGCCGCGGCGTACGGCCCGAAAACCACATCGCCCGAACGGATTTGCGGGGACCACATGCCGGCGAAGTTCGTCGCGAACACGGTCGGCCGCAGGCTCACCCAGGTCAGGCCGGAGTCGACGGCGAGCTGCTCGACCTCCTTGTTGCGGTCCCCGCGGAAGCGGGACGGCTGCCGGGCGAAGTCGTCGTCGGCGTTGATCGCCGAGAGCGCCACCAGCTTCTTCACCCCGGCGCGCACGCACTCGGTCACCACCTTCTGCAGGTCCTCTCCCAGCGCCCGGGAATTGAGGAACACCGCCGACGCGCCGGGCAGCGCCCCGGCCGCCGACCCGACCGGTTCGACGCCGGGCGGAAACCCGGCCGTCTCCGGCGTGCGGGTCACCGCGCGCGCCGTCGCGGCCGCGGCGGCGAGGGCGGCGACGAGAGGGCGTCCGACGTTGCCGGTCGCCCCGGTTACCACAATGGTCATGGGAAGGCCCCTTTCTCGTAATTTTTTGCGGTGTTCCAAGGACGGGGCGAAGGGTGCGAAAGTTACACCGGGAAACCTGTAACTTTTCACCGCAGCGGATCGTCGAAGAGTCATGAACCAGTCGCAGTCAGCGGGCGACCAGGTCGCCGAGGCCTGGCGTCGTCACCGCCCGTATCTGGTCAACCTCGCCTACCAAATGCTCGGCGACGTCGGCGAGGCGGAAGACGTTGCGCAGGAGGCGTTTCTGCGGCTCTCTCGGGCGGACGTCGACGAGATCGAGGACGTCCGAGGCTGGCTGACGGTGGTGGCGAGCCGGCTCTGCCTCGACCAGGTGCGCTCGGCGCGCGCCCGCTACGAACGACCGGGCGAGGTCCAGGAGCGGCCGACGCCGCACCGCGCCGACCCGGCCGACCGGGTCACCCTCGACGACGAGATCCGCGCCGCCTTGCTGGAAGTGCTGCGCAGGCTCAGTCCCGGGGAACGGGTCGCCTTCGTGCTGCACGACGTGTTCGGCGTCCCGTTCGAATCGATCTCCGAAACCGTGGGCCGCCCGGTGGGCACCTGCCGCCAGCTGGCGCGCAGGGCGCGGGCGAAATTCGTTGCCGCGCAACCCAAGACCAATGAGGTGGCCTCGGCCGAACACCAGCTCGTCACCGAGAAGTTCATCACCGCATGCGCCAACGGCGACGTCGCCGCGTTGGCCGCCGTGCTGGACCCGACGGTGTGGGGCGTGGGCACGATCCTCGCCGATCCGCCGCCACCGCCGCAGATCAACCACGGGCCGGATGCGGTGGCCACCAACCTGCTGCGCTACCTATGGCCGGACGTGACGTTGGTCAGCGGCCCCGTCGGGCAACCGGTGCTGTTGGCGTTCACCGATCGCCGGCTCTTCGCCGTCATCGTGCTGACGATCAGCGGGTCCCGCGTGGCCAAGATCGAGGCCATCGCCGACCCGGCCGCGCGGATGGGACCGGCGGCCGAACGGGGTTAGCCCGGCCGGTCGTCGTGCCGCGCCGCGAAATAGCCCGCGATCGTCGCCGTGACCTCCAGGAATTTCCGCCGCGTCGCCGACGCCATTTCGCGGCTCACATCGATCACACCGCCGGGCCGCAGGTGGGGGTCGAAGGGCACCTCGATCACCGGCCGGCCGTGGTCGATGAATTCGCGGGCCAGCAACGCCCGGGTGCGTTTGTCGGCGTGGCCGTCCGAATCGTTGAGCACGACGACGCTCTTCTGCAGCAGTGTGTCGAAGCCCTGATCGGCCAGCCACTCCAGGGTCCTGGCGGCAGCGTTCGCCCCGTCCGCCCACGGCGAGGAGACCACGATCAGCGCGTCCAGATCGCGCAGCACCTCCTGGGTGACCGGCGCGTCCATCGTTGAACCACAGTCGATCACCGAGATCGCGAAATGGCGGTCGAGGCGTAACGCGGCCTCCCGGTAGATCGCGGGATCGAGCACCCGGCGCGGGCCGGACGCCGGTTCACCGCCGAGCACGTGCAGGCCGGCGGAGTTGCGCCCCACCCGGGCGACGACATCGGTGAAAGACTGCAGGTTCTTGTCGGCCGTGAGTTCCCAGAACGATCCGGACGACCCCGGGTCGATTCGGCTGCTGAGTCGGCCGAAGGCGGTGTCGGCGTCGATCGCGACAACGTGATCCTGCCGCCGGAGTTCGGCGAACAGCGAACCGACACTGGCGGCCACCGACGTTTTTCCGACCCCGCCCTTGCCCAGGACGCCGACCTTGTAGTTGCCGACCAAGCGGGCCCGGATCGCCGCCTCGAATTGGGCGTCCTGTAGCTGCGCGGGTGACGGACCGAGCCTGACGAGGCCGAAAGTGATCAGCCGGACCACGCGTCGCCAACCGCGGTCGGGTGTTGCGTCGACGGCCGTGGTGGACCGCGCCGGAGCGGCCGCGGTCGGCGGCGCCGCAGTGGCGGGTGCGGGGGCCTCCTGGGGAGCCGACATCGCGGGCGGTCGCGGGAAAACAGGCGGGGCGGCGGGCTGTGGAGGTGGCGCGGGCGGACGCTGCGGAGGCGCCGGTGGCCGCGCTGGAGGCGCCGATGGTGGCCGCGGTGCGAGGAGCTGGCCGACCGGAGGCGGCGGCGGCACACTCCTGGGCTCGGGCCCGGGCGGGCGCGTCGCCGGCGTAGCGGGCGGCGGCTGCAGACGGTCCCGCAGGAATTCGTCGGGCTCGTTCATGGGCTCCTCGGATGCCAGGCGATCGGTCGGCGCTGGTGGGTGCGTCCTGGGCTAGTGATAAGCGCCACGGCAAACCGTCGGCGCCGGATGCGGACCAGTGCCCGTCCAGTATCTCCTCCGTGCCGCCCATCGCTACCGTGCAAACTTAGCAGCGCTCGGTTTCGCGCGCCCGCGACGGCATGTGCCGCCCGCTGAGCACGATCATGCGCGCCGATTCCGAGGCTGTGGGCAAGCACGCGGGCGGCGTCAGCAAACATTGATCCGCGGTGGATCCGGCACATCGGACCGCCGGATGTGGCGCGGCCGTGACGAAAACTCCAGCGCCAAAAGTGCACGTCCGCCGGGGTGTCGCCCTACGGCCGCCGAGAAATTTACGGTGCTGCCAGCTGGCGGTTAGACTTGACGAAGTTGGCATGTCAGGCGGGTATTGTCATATCGTTTTACGACTTGTCGAGACCGGTTTCCAGGCCACCGTTCAGCGCTGCACGGACGCATCCCTAACAGGATCATCTCCACCTGGGGGACAGCCTATCGAGACAAGACCGAGGGGTCTTAAGCCCGCAACCTCCGGGTGCGACTCCGTCGGAGCAGCTGTTAACGGCAGCTCAACGTTCAGGTGAAGGGTCAGGTGCATATGACGCCCAAGCGCGTCGGGTTATACAACCCCGCGTTCGAGCACGACTCGTGCGGGGTAGCCATGGTCGTCGATATGCACGGCCGTCGTACCCGCGACATTGTCGACAAGGCCATCACCGCGCTGCTCAACCTCGAACACCGCGGTGCGCAGGGCGCCGAGCCGCGCAGCGGTGATGGTGCCGGCATCCTGATCCAGGTCCCGCACGCCTTCCTGCGCGAGGTCGTGGATTTCGAGTTGCCCCCGGCGGGCAGTTATGCCACCGGTATCGCTTTCCTGCCGCAGTCGTCCAAGGACGCCGCGGCCGCCTGCGACGCGGTGGAGAAGATCGCCGAAGCCGAGGGCCTGACGGTGCTCGGCTGGCGGAACGTGCCCATCGACGACTCGTCACTGGGCGCGCTGTCCCGCGACGCGATGCCCACATTCCGGCAGGTGTTCATGGCCGGTGCGTCGGACATGACGCTGGAGCGCCGCTGCTATCTGGTCCGCAAGCGCGCCGAGCACGAACTCGGCACCAAGGGTCCCGGGCAGGACGGGCCCGGCCGCGAAACCGTCTATTTCCCAAGCCTTTCCGGTCAGACGATGGTCTACAAGGGCATGCTGACCACGCCGCAGCTCAAGGCGTTCTACCTTGACCTGCAAGACGATCGGATGACCAGCGCGCTGGGCATCGTGCATTCGCGCTTCTCCACCAACACCTTCCCGTCGTGGCCGCTGGCCCATCCGTTCCGTCGGGTGGCCCACAACGGCGAGATCAACACCGTCACCGGCAATGAGAACTGGATGCGTGCCCGCGAGGCGTTGATCAAGACCGATGTCTTCGGCACGGAAGCCGATGTGGAGAAGCTGTTCCCGATCTGTACCCCGGGCGCCTCGGACACCGCGCGTTTCGACGAGGCGCTCGAACTGCTGCACCTGGGTGGCCGCAGCCTGGCCCACGCGGTGCTGATGATGATTCCCGAAGCGTGGGAACGCAACGAGTCCATGGACCCGGCGCGGCGGGCGTTCTACGAATTCCACGCGTCCTTGATGGAGCCCTGGGACGGCCCCGCGTCGATCACGTTCACCGACGGCACCATCGTGGGCGCCGTACTGGACCGAAACGGCTTGCGCCCCTCCCGGATCTGGGTCACCGAAGACGGCTTGGTGGTGATGGCTTCCGAGGCCGGTGTCCTGGACCTGGACCCCGCCAAGGTGGTCCGCCGGATGCGGTTGCAGCCGGGCCGGATGTTCTTGGTGGACACCACACAAGGGCGCATCGTCTCCGACGAGGAGATCAAGGCCGAACTCGCCGCCGAGCACCCGTACCAGGAATGGCTGGACCGCAACCTGGTTCCCCTCGACAAGCTGCCGCAGGGCGACTACGTGCGGATGCCCCATGATCGACTCGTCAAGCGGCAGCTGACATTCGGCTACACCTATGAAGAGCTCAACCTGTTGGTGTCGCCTATGGTGCGCACGGGCGCCGAGCCGATCGGCTCGATGGGCACCGACACCCCGGTCGCGGTGCTCTCGCAGCGGCCCCGGATGCTCTACGACTACTTCCAGCAGCTGTTCGCGCAGGTGACCAACCCGCCGCTGGACGCGATCCGCGAAGAGGTGGTCACCAGCTTGCAGGGCACCACCGGCGGCGAGCGCGACCTGCTCACGCCGACCGAGCAGTCCTGCCACCAGATCGCATTGCAGCAGCCGATTCTGCGCAACCACGAGCTGGCCAAGCTCGTCAACCTCAATCCCGACGACGAGGTCAACGGGCGCCCGCATGGCATGCGGTCCAAGGTGATTCGTTGCCTGTACCCGGTCGCCGAGGGGGGCGCCGGATTGGCGGCGGCGCTCGATGACGTACGCGCACAGGCGTCTGCCGCGATCGAGGACGGTGCGCGGGTCATCATCTTGTCGGACCGCGAGTCCGACGAGCAGATGGCGCCCATCCCGTCGCTGCTCGCCGTTTCCGGAGTGCACCATCATCTGGTGCGCGACCGGACGCGCACCCACGTGGGTCTGGTCGTGGAGACCGGTGACGCCCGCGAGGTGCACCACATGGCGATGCTGATCGGGTGTGGGGCGGCGGCGATCAACCCCTATCTGGTGTTCGAGTCGATCGAGGACATGCTCGACCGCGGTGCGATCGACGGCTTCTCGGATCGGCAAGAGCGCGAGAAGGCGCTGAACAACTACGTCAAGGCTGCCGGCAAGGGCGTGCTCAAAGTGATGTCCAAGATGGGCATTTCGACGCTGGCCTCCTACACCGGCGCGCAGCTGTTCCAGGCGGTCGGCGTCTCAGAGGACGTGCTCGACG
The DNA here is from genome assembly GCF_001666835.1 of Mycobacterium sp. E3251. Taxonomy (GTDB): domain Bacteria; phylum Actinomycetota; class Actinomycetes; order Mycobacteriales; family Mycobacteriaceae; genus Mycobacterium. The sequence continues at coordinate 19,982 of NZ_LZJF01000087.1, read as the reverse complement.
AGTACTTCACCGGGTTGAGCTGCCCGATCGGCGGGATCACGCTGGAGGACATCGCCGCCGACGTCGCGGCTCGCCACCGGCTGGCCTACCTGGACCGCCGCGACGAGCGCGCGCACCGCGAACTCGAGGTGGGCGGCGAGTACCAGTGGCGCCGGGAAGGTGAGTACCACCTGTTCAACCCGGAGACCGTATTCAAGCTGCAGCACTCGACTCGCACCGGGCAGTACAAGATCTTCAAGGACTACACCCGCCTGGTCGACGACCAGAGCGAGCGGATGGCGTCGCTGCGCGGCCTGCTGAAGTTCCGCGGCGGTGTGCGTCCCCCGGTTCCGCTGGAAGAGGTCGAACCCGCCAGCGAGATCGTCAAGCGATTCTCCACCGGGGCGATGAGCTACGGCTCGATCTCGGCCGAGGCGCACGAGACGCTCGCCATCGCGATGAACCGCCTGGGCGGGCGCTCCAACAGCGGGGAAGGCGGCGAGAACGTCAAGCGCTTCGACCGCGACCCCAATGGGGATTGGCGCCGCAGCGCCATCAAACAGGTCGCTTCGGCGCGTTTCGGCGTCACGTCGCACTACCTGACGAACTGCACCGACATCCAGATCAAGATGGCGCAGGGCGCGAAACCCGGTGAGGGGGGCCAGCTTCCGGGACACAAGGTGTACCCGTGGGTCGCCGAGGTGCGCCACTCCACACCGGGCGTCGGGCTCATCTCCCCGCCGCCGCACCACGACATCTACTCCATCGAGGATCTCGCGCAGCTGATCCACGACCTGAAAAACGCCAACCCGTCCGCGCGGGTGCACGTCAAGCTGGTCTCCGAGAACGGGGTGGGCACGGTTGCGGCCGGCGTTTCCAAGGCGCACGCCGACGTGGTGTTGATCTCCGGCCACGACGGTGGCACCGGCGCCACCCCGCTGACGTCGATGAAGCACGCCGGGGCGCCGTGGGAACTGGGCCTGGCCGAGACGCAGCAGACCCTGTTGCTCAACGGGTTACGTGACCGGATCGTCGTGCAGGTGGACGGGCAGCTCAAGACGGGCCGCGACGTGATGATCGCCGCGCTGCTCGGCGCCGAGGAATTCGGCTTCGCCACCGCGCCGCTGGTGGTGGCCGGCTGCATCATGATGCGGGTGTGCCACCTGGACACCTGCCCGGTCGGCGTGGCCACCCAGAACCCGGTGCTGCGGGAGCGGTTCACCGGTAAGCCCGAGTTCATCGAGAACTTCTTCATGTTCATTGCCGAAGAGGTCCGGGAATACATGGCGCAGTTGGGTTTCCGCACCCTCAATGAGGCCGTCGGCCAGGTCGGCGCGCTGGACACCACGCTGGCCCGCGCGCACTGGAAGGCGCACAAGCTCGACCTCGCGCCGGTGCTGCACGAGCCGGAGTCGGCGTTCATGAACCAGGACCTGTACTGCAGTTCCCGGCAGGACCACGGCCTGGACAAGGCGCTCGATCAGCAGTTGATCGTGATGAGCCGGGAGGCGCTCGATTCCGGCAAGCCGGTGCGCTTCTCCACCACTATCAGCAACGTCAACCGCACCGTGGGCACCATGCTCGGCCACGAGGTGACGAAAGCGTATGGCGGCCAAGGGCTTCCGGATGGCACTATCGACATCACGTTCGACGGATCCGCGGGCAACAGCTTCGGTGCCTTCGTGCCCAAGGGAATAACCTTGCGGGTCTACGGCGACGCCAACGACTACGTCGGCAAGGGATTGTCCGGCGGCCGGATCGTGGTGCGCCCATCGGACAACGCCCCGCAGGACTACGTGGCCGAGGACAACATCATCGGCGGCAACGTGATCCTGTTCGGCGCGACCAGCGGCGAGGCCTTCCTGCGCGGGGTGGTCGGCGAGCGGTTCGCGGTCCGCAACTCCGGCGCCCACGCCGTCGTCGAGGGCGTGGGTGACCACGGATGCGAATACATGACGGGTGGCCGGGTTGTGATCCTTGGCCGGACTGGCCGCAACTTCGCGGCGGGAATGTCAGGCGGTGTGGCTTACGTGTACGACCCGGACGAGGAACTTCCGGACAATCTCAACATCGAGATGGTCGACGTGGAGACGTTGGACGAAGACGATGCCGAATTCCTGCACGGCATCATCCAGGCCCACGTGGACGCGACCGATTCCGCGGTCGGCCAGCGGATCCTGGCGGACTGGCGCGGGCAACAACGCCACTTCGTCAAGGTGATGCCACGCGACTACAAGAAGGTGCTGCAAGCGATCGCCGAAGCCGAGCGCGACGGCGTCGATGTGGACAAGGCGATCATGGCGGCCGCACATGGCTGATCCGAGCGGCTTCCTGAAGTACACGCACCGCGAACTGCCGAAGCGCCGGCCTGTCCCACTGCGGTTGAAGGACTGGCACGAGGTCTACGAGGACTTCGACGAAGGCACCCTGCGTGAGCAGGCGACCCGTTGCATGGATTGCGGTATCCCTTTCTGCCACAACGGGTGTCCGTTGGGCAACCTGATCCCGGAATGGAACGACCTGGTGCGCAGGGGCCGCTGGCGCGACGCGATCGAGCGGCTGCACGCCACCAACAACTTCCCGGACTTCACCGGGCGGCTGTGTCCGGCGCCGTGTGAACCGGCGTGTGTGCTTGGCATCAACCAGGATCCGGTGACCATCAAGCAGATCGAGCTCGAGATCATCGACCACGCCTTCGAGGAAGGCTTCGTGGTGCCGCTGCCCCCGGACAAGCTGACCGGGAAAAAGGTCGCCGTGGTGGGTTCGGGCCCGGCCGGTTTGGCGGCGGCTCAGCAGCTGACCCGGGCCGGCCACACGGTCACCGTTTTCGAGCGGGCGGATCGGATCGGCGGGCTGCTGCGCTACGGCATTCCGGAATTCAAGATGGAGAAGCGCGTTCTCGACCGGCGCCTGGACCAAATGCGTTCCGAAGGAACCGAATTCCGCGCGGGCGTCAACGTCGGGGTCGACATCACCGCCGAACAGCTGCGCGCCGACTTCGACGCGGTGGTTCTGGCCGGCGGCGCCACCGCGGGGCGGGACCTGCCCATTCCCGGTCGGGACCTGGACGGGATCCACCAGGCGATGGAGTACCTGCCGTGGGGCAACCGGGTGCAGGAGGGCGACGACGTCCTAGGGCCCGACGGGGAACCCCCCATCACCGCGAAGGGCAAGAAGGTCGTCATCATCGGCGGCGGTGACACCGGGGCGGACTGCCTGGGTACCGCGCACCGGCAGGGCGCGACCGTCGTGCACCAGTTCGAGATCATGCCGCGACCACCGGACACACGCGCCGAATCGACTCCTTGGCCGACCTACCCGCTCATGTACCGGGTGTCATCGGCGCACGAAGAGGGCGGTGAGCGGGTGTTCTCGGTGAACACCGAGAAGTTCATCGGCGAAGACGGCCGGGTGACGGCGCTGAAAGCGCATGAGGTCACCATGCAGGACGGCAAGTTCGTCAAGGTGGACGGCTCCGACTTCGAGCTCGACGTCGACCTGGTGCTGCTGGCCATGGGATTCGTCGGGCCGGAAAAGGAGGGCCTGCTCACCGACCTCGAAGTCAAGCTCACCGACCGCGGCAACGTCGCGCGCGGTGCCGACTTCGACACGTCGGTCCCCGGTGTGTTCGTCGCCGGGGACATGGGCCGCGGCCAGTCGCTGATCGTCTGGGCGATTGCCGAAGGCCGGGCCGCCGCCGCGGCCGTCGACCGCTACCTGATGGGTGCGACCGCGCTGCCGGCGCCGGTCAAGCCGACCGCCGTCCCGCTCCAGTAGTCACAGGAGTCACACCAGAAACAGAAGCACCAACTGTCGGCGAGTCGCCTCCCGTTTGCCAGACCGTGGTGTCTAATAGCCTGTTGTGGGCTCGGTCACACGGGCATCGGATTGGGGCCCCGGCTGAACGGAACGATCGCAGGAGTGATCACTGTGCACATCAATCCCGTACCCCGATCAAGGATGGGGCGAATCGCCTGGTCCTGGTTTCGTCACCCCGTCAAAAGCCGCGAGTTCCCCGCTAAACACGAGCGCCTGGTAACCGCTGACGATTTGCTGATCTTCGGGGCATAACGGCCCTGCCGCGCGCCGTCTGGCGCGTCGGAAAGGTTTGCTCGGGGCGACTAACGGGGGACCCGGCGCGTCAATCGAGCAACCCCGAATCGCGGATGGCCTCGGCGAGCGGTTCCAAGACGGCGGGGTCATGCGGCGGGTTGATGTACACGATGCCCAGGTCGAGTCCTTCGGCTTCGAGGCCGGCGGCCTCTTCGATGACCTTCTGGTAGTTGCGCTGCTCGTCCAGGCGCAGATGGGCGGACAGCGTGATCTCCTTCGGGTCGCGCCCGATCTTCTCGCACTCCGCGGCCAGCACGTCGCGCTTGCGGGCGAACTCCTCGGGCGGACCGCCGACGAAGTTCCAGTGCTGCGCGTAGCGCGCGGTGATCGGCAGCGTTCGTTTCTCCCCGCTGCCCCCGATGCAGATCGGCGGATGGGGACGCTGCACACCCTTGGGTTCGTTGCGGGCGCCCTTGAGCTGGTAGTACTTGCCGTGGAAGTCGGTGGTCTCCTGGCTGAGCAGGCTGGTCAAGACCTCGCACGCCTCCTCGAACCGATCGAAGCGTTCCCGGATGCTGCCTAGCTCGATGCCGTAGGCGCCCGACTCCTCCTCGTTCCAGCCGGCGCCGATCCCGAGCTCGAGTCGTCCGTCCGAGATGATGTCGAGCGCCGCGGCCATGTTGGCCAGCACGGCGGGGTGGCGGTAGTGGATCCCCGTGACGAGAGTTCCCAGCCGCAGCCGCTTGGTCGCCTGCGCCAGTGCGGTCAGCGTCGTCCATCCCTCGAGGCAGGGCCCGCTGGCGTCGGAGAAGATCGGGTAGAAGTGGTCGAACGTCCACCCGGACTCGTAGACGTCGATATCGTCGGCGGCCTGCCAGACGGCCAGCATGGCTGCCCAGGTGGTGTTTTGGGGAGAGGTCTTGAAGGCGAATCGCATGAAATCGACGTTAGTCGATGTTTATGAAGAGCAACTAAACTTGGTGCCGCGATGAGCTATTCCCTCGGAGTCGACACCAAGATCACCCTGCTGGCGGCCGGGCTGATCTTCCTGCTTGCCCTGGTCCTCGGGGTGTGGAAGTACCGGCAGATCATGGCCGCCGCCGACCATCGCGCCCATCCCTATGTCGACATCGCGCACCGGGCCGCGTTGCTCTACTCCTTCGCGACGCTGCTGCTGGCCGTCTTCGTCGAGCTCAGCGCCTGGCCGACGTGGATCAACCTGACCGCGGCCGGCGTGGTCGTCTTCTTCTTCGTCGGCGCCATCCTCAGTTACATCGCACACGGGGCGCGACGCGACACCGTCAACCAATTCGAGAATCCCGCGCCCGGAGCCGGACTCTTCATGACCTTGCTCATCGCCGGCGAGATCGGGGGCTTCAGCGTGCTGCTCGCCGGTTTCGTCGCCGGACAGTTCTGACACCCTGGCCAGGCACACTGGAGTCATGGACCCGGTAACCGCCTTGCGGCAGATCGCTTACTACAAGGACCGGAGCCGCCAGGATCCCAGGCGCGTGATGGCGTACCGCAATGCCGCCGACATCATCGAGGGCCTCGACGACGCGGCGCGCGAGCGCCACGGTCAGGCCAACAGCTGGCAATCGCTGCCGGGCATCGGCCCGAAAACCGCAAAGGTCATCGACCAGGCCTGGTCCGGTCACGAACCCGAGCTTCTCATCGAATTGCGTTCCGCCGCCGAGGATCTCGGTGGCGGCGACATCCGTGCGGCGCTACGGGGCGACTTGCACCTGCACTCGAACTGGTCGGACGGGTCGGCCCCGATCGACGAGATGATGGCGACCGCGTCCGCGCTGGGGCACGAATACTGCGCGCTGACCGACCACTCGCCGCGGCTGACGATCGCCAACGGGCTTTCGCCGGAACGGTTGCGCGCACAGCTCGACGTCATCGACAAGCTGCGCGACCAGTTCGCGCCGATGCGCATTCTCACCGGCATCGAGGTCGACATCCTCGAGGACGGCAGCCTCGACCAGGAGCCCGAGCTGCTCGAGCGCCTCGACGTGGTCGTGGCCAGCGTGCATTCGAAGCTTTCGATGGATGCCGCCGCGATGACGCGGCGCATGGTGCGCGCCGTCTCCAATCCACACGCCGACGTGCTGGGCCACTGCACCGGCCGGTTGGTCTCCGGCAACCGGGGCATCCGGCCCCAATCCAAGTTCGACGCCGAAGCGGTTTTCGCCGCCTGCCGCGATCACGGCACCGCGGTGGAGATCAACTCGCGCCCCGAACGCCGGGACCCGCCGACCCGGCTGCTCCAGCTGGCACTGGAGATCGGGTGCGTCTTCAGCATCGACACCGACGCGCACGCGCCAGGCCAGCTGGACTTTCTCGGCTACGGCGCGCAGCGCGCCCTGGACAACGGCGTGCCCGTCGAACGCATTGTCAACACCTGGCCGGCCGAGAAGCTGCTGGAGTGGACGGGCTCGAATTGAGCCGGTCGCTCAGACCCGCACCTCTTCAGCGTGCTCGGGAACCGGTTCCTCGGTGCGCCCGGCGCCCTGTAGGAGATTCGCGGCGGCGACGGTCGCGCAGGTCGCCGCGGGGATGAGCAACGCGTAGCCGCCCAATTCGGCGCCGAACACGATCCCGGCTACGCCGCCGCCGAGGAATAGCAGGAGGGTGGTCGCCAGGATCGCGGCTTTCCAACTCTTGATGCCATGCAGCCGGCTGCGGCCGAGAATCAGCCCCAGGTCGGTGACGGTTCCGGTGAAGTGCGTGGTGCGGATCGCCATTCCGCGGAAGCTTGAGGTCATCCCGTTTTGCAGGCCGAGTGCTGCGGCGGCGAACAGCGCCTGCACCGCGGTCTGCTCGATCCCCAGGGCGTTGATTTGTGCCTTGACCACGGTCTCCTCGACCCCGGTGGCGGCGAGCACAAGCAACCCCGCCTCGAGGAAGAGCACGGCGGCGTGGCGTGGGCCCGCGAGGGAATCGGTGGGTGCGAGGATCGCCCCGGCGATGGTCGCTCCCGTCAGGAAGCCCACAAAGATCGCGCCGAGCACGTGGCCTTCATAAAGCCACGGGTTGGCCGTGTTCATGCCCAGCTGGGTGGTGATCGCGGTCAGGTTGCCGACGGGCAACGCCAAGATCAGCAGCGCCACCGCGTTGACGAAGCCCGCGGACAGGGCGAGCAGGGCGCTGTAACCGAGCAGGAAGCCCTCGCGGGGCGGGCCGCTGTCGCGGGCTTGATGCGGCGGCGGCATCGGATTCAGTTGCTCACTTTCGAGGTCGGGTTCTTCGTCAGCCTAACAACCGGGCCGTCCACAAACCGGGCCGCGAAGCCGATTCAAATCAACCTCAAATCATCCAAAAGTCATGTGGCAGAGAATGATTGGAGCAAACACGCTCAACCCGTCAGTCGGGGAGGTGTGGCATCTCTATACCCAGTTCACGGCCGACCAACACCCCGCGGGTGAGGGCGGATTTGCCGAAACGCTGGCGAACCCGGTCGACCGCGGCGTCGACCGCAGGCGATTCCCGGTCAAATGGCAATGCCAACTGCTGAGCGCCGCTGCGGTCGATGCCCGACACCGCGAAGCCGACCAGCGTCAGCCCGCGTTGCGAGATCAGGGGTGCCGCCGACGCAACCAGCTGCCGCGCGGCGGCCAGGATCGGTTGCGTCGAGGACGTCGCCCATGGCAGCGTCCGTGACCGCGTCGCCCGCCCGAAGTCGTCGAACCGCAGGCGCAGCACCACCGTGCGGCCGGTGCGCCCGGCGGCGCGCATCCGGCCGGTGATCCGGTCGATGAGGTTGACCACCACCGCGTCGATCTCGGCGGCCGACATGGTGTTGCCGGCGCGCCCCAGCGCCCGTTGCGCGCCCACCGACCGACGGCGCACACCGGTGGTCACCCGGCGGCGGTCGATGTTGCGGGACAGCGCGAACAGTTGGCGACCCATGGCGCCTCCCAGCAGCGAGGCCAGAGTCGACTCGCTCAGCTCGGCGACGTCGGCGACGGTCACGAGTCCGTGGGCGTGGAGTTTGTCGGCCGTCTTGGCGCCCACGCCCCACAGCCGCCGCACCGGCAACGGGTGCAGGAAGGTCAGCTCCTGGTCGGGCTGCACCAGCAGTAGCCCGTCCGGCTTGGCCTCCTGGCTGGCGACCTTGGCGAGAAACTTCGTGCGGGCGATCCCCACAGTGATGGGCAGGCCGACCCGGTCGCGCACGTCGGCCCGCAGCCGTCCGGCGATCTCAACCGGCGTCCCGGAAACCCGGCGCAGCCCGCCGACATCAAGAAACGCCTCATCCACCGAGAGCGGCTCCACGAGCGGCGTGCAGTCGCGAAACACCTCGAACACGGCCTCACTGGCGCGGCTGTAGGCGCTCATCCGGGGCGGCACCACCACGGCGTGCGGGCACAGCCGGCGCGCCTGCGCCCCGCCCATCGCGGTCCGCACGCCGTAGGCCTTCGCCTCGTAGCTGGCCGCGAGCACGACCCCGCCGCCGACGATCACCGGGCGGCCGCGCAACGTCGGGTCGTCGCGCTGTTCGACGGACGCGTAGAACGAATCCAGGTCCGCGTGCAGGATGGACGCATCGCACCGCACGAACATATGTTCGCACGCGCCGGTGACGGGATTTGATGGTGGCGACCCGTCCCCCGCAAGCGGGAGGTGCCCCCATCGCCCGGCTACGCCGCGCTTGCGATCGCCACTAGCTGGATTCGCCGTAGATGCTGGTGACCCAGATGTGGGTGAGGGTGTCGACGACCCGGTCCTCGTGCACCGCCGGCGTCTCGGCGGACAGGGCGGCCATCATCGTCCGCTCGTTCATCTGGTTCAGGGAGGTGGCCAGGTCCACGGCCGGGATCGTCTCCGGCGCGGCCCCGCGTGCGCGTTCGGCGGCGATCATCGCGGCCGTCTGGTCGATCCACTTCTGCATGAAGCCCAACCACACAACGCGCAACTCGGAGCTGGTCGCCAGCGCTTCGGTGGCGGCGCGCGCCAGCCGGCGGTGCGTGCTGAACGCCGTGAAGAAGGCCCTGATGCCGTTGCGCCACACCCGGCGCGGATCCGCGGGCAGCCGCTGCACCGCGCCGTCGAACTCGGAGTCGGCCCGCGCGATCACCGGTTCCAGCAGTGACAGCAGCACCGCGTCCTTGGACTTGAAATAGAAGTAGAACGTCGGGCGCGACAATCCCGCGCCCTTCGCCAGATCGTCGACCGAGATGTCGGCGAACGAGCGCTGTTCGAGCAGCCGCTCGGCGGTCGCCAGGATTGCCTGCTCACGGTCGTCGCCCGAGGGGCGGATGGCACGGCGGCCACGCAGGGCACGGGTCTGGCCGGCGCTAGTCACGGCCGTTACTTTACACCGTGTCGAAAGTTTCAACACCCTGTTGACTACGTCGACAGGCCGTTGATAACGTGGCCCCATGACTGAGCACCTTGACGTGATCATCGTGGGCGCCGGCATCTCGGGCATCAGCGCGGCGTGGCACCTGCAGGAGCGTTGCCCGACCAAGAGCTACGCGATCCTCGAACGCCGCGAGGACCTGGGCGGCACCTGGGACCTGTTCAAATACCCGGGCATCCGGTCGGACTCGGACATGTTCACCCTCGGCTTCCGGTTCAAGCCGTGGCGGTCGGCGAAATCGATCGCCGACGGCCCCGACATCAAGGCCTACATCAGGGAAGCGGCGGTCGAGAACAAGATCGACCGGCACATCCGCTACCGCCAGCGCGTCCTGGCTGCCGACTGGTCGGACGCCGACAACCGCTGGGCCCTGACCGTCGAGTCCGACGGGCAGCAGCGCGAGCTCACCTGCTCCTTCCTGTTCGCGTGCACCGGCTACTACAACTACGACGAGGGATATTCGCCCACCTTCCCCGGCGCCGACGACTTCGAGGGCCGCATCATCCATCCGCAGCACTGGCCGGAGGACCTCGACTACACGGGCAAGAAGATCGTCGTCATCGGGTCCGGCGCCACCGCGATCACGCTGATCCCGGCGCTGGTGAACTCGGGCTCGGGCCACGTCACGATGCTGCAGCGCTCGCCCACCTACATCGGCTCGTTGCCCGGGGTCGACCCGTTCGCCGAACGCGCCAACCAACTGCTGCCGGACCGCCTGGCGCACATCGCCAATCGCTGGAAAGCCATCGCGTTCAGCACCTTCCAGTACCAGCTGTCCCGGAAGCGTCCGGCCTACATGCGCAAGACGTTGATGACGATGGCCAAGCGCCGCCTGCCGCAGGGCTACGACGTCGAAAAGCACTTCGGGCCGCGGTACAACGTGTGGGATCAGCGGCTGTGCCTGGCCCCCGACGGCGACTTCTTCCGCACCATCCGGCACGGCAAGGCCGACGTGGTCACCGACACCATCGACCGGTTCACCAAGACCGGCATCAGGCTCACCTCGGGGGAGGAGCTGCAGGCCGACATCATCGTCACCGCAACGGGTTTGAACATGCAGTTGCTCGGTGGGGTGCGACCCACCCGGAACGGTCAGCCCATCGAGCTGACGTCGTTGATGACCTACAAGGGCCTGATGTTCTCCGGGGTGCCGAACTTCGCTATCACCTTCGGCTACACCAACGCGTCATGGACGCTGAAGGCCGACCTGGTCTCCGAATTCGTCTGCCGGTTGCTGAACTACATGGACGACAACGGATTTGACTTCGTGGAGCCGCAGCATCCCGGCCCGGACGTCGACGAGCTGCCTTTCATGGACTTCAGCCCCGGCTATTTCCAGCGGGCGATGGACATGCTGCCCAAGTCAGGGTCGCGCGCGCCGTGGCGGCTGAAGCAGAACTACTTCTTCGACATGCGCACGATTCGGCGCGGCAAGGTTGCCGATGAGGGCCTGCACTTCGCGAAAAAGCGTGCGCCGGTAGCGGTTTAGGGATTTACGACGACGATGCCGTCGTCGTCGCAGTAGGCGATGTCGCCGGGGACGAACGTCACGCCGCCCAGCGTGACCTCGACGTCGCGCTCCCCGGCGCCCGTCTTGGTGCTCTTCCGGGGGTTGGTGCCCAGCGCCTTGATACCGATGTCGAGCCCGCGTAGCGCTGCGGCATCGCGCACCGCGCCGTTGACGACGAGCCCGGCCCAGCCGTTGGAGCGGGCCAGCTCGGCGATGACGTCGCCGACCAGGGCCGCGTGCAGCGAGCCGCCGCCGTCGATGACCAGTATCCCGCCCGCACTCGGCTGCGAGAGAACCGATTTCAGCAACGCGTTGTCTTCGAAGCAGCGGACCGTGCTGACGGGTCCGGCGAATTGGGGGCGGCCACCGAACTGGCGGAATTGGACGTCGCAACTGCGTACGTCGGGCCCGATATCGTCGACGAGGTCGGCGGTCGGCTGGAATGACACGGTCACGTCTGACACGGTAGCGGCTACGGCGGCGATCAGCGGCGGCGCAGCTGCCGGATCAACAGGATCGCCAGGAGGCTGACGGCCAGGGCGACGATCAACGGGACCGGAGACTGGGTCAGGGCCGCCGCTGCCGGGGCGTTGGGAGAAACCGGGTTATTGGCGGCGTCCACAGTGGATTTCGCTTGCGCCGCTACGTCTTTGGCGGCGGCCGCGAGGTCGCCGTTGGTTTCGATTCGTTGCCGCACCTCGAGGGGTGGCTCGGCGGCCTTGGCGGGAGCCTTCTTCGCCGGTGCCTTCTTCGCGGGTGCCTTTTTGGCGGGTGCCTTTTTGGCGGGTGCCTTCTTCGCGGGCGCTTTCTTGGCGGGTGCTTTCGCGACCTTCTTCGCGGCCTTGGCCGGGGGCTTCTTCTCCGGCGGCGGGGTCGACGCGCCGTCGGGTTCGCTGTCGGGTTGATCCTGCGGGTCTGCCATGCGGCCGCTCCTCGAGCAATATTTCAGTAGTTTCTAGCCCACGCGGGTTCTTCGAACCCATCATGCCAGCACGAGCGCGGCCGCCTCCGCCGCCGGTCACGGTCTGCGCCGCACCACCCACAGGGCGCCCCCGCCCACAAGCACCGCCGCCACCACGACGAACGGCCAGACCGGGACATCCGAGCCGCGATCCCCGGCGGCCGGGGGCCCTGGCGTGCCGGTGCCCGGCACCGTCAGCCGAAACGACCAGGATCCGGAGACCGCGTGGCCGTCCGCGGAGGTGACCCGGTAATTCACCGTGTAGACGCCGGCCGGCCCCAGCGGCCGCAGGTCGATGCCGACCACCGCGCCACGCACGGTCGGGTCTCCGGTGGACCACACGTTGCCGTCGGGCCCGACGACGATCATGGCCGCGAAAGTGCTCTGCAGCTGTTCGTTGAAGGTGGCGCTCACCCGTTCGGGACCGGTGGCGAGGACCGCGTTGTCCGCCGGATCGGTGGCCACCCGGGCTGCGTGCGCCGACGCCAACGGAGCGGTCAGCGGTGCGATCGCCAGGAGGGCACCGACGCACGCGGCGATCGCCAGCCGCATCATGCCCGTCGGCGGATCAGCGCCAGGCAGATACCCAGCGCGGCCACCACCAGGGCGGCACCGCCCAACAGCCGGGCGGTGTTGTCCGCGGATCTCGGCCGTGGCGGCGCGGCCTGGTCGGCGGGCGAGGCCGAAGGCGGCTGATGGCCGTGGGACGCTATCGGTCCCCCGCCAAGCGTCAGCGTGGGCACCGGGTATTCCGGCTCACCGCCGCCGGGCCGCGGCGGCTGGTCCCACTTCACGACCGTGCCGTCGGAATAGGTCTGTGTGGCCGGGAAGCTGACGGTCTCCGTGTCGGGCAACTTCACCGATATCCGGAACAGGGCGAATTGATCCACCCCGATGCCGGCGCCCGGCGCGGCCGTCCACGTCACCGAGTGCACCGCGCCCGACGCCGCGTCGCGGTCGAGCTTGGTCGTCCATCCCGGCATGCTCTCGGTGCGCGCCGAGGCCACGTCGGGCAGGGCGACGCTCAGCGCGGTGGTCACCGCGCCGGTGTTCGATTCGTTGGGCACCTGAAAGGTGACGACCGCCATGGCGCCTCGCGCCGCATTGTCGCTGCTGGCGTGCACGTGCGCCCACGCCGCGGGGAGCTGCGCCGCCGAGCCCAGATAGAGGCCGGCGGCAGCCACCACCGCGACCGGGAGGCGCGCCGCCCGCCGCGCGCGGGTCGAGATGCCGGGCAACCCCATTGGTTGGTCAGCTCAACCCGAGCCGGGCCATCAGGTCCGCCTCGATGCCGTCGAGCTGCGACGAGATCGCGGCGTGGGCCGCCCGGCGCCGCGCGGCCGGCATGTTCTCGGCGGCGGTGACGGCCGCAGCCAGATCGGTGAGCCGCTCGGTGATGGCCGACGCGAACTGCTTGGTCTCGGCGTCCTTGGGCTTCTTTTCCTGCACGGTGCGCAGAGACTTCTCCGCTCCGGCGATCCGGGCGGACAGCTGCGCGCCGTGGCCGGAGAACTGCCCGATCTGGGCCAGCGGGATCCCGAGCTGGTCCGCGCGGCGCTGGTCGATCAGCGCGCGGGCCGAGATCGCGGCGCGGTAGATGACTGGAGTGAGGATCGGCGCGAGCAGCCGGGACACCGTGAGCGCCCGGCGGATTCGCGTCGGCGAGAAGACCTTGCCCTCGCGCGCGGCTTTGAGTTGGGTCTCGGCCACTTTCAGGGCGTTGCGGTCGCTGTCCCGTTGGGCCTTGATCTGCGCCCTGAGCGCTTTGGCCTCCGCGCGGTGGGCGGCCTTGTATCGGCGAGTCTCGTTTCGGGCGGCCAGCTTGGCCTCCAGCTTCGCGCGGGCCTTGATCGCACGGGCTTCGGCGCGACGCGTCGCGCGACTCTTTCGCTTGCGGAACAGGGCCATTCCCGGCCGCCTCCCCGGTCTCTCGTGGCTATCGCTTTCGCGCGTGCGCGATCCGTGAGCCAACCCTAATCGGAATGGGCGGGCGCAAGCCCTCCAGGTCGGCCCCGGGCCAACCGGTTATCAGCCCGGGCGTTCGCTAGACGTCCAGGTGTTCCGCGCGGCGCAGCTCGTTGACCCGCTGCATGACCTCGTGTTGGGCCTCGGGGGACAACTCGGAGGCGCGCACGGCAATGCGGCGCACACCGTCGTCGCGCATCGTCGCCAGGATCGACAACTCCTGATCGAGCTTCTCGTAGTACTCGTCGTCGGTGAAGTAGGCCGGCTTGATGCGGAAGAAGTTGGCCAGTGCGGCCATTGTCGCCGACGACGGGTTGGTGCGGTTCCCCGAACGCAACTGCGACAGGTACGGAGCCGACATCGTGATGCCTTCCGCCTTGAGCGCCGCGATCACTTCCGCGGAGGTGTGCGGCCCGCGTCCCGGGGGATACACCGTGTCGAACAGGCGGTTCAGGCGAGCAGCGAACGTCGTGCTCATTGGATATGACCTCCACTTGGCTGTAGAAGTGAACTATTACCTAGGTGTATTTGCTGATCATGGTAGCGAGGGTTGGTTCCCCTAACTAGGTGCAAACCCCCAAGGTTTCGGTCCAGGCGTAGCTGGGGCTTGCCGATGCCACACTTGACGAGCGTCTAACTGATTCGCTGGGGTGTCCACTAAATCAGCGAAACTCACAGGTTATCCGCAGAATTCGGCTCGACGCCGTAGGTGGCGGGGCGACCCCGCTTGGTTCGGCGGGGGGTAGGATGGAAACGTGCTGGGCGGTCGCACCGCAACCGGGCAGCAATTTATGATTGCTTAACGCCTTATTTGCTGCCGGACGCGCTCCGAGGCCGGAAACCGCCGCTCGTGGAGCTATCCGAAATGCGAAACGCGGTCCGTTGGCCGTCGCGGCAGGCCGTCCGTAGCCAGGCCTATCGCCCAATCGTCATGGGCCGAGCCGCCGGCGCGGAACCCGGGAACCGACGGGAGCGCGCCGCCCGTCGCTGTCTGGAATCAATGACGGGCTCGACGAGAAAGCGACCGAATTCGGCGGTCCGATTTTTCGGTGCGGGCGCCGGGCTAAACGCTCATGCCGCGAGCAGCATCGCCAGGATTGCGGTATCAGGATGGCTGATGGGGTCGACGCCGACGCGGCTCACCATGGAGGTGATGGTGCCGTCGGCCTCCGCTTCCACCCAGGCGGCCCGGTGTTCGAGTCCCAGGTACGGCAAACCTGGAAGCAGGACGCATCCGGATGCCGCCCCGCTGCATTCCGGCAACGACGGGGTGGTCTCCGAGGGCGGATGCAGCATCAGCAGCGCGGGGGGCTGATGGTCGGCGAAATAGCCTGGCTGGATCGCCGAGTCACCGAAGACCGTGCCCTCGGCGAGTACCAGGCCGACAGTCCCCGGCTCGGGTTCCTCGGGCAACTCCTCGCGCGCGCCGAAAACCGTTGTGGTGGAGAGTAATCCGGG
Organism: Mycobacterium sp. E3251; assembly: GCF_001666835.1. Taxonomy (GTDB): domain Bacteria; phylum Actinomycetota; class Actinomycetes; order Mycobacteriales; family Mycobacteriaceae; genus Mycobacterium. Next base: position 4,688 of record NZ_LZJF01000087.1, on the reverse strand, counting down.
TAATGACGCGACCCTGACCGCGACCATCAGCAACTGGGCCCACTCTTTGGTCGAATCGGGCCAACGGCCAGAGATCACAAACCCTTTCAGGGCACCACGAGCATGGAAAGGGGAAACCCCTATCGGGCGGTCAGACCCAGTCTCCATTTCGACCTCCGCGCGACGCCTCCGTCCGATTAACCACACTGGTAGCTCGAATAATTCAGCATGCCCGCGGGTTCGGCGCCGTGCAACCCGACACGGCCAGTGGCGCACATGTTTCCGGAGTGCCCGGTTCGCGACCGGGCAAACGAAAGGGGCGCCGCGCAAACCGCGCGACGCCCCTGCCGACCGAAATGGACTCAGCCGAAGATCAGCCCGCCCGTTTTCGACGTGGCGGCCTCGTAGCGCTTCTGTACGTCGGCCCAGTTGACGACGTTCCAGAACGCCTTGACGTAGTCCGCCTTGACGTTCTTGTACTGCAGGTAGAAAGCGTGCTCCCACATGTCGACCTGCAGCAGCGGAATGATTCCGAGGGGGACGTTGGCCTGCTGGTCGTACAGCTGGAAGGTGAGCAGCCGGCTGCCGAGCGTGTCGTAGCCCAGCACTGCCCAGCCCGAACCCTGGAGGCCGTTGGCGGCCGCGCTGAACTGGGCGCGGAACTTGTCGAACGATCCGAACGCGTCGTCGATCGCGGCCGCCAGTTCCCCGGTCGGCTTATCGCCGCCGTCCGGCGACAGGTTCTTCCACCAGATCGAGTGGTTGACGTGGCCGCCGAGGTGGAACGCCAGGTTCTTTTCGTTCAGGAAGATCGCAGCGTGGTCGTCGTTGGCGCGTGCCTCTTCCAGTTTGGAAACGGCGTCGTTCACGCCCTTGACGTACGTGGCGTGGTGCTTAGTGTGATGAATCTCGTTGATCTGACCCGAGATGTGCGGTTCCAACGCTGCGTAGTCCCAGTCCAGGTCGGGCAGGGTGTATTCAGCCACGGCGTTCCTTTCTTCGGTTGTCTTCTTACGCTCATTCGCGCGGGCCTACCACGCGGCGGCCAGCCGTAGACAACCCTGCTCCATGACTGCGCGGACCGCAAGAAAGACCGCTATGAGCTCCGAAGGGATACCCGCTCAGCGTCGGTTCAAGACAAAACGATGAGGGCGAGGACCGCCAGCAACGCCAGTGCGATCAGCCCGGCGCGCAGTGCGGCGACGCTGTAACTGTGATTCCACGCGGGCGAGCCGGAGTACGACTTCGAGGGGGCCGGTGATCCCGGACCGAACGAATGCGTGGCCATTAATCGCCTTTCACCCGCTCCTCACCTCGGGGTAGTGAGGTGAGTCACAAACTATTTTCGCGAAGGCGATCATAGCGCTTCCGGGCGGGCTTGGAAAATGACGCTCTGAGCTGCGTGTTGAGGGCGACCCGGCCGAAAGCCGGCCCGAGGGCGCGACCGGTAGCCGGCCGCGCGGATGCTTAGCAAGGCAATCCATTTCGCTCAACGACGGTTTTGACCTGTCGATGGCATGTCTCCGATACCGCGGTGTTATCCACAATGGCACCACGGCTAGCCGGTAAAGCTGTAGTAATGCTTCCCTTACCCACTGAGGCCATGTGGATAAACCTGTGGAAACTGTGGATAGGTCGTGATAGCTGAGTAATAGCCGACCGGCCTTACTGCGGCCGTCGCTGAGCGTCCCGCGGCGCGCATCGTCGCGCGGTTACGCTAGTCCGGTGATCCAGGTGTGCTCCCAGTGCGGCACTCGGTGGAACGTGCGCGAGCGGCAACGCGCGTGGTGTCCCCGTTGTCAGGGAGCGCTGATGGCGCCCCTGCCGGATGCGCCGGCGCCCGGCGGGAGTTGGAGCCCACCCAACGCCGCGGCGACGAACCGATCATCCGGCTCTCGGGGCTGGCAGCGCACCCCGCCGCGCCTACCGCCGGGCTTTCGCTGGATAGCGGTGCGTCCCGGCGCCGCCCCGCCCACCCGCCGCCTAAGGCGTCCACTCGGCCCCACCCCGCGTTATGCCGTGATGCCGCGTTGGGGCCTGGCCGATCGCGTTGGGCAAGGGCCGGTGGCAGTCGAAAAGCCCGCGCACGCCGCGCCGTCGGCAGCGACGATCCGCACCACGCTGTTCGTGAGCGTGCTCGTTCTCGGCATCGCCGCCTTGGTCTACGTCGTGCGATACGTGCTGCTGATCGTCAACCGGAACACCCTGCTGAACTCGTGGGTGGCCGCCGGGGCGGATTGGCTCGGCATCCTGGCCAGTGTGGGCGCGATCGTGGCGGTGCTCACCTCCGGGGCGATGCTGATCCGCTGGCTGATCGCGCGGCGCGCCGCCGTGTTCGCCCATCACGGCCTGCCGGAGCCACGGTCCACCCGGGCGTTGTGGGCCGGGTGCGTGGTGCCGCTGGCGAACCTGCTGTGGGCGCCGGTGTACGTCATCGAGCTGGCGATCCTGGAAGAGCACTATGCCCGGATACGCCGACCCATCGCCGAGTGGTGGATCGCCTGGGTCGCCAGCTACCTGGTCTCCATATTCGCCATGGTCACCAGCTTCGCCAGGGACGCTCAAGGCATCGCCAACAACACCATCACGATGGTGTTCGCCTACCTGATCGCGGCGCTCACGGTGGCCGCGGCCGCCCGCGTCTTCGAGGGCTTCGAACGCAAACCGGTCGAACGGCCCGCGCACCGCTGGGTCGTCGTCGCCGACGCGCCGGCAGCACGTCCGGTTGAGCTCGAGGGGCAGGAAGCGGCAGCATTAGGCGTATGACGTGGGCCGAGGAGGTGCTCGCCGGGCACCCCTTTGTGGTTGCCCACCGCGGCGCGTCGGCCGCGCGGCCCGAACACACGCTGGCCGCCTACGACCTCGCCCTCAAAGAGGGCGCCGACGGCGTCGAATGCGACGTGCGCCTGACCCGCGACGGCCACTTGGTGTGCGTACACGATCGCCGGCTCGACCGGACCTCGACCGGGGCCGGCCTGGTCAGCACCATGACCCTCGCCGAGCTGCGTGAGCTCGAGTACGGCGCATGGCATGACAGCTGGCGTGAAGACGGCACGCACGGTGACACCAGTTTGTTGACGCTGGACGCCCTGGTTTCCCTCGTTCTGGATTGGCACCGGCCGGTGAAGCTCTTCATCGAGACCAAGCACCCGGTGCGGTACGGCTCGCTGGTGGAGACGAAGCTGCTCGCGCTGTTGCACAGGTTCGGCATCGCCGCGCCCGCCTCCGCCGACCGGTCTCGTGCGGTGGTCATGTCGTTTTCGGCGTCCGCGGTCTGGCGCATCCGGCGAGCCGCGCCGCTGCTGCCGACCGTCCTACTCGGCAGGACCGCGCGCTACCTGACCAGCGGCGCGGCCACCGCCGTCGGCGCCACCGCCGTCGGCCCGTCGCTGGCGACGCTGAAGGAATATCCCCAACTCGCGGATCGCGCGATCGCCCAGGGTCGCGCGGTGTACTGCTGGAACGTCGACGAGTACGAAGACCTCGACTTCTGCCGCGACGTCGGGGTGGCCTGGCTTGCCACCCACCACCCGGGCCGCACCAAGGCGTACCTGGAGAACGGCCGCGCGGGCGGTTAGTCCGAAGGAGTGGTGGGCACCGGGGCGTCCGCCGCCAGCGCCTCGAACAGCCGGCTGGCCTCGTCGTGGTTCCACACCACCACCGATCCGGCGTCACCGCTGGTGAACTCCCCGATCGGGACGGTCATAGCGGTGGGCGAGCCGTGCAGTCCCCAGCCCAGGTGGGCCAGGTCCCACACGTGGTCGCCGCGGTCAACGGTCAGGGCATCGGCAAGCGCGCGCGGCACGGAGTACCAGCGCCAGGGGTTGAGCCACACCGCCGGACTGGCGGCGGCGTGCAGCAGCGCCGCGACGAACTGCCGCTGGTTGACCATCCGGTCCAGGTCCGCCCGGGGGGTGTCGCGCGTCCTGACGTACCCGAGGGCGTTGCGGCCGTTGAGTTTTTGGCAACCGGCCGGCAGGTCGATGCCGGCCAACGGGTCGCTGAGCGGCGACGTCGGGCACACCGTCACCCCGCCCAGCGCGTCGACCACGCCGGCGAATCCGCCGAATCCGATTTCGGCGTAGTGGTCGAGGCGCAGCCCGGTGGCCTGCTCGACCGTCTGCACGAGCAGGGGCGCCCCGCCCACCGCGAAGGCGGCGTTGATCTTGTCCTTACCGTGGCCGGGGATCGGGACGTACGAGTCGCGCGGTATCGACACCATCGTCACCCGCCCGCCGGACCACAGCTCGGGCAGGTGTACCAGCAGGATGGTGTCGGTGCGGCTGCTGCCGATGTCGCCGCCGGTGGCCAGGTCCTCCTGCTGCTCGGGGCTGAGACCCTGGCGGCTATCCGACCCGACGAGCAACCAGTTCGTCCCGCGGCCGTGCCCGGGGCGCCCCGGGTAGTCGGTCAGGATGTCGTCGCGGTGCAGCCGGCTGTCGAACCAGACGGCCCCGCAGGCGACGCCGATGCCGGCCAGCAGCACGCCGATCACCAGGGCCGACGCAAGCGCTCGTAGCCGGCGGCGCCAGCCACGGCTGCGGCGCGTGCGCGGGGCGGTGGGCCGCGGCGGAGCTCCGGGTGGTTGTCGGGGGCGCGGCGGTTCGACCGCGCGAGGCGGCGGGGGTGGGGGCGGCGATGCCGAACCTGTGCAACAGCGCGAGCAGCTTCGTCTCCACCAGCGAGCCGTACCGCACCGGGTGCTTGGT
>NZ_LZJF01000086.1 GCF_001666835.1 Mycobacterium sp. E3251 | reverse complement strand
GGGCGGCTGGTGGTGGTCCCGGAGGCGGTGGCGCGCTCGCCGAAGGATTTTCATGCGTTGGTGGTGGCCGAGAAGGTGACGGTGTTGAGTCAGACCCCGGCGGCCGTTCGCATGCTGTCACCGGAAGGCCTGGACTCCGCGGCGCTGGTGATCGGCGCGGAGCCCGTACCCCCGGAGCTGGTTGACCGCTGGGCACCAGGGCGGGCGATGATGAACGTCTACGGCCCGACCGAGAGCACGATCTTCGCGTCCATGAGCACCCCGCTGACCGCGAAATCCGGTGCGCCGCCGATTGGTTCGGCGGTGCCAGGGACAGGACTGTTCGTGCTGGACGGCTGGTTGCGGCCCGTGCCGGTCGGGGTGATCGGGGAGTTGTATGTCGCCGGGCGCGGGGTGGGCCTGGGATACGTGCGCCGGCCCGACTTGACCGCGTCGCGGTTCGTGGCCTGCCCGTTCGGCGAGCCCGGACAACGGATGTATCGCAGCGGGGACCTGGTGCGCTGGGGCGCCGACGGCCAACTGCAGTACGTCGGACGCACCGACGAGCAAGTCAAGATTCGCGGTTACCGCATCGAGATCGGCGAGATCCGCTCGGCCCTCGCAGCTTTGGACGGCGTCGACGAAGCGGTGGTCGTCGTCCGCGAGGACCGCCCCGGCGATAAGCGACTAGTCGGCTACATCATCGGAGCCGCCGAGCCGGCCGCGATGCGCGCCGCCCTGGCCGAGCGGCTGCCGGGCTACATGGTCCCGGCCGGGATCGTGGTGCTCGAGGCGCTACCCGTGACGGTCAACGGCAAACTCGACACCCGCGCCCTCCCCACACCGGAATACACCGCCTCGGGCTATCGCGCCCCCACCAATCCCACCGAGGAGATCCTGGCTGGCATCTACGCCCAGGTGCTCGGGGTCGATCGCGTCGGAATCGACCAGTCGTTCTTCGACCTGGGCGGCGACAGCATTCTGGCGATGCGCCTGATCGCCGCGGTCAACACCGACCTGGACGAGTACCTGTCGGTGCGCGCCGTGTTCGAGGCGCCCACCATCGCCCAGCTGGCACCCCGGATCGGCGAAAGCGCTGGCGGCCTCGAGCCGTTGGTGGCCGGCCCCCGGCCGGCGGTGGTCCCGCTGTCGTTCGCCCAGAGCCGGCTGTGGTTCCTGGACCAATTGCAAGGCCCGTCACCGGTTTACAACATGGCGGCGGCCATGCGCCTGCGTGGTCGGCTCGACGCCGACGCGCTCGGTGCGGCGCTGGCCGACGTGGTGGCCCGCCACGAGAGCCTGCGGACCGTGTTCGCGGCGCCCGAGGGAACGCCCCAGCAGGTGGTCATTCCCGCGGAGCGAGCCGATTTCGGCTGGCAGGTCGTCGACGCCAGCGGCTGGTCGGCGAGCCGGCTGGACGAAGCCGTCAAGGCCGCGGCACGCGGCACCTTCGACCTGGCGACCGATATTCCGTTGCGCGCCTGGCTGTTCCGCGTCGCCAACGACGAACACGTGCTGGTGGCCGTGGTGCACCACATCGCCGCGGACGGCTGGTCGCTGCGGCCGCTGGCCGCCGACCTCGGCGTCGCCTACGCCAGCCGGTGCGCGGGGCAGGCCCCCGAGTGGGCCGAATTGCCGGTCCAGTACGTGGATTACACGTTGTGGCAGCGCGCCCAGTTCGGCGACCTGAAGGACAGCGAAAGCCGCATCGCCGCCCAGCTGGCCTACTGGGAAGAGGCCCTGGCCGGCATGCCGGAGCGGTTGCAGCTGCCCACCGACCGCCCCTACCCGCAGGTGGCCGACCAGCGCGGGGCCACGGTGGCGATCGACTGGCCCGCCGACTTGCAGCAGCAGGTTTCGGCGGTGGCCCGCGAACACAATGCGACCAGCTTCATGGTGGTGCAGGCCGCCCTGGCGGTGCTGCTGGCCAAGCTGAGCGCGAGTAGCGATGTGGCGGTGGGCTTTCCGATCGCCGGGCGGCGCGACCCCGCGCTCGACGACTTGGTCGGATTCTTCGTCAACACCTTGGTGCTGCGCGTCGACGTGTCGGGCAACCCCACCTTCACCGAGCTGTTGAACCGAGTGCGCACGCGCAGCCTGGAGGCCTTCGAGCATCAGGACGTGCCCTTCGAGGTGCTGGTGGAGCGGGTCAACCCGACCCGAAGCCTCACGCATCACCCGCTGATTCAGGTGATGCTGGCTTGGCAGAACTTCGGTGGGCAGGACAACGACCCCGCGACCGGGCTCGCCCTGGGCGACGTTCGGGTCACCCCGATACCGCTGGACACCCAGGTCGCCCGCATGGACCTGACCTTCTCGATGACCGAGCGCTGGACCGAGACGGACGAGCCCGCCGGGATTGGCGGGCGGGTCGAATTCCGCACCGACGTGTTCGACGCGGACAGCATCGAGATACTCGTCGGACGCCTGCAGCGGGTGCTGGCGACGATGACCACCGATCCCGCCCGCTCCGTGTCGTCGGTCGACCTACTCGAGGCGGACGAACGGGCCCGGCTGGACCAGATCGGCAACCGCGCGGTGCTGGCCGCGCCGGCGGACGCATCGACGTCGATTCCGGAATCCTTTGCCGCCCAGGCGGACCGCACGCCGGATGCGACGGCGCTCAGCAGCGGTACCCGGTCCTGGACGTATCGCGAGCTCGACGAGGCGTCCAACAGGTTGGGCCACCTGCTGGCCGGCCGCGGCGCTGCCGCGGGACAGTGCGTGGCGCTGCTATTCGACCGCTCGGCCGAGGCGATCGTGTCGATCCTCGCGGTGCTCAAGACCGGGGCGGCCTACCTGCCCATCGACCCCGCACATCCGGCCGCCCGGATCGGCTTCATGCTCGCCGACGCCGCGCCGGTCGCGGTGGTCACCACCGCCGCGCTGGCCGATCGGCTGGACGGGCACGACGTGGCGGTCATCGATGTGGACGATCCCGCCGTCGACGCTCAGTCCCGCACCGCGTTGCCGGCGCCGAGCCCGGAGGACGTCGCCTACCTCATTTACACGTCGGGAACCACGGGTGTGCCCAAGGGCGTGGCGGTCAGCCACCGCAACGTCACCCAGCTGATGGCGTCGGTGGACGCCAGCCTGCCGGACGCCGGCGTGTGGTCGCAGTGGCATTCCTACGGCTTCGACGTGTCGGTGTGGGAGATCTTCGGCGCGCTGCTGCGGGGCGGGCGCCTGGTGGTGGTCCCCGACGCGGTGGTGCGGTCCCCGGAGGACCTGCACGACTTGCTGGTCGCCGAGCGGGTCAGCGTCCTGAGCCAAACCCCTTCCGCCGCAGCGATGCTCGACCCGCGGGGGCTGGAGTCGGCGGCACTGGTGGTGGCGGGCGAGGCCTGCCCGACCGAGCTGGTGGACCGGTGGGCGTCCGGGCGCGTGATGATCAACGCCTACGGGCCGACCGAAACCACGGTGTACGCGGCGATCAGCGCGCCGCTTGCCCCCGGCTCCGCCGTCGTCCCGATCGGCTACCCGGTGGCCGGCGCGGCGTTGTTCGTTCTCGACGAATCCCTGCGACCGGTACCGCCCGGCGTGGTCGGCGAGCTGTACGTGGCCGGCGGCGGGCTGGCCCGCGGGTACTGGCGCCGGGCGGCGCTGACCGCGTCGCGGTTTGTGGCCTGTCCGTTCGGCGGGCCAGGGGCACGCATGTACCGCACCGGCGACCTGGTCTGCTGGGGCGCCGATGGGCAGCTGCAGTATCTGGGCCGTGCCGACGAACAGGTCAAGATCCGCGGCTACCGCATCGAACTCGGCGAGATCCAGGCGGCGCTGGCCGACCTTCGCGGGGTGCGGCAAGCCGCCGTCATCGCCCGCGAGGACCGGCCAGGAGATAAGCGCCTGATCGGCTACGTCACCGGTTCGGCGGACACCGCCGAGCTGCGCGCCCGGCTGGCCGACCGGCTCCCCGCGTACATGGTTCCGGTCGCCGTGGTGCGGCTCGACGCCCTGCCGCTGACACCGAACGGCAAGCTCGACGCTCGCGCCCTGCCGGCACCCGAATACCGCGAGGCCGATCGCTACCGGGCCCCGAGCAGTCCCGTCGAGGAGACCCTGGCCGGCATCTACGCCCAGGTGCTCGGCGTCGAGCGGGTCGGCGTCGACGACTCCTTCTTCGACCTGGGCGGCGACAGCATTTCGTCGATGCAGGTGGTGACGCGGGCGCGGGCCGCCGGCCTGGCGTGCCGGACGCGCGACATCTTCGTCGAGCAGACCGTGGCCCGGCTGGCCCGCGTCGTCGGCGTGACCGACGGCGACACCGGCGTCGCCGACGAGGGCATCGGCGAACTATCGGCGACGCCGATCATCCGGTGGCTGCAGGGTGTAAACGGTCCGGTCGACCAGTTCAACCAGACGATGGTGGTCGAGGCCCCCGCCGGGGTCACCGCCTCCGACGTGGTCGCCGTGCTGCAGGCCCTGCTGGACCGGCACGCCATGCTGCGGCTGCGCGTGGACGACGAGTGGTCCCTGACCGTGCCCGAGGCTGGATCGGTCGACGCCGCCGACCGCCTGCACCAGGTGGACGTGTTGTCCGACGCCGCCGTGACCGCGGCGCGCTCCCGGCTGAACCCGGCCGGCGGGGTGATGCTGAGCGCGCTGTGGGCGACTTCCACCCGACAGCTGGTGCTGATCATCCACCACCTGGCCGTCGACGGGGTGTCCTGGCGAATCCTGTTGGAAGACTTGAACATTGCCTGGGCGCAGCACCGGGGTGGGCAGCCGGTGGCGTTGCCGCCGGGTGGGACGTCGTTTGCCCGCTGGGCGGCCCTACTGGGCGAGCACGCGCACGACCCCGCGGTGGTGGAGCAGGCCGGCGCCTGGCAGCGGATCGCGGCGACGCCGCCCGCGCTACCGGAGGTACACCCCGAAACGGACACCTACGAGACCGCCGAGCACCTGTCGGTGGCACTGGACGTGGAGACGACCCGCACGCTGCTCGGCGAGGCACCGGCGGCCTTCCACGCCGGGATCAACGACATCCTGTTGATCGGTTACGCGCTGGCCTGGGCGGAATTCTTGGGTGGCGGCGCGCCGGTGGGCATCGACGTCGAGGGCCACGGCCGACACGAGGAGCTCGCCGCCGGGGTGGACCTGTCACGCACCGTCGGGTGGTTCACCACCAAGTACCCGGTGTCCTTGGCGGTGGGTCGATTGCCTTGGGAGGACGTGCTTTCCGGTGATGCCGCGCTGGGGGCCGTGGTCAAGCAGGCCAAGGAGCAGCTGCGGGCCCTGCCGGAACCCCTGACCTACGGGCTGCTGCGCTACCTGAACGACGAGGTCGACCTGGGCGGCCCCGACCCGACGATCGGCTTCAACTACCTGGGCCGGCTGGGCGGCGCGGCCGCCGAGTTGTCGGACGAGTTGTGGCGCATCTCGCGGGACGGCTCGTCGGTGACCGGCACCAGCACGGCGGTGCCCATGCCGCTCATGCACACCGTGGACCTCAACGCCGGCACCGCCGAGACCGAGGCCGGCCCGCAGCTGCACGCCAACTGGACGTGGGCGCCCTCGGCACTGAACCGCGAGCAGCTCGCCCGGCTGAGCGGGCTGTGGTTCGAGGCGCTGACCGGCATCTGCGCCCACGTGCGGTCGGGTGGTGGCGGGCTGACCCCGTCGGACATTCTCCCGGCCCGGTTGGTCCAGCAGGAGATTGACGAGCTCGAGCGGCAACGGCCGATTGCCGACGTGTTGCCGTTGACCCCCCTGCAGCAGGGGCTGCTCTTCCACGCCACCACCACGCGGGGCAGCGACGACCTGTATGTGGTGCAGCTGGAGATGAGCGTGACCGGCCCGCTCGACCGGGGCAGCCTGCGCGACGCGGTGCAAACCGTGGTCGACCGGCATCCGCACCTGGTCGCAAGGTTCTGGGACCGGCCCGACGAGCCGGTGCAGATCATCCCCGCCGAGCCGGCGATGGCATGGCGCTACGTCGAGCTCGACGGCCGCCAGGGCATGGACGAGGGCATCGGGGAAATCTGCGCCGCCGAGCGTGCCGCGGTCTACGACCTGGCCGACGGGCCGGCCTTCCGGGTGGCCATGATCCGCACCGGGGAAAACCGGCACCGGCTGGTGCTGACCATTCACCACATCGTGCTCGACGGCTGGTCAGTACCCATCCTGGTGAACGAGACATTCGCCAGCCTCACGGGGCAGCGGCTGGCCCCGCCGGCGCCGTACCGCCGGTTCGTCACCTGGCTGGCCGAGCGCGACTTCGATGCCGCGCGGGCGGCGTGGGGACGGATGCTCGCCGGCTTCGACACCCCGACGCTGGTCGCGCCGCCGCACGAGTTGAAGCCGTGCGCCCGCGGCCTCACGACGTTCGCGGTGCCGGCCGAAACCACCCGGGCGCTCGGCGAGCTGGCGCGGTCCTGCCAGACCACGGTCAGCACCGTGCTGCAGGCCGCGTGGGCGCAGCTGCTCACCTGGCTCACCGGCAACTACGACGTCGCGTTCGGCACCACGGTGTCGGGCCGCTCGGCCGAGGTCGCCGGCGCCGAGTCGATGGTCGGCCTGATGATCAACACGATCCCGGTGCGCGCCCGCATCACGGCGGCGACCACCACCACGGAACTCCTGGACCAGCTGCAAAGCGCCCACAACGACACGCTCGAGCACGAGCACCTGTCGCTGAGCGAAATCCACCGGATGACCGGTCACGAGAAGCTGTTCGACACGCTGTTCGCCTACGAGAACTACCCGCTGGAAACGTCCGCGATGGCGGTCAACCACGAGCTGTCCATCACCGACTTCAACGTGTTCGAACGCAACCACTATCCCTTGACGATGCAGGCCGCCCTGTCCGGCGAACAGCTCGGCCTCCGCGTGGAATACGACGCCGGCGTCTTCGACGCGGGCAGCATCGAGGCGCTCACCGAGCGACTGGAGCGGGTGCTGGTGACGATGACCGCAGACCCGACCCGGCGGCTCTCCTCGGTCGACCTGCTCGACGGGCCGGAGCACGCCCGCCTGGACGAAATCGGAAACCGGGCGGCGCTGACCCGGCCGGTGCCCCCAACGGTGTCGATCGTGGAGATGTTCGCCGCGCAGGTCGCCCACCGGCCGGACGCCGTTGCGCTCAACTGGGGCCGGCTGTCCATGACGTACCGGGAGCTGGACGAGGCGGCGAACCGCTTGGCGCACCGGCTCGTCGCCGAGGGCGCAGGCCCGGAACAGTCTGTGGCGCTGCTGTTTTCGCGTTCGGCGCAGGCAATTGTGGCGATCCTGGCGGTGCTCAAGACCGGGGCGGCGTACCTGCCGATCGACCCGGCCGCCCCGGCCGCGCGGATCCGATTCATGCTGGACGATGCCGCGCCGGTCGCCGCGGTCACCACCGCGGGACTGCTGTCGCGGCTGGACGGCACCGGCGTGCGGGTCGTCGACATCGAAGACCCAGCGATCGACGGCTATCCGCGCACCGCGCCGCCCGTGCCGGGGGCGGACGGCATCGCGTACATCATCTACACCTCGGGAACCACCGGTCTGCCGAAAGGTGTTGCGGTCACGCATCGTAACGTGACGCAACTCATCGGCTCGCTCGACGCCGGTCTGCCCGCCCCGGGCGTGTGGACGCAGTGCCACTCGTACGCCTTCGACGTGTCGGTGTGGGAGATCTTCGCCCCGCTGCTGCGCGGCGGGCGAGTGGTGGTGGTGCCCGAGTCGGTGGTGCGCTCGCCGGCGGACTTCCGCGCCCTGCTGGTCGACGAAGGGGTCAGCGTGCTGACCCAGACGCCGTCGGCGGTGTCGACGCTGGACCCGGCGGGCCTGGATTCGGTGGCGTTGGTGATGGCCGGCGAGGCCTGCCCGCCCGAGGTGGTCGATCGCTGGGCGCCGGGTCGGGTGATGGTCAACGCCTACGGCCCGACCGAGACGACGATGTGCGTGGCGATCAGCGCCCCGCTGGCTGCGGGCTCGGGGACGCCGCCGATCGGCTCGCCGGTGCCCGGCGCCGGGTTGTTCGTGCTCGATGGCTGGCTGCGGCCCGTGCCCGCCGGCGTGGTGGGCGAGTTGTACGTGGCCGGAACCGGCGTGGCCGCCGGATACGTCGGGCGCGCCGGATTGACCGGTTCGCGGTTTGTGGCCTGCCCGTTCGGCGAACCCGGGGCGCGCATGTACCGCACCGGGGACCTGGTGCTCTGGGGTGACGACGGGCAGCTGGTGTACGTGGGTCGCGCCGACGAGCAGGTCAAGATCCGCGGCTACCGCATCGAACTGGGCGAGGTCCAGGCCGCGCTGGCCCGATTGGACGGCGTGCAGCAGGCGGTGGTGATCGCCCGAGAGGACCGCCCCGGGGACAAACGCCTGGTCGGCTATGTCACCGGAACGGCCGATCCCGCCGAGGCGCGCACGGCGCTGGCCGGGCGACTGCCGGGCTACATGGTCCCCACGGCCGTGGTGGGACTCGACGCGCTGCCGCTGACGCCCAACGGCAAGCTGGACACCCGCGCCCTGCCGGCGCCCGAGTACACCGATGGCGGCTACCGGGCCCCGTCGAACGCGACCGAGGAGATCCTCGCCGGCAGCTTCGCTCAGGTGCTCGGTGTGGAGCGGGTCGGCGTCGACGACTCCTTCTTCGACCTGGGCGGCGACAGCATTTCCGCGATGCGCCTGATCGCGACGATCAACACCAACCTGGTGGTCGACCTCGCGGTGCGCACCCTGTTCGACGCGCCCACGGTCCGGACCCTGAGCCAGCGGCTGGGCACGGACACGACCACCACCCAGGACGTGGTTCCCATCCAGACCCTGAAGCGGGGCGCAGGCACCCCGTTGTTCTGCATCCATCCGGCGGGCGGCGTGAGCTGGCCGTATCAGGTGCTCGGCAGTTACCTGGACTGCCCGATCATCGGTATTCAGCAGACCCGGCAGGGCGAAGAGACCGAACCTCGATCAATCCGCGAGATGGCGGAAAACTATGCCGACAGGTTGCAGGAGATTCATCCCTCCGGGCCCTATAACCTGCTCGGCTGGTCGTTCGGCGGGGTCATCGCGCACGAAGTCGCGGTGGAGCTGCAGCGGCGCGGATGCGCAATCGGCCGCCTGATCCTGCTCGACGCCCAACCCACCATGAACGGTGCTGCCGGCGGAGTCGTCCCGCACGGTGACGGGCCGGGCGAACCACGGCTTCCGGAAGGCTCGCGATCCGAGCGGCTCGTCGACCTGCTCGCCGAGAACCTCCGCAAGAACATCGACCGCTACCGAACCCACCGGCCCGGCGTTTTCGACGGCGATATCACCATCTTCTCCGCCGCGGGGGACGGGGGTGACCGCGGTGCGTTCCTGTCCCAGTCGTGGCGGCCGCTCGTCTCCGGCGAGATTCTCACCTACTCCGTCGACTGCGCGCACGACGACATGCTCACCCACGATTCGGTGGGTCTGTACGGACAACGACTCAGGCATCTGCTGGTCCTCGCGGAACGCCGGCTCGAGCTCGCCCACGGTGGTCAGCAAACGGCGGCGTCGCGGGACGGCAAGCTGCCCGGGGAGCGCGCCGGATAACGGTCAGGAGACCGAAGCGCCGATAGCGGCCCTGTGTTGTGGGCAGTAGGACGCCACCGAGGCGCCGAGAAGATAGCCGGCTTCGTGCGCCGACAGATCGGTTGCCCGTACCACGTTGAGCACCAACGAGGTTGGCGTCTTCCCGGAATCGAGTCCCGCGCACATGTTGTGCCCCGCGGCGATCGCGGCGCCGCGGTCGGAAAAGACGATCCCGTTGCGCTGAATCTCCGAAATGAACGCATCGTCTTTTTGATCGGCCGACGCGGGTGCGGCGAAAAACACCGCGGCACCCACGAGCGCGACTATTGTCGACCAGTTCCCAAGGCGCGCAATTGTTCGCGTCACGATGTTCCTCGATGTGGCATCTGGGCTCCAAGCCCTAACGGTGGCTGAACATTAGCCGGGATCGCCGAAGTTTTCCTGCCGGCTTCCACCGCGCCACCTCACACAAATCTGCCACGTTTTTCAGGGAGGTTGGCGGCGGGTGCCCGAGCGTGCCGGGCGGCCGATGCCACGCGGAGACCGAAAAGTCATGTGCCGCAACGACCGCCATTTGCAACCACCGCCGCGCGGCCGCCTGAGCGGTAGGGGCGGACGTCGTGGCCGGCCCAGTGGCTCGCCAACGGCGAGAGCAGAGCGCAACCAAGATTTAACGTCGCGGGTACCGCCGCCGGTAATCTCCGGCCCCCCACGATAAAGCGCGCCCGAATTGAGAGATCGCCGCGATCGGCCCCCGGGAACCGGTCCGAGCTGCGCGCCGACGCATTTCACAGTGGCCGTACGGGTGCGCCGCAACCGCCTTCGGTATGGTTCAAGGAGTGTGCGGAGTCACCGGGGAGGTACGGCTCGACGGGCAGGTCCCCGATGTAGCAGCGGTGTCAGCAATGGCCGCCGTGATGGCGCGACGCGGCCCCGATGCTTCCGGCGCCTGGTCACAGGGCCGTGTCGCGCTCGGTCATCGCCGCCTCAAGATCATCGACCTGAGCGAGGCGGGCGCTCAGCCGATGGTCGACCCCGAACTGGGTCTGGCCATCGCCTTCAACGGCTGCATCTACAACTACAAAGAGCTGCGCCGCGAACTCACCGGCCACGGCTACCGGTTCTTCTCCCACAGCGACACCGAAGTCCTGATCAAGGCCTATCACCACTGGCGCGACGACTTCGTCAGCCACCTGCATGGGATGTTCGCCTTCGCCATCGTCGAACGCGACAGCGGCCGGGTGCTGCTCGGTCGCGACCGGCTCGGGATCAAGCCGCTCTACCTGACCGAGGACAGCCACCGGATCCGCTTCGCCTCGGCCCTGCCGGCGCTGCTGGCGGGCGGCGGCGTCGACACCCGCATCGACCCGATCGCGCTGCACCACTACATGACGTTCCACTCGGTGGTCCCCGCGCCACTGACCATCCTGCGCGGCGTCCGCAAGGTGCCGCCCGCGTCGCTGGTCGCCATCGAGCCCGACGGCCGGCGCACCACCACCACGTACTGGACCCCCGACTTCACCCGGCACGACGACCGCGCCGGCTGGTCGGAAACCGACTGGGAAGACGCGGTGCTCGACTCCCTGCGCGTCGCGGTCAAGCGCCGGCTGGTCGCCGACGTGCCGGTCGGCTGCCTGTTGTCGGGCGGTGTCGACTCCAGCCTGATCGTCGGCCTGCTCGCGGAGGCGGGCCAGCACGGGCTGATGACCTTCTCGATCGGCTTCGAGTCGGCCGGCGGCGTCGAGGGCGACGAGTTCCGGTGGTCGGACATCATCGCCCGGCGCTTCGAAACCGACCACCATCAGATCCGCATCGAAACCGACCGGATGCTGCCCGCCCTCGACGGGGCGATCGGCGCGATGAGCGAGCCGATGGTCAGCCACGACTGCGTGGCCTTCTACCTGCTCAGCCAGGAAGTGGCGCGCCACGTGAAGGTCGTGCAGTCGGGCCAGGGCGCCGACGAGGTGTTCGCCGGCTACCACTGGTACCCGCCGATGGGCTCGCCGGCCGCCGCCTCCCTGCAGGGTTCAGTCGCCGAGTACCGCGGGGCCTTCTTCGACCGCGACTCGGCGGAAATGGCGGGCCTGCTCGGGCCGGGGATCATGGCCCCGGGCGACCCCAGCGAGCGCTTCGTCACCGAGCACTTCGCCCGCGCCGGCGCCGAGACGGGCGTCGACCGCGCGCTGCGGCTCGACACCACCGTCATGCTGGTGGACGACCCGGTGAAGCGCGTCGACAACATGACCATGGCATGGGGCCTGGAGGGCCGGGTGCCGTTCCTGGACCACGAGCTCGTCGAGCTGGCGGCGACCTGCCCGCCGGAACTGAAGATCGCCCACGAGGGCAAGGGCGTGCTCAAACAGGCTGCGCGACGGGTGATTCCGTCGGAGGTCATCGACCGGCCCAAGGGATACTTCCCGGTCCCGGCGCTGACCCACCTCGAAGGGCCCTACCTCGACATGGTGCGCGACGCGCTGTATGCACCAGTTGCCAAGGAGCGCGGCCTGTTTCGCACGGAGGCGGTCGACGCCCTGCTGGCCGACCCCAACAGCAAGCTGACGCCGTTGCGCGGCAATGAACTCTGGCAGCTCGCCCTGCTCGAACTCTGGCTGCAGCGACACGGCATCACGGGCCCGGTGGCATGACCGTGACCGATCCCCCCGGCGATCACACCGAGGCGATCACGATGGGCCTCCACGACGCCTCGCCGCCGGAGCTGGTGGAGGCGATGGCCAAGGATGTCGAGCTCGAATTGGGCTGGGGCCGGCTTATTTTCGGCCAGACCTTCGCCGACGCCCACCAGCTGGTCGAAGCGCTGCGCAGGGAGGGGCCCGGGCGCCGCGACATCTGCATCTACGCCCGCGAATCCCACGTGGTGGTCGCCGAAGCGCCGACCGAGCTCTTCATCGACCCCAGCCACACCTACCGCCTGCGCTTCACCGATACCACGCCGGAAGAGCTGTCGCCCGCGCCGCTCGGCGTGACCGTGCGCACGCTGAACGATCCGGTCGACGCCGACGCCATGAACCGCGTCTACGTTCGCTGCGGGATGGTCCCGGCCGGGGTCGACGTCATCTGGAACAACCACCTGAACGTGCCCGCGGTGACCTACCTGCTGGCGGTGCGCGACGAAGACGGCGCCGTGGTGGGCACCGTCACCGGCGTCGACCACGAACTGCTGTTCTCCGACCCCGAGCAGGGGTCGAGCCTGTGGACGCTGGCCGTCGACCCGGCCGCCGGACTTCCCGGGATCGGCGCCGCCCTCACGCGCGCGCTGGCGGACCGCTTCCGCAACGCGGGCCGCGCCTACATGGACCTGTCGGTCGCGCACGACAACGCCGCCGCCATCGGCCTGTACGAGAAGCTGGGTTTCCGTCGCGTCCCCGTGCTGGCGATCAAGCGCAAGAACGCCATCAACGAGCCGCTTTTCAGCCCGCCGCCCGAGACGGTCGACGACCTCAACCCCTACGCGCGGATCATCGCCGACGAGGCGCTGCGCCGCGGCATCTGGGTGGAGGTGCTCGACGCCGAGACCGGCGAGATGCGCCTCACCCACGGCGGACGCAGCGTCGTCACCCGGGAATCGCTGTCCGAATACACCTCGGCGGTCGCCATGTGCCGCTGCGACGACAAGCGGCTGACGCGCCGCCTCGTCTCGGAGGCGGGCATCACGGTGCCCCGCGCGCGGCTGGCCACCTTCGACGAGGGCGACTACAACTTCCTCACCGAGGTCGGGGAGGTCGTCGTCAAACCGACCCGCGGCGAGCAGGGCAAGGGCATCACCGTCGGGGTGACCGCCGAAAACGGTCCCGAGGAGCTCGCCGCCGCCCTGGCCCGCGCCCGCCAGCAATACCCCGACGTGCTGATCGAGCAGCGCGTGCAGGGCGACGACCTTCGGTTGGTGGTGATCGACGGCCGGGTGGTGGCCGCGGCCTTGCGGCTGCCGCCCGAGATCATCGGCACCGGGGAGCACAGCATCCGCGACCTGATCGCGGCCGAAAGCCGGCGGCGTTCCGCGGCCACCGGTGGCGAGTCCCGCATCCCGCTCGACGACCTCACCGAGTCGACGGTCGCCGAGGCGGGCTGGACGCTCGACGACGTGCTGCCCCAGGGCACCCGGCTTCGCGTCCGGCGCACCGCCAACCTGCACCAGGGCGGCACGATCCACGACGTCACCGCGGTGGTGAACCCGGAACTGTGCCGGGTCGCGGTGACGGCGGCCGAGGCGATCGGCATCCCGGTGACGGGCATCGACCTGCTGGTGCCCGACGTCACCGGCGCCGAATACGCCTTCATCGAGGCCAACGAACGACCGGGATTGGCCAACCACGAACCGCAGCCCACCGCCGCGGCGTTCATCGACTTCCTGTTCCCCGGCCACCCGGGCCAGCCGCAGGCCTGGACCCCCGAGGAATCGCGCGCCGAACGCGGCTGAGGCTTGCCGTGCGCCTCGCTTGGGTAATTCTCCAATCACCTCGGATAGGAGCCAGATGAGCGGAAGCGTGCAAACCGGAACCATCACGACCCGCGTGCCGGCGCGGTTGGACAGGCTCCCGTGGTCTCGATTCCACTGGCGCGTCGTCATCGGTCTCGGCGGGGTGTGGATCCTCGACGGGCTCGAGGTCACGATGGTGGGCAACGTATCCGCTCGCCTCACCGAGCGAGACAGCGGCATCGACCTGAACGCGGCGCAGATCGGCCTGGCGGCCGCGTTCTACATCGCCGGCGCCTGCCTGGGCGCGCTGTTCTTCGGTCACCTGACGGATCGCTTCGGGCGGCGCAATCTGTTCATGCTGACCCTGGCGGTCTACCTGGTGGCCACGGTTGCGACCGCATTCGCTTTCGCCCCTTGGTATTTCTTCGCCGCGCGGTTCTTCACCGGTGCCGGCATCGGCGGCGAGTATGCCGCGATCAATTCGGCCATCGACGAGTTGATCCCCGCGCGCCTGCGCGGCCGCGTCGACCTGATCATCAACGGCACGTACTGGCTCGGCTCGGCCGCGGGAGCCGCAGGCGCGCTCGTCCTGCTCGACACCTCGCACTTCGCGCCCAACATCGGCTGGCGGCTCGCCTTCGGCGTCGGCGCCATCTTCGGCATCTTCGTCCTGCTCGTCCGGCGCAACGTCCCGGAGAGTCCGCGGTGGTTGTTCATCCATGGCCGCGACGAGGAGGCCGAGCGGGTCGTCGGCGAGATCGAGGAAGCGGTGCGGCAGGAAACCGGGGAGCCACTGCCCGAGCCGCACGGACGTGAGCTCAAAATCCGCCAGCGCGAGACGATTTCGTTCCGCGAAATCGCCAGGGTGGCGTTCAAGCTCTACCCGCAACGCGCCATCCTGGGGCTGGCGCTGTTCACCGGGCAGGCGTTCCTCTACAACGGGGTGACGTTCAACCTGGGCACGCTGTTGAGCGGGTTCTACGGGGTGCCGTCCGGGAAGGTGCCGCTGTTCTTCATCCTTTGGGCGCTCAGCAATTTCGTCGGGCCGCTGGCGCTCGGCCACCTCTTCGACACCATCGGCCGCAAGCCGATGATCACGGCCACCTACATCGGGTCCGCGGTCGTCGCCGCCATCCTGGCGGTGCTGTTCGTGACCCAGATCGGCGGGGTCTGGGCGTTCATCGCCGTCCTCGCGGTCGCGTTCTTCCTCGCCTCCGCCGGCGCCAGCGCCGCCTACCTGACGGTCAGCGAGATCTTCCCGATGGAGACCAGGGCGCTGGCGATCGCGTTCTTCTACGCGGTGGGAACCGCGATCGGCGGCATCACCGGCCCGCTGCTGTTCGGGCAGCTGATCAATTCCGGGGAGCGCGGTCAGGTGGTGTGGTCGTTCCTGACGGGCGCCGCCGTCATGGCGATCGCGGGGCTGGTCGAATTGCGGCTCGGGATCGCGGCCGAACGCCGCCCCCTCGAAGAGCTGGCCTTGCCCCTGACGGTCGACGACGCCGACGCCGAACGGCGGGATCAACCGTAGGCATCCCACCAGGTGTGCAGGTCTTCGACGGTGGCCGGGTCCCCGGACACGTCGCTGAGCATCAGCTTCTCGTCGTTGGTCCAGATCACGTTCGGGTGATTGTTGTAGGTGCCGCACGCGATCAGCCCGGCCATCTCGTTCGGGGTCTGGTCGTAGTGCCAGCTGACCGGTGAGCGGCCCTCGCCGGGACAATTCACCAGGCTGACGTTGGCGATGTCGTCGGTGAAGGCCTTCTTCAACCGGTCCGGTGTCGGGAACAGCCCGTAGGTGGCGTGGCTGGGACCGCCGGGCTGGGTGTTCTGCCCGCAGGTGACCATGGCGACGGCGTGCACCCAGACGCTGCCCGACTCCGGGGTCGCGGGTGTGCACGTGCCGGCCAGGTAGCCCGGTGGGAGCAGGCTCATCAGCCGGGCCTGGTCGCCGTTGGGGGCGGCGGTCGACGGCGGCGGGGTCTTGGCGACGGTTGCCTTGGCGTGCCGCTGGCCGTCGGGTTTCAGCATAAGCCAGAGCCCGACCGCGCAGACGGCGACGACGAGCACCGCGGCGGCGGCCACGATCGGCCAGTGGTTGCGCTTAATCGGTGCGGAATGTGTTGCGGGGGAGAGGATTTCGCTCTGGCGCAGGATCGTGTCGGCGCGTTCGCGCTCGGGGCTGGTGAGCGCCCGGTGCGCGGCCTCGGCCAGGGCGGCGGCGGTGGGATAGCGCTCGATCGGATCCTTGGCCATGCCGCCCGCGATCACGGCGTCGAAGGCCGGGCTCACCCCGGAGCCCTGCTCGCTGGGTTTGGGGATGGGCTGCATCATGTGGGCGCTGATCAGCATGCCGGTGCTGTCGGCGCGATAGGGCGGGGTCGCGGTCAGGCATTCGTAGAGCACGCAGGCCAGCGCGTAGACGTCGGCGCGCGGCGTCACCTCTTCGCTGGAAAACCGTTCGGGCGCCATGTATTTCAATGTGCCGACCGCGGTGCCCAGTTGGGTGAGTTTTTCGTCGGTCTTCGCGCTGGCGATCCCGAAGTCGACGAGATAAGCGAAGTCGTCGCCGGTGATCAGGATGTTCTGCGGTTTGACGTCACGGTGGGTCACCCCGGCCGCGTGGGCGGCGTCCAGGGCCGACGCGACCTGCCGGATGATGGCCACCGCCCGCGGTGCCGGCAGCGGCCCGACCCGTTCGATCAGGCTGCCGAGGTCGACGCCCTCGATGAGCCGCATCTCGAGATACAGCTGCCCGTCGATTTCGCCGTAGTCGTGTATCGGGACCACGTGGGGTTCCAACAGCCGGCCCGTGATGAGGGCCTCGCGCTCCATTCGCTTGCGGAACACCGGGTCCTGGCTGAACGTGTGGGACATCAGCTTGAGCGCGACCGTCCACTGTTTGACGGTGTGCTCGGCTTCGTAGACCTCGCCCATCCCGCCGCGACCGAGCAGCCGGTTGAGCCGGTAGGGCCCGAACATCGTGCCCACCCGCGAGTCCTGCGCGCCGGTCACTGCTGACTCCCATCGAAGGACCATGGCGGCGAGCGCCCGCTGGCCTCACCGCACGAAACGTACAACATCGTCCCGGCACGTGTCGGTCGCGCGATCAGTGGGCCGCCGGGATCAGCGGGCCGGGGGAGAGATCTGTACGACGGTGCCGTCCGCGGCCACCGCGATGGACCCGCTGAGGGCGCCGTCGGAGACGTTGATACGCAAGTTCAGGTCACCGTCCTTGCGTGACTCGACAGCCAGGAAGATCCGGTTGGCGTCGTAGACGTGCAGCGTCTGGGGCGCCTGCTGCACGACGCCGACGACCGCCTGCACGTCGAACTTGCTGAGGTCACCGACCGCCAGGCGGGAGGACACGGCCATTTTGGGCCCGACGCTCGCCCAATTGCCGTCGCGGTACAGCCAGGTCACCATCTTTTGCGCGTTCGCGGTGTCCGGGCGTTGGACCACCACCTGATCCTGGTAGATGTTCAGCTGGTAGCCCATCGTGTCGCCGAACTGCGTCCGCATCTGGGCGAGCACCCCGCTCACCCCGCTGAGGGTCAATAGCTGCGCCGGCGGCGCTGTCGTGCTTGTGGCCGGGGCCGCGGAGCCGGCAGGCGCCGCGGTGGGGGTGGTCGCCGCCGGTGGGGCGGACGGGGTGTCGCGCTGCAGTCCCCAGGCGAGGCCCGCGCCGAGCAGCACCACCGCGCAGGCGATGGCGATCCAGGCCCCGCGCCGGCCGATTCGTGACCGCGGGGCCGGCGTTCGCTCCGGGGCCGGCCGGATCTGCAGGTCGGTCACCAGCGACCGCAGCTCGCGCAGGGTGGTCGCCCTGGTAGCGGCGGCTACCCGCTCGCGGTGCTCTTCGGTCGACAGCTGACCGTCACCCAGCGCCGCGTCGAGCGCCTGGCAGATGGCGTTGCGGTCGTCGTCGCTCGCCCTGATGTCATCGCTCATCGGCGGGCTATCCGAGGAGCTTCGTCAGCCAGGTCGGGTCGGAGTAGTTCACCGACGCGGTGCCGTCCCACACGAAGGGTGTCGAATTGGCGTTGAGCCCCGACAGCGTCGCGTACCCGGCCGCGGACTTCGCCTTGCCCGCGCCGACTTCGTCCCCGGACTTGATGCACGTCAGCACGTCGGCGTCCGCACCGACGGTCTTGGCCAGCTGGGCCAGTTCGCCGTCGGTGCGGTCCTCCGCGGCGTCCTCCGCCGGCTGGAAGTTGCTGGCGAACAAGCCCGAATAGAAGGCGGTATAGGTCTTGGCGTCATTCTGGGCGGCCACGCAGTAGGACGCCGCCACCGCCCGGGTCGAGTAGTTCTTGCTGTGCGACTTGTCGTCGAGGAAGTCGAGCAGGTGGTAGCGCACCGCGAGCTTCTTGTTGTTCACGGCGCTCTCGATGTCACCCGCGTTCGACCTGATGAAACTGCCGCAGGGCGGGCAGATGGGTTCGTTGAAGATGTCGATGGTCATCGACGCCGCCGAGCTGCCGACGAATACACCGTCATCGAGGACCCGGAGCGCAACGGCGTCCGGTGGCGGGGGTTGCTTGCTCGGCGTGGGCGCGGACGACGACTCCCACGGTCGAACGACGGCGAGCGCCACGCCCACGATGGCCACCAGGGCGGTGGCGGCGACGCCCACCCACAGCCAGGGCTTTTTGCTGCGCCGCGGCGGCTGCCCCCATGGCGCCCCGGTGGTGCTGGGACCCCAGGTGGGGGCGCCGGGCCAGCCCGTCGGCTGGGGCCCCGGGCCCCCGGGTGGTGGCGGCGCCGCCCACATCGGGCCGGACGACGGGGCGTGCGCGGGGGCGGCCTGGGCGATTCCCCCGGGCTGCTGGCCGGCGAACGCCGCCGGCATCCGCGCCACCTGGCTGCGCGCCAGGATGTCGGTGGCCCGGTCCTGGTCGGGTTCGGCCAGCGCCGCGTAGGCGGCCGCGGACAGGTCACCGCAGCTGGCGTAGCGGTCCACGGGATCCTTCGCCATGCCGCGGGCGATCACCGCGTCGAAGGCGACCGGGATGCCCGGCCGCGCGGCACTGGGCTTTGGGATCGCCTGGTGCAGGTGGGCGCCCATCACGCTGATCTGGTCGCCGGTGTACGGCGGGGATCCGGTCAGGCACTCGTACAGCACGCAGGCCAAGGCGTAGATGTCGGCCCGATGGGTGACATCGGAGTCGCTGAACCGCTCCGGGGCCATGTATTTGACGGTGCCCACGGTGGTGCCGATCTGCGTCAGCTTTTCGTCGGCGCTGGCGCTGGCGATCCCGAAGTCCACGAGGTAGGCGAAGTCGTCCGCGCTCACCAGGATGTTTTCCGGCTTGACGTCGCGATGCAGGACCCCGGCGGCGTGCGCGGCGTCGAGCGCCGAGCCGATCTGGCGCACGATGGCCACGGCCCGGGGCGGGGACAGCGGCCCGTACCGGCTCAGCATGGTGGCCAGGTCTTTGCCGTCGATCAGGCGCATGTCGACATACAGCTGGCCGTCGATCTCGCCGAAGTCATGAATCGGGACCACGTGCGGCTCCTGCAGCCGGCCCGCGGTGCGGGCCTCGCGCTGCATGCGGGAGCGGAAGACCGGGTCGGTGGACAGCGTCTGCGACATCAGCTTCAGCGCGACGGTGCGTTCCCGGACCGTGTCCTCGGCCTCATAGACGTCGCCCATGCCGCCGCGACCGATCAGCCGCCGCAGCAGATATGGCCCGAACTGCGAACCCTCCCGCGAATCCGCGGTCGTGTCACCCATCCCGACTCCTCAGTCACCGACCGTGCGCAGGCATAAGGCTAAGGTTTCACAGGCCGCTGGGCACGGTGAATAGCGAAAGCCAGCTAATTGCGCAACGCGGATTAACGGAGTTCGTCGTCACCGCTGGTGCGTTCGGTCAGCCCTTCGCGGGACAGCGCCCGCACGAATCCGAAGGCCTGCATCCCGGCGGGGCCGGGGTTTTCGGTGATCCAGTCGTTGATCTTCCCGAAAGCGTTGGCCAGGTCGTCGCGCTTGACGCGGATCAGATAGGTCTTTCTGTCGTCGTCGGGATCGTCGATGGATTCGGCGACGGCGACGGGATTCTTGAAGGCGTACGCGATTCCGTGCACGGCGTCGTGGTTCAGCGCCCATTGCAGTTCGCTGGGCCGCAGCCGGTTGACCGCCAGATTGCGGTAGTCATGGTCGTCTTTTGAGCTGCTCACCTGGCCGATAGTCCTCCTCTGTGTGGCTCGAGAAAGTGGACGGCGAGGAACTGAAAATGATGCCGCGCAGGCGATTCGATGTGAGTGTTCAACCGGGCATTTCCATCATAGGAAGCGGTCCCGTCGGCTGCATGTCGAGCGGAATCAGCGGCGGTATTTCAAGAACAGGTAGCCGTCGCAAACCAGCGCGTGTTCGAGGCGCATCGTCACCGGTGCGGGCAGCGACGACGGCGTCAGGCGGTGGCCCACCGGCTGGCTGGCGGCGAGTTTGGGGGCCAAAGTCACGCAGATCTCATCGACGGCATCGGCCTC
Organism: Mycobacterium sp. E3251; assembly: GCF_001666835.1. GTDB lineage: Bacteria > Actinomycetota > Actinomycetes > Mycobacteriales > Mycobacteriaceae > Mycobacterium. Next base: position 10,079 of record NZ_LZJF01000086.1, on the reverse strand, counting down.
CACCAGCTCGTCGAGCACGGTCGGGCCGCCCTCGCACAGGATGCGTTGCAGCCCTCGTGCGCGCAGCAGCGCGACGACCCGTGCCACGTCGACGGATTCTTCGCCCGCCACCAATACCTGCCGCCCGCCGTCGCCGAAGTCCTCTCGCGCCGCCGCGGCCTGCGCGCACGTCACCACGATCGGTGGCTGGTCGGGGTCGTCGAACAGCCTCGACGGCAGCCGGCCGCTGCGGCTGATCACCGCGATCGGGGGTGGTGCGGTCCGGCCCGCGTCGATGAGCCGCACCGGGCCGTAGTTCTCAGCGCGCGCCGTGCCGGCGCCCACCAGGACGACGTCGGCGAAGCCCCGCAGGGTTTTCAGCAGCTGTTGATCGACGGGACATGACAGCGGACCGGCCCGGCCGCCGAACGCGGCCGCGCCGTCGGCGCTGAAGATCATGTTGGCCCGCACGCCCGGCGGGGGATCGGAGTAGAACGAAGCGAGTTCGGCGATGCCGGCAACGGTGCCCACCCGGGGAATCACCGTTACGCCTCGTGGCCGGGTTCCAGATGCTGAACGTCGCTGAAGGACACCCAGCTTTCCAGTTCCCGCGGGGGCCGGCCGTCCACCGGCGCGAGCAGATGCCCGACGTGGTCGCCCAGCGAGAAGCGCTCGACAATCTCGCCGACGAACCATGCGGCCGCGTCGTCGAGGATGGGCACCTGCGCCGGACCGCTGTGCCACGAGCAGCGGTCGAACTTGTTGATCGTGTCGCCGGTTTGGCTGCCGAACAGCTCCACGATGTCGAGGTGCTCGCGGTCGAACACGTGCACCGCCAGGTGAGTCGCCTCGGTGGCGACCCGGAACGTGTGGTTCTTCTTGGACAGCCCGACCAGGAATCGAGGCGGGTGGATGCTGGTCTGGCTGGCGAACCCAACCAGACAGCCCGCCGCGATGTCGTCGGCCCGCGTGGTCACCACGTACATCGGGTAGTTCAGCACCGCGACCAGCTTTTCGAACGCGTCTTCTCCGGGGTCGGCCATCCGCTCAGTCTTCCCGTTCGGCCTCCCGGGGAACCGTATCGGCCCGCCTATCCGCTACAAGAGCAGCTTTCTACGGCTTCGTCGCTGGGTCCGAAGGTCTCGGAGTCGGCGATGACGGTGTAGACCTCCCAGCGTTCCCCGCCGGGGCCGGTGACCCACACCTTGTCCTGGTTGGCGAAGCAGCAGGTGGTGTTGAGCTCCTCCTCGGTGACGAGGCCGCCTTCGGTCAGGCGCGCGATTTCGTCGTGCACGGTGTCGCTGGAGGCGACCTCCACACCGAGGTGGTTGAGGCTGCCGCCGTGGCCGGGGTTCTCGAGCAGCACCAGCTTCAGCGGGGGTTCGGCGATCGCGAAGTTGGCGTACCCGGGTTTGACCTTGGCCGGTTCGGTGCCGAACAGCTTGGAGTAAAACGCGATCGCCTCGCCGAGGTCGTCGACGTTGAGGGCGAGTTGCACACGAGACATGAGGTGTCCTTTCTTTACGGTGCGGCTATGGGGTGGTGGTGGGTAGGAGTTCGGCGATCAGCGCCTCGACGCGCTGGGCGATGTCGTCGCGGATGGCGCGCACCGCGGCGAGCGGTTGGCCTGCGGGGTCGGGCACTTTCCAGTCGCGATAGGACACTCCCGGAAAGTAAGGACAGGTGTCGCCGCAGCCCATGGTGATGACGACGTCGCTGCGCTGCACGTCGTCGCCGGTGAGGACTTTCGGGCTGGCGGCGGTGATATCGATGCCCAGCTCGGCCATCGCGGCAATCGCAACGGGGTTGATTTCGTCGGCGGGTTGCGTTCCGGCGGAGCGGACTTCGATGCGGTCTTCGGCCTTCGTGCTCAGCAAGGCGGCGGCCATCTGCGAGCGCCCGGCGTTGTGCACGCAGACGAACAGGACGCTGGGTTTACCGGGCATCGGCCTGGGCTCCGCGAAATAGCTTGGGGCGCAGCGCAAGCGACACGTAGACCAGCGCGATTAGCACGGGCACCTCGATCAGTGGTCCGACAACCCCGGCAAGGGCTTGCCCCGACGTGACGCCGTAGGTCGCGATGGCGACCGCGATGGCCAGTTCGAAGTTGTTCCCGGCGGCGGTGAACGCGAGGGTGGCGGTGCGGGCGTAGCCGAGTCGCAGCAGCAGTCCGAGGCCGTACCCGCCCGCCCACATGATCGCGAAGTAGGCCAGCAACGGAATCGCGATGCGGGCCACGTCCCACGGCCGCGAAGTGATCGCGTGGCCCTGCAGGGCAAAGAGAATCACGATGGTGAACAGCAACCCGTACAGGGCCCACGGCCCGATGCGGGGGAGGAACCGCGTTTCGTACCAGTCGCGGCCCCGGGTTCGTTCGCCCAGCCGGCGGGACAGGTATCCGGCGAGCAGCGGAATGCCGAGGAAGACGAGCACCGCCTTGGCGATCTGCCACGGGGAGACGTGGATGCCGGTTTGGGGCAGGCCCAGCCACCCGGGCAGCACCGACAGGTAGAACCAGCCCAGCGCGGCGAACATGACCACCTGGAACAGCGAATTCAACGCGACCAGCACGGCCGCGGCCTCGCGGTCCCCGCACGCCAGGTCGTTCCAGATGATGACCATCGCGATGCAGCGGGCCAGCCCGACGATGATCAGGCCGGTGCGGTACTCGGGCAGGTCGGCCAACAGCGACCACGCCAGCGTGAACATCACCGCGGGTCCGACCACCCAATTGAGCAATACGGAGGACGCGATCAGCTTGCGGTCGGCGGTGACTTCGTCCAGCCGGTCGTAGCGAACCTTGGCCAGCACCGGGTACATCATGACGAGTAGGCCGACCGCGATCGGCAGCGAAACCCCTTGAACGGCAACGGCACTCAGCGCGTTACCGAGACCGGAAACGCTGCGCCCCAGCAACAGGCCCGTGGCCATCGCGGCGCCGATCCAGATCGGCAGAAACCGGTCCAGGATGGGGAGCCGGGTCGCCGTCGCGTCCGCCGTGAGCGCCCTGGTCATGGTTTCAGCACCGACGAAAGTTGCTGCAGCGCGGCGGGAATCACCCAGTAGTAGACCCAGGTGCCCCGGCGCTCGCAGTCCAGCAGCCCGGCCGAGCGCAGCAGCTTGAGGTGGTGGGAAATCGTCGGCTGCGACAGGTCGAAGGTGGCCGAGATCTCGCAGACGCAGGCCTCACCGCCGGGGTGGCTGGCGATCAGGCTCAACAGCCTGAGGCGAACGGGGTCGCCCAGCGCTTTGAACATCGTCGCCAGCTCGTTGGCCTGGGACTCGGCCATCGCGGCCGTCGCCAGGGTCGGGCAACATGCCAGCCCTTGTTTCGACATTCTTCTATATAAGCACTTATCGAATCAGCGCGCCACTCTCAGTTCGTCGCGACGCGCCGAATCGCGTAGGCGGCGACGCCAATGCCCAGCACCGCCAGGCCAGCCAGCACCGAGGACAGGGGCATCGCGAATGCCAAGACGACACACCCGGTCAGTCCCAACACCGGGATCGCTCGGTGCGGGCGGCCCTCATCGGCGCCGAGGGTGAAAGCGGAGGCGTTGGCGATCGCGTAGTAGATCAGCACGGCGAATGAAGAAAAGCCGATTGCGCCCCGAAGGTCGACGGTGGCGGCCAAGACCGCGACGACGGCGCCGATCAGCAGTTCGGCGCGGTGCGGCACGTGGAAACGCGGGTGCACGGCGGTCAGCGTGTGCGGGAGGTGGTGGTCGCGCGCCATGGCCAGGGTCGTGCGCGAGACGCCGAGAATCAACGCCAGCAACGAGCCCAGCGCCGCCACCGTCGCACCGACCTGCACCACGAGCGCCAGCCAGCCCGTCCCCGCCACCCGCACGGTGTCCACCAGCGGCGCCGTGGCCTGGCCGAGGCGCCGGGGTCCCATTACCGCCAGCGCCGCGACTGCCACCAGGGCGTAGACGGCCAGGGTGATGGCGAGGGCGAGCGGTATCGCGCGGGGGATGGTGCGCGCCGGGTCGCGCACCTCCTCGCCCAGGGTGGCGATGCGCGCATAGCCGGCAAAGGCGAAGAAGAGCAGCCCCGCCGCCTGAACCACCCCGCCGACGGTCGCATTCGCCGGGCGGAGTTGTTCGACGTCGGCCGCTCCCGAGGCGAACGCCGTCACGACCACCGCGGCCAGCACCGCGAGGACGAGCGCGACGATGATGCGGGTCAGCCAGGCCGACTTCCGCACCCCGGCGTAGTTCACCGCGGTCAGCGCCACCACGGCCGCGACCGCGACCGGGTGCGCGTGCGACGGCCACGCATAGGAGCCGATGGTCAGTGCCATCGCGGCACACGACGCGGTCTTGCCCACGACGAAACCCCACCCCGCCAGGTATCCCCAGAAATCGCCCAGCCGCTCGCGGCCGTACACATAGGTGCCCCCGGAGGCGGGGTAGCGGACGGCCAGGCGCGCGGACGAGGTGGCGTTGCAGTAGGCCACCACCGCGGCCACCGCCAGGCCCAGCAGCAGCCCCGAGCCCGCCGCGCGCGCCGCGGGACCGAGCGCGGCGAAAATCCCGGCGCCGATCATCGAACCCAGTCCGATTGTCACCGCGTCGAACACGCCCAGGCTCCGGCGAAGCTCGCCGGTGTCGTTGTCGGCCAATCGGTCTCCTTACCGCATACGCCACGCCAACCTATCAAACTGATTTGATGTATTCTCGGCCAAGATGGTGGCAGATAAGACGGCGGTCCCGTCGCTGATGCAGATGGCCTCGCATCCGGTGCGCTGGGCCATATTGACCGAACTCGCGGGGAGCGACCGCCGCGTGCGGGAGTTGGCTGCCGCCGTCGACGAGCCGCAGAACCTGGTTTCCTATCACCTGCGGCTGCTGCGCTCGGCCGGCCTCGTCGACGCGCGGCGCAGCAGTTTCGACGGCCGCGACACCTACTACCGCCTGAACCTCACGGGCTGCGCCGGGGCGTTCCGCGAGGCCGCCGCGGCGCTGCATCCGGCACTCGCGCCGATACCCGTCGCAAAGCCGGCTTCGCGGTCGGTGCTGTTCTTGTGCACCGGTAACAGCGCACGATCACCCATGGCCGCGGCGCTGCTGGAGCACAAAGGCCAGGGGCGCATTCGGGCCGCGAGCGCGGGCAGCCACCCCAAACCGCAGCTGCACCCCAACGCGATACGCGTCATGCGCGACAGGTACGGCATCGACCTTGCAGGGCGCCGGCCCCAACCGTTGGCCGCCGTGGCCCGGCGCCGCTTCGAGTGCGTGATCACGCTCTGCGACAGGGTGCGCGAGTACGCGCTCGACCATGACCTGGCGACGACGCACTGGAGCCTGCCCGACCCGTCGGCCGGCGGCTACCGCGAATTCGAAAGGGTGGCAAGCGAATTGGACGGACGCATCGACTTCCTGTTGCCAGCCCTGGACGCGCACCCGCGGGGATGATGACCGTGCCGCTCGATCGACGTGACTTCTTCAAATGGGGTGGGCTCGCCGCCCTGGCCGCGGGCGGGGGCGCCGCGTGTGGGCGGTCCGAACAACCCGCCGGCAAGCCCGACTACACGCTGCGGATCGGCACCGGCACAGTCGAATTGGCACCGGGCCACGTCGTGTCGACCCTGACCTACAACGGCCAATTCCCCGGACCGCTGCTGCGGTTCAAGGAGGGCCAGCGGACAACCGTGGATGTCTTCAACGACACGGGTTCCCCCGAGCAGCTGCACTGGCATGGCCAGCACTTGGGTGTCGACGTCGACGGCTCCGCCGAAGAGGGCACCCCCTATGTGCCCGCGCACGGCATGCGGCGCATCTCCTTCGTCCCCGGCCCGGCGGGCTTCCGCTTCTATCACACCCATGTGGTCCCGCGCGCCGACCTGTCCCGCGGGCAATACAGTGGCCTGGTCGGCCCGGTCTACATCGAACCCAGGGATAACGGCGGGGCCTACGACCAAGAGATCTTCCTGACGCTCAAGGAATTCGAGCCCGCGTTCACGCGCGGCGGTGACATGGCCAGTGATTTCCTGCCCGGCGAAGAAGACCCGGAGCTCAAGGCAAGGGGCGAGTCGTCGATGGCGGCCTCGCTGGCTCGCGGCGAACCCCGCGGCTTCGAGGTCAGTTACGGGGCGTTCGCGGTCAACGGCCGGATGCTCGGCCACGACGACCCCATCCGGGTGCGCACCGGCCAGCGGGTGCTGATGCACGTCCTGAACGGCAGCGCCACCGAATCGCGCAGCCTGGCCTTGCCCGGGCATGCCTTCAACGTGATCGCACTGGACGGAAACCCGGTGCCGAATCCGGCCGCAGTGCCCGTGCTGTGGCTCGGTGCGGCCGAACGGATTTCGGCGGTGGTCACCATGAACAATCCGGGGGTATGGGTGCTGGGCGACCTGTCCGACGATGACCGCGGTCACGGCATGGGTGTGGTGATCGAGTACGCCGGGCGCGGCGGGGATCCGGCCTGGGCCGCGCCCCCGCCGTTCAAGTGGGATTACCGCCTGTTCGCGCGGCTCGGGCCCGTCCCGCCGCCCGACCACACGATCGAGCTGCTGATCGAGAAGCGCAACGCCGCCGACAACGGCTTCAACGTGTGGACCCTCAACGGCGCGCCCTTCTCGATGGACACCAACCAGCCCGTGCTCAACGTGCAGCGCGACAAGCGCTACCGCCTGCGCTTTCGCAATGCCAGCGACGACCTGCACCCGATGCACCTGCACCGGCACACGTTCGAAATCACCCAATTCGCCGGCACGCCTACGGCCGGCGTGCGCAAGGACGTCGCGATGCTGGGCGGCTACCAGAGCATGGACGTCGACTTCGTCGCCGACCAGCCCGGCCTGTCGCTGCTGCACTGCCACCAGCAGATCCACATGGATTACGGCCTCATGCTGCTGCTCAACAGCGCCTGATCTCAGCCGAGCGGATTGTTCTCCCGCACACCGCGATACATGCCCCAGCGCACGATCCACGGCATCACGACCCGCTCGACCGACCACGACGGAAAGCGGAACGCGTGGCCGGTGGGCAGAAACACCTCCAGCCCGTTGGGCTGAACCCCCACCAGCGAACCCCACCGCCGCGTCGGCGCGCGGTAGGTGTCGAGCCGCCCGCCGCTGAGTTCGGCCCGGACGTTGCGGGCCACCAACGCATCCCCGCGGTTGCGGGCCGAGCTCCGCAGCGGGTCGGTCGCCGCGACGTCGCCGACCGCGAAGACGCCCCGGTGCCCGGGCACCCGCAGCTCCGGTGTCACGCGCACGAACCCGTCCTCGTCGAGCAGCTCGGGCGGCAGCCAGTCGGTGTTGGGTCGCACCCGCCCGATCGCCCACAGCACGGCGTCCGCGCAAGCCGGGGGTTGTCCCGTGCTCCAGCGGACCGGGTCGCCGGTGATCTCGTCGCCCGCGAAGGCGTCGGGCAGCACGGCGCGGTGGCCCGGGTGGATGCGCACGCCCAGGGCGGTGAGCCGGCCGCGAATCCGGTCCCAAATTCGCGGGTGGTACTCGCCCAGAGCGCGCGACCCAGGGAAGTACAGGTCGATCCGCTTGTCCGGCCACGTGGTGGCCAGGTTGAGCGCGCTGCTCACCGCCGCCGCGCCGCCGCCCACGACAACGACCGAGCGGGCGGTCGCCAGCCGGTCGTGCGCGGCGCGCAACTCCGCCCCGACCTCCGTCGCGGACTGCATTGTCGGCCGGCGCCAGAAGCCGTTGCTGACCCCCGTCGCGATGATCAGCGCGTCGTACTCCTCGGCGAGAGCTTCCCCGTCGGCGCGTTTGCCCACGACGGTGCGGGCGGCCAGGTCAAGGCCGGTGAGCTGGGCCTGCACCGTCCGCACCCGGTCGAGTCGCCGGAACCTGTCGAACGGTATCCAGTAATCGCGGGCCCAATCGTGCGGGCGCGAGAGCCGAACGCCGAGTTCCTGACCGCTGACCAGCGCGGGCTTGACGGAGATGCCGACGACGTCGGCGTGCCCGGACAGCCGGATCGCGGCCAGGACACCCGCGTCTCCAAGCCCGGCAATGACGACACGCTTGCGGTTCATGTCGCTATCCTGCCTGGCATGAAGTTCGCGATCACGCACTGATCGATCGATTGCCAGGAGCACGCAGTTGATCACCACCGAGATACGGCCGACGCACCCGCGCGCGCGTGCCGCGTTGCGCGCCGCCGTGCGCGCGTCGGCCCCCCGCCCGGCCGCCGCCCGGCGGGCCGCCAAGGACTTCGAGAAGCCGGCCCTGGGGGCCGCGGTGCTCGCCGAGATTCGGTGGGCGTTCACCGCGCCCCGCACCTGGCTGATGGGCGTGGTCGCCAACGTGGTCTTCGCCGCCGCATGGCTGCTGGTGCAGCCGCTGACCATCGGCCGCCACCACACCGACTGGGTGATTTTGGTGGGCACCTACTTTTCGTCGTGGGTGCTGGCCGACGTCACGACCACCAACCTGTTGGGCGCCGATCACTACCGCGTGCTGGCGGGTCTGTCCGACGGCGTGCCGTTCTGGCGAATCCTGCTGATCAAAAACCTTGCCCTGCTTGCGCTCGTCGGGATGCCCACCTTGCTGGCGGCCATGGTGTTGACGCTGTGCCTGGAAACGCCTGGGCGGCTTGCGATCACGATTCCCACCGTCGCCGTGCCCATCGTGTCCTGGCTGGGGGTGGGCAACCTGATCTCGGTGCTGCACCCGGTCGGTGTCGAGCCGCTGGTCCGGCGATGGCGGCAGCGCGGCGACCGGCGCACCATCGGCAGCTGGCTGACGGTGCTGACCCTGCCGTACGTGCTGTACTACGTCGCCGACCCGATGAACGGGGTCGAGCACAAGGTGCTCTGGACCAAGTTGCCCGCGATGATCTGGCCGGTATTCGGTCGTGACACCAAGAGCTTCGTGCACCTGGCCATTGCCGTGGCCGTTTGGATCGCAGGCACCACCGCCGCGGTGTGGTGGGTCCGCAAGCGCGGCTTGACGATCAGGTAATCGGTTACGGCACTTTGGGCTTGATCTCCTCGATCACCCATTGTGCGTAATCGAGGGATTCGTCGACACCGCTGAGGGCGGGGATGGGCACCGCGCTGACCGTCACCCCCGGTCCGGCCAGCCAGCCCAACCGGTCGACGATCTCGCCGGCGCTCATCCCCGGGCGCCCATTCGGATCGTCGCGTGCGACGTGTCCTTCCCCGACCCGGTTGGTGCTCAGCCCGTGCATCACCTCGAACGGCCGTCCGTCATAGGCGGGCTGGGACTTGATGTAGTCGATGTCGTTCGTCTAGATGGTGATGTAGCCCAGGCTTTTCAGGTCGGTCAACGTGATGCGCCTCCTCTGGCTGTCTCGGCCCAGTTAAATCATCGCCCGGAGTGGACCCTGCGGGTCGACGCCCAGCGAACTCAGTGCCGACGCGTGGTAGATGGTGCCGGGGACATGGATGGCGTGCAGCTGGCCGACATGGACGTCGCGCCAATACCGTTGCAGCGGCTTGTCCATGCGGGCCGCGTTGCCGCCCGAGCGGGCGAAGATCTCGTCGACCGCCGACACCGCGCGCCACACCGCACGGATCTGGGTGCGCCGCCCGGCCGCGCGGTCGGCGAACGACACCTCCTTGCCGGCGGCGACCATGTCGTAGATGCGGTCGGCGTTGGCCAGCAGCTCCTGGCGGGCGGCGTTGATGTCGGCGGCCGCCTCGCCGATCGCGAACATCACGTAGGGATCGTCCTTGATCGCGGTTCCGGTGGCGCCGACGCGCTCACGCTGATAGTCCAGGTGCGCGGCCAGCGCCCCCTCGGCGATGCCGATCGTGGCAGCCGAGATGCCCAGCGGAAACATCGTCGACCACGGCATCAGATAGAGCGGCTCGGTCATGCCGGCCTCGCGCTGGGCGGTGCCGTCCATCACCTTCGTCGCGTCCATCGTCCGATACGACGGGACGAAGGCGTCCTTGACGATGACGTCCTTGGAGCCGGTTCCCCGCAGCCCCACCACGTTCCATGAGTCCTCGACGATCTCGTAGTCCTTGCGCGGCAGGATCATGTGCAACATCTGCGGCGGCATCAACGGCTTTCCCTCGCCGTCACCCAGCATCGCGCCCAGGATGATCCAGTCGCAGTGGTCGGTGCCCGAGCTGAACTGCCAGCGGCCGTTGAAGATGTA